>NZ_JADWYO010000035.1 GCF_022414595.1 Streptomyces sp. MUM 203J | reverse complement strand
CGGAAGGCGGAGCGAACCGCCGCTCTTCCTTGAGGAGGTTGGCCAGGCTCTCGTTGCTCACGACATCTCCCATTCTCAGGGCGTCCGTTGTGCCCCAGCCCATAGCTCACCAGCCGGACGCCCAAGTGACAAGGCCTTCCCGATTATTGGTTTAGACCTCTCGCCCCGATGGGTGAATCCCGGTCATGCACGCCCCGGACCGACCGGGCCGGGTGCGGACGCCCGGCCGGCACAGGAACGGTCACAGCCCGGGTGAGCAGCCCGTATCCCGCCCGGCCCGGGTACAGCAGGGACAAACAGACCGGACCTGTCCCGGGCGGGCAGGCAGGTCGGCAGGTGGGCAGGTGCACGGGCCATTGAACGGACAGGCGGACAGGCGGACAGGCGGACGCGGCCGGGATGAGGCAGGCCGGGCACGCCACGGACGAACAGTACGGTCGGGGACTCGGCCCCACGGCGGAGTCCACCCACCATCACGGCCCACCCCTCCCGAAGGTTCACCTCTTGGGCACACGGGTGCGCCCTGCCCGTCCGTCGCCTGGACTGCCCACCGTGCGGGATGCGCCTCTTCCCCGGCCGGCCGACAGCCGAGCCGCACTGGTGCCTGTGTCGCCGGTGCCGCCGACGGTCCTGGCGCGCGCCTGTGATGGGGCCGGTGCCGCGCGCGTGGTGGCTTTTGTGCCCGCGCCGTCTGCGCCGACGCTGACGCCGAGTGGTGCCGCCCGTGCCGCTGCCGTCCACACGCTGCCGCTTTGTGCCTGCCGCGTGCGTGGTGGTGCCGGGCCGTCTGCGCCGGTGCCGTCTGTGCCCGCGCCGGCGCTGCGCGTGGCCCCGCGGCGCCACGCGGGCGGACCCGAGCCCGAAGCCGGCCCGAGCCCGAGGTGCCGGCCCGAGCCCGAAATGCCGGCCCGAGCAGTGGCTGCCCGGGGCTGGCCCGCGCCCCGCCCTTGCCGGGTCTGGGCTGCGCCGCGCCCTCGCCGCGCCTGTGGTCGGCTGACGCCCGGGGGTGCGGCTGTGCTGCACCTGCCCGAGCCGGCCCTGCTCATGTGCGACGACCGTACTTCGCGCCGCTGTGCCCTCGGGCCCGGAACCAGGCTCGTTCGCGAGGCGCTGCCTGGCCCGAGGCGGGCGCCTGGCCCGGCGCCCGCCTGACGCGCTCTGTCACCCCGCCCGGCGAGTGAGGTGGTGGGCCGGCTCGCGCTCAGTGGGTGCTTGTCCGCGCGAGCACGGGCCACCTGGCGTCCCGGCAGCCTGGGCACGTACCGGACTCCCGGCTCCGGCATGCGGCCCACCGAGATGGTCGCGCGCCTGCGGCACCGGTCAGACAGGACACCGCAGCGGCCCCGTGCTCCCAGCCCCGGCAAATGAGACGTCGCCTCTGTCCCAGATGCGCTGGGCACCGTATCGGACCCGCGCCCGTCGTCCAGGCGTATCGGGGTCGGCACCGGACGGATCCGGTCGCAGTCGAGGGAATCGCTGTCGCCGCGTCCTGCATCCATCGCCACCAGGCGGAGCCGGTCAGGCGCTGGCTGTCTCCTCTGCCCTCGGCCGGTCCGTCGTCGGGGTCACGCGGTGGAACAGTTCGTTCACCTCCCCCGCCCCTGTCAGCAGGTACGCCTGCGCCTCGCCCACGTGGAAGTACATGCCGTGCAGCTCCAGCGATCCCTCGGCCAGCCGCCGTGCCACGCACTCATGGGCCCTCAGGTTGTCGAGCTGCTGCACCACGTTCGTGAGACACAGCTGCTCCACCGTGTCCGCCGGCAGCCGTCCGGACAAGCGCGCCCATCCTTGTTCCCCGCTTCTGAGCCGCTCCAGACTCGGCTGCCCGTGTCGCAGCCAGCGCCCCAGCGGTGTCGGTGCGGCCGAGGGCGGGTTCGCCAGCAGGGCCTGCATGGCTCCGCAGCCGGAGTGCCCGCACACCGTGATGGAGCGGACCCGGAGTACCTCCACCGCGTACTCGATCGCCGCGGCCACCGAGTCGTCCCCGCTCTCCTCACCGGGCGGCGGCACCAGGTTCCCGACATTCCGCACGGTGAACAGGTCGCCCGGCCCGCTGGCCGTGATCATGCTGGTGACCAGCCGGGAGTCGGCGCAGGTCAGGAAGAGCTGCGAGGGGCGCTGCCCCTCCCGGGCGAGTCTCGCCAGCTCCTCCCGCACGAGCGGCGCAGTGTTCCGCTGGAACGAGCTGAGCCCGCTGGCGAGCTGATGCCCCGTCGTGCGCTCAGGCACAGCGGGATGCTCCCCGCAGTGGTGGTTCCGCCACGCAGTCCACGGGCGGCAGCAGCTGTGCGCTCCGGAGGCGGGGTCCGTGATCCGGCTCCCGGACCGGCCGGTCAGCCGCACCGTTCCCCCGCGCATCCGGTGTGCCACCTGCCAGTCGTGCAATGCCTCATAGGCGGCGTGGTCCATGAACGACCCGTCCAGCTCGATCACCGCATCGGTGCCCTCCGGCACCTGGTGCAGCACCCGGCTCAGCCGCGGTACGGCCAGGAACGTCAGCTGTCCGCGCACCCGTACATGCTCGGCACCGTCACGCGTCTCCCGGGTGATCCGCGTCCTGGCCAGCCGGTTGAGTGCGACGGCGACGGCCACGAGAATGCCGATGGCCACGCCCTGGAGAACCCCGATCAGCACGACACCGCCGAGGGTCGCTGCGTAGACGAGTGCTTCGCGATGCCGGGTGACGCTGCGGATGTGAGTGATGCTCACCATCTGGATGCCGACGACCATGACGAGCGCCGCCAGGGACGGCAGCGGGATCCGATTGATCAGGGGGACGAACAGAAACGCTGCGAGTGTCACCCAGATGCCATGGAGGATGGCCGAGTTGCGGCTCACTGCTCCGGCTGTCACGTTCGCCACGCTCCGAACCGCGACGCCTGCCACGGGGAGTCCGCCGAGGGCTCCGGAGGCGATGTTCGCGGTACCCAGGCCGGCGAGCTCCCGGTCGAGGTTCGACCGTGGCGCGGCAGCTCCGGAACCCTTGCGGCTCGTCACGAGCTTGTCGATGGCCACGGCTGACAGCAGCGACTGGACGCTGGTCACCAGCATGATGGTCAGGACCCCTGCCGCGATCCCCAGCGCGGGGCCCTCGGGGAGGCCCGGCAGCGCGTGACTGCTCCAGGAGGGCAGGTCCACACGCGGCACCGGCAGCCCGAACGACAGGGCTGTGACGCTGGCTGCCGCCACGGCGGCGAGCGCGGCGGGAATCTTGCGGGCGAGCCGTCCGACGCGGCCAGGGATCCGGGGCCAGGCCAGGAGCACGAGGACGGTCAGAGCGCTTACCGACAGAGCTGCCAGGTGCGGATCGATCAACTGGGCGGGCAGTTCGAGGACGTTGTCCACCGCGGAGCTCTGGGGCGTGCCGCCCAGCACGATGTGGAGCTGGGCCAGGGCGATGGTCACGCCGATGCCGGCCAGCATGCCGTGCACGATGGCGGGGGACACCGCGAGTGCCGACCTGGCCACCCGGAGGGTCGACAGCGCCAGTTGGGTGATCCCGGCCAGGACCGTGATGGCACAGGTCGTACGCCATCCGTACCGCTGGATCAGTTCGGCCGTCACGACCGTCAGCCCCGCCGCAGGTCCGCTCACCTGAAGCGGCGCGCCGCCGAGCCGCCCGACGACGATGCCGCCGACGGCGGCGGCCACCAGCCCCGCCTGGAGCGGCGCACCGGTCGCCAGGGCGATGCCCAGAGACAGGGGAAGCGCGATGAGGAACACGGAGATCGAGGCCGACACATCGGCCCCGGCGACCCGGAACCGGCGTTGCCGCGCGGGCGGCGGTCCATGCTCCCGGGGCTCGGCCGGACGGTCGGCGCTCTTCGTGTGGTGGGGAACGCAAGCGGTCATGGTGCCCATCTCCTCCGAGGTGCGGTCGCGGGCGGAGCCGATCACCGCCGGGCGACGTCAACTGATGGGATTGTCAACTCTCGGTAAATGAATCGTAATGGAGAGTAAAGAGATCGGCATTACATTCGGTGCAAATGGTTCAGAGGTTCACCTATAGAGGTGATTAGTAATTTTTTCCAGCACGGCATACCGCCGAGCCTCCCGCCGTGATGCGACGTTGACGGCCCGGCACAGGCACCCGAAGTACAGGAGGGCGGGTCGATGACGGCCGTCAGGAAGAGGATTACCGTCAGCGCTGTCGCGGCAGCGCTGATCGGAGGGCTCGCCGGATGCGCGGACTCCGGCAGCGCCCGGAACAGCGAGGGCGCCCTGGGGCCCGGCGAGGCGGCAGGGCCTCCCAAGGGCGCTGTGAAGAACCCCGTCCGCCTCATCGGTGACGGCTCGACGTCGTTCACCGGACCCCAGCCGGGGCTGAGCAGCCCGGAGCGGCTGAAACCCGGTCAGCGGCCGCCTCAGTTCGTCGTCTTCTCCTGGGACGGCGCCGGTGAGGACAGCCAGAAGCTCTTCTCGCACTTCCGCGGTGTCGCCAGGAAATACGGGGTCACCATGACGTACTTCCTCAGCGGCGTGTACGTGCTGCCGGAGGAGAAGGCATCCCTCTACAACCCGCCAGGCCACCGCCAGGGCGCCTCCGACATCGGCTTCAACGACATCGAGGGCATCCGCGACACCGTGCGGGAGCTGCGCGCCGCCTGGCTGGAGGGAAACGAGGTCGGCACCCACTTCAACGGTCACTTCTGCGGGCCGGAACGCGGTGTCGGCACCTGGTCCGTGGAGGACTGGAAGAGCGAGATCGCCCAGGCCAAGTCCTTCGTGAAGAACTGGAGAACGAACTCCGGCCTGGTGGCCGAGAAACCGCTGCCGTTCGACTACGACAAGGAACTCATCGGCGCCCGGACTCCCTGCCTCGAAGGTCGGCAGAACTTCAGGAAGGCCGCTGCGGAGCTGGGCTGGCGCTACGACACCAGCGGTGTCAACAACCAGGTCTGGCCCGGCAGGAAGGAGGGCCTGTGGGACCTGTCCATGCAGCTCGTCCCCATCCCGGGTCGGGACTTCGAGACACTGTCCATGGACTACAACTTCGCCGTCAATCAGTCGGGGAAGACCCTCCACGGCGACCCGGCCATGCACAGGTACTGGGGAAACCAGATGCGCGACGGGCTGATCCAGGCTTTCAACCGCTCGTACCGGGGCAACCGTGCGCCGCTCATCATCGGGAACCACTTCGAGTCCTGGAACGGTGGCACGTACATGCGGGCCATTGAAGAAACGATTGCGCACGTCTGCGTCCAGGCTGACGTGCGTTGTGTGTCGTTCCGGCAGCTGGCCGACTGGCTGGATGTCCAGGACCCGGCGGTGCTGGCGAAGCTGCGCACCCTGAAGGTGGGCGAGGCGCCGCCCGGGGGCTGGGCGAGCTTCCTCGCCCCCCGGCCTCAGGCCGGATCCGGCGCTTCCGCCGCGCCGGGTGTGGCCGCGGGGGCGCGGCGTCCTCAGGAGAGCTGAGGCGCGGGCTCCCGCAGGACGAAGGCGGGGTCGACCTGCTCGGCCAGGTCGGCACCCGCCTTCGCGCTGCCCCAGCTGTGTGCGTTCCTGAGGTGGAAGTGCACCATCTGCCGCGTGTAGCGCTCCCAGTCGCGCTGCTCGTACGTGTCGTCCACCGTGGCCTTCAGTACGTCCAGGGCCGCGTGGACCTCCGGCTCCACCGCACCGAACGGGGCCGGCCTGCCCTTCTCGGCGGCACGCACCCAGTCCGAGTGGCCCACCGTCGTCAGCAGGTCGTCGCCGATCTCGCCACGCAGGAAGTCCAGGTCGTCCCGCCCCTGGACCTTGTTGCCGACGACCCGGAGGGGGACGCCGAAGTCCCGGGCGTACTCCTTGTACTGGCGGTATACGGACACTCCCTTCCGCGTCGGCTCCGCCACCAGGTACGTCATGTCGAACCGGGTGAACAGCCCCGAGGCGAACGAGTCGGCGCCGGCTGTCATGTCGACGACCACGTACTCGTCCGCGCCGTCCACCAGGTGGTTCAGATACAGCTCGACCGCTCCGACCTTCGAGTGGTAGCAGGCCACACCCAGATCGGCCTCGGTGAACGGCCCCGTCACCATCAGTCCGGCCTCGCCGCCGTCCAGCCGGATCGTCCGCGCGCACGCGGCGTGGACCGGATCGTCCCCTCGGACCCGGAGCAGCCGCGACCCCTCGCCCGGTGGAGTCGTCTTGATCATCCTGTCGGCGGAGGCGATCCGGGGGTTCGTACCTCGCAGATACTCCTTGATCAGCGGCATCCGGGCACCCATCGAGGGAAGCCCTGCCGCCTCCTCCTCGTCCAGGCCGAGCGCGGCGCCCAGGTGCTGGTTGATGTCCGCGTCGATCGCGGCGACGGGGGCTCCGGCCGCTGCCAGACGGCGGATGAAGAGTGAGGACAGCGTCGTCTTGCCGCTCCCACCCTTTCCAACGAAAGCGATCTTCATGTTCACCTAGGGTAGCGGGTCGGCTGCGTCACGTTGTCTCTATGAAGAAGGCCACTCGGGAGCGCTGTGGCGAGAGAGGGGCGCGTAGCCTCGTTACCTATGAGTACGCATGCCGCCGACCCGCTGGCCACCCTGGGTGAGCTCCCGGGTGTGCCTGATGCCGTCGAGTCCGTTCGCAAGGCTGTGGACCGGGTCTACGGACACCGCGTGATGCGGCGCCGCAGCAACGAGATCTCCTCCGAGGCCGCTCTGCGCGGCGCCCGCGCCTCGGCTGCGCTCTCCGGAGCCGACTGGGCACTCGAAGAGGTGCGCAGGCGCAGCGACTTCGGTGTCGAATCCGAGGCCAGGACCGTCGGTGCCGCCCTGCGGCTGGGTGCCGAGGCGGGGCAGCTGCTGTCCATCTGGCGCCAGTCGCCGCTGCGCGTGCTGGCCCGGCTCCATCTGGTGGCGGTGGGGGATCCCGGCGACTCGGTGGGAAGGCCTCGCCAGGACGGCGAGAACGTCGACGAGCCGCTGGTCGAGGCGCCGCTGCCCGGCGCCGCCGAGGTGGCCGGTCGACTGGACGGTCTGGCCGGTCTGGTGGTCACGGGCAGCGCGGCCCCGGCCTTGGTGACGGCCGCGGTGGTGCACGGCGAGATTCTCGCGCTGCGTCCCTTCACCTCGTACAACGGCCTCGTGGCGCGGACGGCCGAGCGCATCGTGCTGATCGGCAGCGGGCTCGACCCCAAGGCCGTCTGTCCGGCCGAGGTCGGCCATGCCGAACTGGGGCGGGCCGCCTACGTCGCGGCGTTCGGGGGTTATCTCTCCGGTACGCCCGAGGGCATGGCCCAGTGGATCGCGCACTGCGGGCGGGCCGTCGAGCTGGGCGTTCGAGAGTCGACGGCCGTCTGTGAGGCGCTTCAGCGCGGCGCGGCCTGACGTCCAGCGCGGCTGGACGTCCGCATCCGGTGGCCGGACAGGGTTGCGGCGGTGCCGAAGACGGCACCGCCGCTGGCACATCGGCCAGAGTTACCAAGCGTCCTCGATATGTGCCCATCAGGCGGGGAACTTTGCCCGGCGCCTGGTGCGGCTGGCCCGTAATCGACGGGTCGACGTCGCGTGGGTGCTCAGCTTCTGTGCGGTTCGGTCCGTGGGGCCTTCTTGCTCAACAGGTGATCCTCTCGGATGTCCTCCGGTCTCGCGGGCCGTAACTCCTTTGTACTCCGGAGCGCCGGGATGGGAAAGCCCTGGTCGGCGTTCTTTGCTTTCAGGGGCACACGCGGGTACCCCGGGCAGTGGTGGTCGCGGCGGCGACTGCACCCGCAGCTCCGGCCGCCTTCGCTGACGCCGAATGCCTGCGTCTGCTGGCATACCAGACCAGTCCGGCCGTCGCCGCCGCGGCGCCGACTGCTGCCGCCGCCACCAGGGCCGGGCGCGGGGGCAGCGAGAACGACGGCAGCCGCTGCTTGAGTCGTACCGGACGACTGAAGACGAGAGTCGGCCATTCCCGGGCGGCGGCCTCGCGGCGCAGAGCGCGGTCGGGGTTGACCGCGTGCGGGTACCCGACAGCCTCCAGCATCGGAACGTCGGTGGCGGAGTCACTGTAGGCGTAGCAGCGCGCCAGGTCGTACCCCTCGGACGCGGCGAGCTCCCGGACCGCCTCGGCCTTGGTCGGGCCGTAGGCGTAGTACTCCACCTCGCCCGTGTAGCAGCCGTCGTCACCGACGACCATCCGGGTGGCCACCACGCGATCCGCTCCCAGGAGTTCCCCGATCGGCTCGACCACCTCGGCGCCCGAGGTGGACACGATCACCACGTCCCGGCCGGCCGCGTGGTGCTCCTCGATGAGCGACGCGGCCTCGTCGTAGATGATCGGATCGATCAGATCGTGCAGCGTCTCCGCGACCAGTTCCCTGACCTGCTGGACGTTCCAGCCCTTGCAGAGCCCGGAGAGATACGCGCGCATCCGCTCCATCTGGTCGTGGTCGGCGCCGCCCGCCAGGAAGACGAACTGCGTGTACGCGGTGCGCAGTGCGGCGCGGCGGCTGATCAGACCGCCCTGGTAGAAGGACTTGCTGAAGGTCAGCGTCGATGACTTGGCAATGACGGTCTTGTCCAGGTCGAAGAACGCTGCCGTGCGGGGCGAGGAGTGGTTTTCCACATGCCTGAGCATAGGTGCCCGCCATTCGGCGTACGCTGAGGTGTGTGGGTTTGCCTGAGAGGGCTCTCGGGTACACCATGGAAGTCACGGATCGTTCGCGACCGTGCTAACCCGGACCGGCTCCTCCCCCCCCCCCCGAGCCGGCCGGAGAAGACGACCCCCGCTCTCCCCCCCGGCGGGGGTCGTCGCATGTCCAGAGGGGTTTTCATCTGCCGCTTGTGGCGTGCCGAGTTCATCTCCGCCCCCTTCGTCCGATGTCGGCAGGATGCGCGGCCCTGAGGCGTGCATCACTCAGAGTAGCCGCTGCGCTGCGTAGCGGAAGTCGCTGGTATGGGCGACGGGGATATTCACAAGCGGTGAGTTGTCCACAGCTTTTGCCCAAGATCCACTTTATTTCCGGAACCCCGTCACCGTGATTCCGAACGGCTGGGCCGCAGCGCCGGGAATCACTGATCTCCGGACAGCCCCGGCGTGCGGGCATCGCCCCGCGGCGGCACACGGCCGAGGACACGGCACGCCCTTCCCTGTGCGCTCCGCACGCGGACGGGCGCGGCAGACGGAAGAGGGGGACGGGACCCATGAACGGAACCATCACAACCGACCCGGACGGCATGCCGGGTGCCGACGACCGCACACCGTTCGTCGAGGGACACAGGGCCGCTCCGCTGATCGTGACGGACGACGCGGAGCTGCTCGACGACCTGCTCAGGCTGTCGGCCGCGGCAGGTGCGCAGCCGGACGTGCACCACTCGGCGCCCGTCGGAAAGGCGGCCTGGGACACAGCGCCCCTGGTGCTGGTCGGGGCCGACGCGGCCGTCCGCTGCCGGGGTATGACCCGCAGACACGGCGTCCTGCTGATCGCCCGCGACCTGGACGATCCGGATCTGTGGCGGCGCGCGGTGGAAATCGGAGCCGACGACGTCTCGCGTATTCCCGACGCGGAGAGCCGGATCGTCGGCCGCATCGCGGACGTGACCGAGGGAGCGGGACGGCAGGCACTGACCGTCGGGGTCCTGGGCGGTCGGGGCGGGGCCGGAGCGTCCACCCTCGCCTGCGCCCTCGCCGTCAGTGCCGCGCGGACCGGCCTGCGCACGGTACTGGTCGACGGCGATCCTCTCGGCGGCGGCCTTGACGTCCTGCTCGGCGGTGAGCAAGCCGAAGGGGCGCGGTGGCCGGAACTCGCCTCAGCCGAGGGACGCGTCGCCGGTACGGCCCTGGAGGAGTCTCTGCCGTTGCTCCACGGGGTGCGCGTGCTGAGCTGGGACCGGGGCACCACCGCGGCGGTTCCGGCGGAGGCGATGCGGTCCGTGCTCGCCGCCGCCCGGCGGCGTGGCGGCATCGTGCTCGCGGACCTGCCCCGGCGGATCGACGAGGTCAGCGTGGAAGCGCTCGCCCAGCTCGACATGGGTCTGCTCGTCGTGCCCGGCGAGCTGCGCGCGATCGCGGCCGCCAAACGGATGGCCGCGATGGCGGGGACAGTGCTCGGGGACCTGCGGGTCATCGCGCGCGGCCCCTATACCGCCGGCATCGACGAGACATGGGTGGCTCGCGCGCTGGGACTGCCGCTCGCCGGTGAACTGCCCACGGAGCCGCGGCTTCTGGCGGCACTCGACGACGGTCGGCCGCCCGGAGACAGCGCGTCCAGCCCCCTGGGCCGTTTCTGTACGGCCTTCTGGAAGCGCGCGCTCGCGGACCGCGGAGCCGGAAGCGGTACCGAGCCCGGACCCGGGAGCGCAGCCGGAGCTGGTTGCGGGACCGGGGCGGCCATGGCCGAGAGCACGGCCGGGATCGCCTGGGGCGGTGCCTCATGACCACCGCGCTGCTCGACGCCGTACGGCAGCGGCTTGCGGAGAGCGGTACGGAACCGACGCCCGCAGGTGTCGCGGCGGCGCTGCGGGCCCAGGGCAAACTGCTCGGTGACGCCCAGGTCCTCGGCGTCACCGCGCAGTTGCGGGGCGAGCTGGTAGGCACCGGGCCTCTTGAGGGCCTGCTGGCCGACCCGGCGGTGACCGACGTTCTCGTATCGGCGCCCGACCGTGTGTGGGTGGACCGGGGCGACGGGCTCGAGCTGTCAGCCGTCACGTTCCCGGACGCGACGGCCGTCCGTCGGCTGGCGCAGCGGCTCGCGGCCGTGGCGGGCCGCCGCCTGGACGACGCGCGTCCCTGGGCGGATGCCCGCCTGCCCGACGGCACACGGATGCACGCGGTACTGCCGCCGGTCGCCGTGGGTTCCACCTGTCTGTCGCTGCGGGTGGTGCGCCCCCGGGCCTTCACCCTCGACGAACTCGTCACGGCGGGCACCGTGCCCCCGGGTGGTGACCTGCTCCTGCGCGCGCTGGTCGAGTCCCGGGTGTCGTACCTGATCAGTGGCGGCACGGGCTCGGGCAAGACAACGCTGCTCTCCGCGATGCTCGGGCTCGTGGGGCGGCGGGAGCGGATCGTGCTGGCCGAGGACTCGGCGGAACTGCGTCCGGACCACCCGCACGTGGTGCGACTTGAGGCCCGCCCGCCCAACCAGGAGGGAGCGGGCAGCGTGACCCTCAAGGACCTGGTGCGCCAGGCGTTGCGGATGCGTCCGGACCGGCTCGTCGTGGGGGAGGTCAGAGGCGCGGAAGTGGCCGACCTGCTGGCCGCCCTGAACACGGGTCACGAAGGAGGCTCCGGCACTGTCCACGCCAACACGGCCGCCGATGTGCCGGCCCGGCTGGAGGCCCTGGGCATGGCCGCCGGTCTTGATCGCGGAGCGCTGCACAGCCAGTTGGCGGCGGGCCTCTCCACCGTGGTGCACCTGGTGCGAACCCCGCACGGGCGGCGCCGCGTGGCCGAGGTGCACGTCCTGGAGCGTCGCCCTGACGGCCTCGTGGCCACTGTGCCCGCCCTGCGCTGGGCACCTGACGGCTTCGCACGGGAACCGGGTTGGGAGCGGCTGCGGGCGCTTCTCGGGGGCGAGCCGTGGTGACGGGACAGCCGCTGTACGCGGCGGCGTTCTGTGCGGGAGTGCTGGCCTGGCTCTGTGCCGGGGACAGCCGGGCCGCGCGCAGGGGACGGATGCTCGTCGCCGGAGGCACGGTGATGGGGGCACGCCCCGGCGGGCCGCGAACCGGGACGGCCGGGCCCCGGCCCGGGGCCCTGGCTGGGGCCTGCTCAACGGCATGGGCGCGGGTGCGCGGCCGGGCGCGGCGCGAGTGGCTGTGCCTGGCTGTGGCGCTGGCGCTCGCGCTGCTCGGTGAGTCACTGCTGCCGCTGCTCGCGGGTGCCGCCGCCCTGCCTCTGGTGCGCCGGCGGCTGCGGGCCGGAGAGCGGCACAGGGAACGGGACCGGCGGGAGGGCGCGGTGATCGCCCTGTGCGGGGCGGTCGCGGGTGAGCTGAGGGCCGGCGCCCAGCCCGGCGCGGCGCTGCGGTTCGGGGCCCGCGCAACGGGAGCGCTGGGTACCGAGGAGGCCGCGGTCCTGGCGGCCGCGCGCTTCGGCGGCGATGTGCCGGGGGCGCTGCGCCGGGCCGCTCGTGGGGACGGTGCGGACGGCCTGGCCGGGCTGGCGGCGTGCTGGCAGGTGGCCGTCGACGGCGGCGCGGGTCTGGCCGCCGGGCTGCAGCGGCTGGAGGACGCGCTGCGGGACCGCCGTGAGCAACGGGAGCGGCTGCGAGCCCAGTTGTCCGGTACCTGGGCGACAGTCGTGCTGCTCGCGGTGCTTCCCCTCGCGGGGCTCGGGATGGGGGCGGCGCTCGGCGCGCAGCCTCTGAGAGTGCTGCTGCACACGCCCGCGGGTCTGGTCTGCCTGGCGCTCGGCGTGGCGCTGGAGGCCGCAGGCCTGTGGTGGGCGGGGCGGATCGTGCGGGCCGGTGAGGGGACATGAGCGGCGAGTCCGGCCATCAGGTGTGGTGGGTCGTGCTTCTTGTGGTCGCCGTGTGGGCGGTCCGGTCTCTGGAGCGCGAGCGTCGGGTGCGACATGCCCGCACACGGCTGAGAGGGCTTGCGTCCCGCGGGCGGGTGGCCGAGCGGGGGCGGTGGAGGTGGCGTGTGCCGTCGGCGCGGTCCGCACGGTGGCTGGGGCCGACGGTGGCGCTGGTCCTCGGGTGGGCCCTGTTCGGGGGCTTCCTGGGCTGCGTGACCGGTGCCGCCGGGGCTCTGGGTGTACGGCGCTGGCAGCGGCGCCCGCGCCCCGACGCCGCCCGTCTGGAGGCGGAACGGAGGCTGCCGCTCGCGGCGGAACTCCTCGCGGCGTGCCTGTCCGCCGGGGCGGGGCCCCGCGAGGCCGCCGAGGCGGTGGGCAGATCGCTGGGCGGCCCCGTGGGCGACCGCCTGACAAGGGCGGCGGCCGAGCTGGCGCTGGGGGGTGACCCCGTGGAGACCTGGGGCCGGTTCGGGGAGCTGCCGGGGGCGCGGCCGCTGGCCCGCTGTCTGGAACGGGCGGGCGCGTCAGGTGCTCCGGCCGCCGGACCCGTGGCCGGGCTGGCCGCCGGGCTCAGGGCCGACCGGGCGAGAACGGCGACGGCCCGGGCCCAGCGGGCTCAGGTGCTGATCACCGCCCCTGTGGGGCTGTGCTTCCTGCCGGCCTTCCTGGCGGTAGGGGTGGCGCCGGTCGTGATCGGACTGGCGACCCGGCTCCTGTGAACGGAGCACGAACGGTACGGGACATATGAGACAAGGGAGCTGTCATGTGGCGGTATGTGAGGGAAACACGGCTGTGGGCACGGGGCCGTTGGGGCCGGGCCCGGGAGGCGTTGCGCGGAGTGGCGGGCGCCTGGAGGAACGACGCGGGGATGAACACGGCCGAGTACGCCATGGGCACCATCGCAGCCTGTGCGTTCGCGGCGGTCCTGTACAAGGTCGTGACGAGCGACGCCGTATCGGCCGGGGTTCAAGGGGTGATCGGCAGGGCGCTCGATGCTCCGTTCTGAGGTCGACCACGCGAGTCGGGGGCGGTGCCGCCCGGCGGCAGACCGGGGATCTGTCACGGCGGAGGCGGCCATGGCCGTTCCGGCGCTGCTGGTGTTCGCTCTGGTGCTGCTGTGGGGCCTGGCCGCCGCGGCTGCGCACCTCCAGTGCGTGGACGCGGCCAGAGCCGGGGCGCGGGCGGCGGCGCGGTCGGAGCCCGAGGGGGCGGTGGTGGACGCGGCTCAAGCTGCGGCCCCGGAGGGAGCGCGGGTCGATCTGCGGCGGGACGGGGACCTGTGGCGGGTGCGCGTGGAGGCTCCGGCACCGGGTCCGGTCTCCTGGACGCTGACACTCCGGTCGGAGGCGGTGGCCCTGGCGGAGGACACGGTGGGCACGGACCTGGCGGTGACCTCGTGAACGCGGGCTTCCCGGGGCAGGCCCCACGGAGCCGATGGCTCCGGCCGACGTGGTGGAAGGGGAGGCCCTGGCGGGCCCGGCAGACCCGGTGGCGTCGGCCGGTCGGGCAAACCCGGTGGCGGAGGGACCGGGGGTCGGCCACAGTGTGGGCGGCGGTCACCGCGGGAGCGCTGTGCTGCGTCTTCGCGGCGGTGCTGGGCCTGGGGCAGGCGGTGGCCGCTCGGCACCGAGCGGGCGGAGCAGCCGACCTGGCCGCCCTCGCCGCGGCCGACCGGGCACTGGAGGGGGAGGGCCCGGCCTGTGAGGCCGCCGCCCGGGTCGCCGGGGCACAGCGCGCCGACCTGGTCCGGTGCGCTGTGCGCGGGGAGATCGCTGAGGTGACGGCGCGCGTCCGGCTCGGCCCGTACACCGTGCACGGCCGGGCAAGGGCCGGCCCACCGGCCATGGAGACGCATGGTCCGGGGCCTCCGGCGCCCTGACCTCGTATCGGAACTCCAACTTGCCCCGTCCGGCGATCGAAGGCGAGTGCCGTCCAGGCGTTGAGATGCGAGATCCGGAGTGGAGCACGTGTCGCGGCATTCGCCGCGCGCTCAGTCTCCCGACGAGGGATCCTCCGGAGCGCCCCGGAGGAGTTCGGTGAGGAGACGGACGGCGCCTCGCTTGTGCAGGGGGTCGTTGCCGTTGCCGCACTTCGGGGACTGGATGCAGGACGGGCAGCCCGCGTCGCACTCGCAGGACGCGATGGCCTCGCGGGTGGCGGTGAGCCAGGCGCGGGCGGTGTGGAAGGCGCGCTCCGCGAAGCCGGCGCCCCCGGGGTGGCCGTCGTACACGAACACGGTCGGCAACAGGGTGTCCGGGTGGAGCGGCACGGACACACCGCCGATGTCCCAGCGGTCGCACGTGGCGAACAGCGGCAGGAGCCCGATCGAGGCGTGCTCGGCGGCGTGCAGCGCGCCACCCAGCTGCTCCGGGTTCACACGGGCGGCGTCCAGCTGGTCCTCGGTGACCGTCCACCACACGGCACGGGTGCGCAGGGTGCGCGGCGGGAGGTCCAGTTTGGTCTCGCCCAGGACCTCGCCTGTGATGAGACGACGACGAAGGAAGGAGACGACCTGGTTGGTGACCTCGACAGAGCCGTAGCAGAGCCGGCCTTCCCCCCAGGGGACCGTGGTGTCGGTGTCCAGAACAGAGATGGAGGTGGTGTCACGGGCGGTGGTCGAATAGGGCGGGGTGGCTTCCTCGACCAGTGCGACCGAATCCTTGAGGTCCAGTTCCCGTACGAGATAGGTGCGGCCCTGATGGAGGTGCACGGCGCCTTCGTGGACCGTGGCGTGCGCGGCGGACGCGTCGACCGTGCCGAGCAGCCGCCCGGTGGCCGCCTCCACGACCCGTACGGGGCTGCCGCCCTCGCCCCGGATGTCGGTGAGGTCGGCGGCACGCTCCCGGCGCGTCCAGTACCAGCCGGAGGCTCGCTGCCGCAGCAGGCGGGCGGCCTCGAGCTGGGGCAGCAGGGCGGGGGCAGCCGGGCCGAACAGGTCCAGGTCGCTGTCGGTCAGGGGAAGCTCGGCCGCCGCCGCGCACAGGTGGGGGGCAAGGACGTACGGGTTGTCCGGGTCCAGCACCGTCGACTCCACGGGCCGCTGGAACAGTGCCTCCGGGTGGTGGACCAGGTACGTGTCCAGCGGGTCGTCTCGGGCCACCAGGACGGCCAGGGCGCCCTGGCCCGAGCGGCCGGCGCGGCCCGCCTGCTGCCACAGCGAGGCGCGAGTGCCCGGGTACCCGGCGATCAGGACCGCGTCCAGGCCGGACACGTCGATGCCCAGCTCCAGCGCGGTGGTCGCGGACATGCCGAGCAGCTCGCCGGAGTGCAGGGCCCGCTCCAGGGAACGGCGCTCCTCCGGCAGGTAGCCGCCCCGGTAGGCGGCGACCCGGCGGGCGAGGGAGCGGTCGACTTCGGCCAGGCGTTCCTGGGCGATCACCGAGATCAGCTCGGCGCCGCGCCGGGAGCGGACGAAGGCGACGGAGCGTACACCCTGCACGGTCAGGTCGGTGAGCAGATCGGCGGTCTCGGCGGTGGCGGTGCGGCGGACCGGGGCACCGTGCTCGCCGTGCAGTTCGGTGAGGGGCGGTTCCCAGAGTGCGAAGACCAGCTCGCCGCGCGGTGAGGCGTCGTCGGCCACCTCCTGGACGGGCAGTCCGGTGAGGCGGCCCGCGGCGGCTGCGGGCTCGGCGGCGGTGGCCGAGGCGAGCAGGAACACGGGATCGGACCCGTACCGGGCGCACAGACGGCGCAGGCGGCGCAGCACCTGGGCGACGTGCGAGCCGAACACGCCGCGGTACGTGTGGCATTCGTCGACGACGACGAACCGCAGCGCGCGCAGGAAGGAGGACCAGCGCGGGTGGGACGGGAGTATGCCCCGGTGCAGCATGTCGGGATTGGTCAGCACGTAGTTGGCGTACTGACGGACCCACTCACGTTCCTCCACGGGCGTGTCGCCGTCGTACACGGCCGGGCGGATCCGGGTGCCCAGCGGGGCGGCGAGGTCCTTCACGGCGCGCCGCTGGTCGGCGGCGAGCGCCTTCGTCGGGGCCAGGTACAGCGCGGTCGTGCCCCGGCCGTTGGGTGCCTCGGAGCCGTCCAGCAGCGTGGACAGGACGGGGGAGAGATAGGCGAGTGACTTGCCGGAGGCCGTGCCGGTGGCGATGACCACGGACTCGCCGTCCAGGGCGTGCTCGGCGGCAGCCGCCTGATGGGCCCACGGGTGGTCGATCCCCGCCCGGTGAATGGCGTTGATCACTTCTGGTCGGATGCGATCGGGCCAGAGGGCATGCCGTCCCTCTCTCGGGGGCAGGTGCTCCGTATGAGTGATGCGCGCAGCCCGGTTCGCACCCGCGGTGAGCCGGTCGAGGACGGTGCCGGGGGAGGGGTGGCTCACCCCGCTCTCGGCGGGGCGACTGGGGCGCTGATTCCTGGCCATCGGCACCGAGTGTGTCACTGGCATGACGGACAATGCTCCCAAGGCGTCGTGCATGCCTGCTGGTAAGTGATTGAATGCCATCGCGGCTGGCGAACCGTCCCCAGGCTCCGTCGGGGAACCCCGGGGGGCGACCGCTCGATAGCAAGGTGCTGGAGGATCCGTGGACCTGTCCCTGTCGACTCGCAATGTGTCCGGTCCTGGCGGCGACCGCACGGTCGTCGAGGTCGGTGGCGAGATTGATGTGTATACCGCGCCCAAGCTGCGCGAGCAGTTGGTCGAGCTGGTGAACGACGGCAGCTACCACCTGGTCGTCGACATGGAGGGCGTGGACTTCCTCGACTCGACCGGCCTCGGCGTGCTCGTGGGCGGTCTGAAGCGTGTTCGTGCCCATGAGGGTTCGCTCCGCCTGGTGTGCAACCAGGAGCGCATTCTCAAGCATCTTCCGGATCACGGGCCTGACCAAGGTGTTCCCGATTCACACGACCGTCGACGAGGCTGTCGCGGCCACCGACTGACCGACCTGATCGGCTCCGTCCGGCCGGGGTGACCGACCCCGGTCGGCGTGACTCGGTCGGCCGGTCCGTCGGGCGGTCCCTTCGGTGCGCCGTTCACCCTCTGGATGCCCGGCGGCCGCGCTGGCCGGGCGACCGGCCGGTGGGCCGGGGCGACGGTGCTGCTGTGGCGCGGCCCGTGGGCCTCGTGTGATCGGCGGCCACCAGGTCGGCCGACGGCAGTCGTCGTTGCGTCCCGGGCCCTCGGCCCTGAGCCTCTGGCTCAGGATCCTCGGGTTCGGGGCAGGCAGGGTCGTCCGCCGTGGCCCGAAAGGGGCCGTACAGGCCCCACACCCGGGTCGCTTCGTATCGTCAGGCCTGCGGGCTCGGCCGCGGTGCCCGGCAGATCGGCTCCACGCCCGGGTGACCGGAAGGTCAGCCGGACGCTCCGGGCGCTCCCGGGGGTCCGGAGAAACGGCGGAGGCGCCGGGTGCCCGGCCCGGTCCTCCGAGAACCACGCTCGTAAGCCCGAGGGGGACAGCATGGCCACCGTGGAACTCCGCATCAGTGCCCAGCCCGAGCACGTCAGGACCGCCCGGCTGGTGGCGGCGGCCGTGGCGCGCATGGCCGGGGTCGACGAAGCCGTGCTGGACGAGGTCCGGCTCGCCGTCGGTGAGGCCTGCTCCCGGGCCGTCGGGCTGCACCGCAGCAACCACATCACCGCCCCCGTCCGTGTCCTGCTGACCGAGGAGGAGAAGACCTTCTCCATCGAGGTCGGGGACGAGGTGCCCGGCCCGGGGACCGTGGCCGGCGGCACGACCGCCGACGCGGGCGGCCCCGCCGGGGTCCCGGGTGCGCGCGAGGGCGTCCCGCACGCGGACGCTGACGACGCGGAGGGGGAGGACGAGATGGGGCTCGCGGTGATCAGCGGACTCGTCGACGATGTGGAGGTGTCCGCCGGGGACCGGGGCGGTGTCATTCGGATGAGCTGGCCCAGGACGGGTTCCACCGAGCGCCGGTGACCGTTCCCGGCTGGCGGAGAACCCTTGCAGGTAATCCCGTCGAAGACCCGCCGATGCCTTGCTGAGCAGGTTCTTCTTGTTTCCGAGTGGCCGAATGCGGATTTCTTCCGGGTATTCCTCAGATCTTCCGCCCGGAGTCACCCCGTCCGCGCCGGTACCGCTTTCGGGTGTATCCCGCTCGTCCGCCCGTTTGCCGAGCTGTGCATCACGGCTGATTCTTTGAAGCGTGTCGTCTCTCGCCGCCGCGGTGCTCACCTCCGAGAACCGGATCATCGTGATCGTCATCGCGGGGGTGGCGCTGCTCGCCCTGGTGGTCGCCCAGGTGCTGGTGCGGCAGGTGCTCGCCGCGGGCGAGGGCACCGACCGGATGAAGAAGATCGCGGCAGCCGTGCAGGAGGGCGCGAACGCCTATCTGTCCCGGCAGTTGCGCACGATCGCGGTCTTCGCCGTCGTCGTGTTCTTCCTTCTGATGCTGCTGCCTGCCGACAACTGGTCGCAGCGTGCGGGGCGTTCGCTCTTCTTCCTCGTCGGCGCGCTTTTCTCCGCCGTCACCGGATACATCGGTATGCGGCTCGCCGTCCGCAGCAATGTGCGGGTCGCCGCTGCCGCGCGCGAAGCCACGCCGGGCCCCGGGGAGCCGGAGAGGGACCTGACGGACGTCGCGCACAAGGCCATGAAGATCGCCTTCCGGACCGGTGGCGTCGTCGGCATGTTCACCGTCGGTCTCGGTCTGCTCGGGGCGTCCTGCGTCGTCCTCGTCTACGCGGCCGACGCGCCCAAGGTCCTGGAGGGCTTCGGGCTGGGCGCCGCGCTCATCGCCATGTTCATGAGGGTCGGCGGCGGCATCTTCACCAAGGCCGCCGACGTCGGTGCCGACCTCGTCGGCAAGGTCGAGAAGGGCATCCCCGAGGACGACCCGCGCAACGCCGCGACCATCGCCGACAACGTCGGTGACAACGTGGGCGACTGCGCCGGGATGGCCGCCGACCTCTTCGAGTCGTACGCCGTGACGCTCGTCGCCGCGCTGATCCTCGGCAAGGCGGCCTTCGGGGACCTCGGGCTCGCCTTTCCTCTGATGGTCCCGGCGATCGGTGTCGTCACCGCGATGATCGGCGTGTTCGCGGTCGCGCCGCGCCGTGCCGACCGCAGCGGGATGAGCGCCGTCAACCGTGGCTTCTTCCTCTCCGCCGTGATCTCACTCGCCCTCGTCGCCGTCGCCGCCTTCGTCTACCTGCCCTCCTCGTACGCCGAGCTGGCGGGGGTCAGCGACGAGGCCGTACGGACCCACGCCGGCGACCCGCGGGTGCTCGCCCTCGTCGCGGTCGCTCTCGGGATCGTCCTGGCGGCGCTGATCCAGCAGCTCACGGGCTACTTCACCGAACCCGGCCGACGCCCCGTGCGGGACATCGGCAAGTCCTCCCTGACCGGGCCGGCCACCGTGATCCTGGCAGGCGTCTCCCTCGGCCTCGAGTCCGCCGTCTACACCGCCCTGCTGATCGGGCTCGCCGTGTACGGGGCGTTCCTGCTGGGCGGTACGTCGATCATGCTGGCACTGTTCGCCGTAGCGCTGGCCGGAACCGGGCTGCTCACCACCGTCGGCGTGATCGTCGCCATGGACACGTTCGGCCCGGTGTCGGACAACGCCCAGGGAATCGCGGAGATGTCCGGCGACGTCCAGGGCGCCGGGGCCCAGGTCCTCACCGACCTCGACGCCGTCGGCAACACCACGAAGGCGATCACCAAGGGCATCGCCATCGCCACGGCCGTCCTCGCGGCCTCCGCGCTCTTCGGCTCGTACCGTGACGCCATCGCCACCGCCGTCTCGGACGTCGGCGCCCAGGCCACAGAGCTGACGCTCAGCATGGACATCTCCCAGCCCAACAATCTCGTCGGCCTGGTCCTCGGCGCCGCCGTCGTCTTCCTCTTCTCCGGGCTGGCCATCAACGCCGTGTCGCGCTCCGCCGGGTCCGTCGTGTACGAGGTGCGGCGCCAGTTCCGGGAGCACCCCGGGATCATGGACTACAGCGAGAAACCGGAGTACGGGCGCGTCGTCGACATCTGCACCAGGGACGCCCTGCGCGAGCTGGCCACGCCGGGTCTGCTCGCCGTACTGGCGCCGATCACGGTCGGGTTCACGCTCGGGGTCGGGGCGCTCGGCGCGTACCTCGCGGGCGCCATCGGTACCGGCATCCTGATGGCGATCTTCCTGGCCAACTCGGGTGGTGCCTGGGACAACGCCAAGAAGCTCGTCGAGGACGGCCACCACGGCGGCAAGGGCAGCGACGCCCACGCCGCCACCGTGATCGGTGACACGGTCGGGGACCCGTTCAAGGACACCGCGGGCCCGGCCATCAACCCGCTGCTCAAGGTCATGAACCTGGTGGCGTTGCTGATCGCGCCCGCCGTCGTGCGGTTCGGCTACGGGGACGACGCGAGCCCCGGGGTACGGGCGGTGGTGGCGGCGGTGGCGATCACGGTGATCGTCGCGGCGGTGTACGCCTCCAAGCGGCGGACGGTGGCCGGGGGCGACGACGATGACGACGCGCCACCCGGAGAGGGTCTGCTGAGAGTGGGACGGTGATCGCGGCCCGGTGAAGTGGAGCGGTCGGCCGGGCTCTCGGTGCGGTACGGATGAGGGGGTGAGGGAGAAGGGAGTGTGAGGGGTGGGTGAGGGGCGGGTGAGCCTTGTCTCTCTTGGTGCGAATGGCTGCAAAAGCTTACGGAACGGTCGCGCGACACGCGGGTGTCGCCCACTTGGCGTGTATGTTCCGGGGCCGAGAGCCTTGGAAGGGACCAATCCGGTGAACAAGAAGCTTGCAGCCGCACTGTCCGGCGGTGCGGTGCTGGTGCTCGCGCTGTCGGGCTGTAGCGACGACGGCGACGACGGCAAGGTGGATGCCTGGGCGAAGGCGTTCTGTGACCAGGCCCAACCTCAGTTCCAGAAGCGGGCCGATGCCCAGCAGGCCATCATCTCGACCCACGCGGACAGCAAGCCCGCCGAGGTCCAGAAGGCCGACTCGAAGGCGTTCCAGGACATCGCGGACACGCAGAAGGCGCTGGCCAAGGCCGTGGAGAGCGGCGGTGTCCCGCCGATCGAGAACGGCGAGCAGCTTCAGAAGGACGCGGTCAAGGAGCTGAACGCCACGGCGACGGCGTACGAGGGGCTGCGCAAGCAGGTCGACGCTCTGGACCCCAAGGACCAGCAGAAGTTCGCTGACGGGCTGCAGGACGTCGCGGTCGGCCTGAAGAAGATCGAGAAGATGAACCAGGACGCGCTGGGCAAGCTGCAGTCCGGTGAGCTGCGCGACGCGATGGCCAAGCAGCCCGGCTGTCAGAGGGCCACGCCGTCCCCCGTGCCGACGGCGTCGGCCAGCCCGGCTGCGGGTGCGGGCGCGTCGTCGCCGGCGGCCAAGCCGTCCGGTTCGGCCTCTGCGTCGGTGTCTGCGTCTGCGTCGTCGAGCGGCAAGCCCGAGTAGGCGTTCGGCCCGGCAGGTGTGAGTGATGGCCCGGCTGTCCACAGGAAGTTGTCCACAGGAAGCCGGGCCGTCTCGTGCGTTGCGGGTGGTGGCGGTCACAATGAGCAGGTGAGTACGACCAGCCAGATCACCGGCCTTCCTCTGACCGACCACGCCGACCGCCTCCGTGAGGCCTTCCTCGCCGTCGGTTTCACCGCCGACGGGCTGCTTGAGAGGCTCGGCGCGTCGGCCTACGCCGCCCTCGCCCGCAGCGAGACGGTGCCCGCCCTGCGTGCCACCCGCGGGGACGGGGTGCTGGACACGCTCGTACGGCTCTTCCTCCTCCAGCAGTCGGTGCCGGTCGAGCGGGCGCGCGCGGCTCTTCCGCTGGACGAGGCGCTTGAAGACGGGTGGGTGATACGGGCCGGGGACACGGACGCGTTCGTACGGGCCGCCGTGGACGTCCGGCCGTACGGCGGGCCACAGGGTCAGGACTGGTACATCGTCTCGGACCTGGGCTGCGCCGTGGGCGGCGCGAGCGGGGCGGGCGGCAAGGGCGAGGGCGTGGTCCTGGGAGTCGGCGGCGCGTCCACCACGCTCGCCGGGATCACCGTACGGACACCGGTCGGGGCGGCGCTGGACATCGGCACGGGCAGCGGCATCCAGGCCCTGCACGCCACACAGCACGCCACGCGGGTGACGGCGACCGATCTGAACCCGCGGGCGCTGGAGTTCACCCGGCTGACGCTCGCCCTCTCCGGGGAGTCGCAGGCCGATCTGCGGGTCGGCTCTCTGTTCGAGCCGGTGGGTTCGGCGACGTACGACCTGATCGTGTCCAACCCGCCGTTCGTCATCTCACCTGGGGCGCGGCTGACCTACCGCGACGGGGGAATGAGCGGTGACGACCTGTGCCGCACGCTCGTCCAGCAGTCCGGGGAGCGGCTCAACGAAGGGGGGTACGCGCAGTTTCTGGCCAACTGGGAGCACGTCGAGGGGGAGGACTGGAAGGAGCGGGTCCGCGCGTGGGTGCCGCGCGGCTGCGACGCGTGGATCATTCAGCGGGAGGTCCAGGACGTCACGCAGTACGCGGAGTTGTGGCTCAGGGACGCGGGTGACCACCGCGAGGCTCCGGAGGAGTACGCGGCGCGGTACGAGGCGTGGCTGGACGAGTTCGAGGCGCGTAAGACCCATGCGGTCGGGTTCGGCTGGATCACGCTGCGCAAGTCGGGCGCCGAGGCGCCGTCGGTCGTCATCGAGGAGTGGCCGCACCCGGTCGAGCAGCCGCTCGGCGACACGGTCCTGGCGCACTTCGCGCGGCAGGACTACCTGCGGGTACGGGACGACGCGGCCCTGCTGGCCGACCGGTTCGTGCTCGCGCCGGAGGTGGTGCAGGAACAGGTCGGCCTGCCGGGGGCGGAGGACCCGGAGCATGTGATCCTGCGCCAGAACCGCGGCATACGGCGGGCCACGAAGGTCGACACGGTCGGCGCGGGCTTCGCGGGGGTCTGCGACGGCACGCTCACGGCGGGCCGCATCCTGGACGCGATCGCCCAGCTGATGGGCGAGGACCCGGTGGTCCTGCGCGACCGCACGCCCCAGGCGATCCGCCTCCTGGTGGAGGAGGGCTTTCTGATCCCGGCGCCCCAGCCCACGAACCCGGCGTCCCAGGGCGCCTGACCGCTTCGCCGTCCGGCCCTCCGCGTGCCGGGGCCGACTCCTGACCGCCGTGCCCCGGGGGCCGCGGCCCCCGGCCGCCGGTCGGGCCCACCTCTCCGCCCGCCCCGTCCCGTGGTGGCTCGGACGCCGGGATGCGTGCTGAGAGGGCCACGGCATCGGGGTCCGGCGGCCGGGCGGAACGGCCCCGGGCCCCGACCACTCCTGGTCTCCTCGGCCCCGGTCCCCTCGACCCCAGCCCGTCGGCCTCCGGGGATCCATCGGAGGCCGAGCCCAGCGACGGCGCATCCAGCACTCGCGGCGCCCATCCGGGCCTCGCCCGACTGGCCCTGGCCTGGCGGTCGCCTCCCCGCGGCCAACTGCGCGGGCCGCCCGCCTCCGGACCGCCCGCCTCCGGACCGCCCGCGCCCGCTGCCGGGCCGCCCGCCTCCGGGACCGCCCGCGCCCCGCCGGGCAGCGGGGCCCTCCACTCCGCCTGCCCGTCACTCCGCCGGGAGCCGCAACCCGGCCCCGCGCCCCAATGCCCCCGTCCCCTCAGGCACCGGACGCCCGGGCCCGCCCCCTCGGGCACCGTGTTCGGCCCCCGCCCCGCCCGCGGCCTCAAGGTCGGAACCGGGCAGTCGGGCAAGCCGGGCCGGGTCCTCGCCCGCCCGGCCCCTCGGGTCCCGGCGGTGCCCCAGGAGCCCGGGCACCTGGGACCGCGGGGCTGCCCGGTCCCGGAGCCCGGCCCCCGGTAGCCGGACAGGCTGACCGGGTGGGGACAGGCGTGTCGTTCACCTGCAATTCGCGCTCCCGACGCCGGGAGGTGCCAGCCTCGGCTTCGGGGGACGCGCGCCCGCCGCCATGTGCGGCGGCCGACGGCGCCCATGACGCGGATCACGGAGGGAACGGGGTGCGGGGCATGGAGAGCGGACCAGCCATCTTCGCGGGCACGGCGTTCACAGTGTTCGGGGCCGGACTGCTGGTGTGGACCGCAGCCCGGGTGCGGCACCGGTCCCCGGTCGCCCATGGTGTGAACCCGGCGGTGGCCGTCACTTTCGCGACGGCCTTCGGCGCCGCGTTCCTCGCCCTCGGGGTGTGGTGCTTCGGCCGGATCTGACCGGTGGCGGCCCCTGCGCGAGGCGGTACGGCGAACCCTGGCGATCTATAGGCGGAACGGGGGCCTCCGGGGCTCGGGAGGACTCCGGGCGGCAGGAATGCCAGAAGTCGGGTTACCGTTCGAGTGGCCGTTGCGGGCTTTCGCCGTTTGACACGGGGGCGGGTTGTACCGTCACACTCCGCAGCGACAGAAGCGCCACAGACCGTGGCGCAGTGCCCGCGGGCGAGGCTTCACCGAGAGGCCCGCACCGCACCGCACGTGCCACCGAGCGTCGACCGGAGAGAAGAGCGAACGTTGTCCCCGACTAGCGAGACCGCGCAGGGCGGCCGCCGACTCGTCATCGTCGAGTCACCTGCCAAGGCGAAGACGATCAAGGGCTACCTCGGCCCCGGCTACGTCGTCGAGGCGAGCGTCGGGCACATCCGCGACCTTCCGAACGGGGCCGCGGAGGTCCCCGAGAAGTACACCGGCGAGGTGCGCCGCCTCGGCGTGGACGTCGAACACGACTTCCAGCCGATCTACGTCATCAACGCCGACAAGAAGTCCCAGGTCAGGAAGCTCAAGGAGCAGCTGGCCGACTCGGACGAGCTCTACCTCGCCACCGATGAGGACCGCGAGGGCGAGGCCATCGCGTGGCACCTCCTGGAGGTCCTGAAGCCCAAGGTCCCGGTCCACCGGATGGTCTTCCACGAGATCACGAAGGACGCCATCCGCCAGGCCGTCGCCAACCCGCGCGAGCTGAACAAGCGGATGGTCGACGCCCAGGAGACCCGCCGCATCCTCGACCGCCTCTACGGCTACGAGGTCTCTCCCGTCCTGTGGAAGAAGGTCATGCCCCGGCTGTCGGCCGGCCGGGTCCAGTCCGTCGCCACCCGCCTCGTCGTCGAGCGGGAGCGCGAGCGCATCGCCTTCCGATCCGCCGAGTACTGGGACCTCACCGGCACCTTCGGCACCGGCCGACCCGGCGACTCCTCGGATCCCGCCGCGTTCAACGCGCGGCTCGCCTCCGTCGACGGCCGCCGGGTCGCCCAGGGGCGTGACTTCGGCCCGGACGGGCAGCTCAAGACGCCCGGCCAGATCCTGCACCTCGACGAGGCGAACGCCCGTGCCCTGGCCGCCGCGCTCGCGGAGACCGCGTTCGCCGTACGGTCGGTCGAGTCGAAGCCGTACCGCCGCTCGCCGTACGCGCCCTTCCGCACCACGACCCTCCAGCAGGAGGCCAGCCGCAAGCTCGGCTTCGGTGCGAAGGCCACCATGCAGATCGCGCAGAAGCTGTACGAGAACGGCTTCATCACCTACATGCGTACGGACTCGACGACGCTGTCCGACACGGCCGTCACCGCCGCCCGCACCCAGGTCACCCAGCTGTACGGCGCCGACTACCTGCCGGAGAAGCCGCGCACCTACGCCGGCAAGGTCAAGAACGCGCAGGAGGCGCACGAGGCGATCCGCCCCTCGGGTGATCGTTTCCGCACCCCCGCCGAGACCGGGCTGACCGGCGACCAGTTCAAGCTGTACGAGCTGATCTGGAAGCGGACCGTCGCCTCCCAGATGAAGGACGCGGTCGGCAACTCCGTCACCGTCAAGATCGGTGGCCGGGCCGCCGACGGCCGGGACGCCGAGTTCAGCGCGTCCGGCAAGACGATCACCTTCCACGGCTTCATGAAGGCCTACGTGGAGGGCGCCGACGACCCGAACGCCGAACTCGACGACCGTGAGCGCCGCCTCCCGCAGGTCGCGGAGGGCGACGCGCTGACCGCCGAGGAGATCACCGCCGACGGCCACGCGACCAAGCCCCCGGCCCGCTACACCGAGGCCACGCTGGTCAAGGAGCTGGAAGAGCGAGAGATCGGCCGCCCGTCGACCTACGCGTCGATCATCGGCACCATCCTGGAGCGCGGCTACGTCTTCAAGAAGGGCACGGCGCTCGTCCCGTCCTTCCTCTCCTTCGCCGTGGTCAACCTGCTGGAGAAGCACTTCGGCCGACTCGTCGACTACGGCTTCACCGCGAAGATGGAGGACGACCTCGACCGCATCGCACGCGGCGAGGCACAGGCCGTGCCGTGGCTGAAGCGCTTCTACTTCGGTGAGGGCGAGGGCACCGGCAGTGCCGGCGGCGCCGCCGACGCGGGGAACGGCGACGGCGACCACCTCGGTGGCCTGAAGGAGCTGGTCACCGACCTCGGCGCGATCGACGCCCGCGAGATCTCCAGTTTCCCCGTCGGCAACGGCATCGTGCTCCGGGTCGGCCGCTACGGCCCGTACATCGAGCGCGGGGAGAAGGACGCCGAAGGCCACCAGCGCGCCGACGTGCCCGCCGACCTCGCGCCCGACGAGCTGTCCGTCGAGTACGCGGAGGAGCTGCTGGCCAAGCCGAGCGGCGAGTTCGAGCTGGGCCACGACCCCGAGTCCGGACGCATGATCGTCGCCAAGGACGGCCGGTACGGCCCGTATGTGACGGAGATCCTGCCCGAGGGCACGCCGAAGACCGGCAAGAACGCGGTCAAGCCACGCACCGCGTCCCTCTTCAAGGACATGTCGCTCGACACGGTGACGCTGGAGGACGCGCTGAAGCTGATGTCGCTGCCGCGCGTCGTCGGCGCGGACGCCGAGGGTGTGGAGATCACCGCGCAGAACGGCAGGTACGGCCCGTACCTGAAGAAGGGGACGGACTCCCGCTCCCTGGAGCGCGAGGAGCAGCTCTTCACCATCACGCTGGACGAGGCCCTCGCGATCTACGCCCAGCCGAAGGTACGGGGCCGGGCCGCGGCCAAGCCGCCGCTGAAGGAACTGGGCAACGACCCGGTCAGCGAGCGTCCGGTGGTCGTCAAGGACGGCCGCTTCGGCCCGTACGTCACGGACGGCGAGACCAACGCGACGCTGCGGTCCGGGGACAACGTGGACACGATCACCCCGGAGCGGGGCTTCGAGCTGCTCGCGGAGAAACGGGCGAAGGGGCCGGCGAAGAAGACCGCCGCGAAGAAGACGGCGGCCAAGAAGACCGCCGCGAAGAAGACCACGGCGAAGAAGACGGCCGCCAAGAAGACGACAGCCGCCGCCAAGACCACGGCGGCGAAGAAGACGGCCGCCAAGAAGACGTCAGCGGCCGAGAAGACCGCCGCCGCGTCGAGGACGGCCGCCGAGGACTGACGCCGTTCCGGGGGCGGGCACGACGGGGGAGAGCCGCCAGGCAGGCGGCCCCCCGTCGCGCCCGCCCTCCCGCTCGCGTCCGCGCCTCCTCCTTGCGTCCGCGCCGCCCGTCCGCACTGCCGCACCTCCTCCGCGCCGCCCGTCGGCGGCCCCTCGGGCGCGCGCCCACCCGCCGGCAGGCGCGCGTCCCGTCGCGCGCTTCCCGTGCGTCGCCCTCCGCACCGGCCGAACGCATGCCCGTGGCAGCGGGCGGATTCGTGTCGGCCGGGGCGGATAGGCTGAGAGGATGACGCGAGCCGAGCAGCCAGCCGAGCAGCAGCCGGTACCGGACGCCCCCTCGGGCGCCGACACCGACGCCGCGCTGACCGCGGACTCCCGCGAGCGGGCGGTACGGGCCCTCCTGCGCAACCAGCCGCTCCGGCGGCTGTGGAGCGCCCAGGCCGTCGGCGGGACAGCCGATGCCCTGGCCCTGCTGGTGCTGGTCCTGCTCGCCGTCCGGGCGGGAGTCACCGAGGAGACCTTCGGGGCGGGCGCGCGCGGCGCGGCCTTCGCGGTCGCCGCCGTGTTCGGCGCCCGCGCTCTGTCCACGTTCCTCGTCGGCGCCGTCCTGCTCGGCCCGGTGACCCAGCTCATCGCCGCAGGTGGTCCGCTCGACCGCCGCTGGACCATGATCACGGCCGACGGGGTGCGGGCCGCGCTGCTGGTCGTGGCGCCGCTGTGGATCGTCTGGACCCCGGCCGAGGCGCTGTATCTGGTACTGCTGACCGCCTTCCTTGCGGGCGTGGCCGAGCGGTTCTGGGCCGTCGCCAAGGAGAGCGCCGCTCCCGCACTGCTGCCCGCGCCGCCCATCGAAGGCGCCGCCGTCCGGCCGCTGCCCGACCACCTGGGCGCACTGCGCCGCCTGTCGCTGCGCACGAACTTCGCGGTGATCCCGGTGGCCGCAGCGGTCCTGCTGGTCGCCTCGCTCGCCGGGCGGCTGCTGGGGCTCGGCGTCGACTGGTTCCAGATCCACCAGGCCGCGCCCGGCTCGTACGTCTCGGCCGGTCTCTTCGCCGCGTCCGCGTCGCTCCTGTCCGGCCTGCACCTGCCGGGCACACCGACCCCGCGCCCCCGGTCCCCGCTGGAGGGCCTGCGCCGTCCGTCCAACGGGACCGGCGTGGAGAAGGGCCGTACAGGTGCGATACCGCTGCTGGTCCTGGCCTGCGCCGCCGTCGCCGGAGCCATCGCGTCCGCCGCCGCCGTCGCCGTCCTGCACGCCGCCGGGCTCGGCGGGGGACCTGTCGCGTACGCCCTGCTGGTCCTCGCCCTCGTCGGGGGCACCGGCCTGGGCATCCGGAGCGCGGGCGGTGTCCTGCCCGCGTTGTCCCGGCGCCGCCTGCTGGCCCTCGCACTCGCGTTCGCCGGGGTCGCGCTGCTCGTCATGGGCCTCGTACCGGACACCACGACCGTCATGCTGCTGGCGCTCCTCGCGGGTTACGCCGCCGGGGTCGCCGCGCACACCGGGCACGCCCTGATCGACCAGGAGACCGAGGAGTTCCGCAGGCCCCGCGTCACCGAGCACCTCCAGGCGGTCGTCCGGGTCGCCATCGGGCTCGGCGCGCTCGCCGCGCCCCTGTTCGCCGCCGCCCTCGGCAACCACCGGCTGGCCGGCGACAGCGTCGTCCTCGCCCACGGCGGCGCCGCCTTCACGCTCATGCTGGCCGGCGCGCTGCTGCTGCCCGTCGCCGCGCTGGTGCTGGCCAGGACCGACGACCGGTCCGGGGTACCGCTGCGCCGCGACCTGGCCGACGCGCTGCGCCGGGGCGCCGACCCGGAGCAGGCCCCGGCCGCCTCCGGCTTCTTCATCGCTCTGGAGGGCGGCGACGGCGCTGGGAAGTCCACGCAGGTGGCGGCCCTGGCCGACTGGATCAGGGCCAAGGGCCACGAGGTCGTCGTCACCCGCGAGCCCGGAGCCACCCCCATCGGCAAGCGGCTGCGCTCCATCCTGCTCGACGTGTCGTCCGCCGGGCTGTCCCACCGGGCCGAGGCCCTCCTGTACGCCGCCGACCGCGCCGAGCATGTCGACTCGCTGGTCCGCCCGGCCCTGGAGCGGGGCGCGGTCGTGATCACCGACCGGTACATCGACTCGTCCGTCGCCTACCAGGGCGCGGGCCGCGACCTGTCCCCGACCGAGATCGCCCGCATCTCCCGCTGGGCGACCGGCGGACTCGTACCGCACCTGACCGTCGTCCTGGACGTGTCGCCGGAGACGGCCCGGGAGCGGTTCACGGAGGCCCCGGACCGGCTGGAGTCCGAGCCCGCCGAGTTCCACCGGCGCGTGAGGGCCGGGTTCCTGGCCCTGGCCGCCGCCGACCCCTCCCGCTACCTCGTCGTGGACGCGGGCCAGGAGCCGGAGGCCGTCACCACCGTCGTACGGCACCGGCTCGACCAGATGCTGCCGCTGTCCGAGGCCGAGGTGAAGGCCCAGGAGGAGGCGCGCAAGGCCGCCGAGGAGGAGGCCCGCCGCAAGGCCGAGGAGGAGGCCGCGCGCAAGGCGGAGGAGGAGCGCCTGGAGCGCGAGCGCCAGGAGCAGCTCGCCAGGCTGCGTGCCGAGGAGGAGGCCCGCCGCAAGGCCGAGGAGGAGGAGGCCCGGCGCCGCGAGGAGGAACGGCAGGCCGAGGAGGCCCGCCAGCGTGCGGCCGAGGCCCGGCGGCTCGCGGAGGAGGAACGGCGGCGCCGCGAGGCCGAGGAGAAGGCCCGCCTGGAGGAGCAGGAGCGGCTGCGCGCGCAGGCCGAGGAGGAGGCCCGGCAGCGAGCCGAGGCCGAGGAGCGGCGCCGGGAGAAGCAGCGCAAGGCGGAGGAGGCGCTGCTGCGTGCCGAGGAGGCCCGCCGCCAGGCCGCGGCGGAGGCGGCCGCCGCGGCTTCGGCCGCGCCCGCCGTGTCGCCGCACGATGTGACGGTGCCGACGCCGGTCGTGCGCCCGGACGAGTTCGCGGAGACGGTGCCGACCCCGCGCATCGACCTGCGCAAGGACGACGCCGAGACGCAGCGCATCAGCATGCGCAAGGGCGACGAGCGCCCGGCCGCCGCGGAGACCGCCGCTCCGCCCGCGTCGGCCGAGGACGAGACCCAGCGCATCAGCATGCGCAAGGAGGACGCGCCGGCGTCCGACCTCGCGGAGACGACCGTGCTTCCTCCGGTACGGGATGCCGTCCGGGACCCCGCTCGGAAGCGGGTACGGGACGACCGCGGCCCGGACGACCGGGTTCCGCCCGGCTTCTTCCGCGACGAGGCCCGGCACCCGGGCGACGCCCAGCCCTCGGCGGGTGCGCGGGAGCCGGCCGGTGAGGACGACCGGACGCGGGAGCTGCCGCAGGTCGACGAGGGGGGCCGCCCGAGGCGGGCCCGGCCCGACTGGGCGGAGGAGACCCCGCTGGACGACCTGCCGACACTGGCGGACGAACTGCTCGGCCCGCGCGAGGACGAGGAACCGCACGACCCCCACGGCCCGGGGGACCCCCGGGACCCGCTGGGCGGCGGTGGCCGCCGCTGAGCCGGGGACTGTCAGCCCCCTGCCCCACAATGAGAAGCGACACCCGCGGCCCGGGCCGCGAAACGCCCGCACCGGCACAGAACGAGAGGCGGTGACCCATGCCCGTATGGGACGACCTGGTCGGCCAGGACCGTGTCCAGGCGCAGCTCGCGTCCGCCGCCCGGGACGCGGACGCGCTGGTCACCGCCGAGGCGCAGGGCACGGCGCCGCCCGACGCGTCGAAGTCGACCATGACGCACGCCTGGCTGTTCACCGGCCCGCCCGGCGCCGGCCGGGACACCGCCGCCCGCGCCTTCGCCGCCGCCCTGCAGTGCGTCAGCCCCGACCGGGCGCTCGGCGGCGAGCCCGGCTGCGGGTTCTGTGAGGGCTGCCACACCGCTCTCGTCGGGACGCACGCCGATGTGGAGGCCGTCCGCACCGACCTGCTCTCCATCGGCGTCAAGGACACCCGCGACCTGGTCCGCCGGGCCCAGCTCTCCCCGGCCGGCGGCCGCTGGCAGGTCATCGTGCTGGAGGACGCCGACCGCCTCACCGAGGGCGCCGCGAACGTCCTGCTGAAGGCGGTGGAGGAACCCGCGCCCCGCACCGTGTGGCTGCTGTGCGCGCCGTCCCTGGAGGACGTGCTGCCCACGATCCGCTCCCGCTGCCGCCACCTCACCCTGCGGACCCCGCCCGTGACGGCGGTCGCGGAGCTTCTCGTACGACGTGACGGCATCGAGCCGGAAGCGGCGGCAGCCGCCGCCCGCGCCACGCAGGGCCACATCGAGCGGGCCCGCAGGCTCGCCACCGACGAGCGTGCCCGCGCCCGCCGCGCCGCCGTGCTGAAGCTGCCCCTGCGCGTCCAGGACGTCGGCGGCTGTCTGAGAGCGGCACAGGAGCTGATCGACGCGGCCGGGGAGGACGCCAAGCAGCTGGCGGAGGAGGTCGACGTCAAGGAGACCGAGGAACTGAAGGCGGCGCTCGGCGCGGCCCAGGGCGGCCGGATGCCGCGCGGTACGGCAGGTGTGATGAAGGACCTGGAGGACCGGCAGAAGCGCCGAAGGACCCGTACCCAGCGCGACACCCTCGACCTGGCACTCCGCGATCTCACCGGTTTCTACCGTGACGTCCTCGCCCTCCAGCTCGGCTCCGGCACCGCCGTCGCCAACGACGACGTCCGCGACGCCCTCGACCGGGTCGCCCGCGACTCGGCCCCGGAGAGCACCCTGCGCCGCATCGAGGCGATCCTCGCCTGCCGCGACGCCCTCGACCGCAACGTGGCCCCCCTCCTCGCGGTCGAAGCGATGACCATGGCCCTCCGTACCGGCTGACCCGGGCCCGCCCCCCCCCGCCGAAAGGGTGTGCACGAGCACCCTCTCCGCCTGTGTAGACTTAGGCCCGCTGCTGCACCCGCCACGGGTGAGAGCAGCGCGCCACCTTAGCTCAGATGGCCAGAGCAACGCACTCGTAATGCGTAGGTCGCGGGTTCGAATCCCGCAGGTGGCTCCGCTGGAGAGCCCGGGTCGGATGTGTCCGACCCGGGCTCCCGGCGTTGTGCGGGGTGTGGTGGCGTCAGAGGTTGGCGAAGAAGCGGGTCAGGTCGTGGGCCAGGTGGTGGGGTTCCTCGGTGGGGGCGAAGTGGCCGCCTGAGGGCATGACGGTCCAGTGGTTGACGGTGTAGAGGCGTTCCGCCCAGGAGCGGGGCGGGGTGCCGTCGTCGATGTACTCGTTGCCGAAGAGGCCGATGGCCGTGGGAACCTGGACGCGGTCGCTGGCGGTGAGGGAGTCGTACAGCTCGCGGTTGTCGTAGTAGTCGCGGAGCGAGGGGGCGATGCTGTCGGTCACCCAGAGGAGGGTCAGGGTCGTGAGGAGGAAGTCCCGGGTGAAGCGGCTTTCCAGGTCGCCCTCGCTGTCGGACCAGGCGCGCCACTTCTCCAGGACCCAGGCGGCCAGGCCGGTGGGGGAGTCGGTCAGGGCGTACGCGAGGGACTGGGGTTTCGTGGACTGGACGTGGTTGTAGCCGCCCTCCTCCTCCAGCCAGCGCTCCTCCTGGGCCAGATAGGCGCGTTCGGCTTTGGTGAGCGGTGGGGCGCCCGGGCCCAGGTACGGGGACAGCTCGATGTTGGACAGGTGCAGGCCACGTACCGCCGACGGCTGGTCGAGCGCCAGGAACGTACCGATGCCGGATCCGAAGTCGCCGCCCTGGACGCCGTACCGCTCATAGCCGAGGTCGCGCATCAGGGTGTGCCAGAGGCGGGCGGTGTCCCGCATCGTCAGCGCGCGGTCGGGGCGGGACGAGAAGCAGTAGCCGGGCAGGGACGGGATCACCACGTCGAAGGCGGGGCCCTCGATGCCGTGCGCCCCGGGGTCCGTGAGCAGCGGGACCAGGGGGAGCAGCTCCACGAACGTGCTCGGCCAGCCGTGGGTGAGGATCAGGGGGATGCCCTCCCCGTGGGCCGCCCGGTGGTGGACGAAGTGGATGTGGGTGTCCTCGATGCGGGTGCGGTAGTGGGCGAAGGCGTTGAGCTTGCGCTCCTGCGCCCGCCAGTCGAACTTCTCGGCCCAGTACGCCACGATCTCGCGCAGGTAGCCGAGATCCGTGCCCTGGCTCCAGGGGGCGCCCGGTGCCGGGGAGGGCCAGCGGGTGCGCTCCAATCGGGCGGTGAGATCGGACAGCAGTTCTTCGTCGACCGCGACCGTGAAAGGCTGCGGGGGCTGTGTCGCCGTGTCGGAGGTCACCGGCTCAGGCTGCCACGGGCTTGCCCAGGGGGGCGACCCTTCCGGCGTACGGGAGCGGGTGCCGCACCGGTACGCTGAGCGTATGCGTCGTGTCAGCGGGAAGCGGGTCGTGGAGCTGGGCCGGAGCGAGTTCGAGGAACTGCTCTCGCGGTACAAGAAGGTGGTGCTGGACGTCGGCACCGGCGACGGCAAGCACGCCTACCAGCTCGCCCGGCGTGAGCCCGACACCCTGGTCATCGGGCTGGACGCGGCCAAGGACAACATGCGCAAGGTCGCGACCAGGGCCTCCGCCTCACCCAACAAGGGCGGGCTGCCGAACCTGCTGTACGTGTGGGCCTCGGCCGAGCGCCTGCCCGGAGAGCTGCACGGGGTCACCGAGATCCATGTGCTGATGCCCTGGGGGAGCCTGCTGCGCGGCATGCTCGGGTCCGACATGAAGATGCTGCGGGACCTCGCGGGCGTGTGCGTGCCCGAGGCCACGTTCCTCATCACCTTGAACCTGCACGCCTGGCGTCCGGCCGTGCCCGAGGTCGGGGACCATCCGGAGCCGACGCCCGAGTCCGCCATGCGGGACCTGGTGCCCGCGCTCGCGCCCGGCGGGTGGCGGCTGGACGCCGCCGAGTACCTCGACAGCGCCGCCATCGAGGCGCTGGCCACGTCCTGGACCCGGCGGCTGAACTCCTCCCGCGATCAGCTCGATGTGCTTGGGCTGACCGGGGTGATCAATCCGGGGGAGCCGGACTGATCCGCTGGGCCCGTCTCTTGCGGGGTCAGTTCTTCCGACCGCCGGTTGCCTTCAGCACGAAGTCGTACGCCGTTCTGCGTGACCAGCCAGGCTGTGCCGCGAGCGCCATCGCGATGGTCCTTGTCGACAGCGACTGATCCAGCAGCGCCGCCACCAGTCCCGCCGGGTCCACGGCGGCCACCGCGGCGCCCGCCGGGGTCTCCACCGGGTCCACCTGGCACACCACCTCGCCCCGGCCGTCCCAGTTCAGCTCGGTCGCCGGGCCCCACCAGGGGCGTTCCGCGCCGGGGAGTGAGGCCTCCGCCACGCTGACCGTACGGCTGCCGGCCGGGCGGTCCACCTCCGCCAGCACACGGGGCAGCTCCTCGGCCGCGCAGCGGAACGTCACGGCGGCGCCCGGCTGGGTCGCCACCAGGCGCGGGACCTCGCGGGGCGGTGCCTCCGTCGCCAGGAGGCGTCTGGCACGTACCGGGGACACCGCGGAGACCGCCAGCTCCGGTGGGAGGTTCAGGACCTCGACCACGGGGCGGGCAGTCCGGTCGAGCAGCTGCGGCAACGGGCCCGGCGCCGCAGCGGCTGCCACCGTCAGGACCCTGCCGCCCTCGGCCAGTGCCTCGCGCGCCGCGGCCTCCGCGTCACGGCCGGATCGCGGGGACCGCGCGCCGGAAGCGTCGAGCGCGTCGTACCCGGCCAGCGCCGCCCGCGCCTCCCGGTCCTCGGCCAGGATCACGTCAGCCGCCGCGCATTCGACGGCCAGCCGCCGGTCGTGGCCGGGCGCTGCCCAGTAACGGACCAAGGTGCCGTTCTCCGGGCCGGGCGCCCGCTCCACCAGCACGTCCACCGCGGTGTCCGGGTCGGTGAGCGCGTGCACCAGTTCGCGTGGCAGGTCGGCCGCCGCCATGTCGGCATCGGTGGCCAGGGTGTTGGGGAGCCGTTCGGTGCTGCGCCGCACGACCGCCGTGGTGCCCGGCCGCCACAGGGAGTTGCCGAGCGCGTGCACGGTCACGCCGATGCCCCGCGCGGTGATCGTCAGCCGCAGCGGGCCCGCGACCGGGGGGACCGGACCCCCGTGTACGGTCGTGGCCACGCCCAGCACGCAGGTGGCGCGGGCGGTGATGTCCGGCTCCACGGCGAACTCCAGGGTCTTGCCGTGTGTGCCGCGTACGGCGGCGTGCCCGTGGGACCGGAGCCGCAGGATCCCGTCGTCCATGATCTGCCGCCTCCTGCCCCTGCGTGCCCCCTGCTGACCTGGGGTACGCGCCGCTCCGAACCTGCCCGGTCACCCTATCGCCGGACTGCCGCCAGGGGCGTACCGGCAGAGGGCACGCCGACTTCAGCAGAGCAGCAGCGCCCGCAGCCGGTCCGCGGTGCATGCGTCCGGCGCCCATAGCCGTTCGCCCGACACCGCCTCGGCGTGCCGGCGCAGCACAGGCAGGACCTCGTCCGGCTGCTGGGACGGGAAGTGCCGTACACCTGCCTCCTTCGCCGCCCAGTACCCGTCGGCCGGTACGACCAGGGGGCAGCCGCCGGGTGCCGGTACCCCCTCGGCGGCATACGGCAGGTCCTCGTACCAGACGACATCCGTCCCGGGTAGCGGTTCCCGCGCCGCCTGCCGTACGGCAGCGTGGTCGACGTGCCCCCCGGCCGCCAGCGGCGCCAGGACGAACGACGGGCGGACCCGGCGGACGGTGTCCCGCAGGATCCGGACCGTCTCGCGGACGACCTCCGGTTCCGGCGGCGCCCCCATCTCGGTGTCGTCGTCGTAGCCGCGCAGGCTCGAATCCGGGAGTTGCGCCCGGTGCAGTGACACCTCAGCGTGTACGGCCCAGTCCGCCTCCTCCCGTGTCCGCACCCGGGACGCGTCCTCCGCGCTCCCGTGCGCCGAGTGTCCGGGGGCGTAACGGGTGCGGCCGAAGAACGTGACGACACACAGCGACGCCGCCCCGGCGGCCCGCATCCGGGAGACCGTGCAGCCGAGCGACCAGGCGATGTCGTCCGGGTGCGGGGACAGCAGCAGGACCCGAGCGGGCATGGCGACACTCCGAGCGTCATCGGGAGAAGGTGAAGCGAGGCATCAGAAGAACTCGTCCAGCAGGCGGTAGAAGTCCGCCTTCGGCGCGTCGTACGTGATCCCGTAACCGCGCAGGAACGCCTCGTCGTGCCTCTCGGCGGCCGGCCACGCGCCCCCCGCGTCCCCCAGCTCGCGCAGCACCACCGCCAGGTCCCGCCACCGGTCCGCCGCGCCCAGCCGCCCCGCGTCGATGATCCCCGTCAGGGCCAGGGTGTCAGGGTCCACCAGCACGTTGTCCGGGCACAGGTCACCATGGCAGACCACCGGGTCCTCCGGCGGCGCTGGCGTGCCTCGCAACGCGTCCAGCAGTCTCCCTGCCGACCAGCCGAGATGGTGCTCGTCCAGGTCGTCCAGGTCCACCCGTCCCGTGTGCGCGGCGGTCTCCGCCCAGGCCAGCGTCGTGCGCAGCCGCCCGTCGAAGGGGCAGCCCCCGACGGGCAGCGCGTGCAGCGCCGCGGCGGCCTCGGCCAGCACGCGTACCACCCGGGGCCGCTCAGCCGCCGACCACGGGCCGCTCGCGGGACGCCCCGGCACGGCCGTGGTGACCAGCCACGTCAGGCCGTCCCGTACACCCACGTCGAGCACCTCGGGTACCGGCAGACCGTGGCCGCGCAGCCACGCCAGCCGCTCCGCCTCGGCCACCGGGTGGAAGCGGGTGTCGGCCTCCCGCACCGGGGTGGTCTTCACGTAGTAGGCACCGCCCCGCGCGCTGTCGACGCGGAAGACCCGGGGGCCGTACGAGCGCCGGGCCACCAGGGTCCAGGTGCCGCGCGGCACGGACCGGGACGCCGTCCAGGCGGGCGGCGTCCCGGCCGCCGAGGTCACCTCAGCCACATGCCGGGTCGAGGGTGCCACCGAGGGTGCGGTCGCGCTGCTCGACCTGCCGGACGATGTCCTCGATGCGCTTCAGCACGGTCTCGTTGTCGCGGATGTTGCCGCCGAATGCCTCCAGCGGGAAGGCCATCCTGCGGTCCTCCGGCAGCTCCCCGAAGTCGGGTTCGCGGGTGGCGACGACCCGCTGGGCGCCCATCTCGAAGGCGTGCAGGGCGTGTTCGACCTCCTCGTCGCCGTAGGCGGCGGTCACCATGTGCGTACCGCTGTCCTCGAAGTAGGCGCCGTAGTCGAAGGCCGCGCGGTAGATGTCCCAGGACAGGGACTCCGATTCGACGACGACGTCGAACATCATGTTCGGCCCGGTGATGTAGGCGGGGATTCCGACCTTCTTGAGGATCTCCCGCATCCCGTCCTTGAGTTTCTGGCCCATCTTCTCGCAGTGCTCGTGGACGGAGCCGTCCTCGATGACGTCGAGCACCGCGAGCGCGGCGGCCATCGGCGGGACCTCGCGGGTGTACGTCCCCGCGATGCCGGCCTTGTCGTACGCGTCGACGATCTCCCGCTTGCCGAGCACGGCCGACAGAGCGTGGCCGTTGCTCAGGCCCTTGCTGACGGTGATCAGGTCGGCGGGGACGCCGCCCGTGCCGTTCAGGCCGCGGGCGCCCCAGCGGACGCCTGTGATGACCTCGTCCAAGATGAACGGCACGTCGTGGCGGGCACACAGTTCGGAGAGCCGACGGTAGTAGTCGGCGCCCAGCCAGGCGGGCTCGGGGGTGACGATGACACCGCCGATCTCGCTGCCGAACTGCTCCAGCAGCCGGGCCAACGCGGTTTCGTTGTAGCCGAAGTTGACCACGCGGGAGGCGGGGTCGAAGCCCATGTTCAGGTACGTGAGCTGCCAGTCGTGCCAGCCGTGGTAGCCGGAGGTCAGAATCAGGTCGCGGCCGGTGTAGGCCCGCGTGAGCCGGATCGCGGCGAGGGTCGCCTCGGAGCCGGTCTTGCAGAACACCGCCTTCTCGCCCGCCGGGTAGCGCTCGCACAGCCGCTCGGCCAGCTCCAGGCGGGGCAGGGAGAGCGTGCTCGCGAACACGGTGCCGTGCTCGGCCACGCACTTGGTCACCGCTTCGACGACCGCGGGGTGCCGGTTGCCGAGCAGCAGCGAGCCGCTGGCCGCCGTCACGTCGAGGACGCGGTTGCCCTCGACGTCCCGCATCCAGGAGCCTTCGGCGCTGACGAACACCGACGGGAAGCGCGTCCCGATGTCGTAGTCCTCGGCTGCCGTGACGCGCCGGGCTCGCTCGATCGTCTCCAGGTTGCTCTGACCGCCCGTAGTAGTCATCTACTTCCCTTCACTTGCCGAGGTGGGTACGTGTGTTTCCGAGGCGGGCCACGGCTTGTCAGCCGGTCGGCCGTGGCCCGCCCCGGACGTGGCCTAGTTGACCGTCTCGGGTTCCTTGGCCTCGCGGGCGTCCGGATGGCTGTCCTGGAGCGGGGGCAGGGCGTCGGTGTGCAGCCTGCCCCCGCGGATGAACAGCCGTCGCCAGTCGGAGTAGTCCAGGGTGACCAGCTTGTGCCGGAAGCGCCTGCTGGCGTCGATCGTGTTCGCCCGGGAGCCCTCGTCGATACCGCTGGCCTCCGCGATCTGCCGGATGCGGTCGGTGCCGAAGTTGATGGGCGCCGCCTGGCTGAACTCCCCGGCGCTCACCGCCAGCCAGGCCAGGGTGTCCTGCTTGATGCCGTCCGAGAGCGTCCGTATCGCCTCCGCGACAGGGACGCCCGTGTCCCGCGCCTGCCAGAAGTGGAGTACCCGGTAACTATGACCGATCACCCCGCAGTTGGCGCCGCCGCTGGTCAGGAAGTGACCGTTGCCGAAGGAGTCGCCGGCGACCACGCCGTTGGGCGCGAGCCGGGCGTCCTCCCCGATCCGCTCCACCAGGCTGAACAGCTTGGGGCCGTAGTCCATCTGGACCTTGGCGAGGTCCTCCGGCTCCAGTTCCAGTACCTTCGCCGCGTGCTTGATATAGCACTCGTACAGCAGCTGCTGGTATCCGGCGAAGTACTCGGGCGAGGTTCGGTCAGTGTCCTCGGGGACGAGGCCCTCCGCGATCGGGTCGAAGGTCTCGAAGTCGGGGACCTGGACGAGGAGCCAGCCGACCTCGGGGTCGTTCTCGTGGCCGACCGCGATCTGCCGGACCCAGTACTCGTTGCCGTCCTTGTCGTACTCCGAGGCGATCCGGCGGCGCAGCCGGCCGTCGACCAGCACCTCGCAGAAGCCTGCGAGGTAGTCGGCCTGGGCCACGACCGGGCCGCGGCCGTCCTTGTGGTCGACCTTCACGTCCCGCTGGGTGAAGCCGAGCCGTTCGGCGTCGCTGCTGTAGAAACCCTGCGCGACCACGAAGAGTTCGGGGACGCCGATGTCGATGACTTCGGTGCCGGGGGCGCGGGTGCGGACGAAGCGGCCCCGGTAGTCCATCTCCTGGACCTCCTCGATCCGGACCCGCAGTCGGCCGTCCGGGCCGGGGATGAACCCGTCTCCGTCCTCGGTGATCACCCGGTGCTTGAGGAACAGCCGTACGCGGGGCTCCGCAAGCCCGCGCGCCAGGTCCATCTCCTCGATCTTCTCCAGATAGCGGCGCCACATGCGCAGCAGCTCGGAGGCGGCGGTCTGGAACGTGGACGGGCCGTCGAGCACCTCGGCCATGTCGGCGCGGATGAGGGACGGGTCCGGCTTCCGCGGCACCGGGACGGGCGGGGTCACGGTGATGGTCCGGTTCGGCTCCCCGTCCCGGTAGCGGTCGTCGATGAACTCGATGTGGTCGATCGTGCCGCCGACGTGCATCCGGGTCTCGAAGCTGTTCACCACCTCGTCGGCGGAGATCTGACCGGCGATGGTGTCCGGGTGGTAGAAGCAGTCCGACAGCCGGAAGACCGACCCGTCGCCGCGCTTGGGCACCCCGTCCGGACCGTACCGCTCCATCATCATGTCGTCGAGGAGACCGAACTGGTGGTACATGTCCTCGCGGATGTTCCAGTGCACGCCGAGCGAGGGCTCACCGCGCATCTCCACGCCGACTGCACGCCGGCCGCAGGCCACGCTCCAGAGCATCGCCATCATGTTGGTACCGCCGAGCCCCAGTGCCAGGAAGTCCGGGTCGATCACGCCTCGCAGATCGTGGTCTTCGCGGAAATAGGACTGGGTGCCATGGCTGGTGTCGCTCGCCACTTCCTCCTCCTTACCTATGGGCGGCTGCGCGTGGACGGACGAAGGGGAAGACGGCGTGAGCAGGCTGCCGGGTGTGTGGGCTGTGGAGTGTGTGGGGCAGGGACGCGCTGTGATCTCGCTGCGCGGACCGCTGCCGCGCGAGCTGTCGGACCATGCTCACCGCCGGAATCGCCGACGCACGCCTGTCCTCGACCGCGCACCACTGCGACTGCCTTTGCGGGCTGTCGTCCATCGGTGCGTCAGGCGCCGTCTGACAATGATTAACCGTGCGAGGTGGTCCCCCTTGGTCACTCCGGAGAATACCCCGCAACTCCCCTTCGCAGCCAGAGAATTGCGGAAGTCTGTCCCGGGACGGCCTTCTCGGCCGCCAGGGCTTTCTCGATCATGAAGTGTCCTCAGGCAGAAGGCGACTTCCGATAGACGGAGATGTGCGACTGACTGCTCGAAGTGATCGGAGAGCGCCGCCAGTCGGCCCAGCGGTGGCAGAGCTCCAGGTCGGCCATCCGGGCCATCAGGTCCAGTTCCGAGGGGCTCGCATAGCGCATACGGACGGGTGCCACAGTGACCGATCCGTCCTCCAGGAGGACCTGCTGGGTGAACATGGTCTGGTCGACCGGGTTGTAGTCCACGGCCCACAGTCCGACGCTGCTCGGATTGATCGACTCGACGACCAGATGCTCGTTTCCGTCGCCGTTTCCCCGGCCGTCCGGCAAGGGGAGCCGGATCGGCATCTCGATGACGAAATAGCCACCGGGTTCCAGGCGCTTGGCGACATTCCGAAAACAGGTGAGCTGCTCTTCCTGGGAATGCAGAAGCACCGGACCCCAGTCGATCCACGGGACCAGTCGGTAGGTTCCCTCCACGGCCACGTCGACATAGTTGTCCTGGAACACGGTGATCTTGTCGCCGTACGGTTTCTCCCGCAGCTTCTCGATCATCGCGTCGGACAATTCGAATCCGTGGACGGTGAGCCCGCTGCGGGCCAGCGGAATCGCCACCCGGCCGGTGCCGATGCCGAGTTCCAGGACGTCGCCGCCGTCCGCCAGGTCGCACAGCACGGCGAGGCAGTCGGCGTCGATCTCGCCGCCGATCCAGTCGTCCAGGACACCAGCCCAGTAGTCGCCCCAGGCCGCGTACGCGTGGGAGGGCTTGGCTCCGGAGCCCCTGCCGTTGGGGCCATGTGGGCCGCCGGATCCGTTCGCTGACAGGCCGCCGATCATCCAGCCGTACTCCGTCCCTCTGAGGTGTGCCGACGCGTGGACCCGTCAGGGCGCGTCACGACGCGTCGGCGTGGGCGTTGTAGAACTTCTGCAGGGCCGTGGTGATCGCCGGGTCGTCGAAGGCGAGCAGCTCGGGCGGCGGTACGAAGCGGGGGTGCAGCTCGTCCAGCATCCGGTCGTACATCGCGCGCAGCTGCTCCTCGATCAGCGGCGGCCAGTCGACCGGGATGCCCCAGTCGTGCTCGTAACCGAGGGCGAGGGTGTGCTGCACGGCCGTCTCCAGGCAGTCCTGCCTGCTTGTCGCCTGGATCGGCGCGCGGACGGGGGTGAACACGTCCAGGCTCGTGTCGTGCTCCTCGCCCAGGACCCGGGCGGCGAAGTCCCGGGCGAGCAGTGGGGACTGATGGAGGCCGTCGCGGTAGGTGCCGGTCATCATCCACAGGCCGTCCACCTCGACGCGACCGAGCAGCGGGAAGCCGTCGAGCGGCACCGGGCGGTTGCCGACCATGATCTTGCGTACCGAGGCCTCGACCAGGTCGCTGCGGATCTGCTTGGTGCAGCCGAGCAGCAGGTTGAGGTCGTCGACCTTGGCGTACGCGCGGGAGGTGGCCGAGATGTTGTTGGTGGCGCCCAGGTAGAGCTGCCCGCCGGAGCGGGGCACCACGTGCAGCCCGCAGGCGAAGGCCCGGTTGGGGGTGCGGATGACGTACGGCGGGACCGTGCCGTCCTGGGCCTCCAGAATCAGCGAGACGCCGTAGCCGGAGACCATCGCCGGGACTCGGCAGCGGATTTCGTCCGGCAGGGAGCCGAGCAGATCGACGCTGGCGGCGCCGGCGGCGAGCACGACCTGCGGTGAGGACAGGGTGTGCTCGGACCGGAGAACCACGCCCTTGGCCCGGTCCCCGTCGACGACGACCTCGGTCACCAGGTCTTCCACGAGGGTGCCGCCGGCCCGCTCGAACGCGGTGGTGAGGGCGCGGAGCAGGGCGGTGGAGTCCACCGCGTGCTCGTTGGGGAGGAACATCGCCTTGAGCGGGCGCGAGGTCGGCTCCGGCGCCAGCCAGTCCAACTGGTCGGGGTCGACGTCCTCGTACGACTCATCGTACGAGTCGAGGGCCTCGCGGATCGCGGCGTACCCAGCGGTGTCGATCTCGCGGACTCCGATGGTGTTGAGGATGACGACGGTGCCGTCGGCGCTGCGGATCCGCTGTTCTCCGGACTCCTCGACGAGAGATTTCTCCCAGTCGTCCCAGAGTGCCGTGGCGCGTACGTCCATCGCGAGCTTCGCCCGGCCGAACTCGCTCTGCAGAAGGCCCGGAGTGGCCTCCCCGAAACAACCGTTCATGGCGCCGGCGACCGGCGAGGCGGCGAACGGCCGGGTGCCTTTTCCGACAACTGCGACGCTGACGCCGCGGCGTGCGAGGACCAGCCCGAGAGAAAGGCCCAGAGCGCCGTTTCCGGCGATCGTTACATCGAATGTGCGCGTGGCGTCGGATATTGTTTCAGCCATAAATGATACCTCGAATTGTGCCTCGGTGAGGAGCTCTTCGTGGCGCTGGGTCGGTGCAGGGAAATCCGCAGCGGCGCTGATCTTCGCCGGTCTTCATGGCGGCGTCAGGGCGGGAACACGCCGGCTGGCGACAGCGCGTGTATCAGAGGTGCATCAGGGCTGAAGACACTTGCAGCGCCTTGCCGAGTGCGTCAATGATGTGTGACGTAGATCACAGTGGACTCGTTTTGCCTTCTGTGAGTGAAGCCATGGAGTATGCGCGGGAGCCTCGGCGGGCGCTCCCGGATAAGCGGATTCTCGAATTCCCCTTTTTGCCGTCCGCTGGAGATGGCGCGGGGGGTTCGGGTACGGTTGACGGAAACCCCCGCCTAATTTCCCGCTCGTGGCCGCTCGCGGCCCCCGCGGGTGCATCTTGCCGCCTTGCTGCACCGTTCCACGCGTCTCAGAAAGGCAAGCGATGTCCTTTTCCACTCACGGGGACCACGACGATCTGCGCGGCGTCACTGATCCCGATTTCCTCGCCCTCGGCCTGGGCGGAACCAACATGATGGCGATGCTGTGGAGCGTGGCCATGGGGCGCCGGGCGGTCGGCGTGGAGATGCGCGGGGACCCGTCGCCCGGCGCGTCCTGGAACATCGCCGCCGACACGTACCACCAGCTCGGCCGCATCGACCGGATGATGCTGGAGCGCTACGGCGATGACCGGCTGCCCCGTCGGGGTGACGGCCGGCTGCTGCGGCTGGCCGAATGCTTCCACAAGCCCGGGGCGGTCACCGGAACCATCGCGGTCGAGGAGGTCATCAACTGCTTCTTCGACTTCGACGACGAGGAACTCAAGATCGCGGGCGATCTGGAGAGCATCGAGCACCTCGACGACCGGTGGGTGGACGGGTCGCCCCGGCGTATCCGCACGCTCCAGCCCGCCGCCGAGGTCCCCGACAGCCCCGACCCCGACTTCGGGGACCGGGACCTGGCGGAGGTCCTGAAGGGGCCGCACCCCTTCCAGGTGTCAGCCGCCGAGCTGCTGACGCTGATGCGCCGCTACCTGGAGGCGCTGGAGGCGATGGACCTCGCGGACCCGGAACGCACCCCGAGGGTGCGGCTGTTCAGCGAGCACCGGGTCGCGGGCGAGGCCGACGGCGGGATCGAGGAGATGCCGGACGGGCGTCTGCGGATACGCGTCGAGGCGCTGCACGAGCTGGACTACCGGGGCACCTTCGCGTACGTACGCAAGCCCGGCACCCCGATCATCGACCTCGGAGTGCCGGAGCTGTTCGTGATCGCCCAGGGGCCGAACAGCAGCGACGCGGCTCGGCTCGGCTTCAAGCGGCACGAGGTCGAGGTCGACCGGCGGGACGGGCGCCCGCCGGTGCCTGCGCGGGCCGACTTCGTCGCGATCCTCCTGAGCATGCATGCGACGGGCCGCTTCCGGTACCGCATCGCCTCGGAGTTCGACGACGACGGCAACGAGTACTGGGTGCGGCAGATGCTGCTGGGGCACGAGAACGACCCCGAGGTGGGGTGGGTGCTCGTCCAGGTCCCCGACTACCTCACCTTCGACCCGGTCGCGGCCGGGCTCGTCCCGGCGGACGCGGACACCGAGTCGCCGGAGTACTTCGCCGCGTACCAACTGCTGCTCAAGGAGTTCCTGCTGGACCGGGCCGAGGAGATCCTGGAGATGCCAAGGCAGCAGATCGAGAAGATCAACACGTTCTACGGTCCGAAGCTGGTCCAGGTCGAGGAGCGCGCGGGGACGGACGCCCGGGTCGCCGTGAACGGCGTGGTCGCCGGGGACACCTTCGGCAACGGGCACTTCATCAACAGCGGCGACTCCATCACCGGCATGGTCGGCCACAGCCGCGAGGTCCGCCGGTACTGGGAGCGGCGGGACGAGGGCGTCGCGCCGGAGCAGGCGATCGGGGAGCTGGCCGACGGCATCAGGCGTGACACGCAGGCCTGGCTCGACGCCGGCGCCGTGGAGTTCACCCAGCCCGTCCAGCCGGGCATCGACCCCGCGAAGCTGGACGAGGCCCGGCGCACGCGCGCCCGGCTGGCCTCGCTGGACCTCTCCGACTGGAACCGCCTGCTCGTCCACGCGGGCCGCCTTCACACCGACCCCCTGCCTCCCGCCGGCGAGCTCCACCCGGCCGACCTCGGGCTGGGCTGGACGAAACGCCGCGGGCGGCGGGTCGTGGCGCTGCTCCCCAGCGCCGGGCATGCCGAGTACGAGGTCTGAGGCCCTCATGACACCGCCTGTCTTTCGTCGACCCGGCGCGGACGCCTGCGCGCCGGTTTCGGCCGCGGGTTGTCAGGACTGTGGGGTGGGGGACGTGGTGGTTCCGGGGGGTGAGGGGTTTCTTCGGCGGTGGGTGTACGACCATCCTCGGCTGGCCGGCCGGCGGGACCTGTTCGTGCGGTGGCTGGAGGATCCGACGCCGCGGGAGGAGATCGCGGAGCGGCTCGGGGTGCCGCTGGGCGTGCTGTTGCGGGCGTTGAACGACACGGCGCCGCTTCAGGAGCCGTTGGGCTTTCACCACCGGGACGTGCCGTTCGAGGTGGTCGCGATGGACGGGACGTGCGACGACATCGCGGACGGGCGGTTCCCGATGTTCGGCGCGCCGCTGACCCTGCGGTGCTACCTGAAGGGCGGGTCGCTGCCGCAGGGGATGTACGAGGCGGCCGACTGGAACTTCATGGACGCCGGGCGGCCCGGGTTCGTCGGGTACCTGTACGGGGTGCGGCATGGCGACACGCTCTATCTGGCCGGTGTGCAGAGCGACTTGGGTGTTCGGTACAGCTATCTGTTCCAGGCCCGTGGGGACGGGCAGACCGAGGTACGGCGTGGGGACGAGGTGCGTCTGGAGCCCGTCGCGTGGCCGGCCGAGGAGTTCGGGGCGTATGTGCCGGTACTCCGCCGGACGTTCCAGCGCTACTGGATCCCGGTTCTGCTGGGCGCAGTCGTGGCCTGGGCCCGTCGGCACCCGGAGGTACGGCGGGTGGGGCTGCTCCAGTTCCCGCTGAAACCCGGGGAGGAGCGGCGGGGGCATGTGGTGCAGCGGGTGTACCGGGAGCTGCCGGAGCGGGTGGGCGGGGCGAGGCGGTGCGTGCGCCTTGATGACGGGTGCCATCTGTACGCGCTGCTCACGTTGGAGCAGCTCACGGGGCACCTGGGGGCGCGGCTGCGGGTCGCGGCCGCGTAGGGCGTGCCCGGCGGATCCAGTTCAGTCAGCGCGTCCGGGGGGCTCAGGCGACGATCTCCCGTAGCGTCGGCGTCACGCCGAATCGCGCCGCCAGCATCCGGCGTGCTGTGCGCAGCGCCACCGCCTGGATCGTCAGCGTCGGGTTCGCGCCGCCGGGGAACGGGAGGACCGCGCCGTCCCCGATGTAGACGTTGTCCGTGTCGTGCAGCCGTCCGTCCGGGTCCGTCACACTCGTCGCGGGGTCCGTGCCCATCCGGCAGGTGCCGTGCAGGTGCGAGCTGCCCAGCGACCAGCCGGACGGCTCGCGGACCGTGACCTCGCAGCCCGCCGCCCGCAGCATCCGCTCGCCCTGCCCCAGCAGGTACTCCAGCCGGGCCAGGTCGCGCGGATGCGCCTGGTAGTCCATGACCACGTCGGTCACCCCATGGGCGTCGCTCCCGGTGCCCAGCCGGACCCGGTTGCTCAGCTGTGGCTCGTCCGGTACGAGCGCCTCGATCCGCACCAGCTGCTCACTGTCGCGCAGCCGGAACGGCCGCTCCGGCCTCGCCTCGTACAGGATCCCGCCGAGCCCGCCGGGCGCCGCCGGGTCCTCGTACAGGTCGGTGACCGCACAGGTCGAGAACGGGCCGAGGCCCATCACCGCGCTGCCCGGCCGTCCTGAACGCTCGGGGCCGCCGCCGTACCGGTACCCCACCAGGTACTCGCTCAGCTTGAAGCACAGGCCGCGCCCCACCAGGTCCCGGGAGTTGCCCAGCCCCGCCGGGTAGCGGTCGCCGGTGGAGCGCAGCAGCAGCGCCGCGGTCTGCACCGCGTTGCCGCACACGGCGAACTGGCGGGCGCGGAACCGGTACCGGCGCCCGGAGTCCATCCGTACGCACTCCAGCGCCGCGACCGTGCGGCCGTCCCCGCCCGCTCCGGGCTCCAACCGCACCGCCTTCATTCCCGCGAACAGCCTCGCGCCGTACCGCCGCGCCGGGTCAAGGAACCGGCTGACCGCGTCCCCCTTCGCCCCCACCGGGCAGCGGCGGCAGATGCACGGCGCGTCGGCGGCGCACTCGGCCTGCCCCCGGTAGCCCTGGCTGTTCACGGCCAGCGGGGTCGGGAACGGCCGCCAGCCGAGCGCGGAGGCGCCCGCCGCCAGCAGCTCCCCCTCCATGGAGCGCGGTACCGGCGGCAGCGGGTACTTCTCCCCGCGCGGAGGCAGCGTGGGATCCGCGTCCGCCTCACCTGCCACGCCGACGAGCTGCTCGACCGCCGTGTAGTACGGGTCCAGCTCCTCCGGCCCCCAGGGCCAGCGCAGCGGCAGCTCGCCGGCGCCCAGGGCGATCTCGGCGTCGAAGTCGACAGGCCGGTTACGGAAGAACGCGCCGCCGTAGAAGAGCGTGCCCCCGCCGACGTTGCAGGTCGACCACGGGTAGCCGATCTTGCCCCAGGTGCCGTTCTCCTGCCGTACCCACGCGGCCTCGGCCTCCGCCAGCAGGTCGTCGTATGAGATGTCGGGCGTGACGTACCGGCCCTGTTCCACGACCACCACCGACAGCCCGGCGCGGGAGGCCAGCCAGGCCGTCACGGCTCCGGACGCGCCGCTGCCGATCACGCAGACGTCGTACGTCGCGGCCAGCTCCGACTCCGTCGGCACGGGCCCCATTGCCGACGGCCCCATGGGCCCCACCCCGATCACCGTGCCTCTGCTTCGACTGAATCCGGCACCGGTCCCGGCGCAGGCGCCTCCAGAGACTCCAGCGCCGTCTGTATCTCCTTCAACGCCACCGGCACCAGCGGCAGTTCCGGTTCCCCTGCCGGCTTCCCCAGGTCGTGCAGCAGCACGAACGGCACCGACTCCGGGTCCGGCGGCAGATACCCGCGCTTGTTGTCGTCCCGCACGGTGTCCAGCACGTCGTCGACGGACAGCCCGGCGGGCAGCCGCACAGGTGCGCCGAGCGCGCCGACGATCTCCTCGTGCAGCGCGACGTTCTCCGCGGAGAGCCAGCCCCGGGCGTGGGAGATCCGCGCGGCCACGACCATCCCGAAGGCGATCGCCTCGCCGTGCGAGAGGCCCTCGATTCTCCGGCGGCGGTGGTCGCACAGCTCCACTGCGTGTCCCACGGTGTGGCCGTACTCCAGCACCAGTCCGGTCCTCTGCTCGCGGGTGTCGGACGTGGTCACACTGCTCTTGGCCTGCACACTCGCGTCCAGCAGCCACAGCAGAGCCTCGGGGTCGGCCAGCCGTCCCCCGGCCAGGACGCGGCGCAGCTCGGGCAGCTCGTCGGGCCGGATGGCCAGGCAGTTCTTGGCGGCCTCGCACAGGCCCGAGCGCAGTTCGCGTTCCGGCAGCGTGGCCAGCAGCCGGACGTCGGTGAAGACGGCGTGCGGGGCGAGGTAGGTGCCTACGTGGTTCTTGCCCAGGTTGCTGTTGATGGCCTGCTTCAGGGAGAGCACCGAGTCCATCGCGGCGGTGGTGGTGGTCGGGATGTGCACCAGCCGCACCCCCCGGAAGAGCAGCGCGGCGATCACTCCGGCGAGGTTGCCGGGGACGCCGCCACCCAGGGCGATGACGACCGAGCGCCGGGTGGCGCCCGCGGCCAGGACCCGCTCGATGTCGGCCGCGAGGGTCGGCAGCGTCTTCATCGACTCGCCCGGCCGGTGGCTGACCAACTCGACGGGGGCGAGGGGCCGGAGCCCGGACAGCAGGGTGTGGCCGTGCAGGGCGAGCACGGTGTCGTCGGTGACGACGATGAACCGGTCTGCCCGCAGGGCGGCCAGTTCATCCAGGACGAGGGCCATGCAGTCGGCCCCGTAGTAATACGGGTATCCGTGGTCTCCGATCGTGACCTGACGGACCTGCCAGCGGTTCTCCGGCACGGCGGCGACGTCATTCCCAGGCATCTACCATCTCCCATTCGCCCGTCTGGTGTGACCGGCTCCGCCCCTGGCCGAGGGGCAGCGTTCACGGCTGCGGCGGTGCGGGCGGGCATAACCGCACAGGCGGATCTCGCGCGACATCACGTCGCGAACCCAGGCCGGTGATAACGGTCCTGATCCGACGACGTCAGAACAGGCTCCCTTTCCTGTCATGTTCATGTTTTAGATCGCGACGCAGCGGCGGCCTTCGCCACCGCCCCCGGCAGATTCGCGTCGAGCCAGGTCATGGTCCGTTCGTCGCGGAACAGGTCCAGGTAGTAGTCGATGACCGAGAAGTACGAGCGGCTCGCGAAGGTCTCCCGGTAGTACGGACCGAACTCGGGTTCTTCCGACAGCAGTCGGTGCATCGCCGGGTGCGGGTTGTGGTAGAGGAACTGCTGGACCGGGGACGCCTTCTCCCTGTGCAGGATCGTGTCGAAGGACTCCTTCCGGAAGTCGCCGAGGAAGAACGGCGTGCCGCGGAACTTCTGGTTGTCGTAGGTCATGTTGCAGGTGCTCACCACATGGCCGTGCGGGTTGACCCCGAGGTGGACGCTGAAGCAGTCGTCCATGTCGTCCGGCACGCGCTTCGTGTAGACCTGTTCGAGGCGCTGGATGGTCTCCGAGTTGTTGCCGCTGGTCACCAGCGAGTCGAAGTACAGCGTCTCGCCGTCGAGGCCCATCTCCCGCTTGATGAGGTCGTCGGCCTCCGGCTGGTCGGAGAAGACCCAGTTCAGCTCGTAGGTGACATCCAGGTCGTAGCAGGCCTGGCGCAAATGCTTGACCCGCTCCAGCGGCACATACCGCAGGTGGTAGGCGCTGGCGCTGGGGAACACCGCCCGTACACCGGCCTCCTTCAGCTCGCTCAGCACCCTCCGGGTGCGCTCGGGCGTACGGGCCCAGTAGGCGTTGGTGTTGAGGCAGACGTAGTAGCCGAGGTCCCGGGCGGCGCCGACGACCTGGAGGATCTCGTCCGGGTAGAGCATGGCCTCGCCGCCGGACAGGTCCAGGAAGCTCTTGCCGTGCTCCGATCCCACCCTGAGCAGCTCGATCGCTGTCTCCGGGTCGAGCTTCTTCTTCTTGCGCGGGTTGGACTCCACCAGGCAGTGGTCGCAGGCGGCGTTGCACCCAAAGGTGTAGATCATGTAGATCTTCGAACTCTCGACGTGGTCGTAGCACACGCCGGTCTTCGGGTAGTACTCGGCCATTCTCTTGACTCCAATCAGGGGCGCGGGGGATCTGCCGCCAGGAGGTCCCGCAGCGCCGCGACCCTCCGCGGGTCGCGCAGGGCGGTCATGCAGAAGTCGCAGATGTTCTGGTACCGCCCGTGCGCCAGGTCACGGAAGAGAGCGTGGTCCCGGACCAACTTCCTGAAGTAGACGGGGGAGTCCGGTTCGTAGAAGGCGGTGATGAGCCGCTCGCGGGCGGCCTGCTCGTCGATGTCCTCGGGCACCTTGCTGACCGGGCCCAGGAACACGGGAGTCCGCTTCATCGCGTCGGTGCTGATGTCGAGTTCGCAGCAGGCGTACACATCGCCCGTGGCATGGACCGTGGTGGTGAGGCTGTCGCATTCCGGAAGCTCGTCGACGCGCCTCCCCACGGAAATGTGCACGAGATCCTTGCCGCGTCCCCGGTCGAGGAGTTCGTTCTCCAGGAACGGTTCGCCGGCCTCGGTCAGTGCCTTTCTGATGTCGGCGTCGGTCTCGGGGCGGTCGGAGGGGCAGAAGTTTATCTCGGTGACCAGGCCCGCGGCCCTGGCGGCCCGTACCGCGTTGACCGCCCGCTGGACCGGAAAGAAGTCGACATGGAAAGCGTCGGCGCTCACCGCGAGCCCGGATATTCCGGCCTCGACGAAAGGCGCAAGTTTCCGCTCCGCGATCCTCTCGGAACGGGCCCAGAAGCCGTTCGACTCGACGTCGACGACATATCCGAGCCGCTTGGCGAAGGCGATCACCTCGCACATCTGGGCCGGGAAGAGGAAGGTCTCGCCCCCGCTGAACGTCACATGCCGCTTGCCGCGGCCCCGGCCCACGCCGAGGGCGGTGCGCACCTCATCCGTGGTGAGCCGCTCGGTGCGCCGGGGGCTCGACTCCACGATGCAGTGGGCACAGGAGAGATTGCAGGTCAGAGTGAAGTTGATCGCGAGTCGGTCGCGCGCGTCAAAACGGTCCCATATCGCAGGCGGGCTGTCGTGCGTATCCGTCATCGGACACTCTCTCGCTTCCTACGGAAATACTGAGGAGCGGGCCGCGCGGCCCACCCTACGCCACCCTCTCCAAGAGCGACAAGGCATATCGTGAAAGCGGAAGTTGATATTCCTGAAGGATCGGGTGCTGGGACTTTCCGGGAATCGCCGTACAAGCCCCTGCCGTACCTTTAGGGTGATCCTCCACGCGCAATGCTCGGCGCCTTTGGAGGACATCACGTGAATCACTCGGGCACGGTCGATGCAAGGGCGCGCTGGCTGGGGCTCAGCGTACTCTGCGCCGGAATGTTCATGATCATTACCGACGGCACGGTCGTCAACGTCGCCCTTCCCACGATCCAGCACGAGCTGGACTTCGCCCAGGCGGATCTGGCCTGGGTGGTCAACGCCTTTGTCGTTCCCTTCGGTGGTCTGCTGCTGCTCGCGGGAAAGCTCGGTGACCTCGTCGGACGCAAGCGGGTCTTCCTCGTGGGACTGGTGGCGTTCACTCTGGCGTCCCTGCTGTGCGGGCTCTCCGGTTCGCAGGGCATGCTGATTGCGGCGCGCTTCGTCCAGGGGGTCGCGGGCGCGCTGTGCGCGGGTGTGGTGCTCGGGAAGATCACCACCCTGTTCACCGAACCCCGCGATCTGGGAAAGGCGTTCGGACTCTTCGCCTTCGTCCTGACCAGCGCCGGCGCGGTCGGTCTGGTCCTCGGCGGTGTGCTCACCGAACTCGTCGGCTGGAACTGGATCTTCTTCATCAATCTCCCGGTCGGGGCAGCCGCCACCCTCCTGGCCGTCCGCTACCTCGACGACGACCGAGGGCCGGGGCTCAGCCGGGACACCGACTTCCTCGGCGCGCTGCTGGTGACGTCCGGGCTGATCCTCGGCGTCTACACCATGGTGGAAGTACCGAAGAACGGCTGGGGCTCCGGCACCACGATCGGCCTCGGCGCGGTCGCGCTCGCACTGCTCGCCGCGTTCGTCGTACGGCAGCGCATGGCCGCCAACCCGATCGCGCCACCCCGGCTGTTCAGGTCCCGCAGGCTGTCCGGCGGCAACGCGCTCCACGCGTTCTACGTCGCCGCCGCGCTGGGCGTCTTCTTCGTCTGCACGCTGTTCCTCCAGTCCGTCCTGGACTACTCGCCGCTCCAGATCGGTCTGACGTTCCTGCCGATGACCGCGATCACCGCCGTGCTGACGCTCTACCTGACACCTCGGCTGATCGCCCGGTACGGCGAGCGCAGGATCCTGCTCATCGGCCTGGTCCCCGTGGCGCTGGGACTGGCGTTCCTCGCCAGGGCGCCGGTGGACGCCCGCTTCGCGACCGACCTGTTGCCGTCGATGATCCTCCTCGGCGCCGGCGGACTGGTGGTTCCGGCGCTGACCGCCACTGCCATGGCGGACGCCCCGCCGGAGGACTCCGGGCTGGCCGGAGGGCTGGTCACGACCATGCAGCAGACCGGCGGCGCGATCGGCGTCGCTGTCCTGGCGGCGTTCACCACCTCCCGTACCGCAGATCTCGCGGCCCAGGGGCGCTCCGCCGCCGACGCGCTGGCCGGGGGCTATCACCTGGGGTTCGCCATCACGACGGGCTTCGTCCTCACCTGTCTGCTGGTGGCCGCGGTCGTCCTGCCCCGCCCCGCACCCGTCGCCGGAGGCAGCGAGGAGCCGGTCGCCGCGGAACAGTGACCGAACGGCGCCCCTGTGGCACGGCGACCGGCCGACCGGCAGGCCGGCGGACCACGGGGGCGCCCGTGCGGTTCAGCGCAACCGCTCGTGCCCGTCGCGCACCTTCCGTACGGCGGCGACGAGGTCCGCCATGTCGGCGGGCTCACCCAGCAGCGCCTTGTGGTGGAAGAGCAGCGTCGTCTCCCGGTACCGCTCCGCGCCCGGGTAGTCCCGCCCCAGCGCACGGCGGCGCCCGTCCTCCGTCCACACCGGCGCGAACCGGCGCTTGGTGTGCGGGTGCAGCATCACGCTCCGGTGCAGCGGAAGATCCGGCGGCCACACGTCCATGCCCAGCTCCGCCGTGACCGCCTCGGCCACCCGCTCCACCGGTACGTCTCCGAAGGCGCCCGGCCGGAACCGGATGCCGTACTCGTAGATGGAGCGCCGGTCCGCGCCCTCCGGCAGCGGGATCGCCCCGAAATCCCCCAACTCCACCAGGCCGCGTTCCAGTTCGAGGGCCATCTTCTCCCGGTGCTCGTGCTGGGCGTCCAGCCGGGACAGCTGGTCGAGCAGCACACCCGCCGTCAGCTCGGACATGCAGTAGTTCCCGCCCATGACCTCCCCGGCCTCGACCAGCTCGTTCCCACCCTCCGGCACTTGCTCGTCCGGGTAGCGGCGGGAGTCCGCCCGCAGTTGCTGCGCCCGCCGGTACAGCTCGGGGTCGGAGGTGATCACGGCGCCGCCCTCGCCCCCGGCCAGCACCTTGCCCACCTGGAAGCTGAAGGCGCCAAGCTCGCCGAACGTGCCGACGTGGCGTCCCCGCCACCGGGCCCCGTGTGCTTGGGCGCAGTCCTCGATCAGCTTGATGCCGGCCCAGTCCACAGCGGCGCGGATTCCGTCAACATCGGCCACACTCGCCGCGAGGTGCACCACGATCGCGGCCTTCGTACGGTCCGACACGGCGGCGCGCAGGGCCTCCGGCGTCATGCAGCCGGTCTCCGGATCGACGTCGACGACCACAGGCAGCGCCCCGACTCGCAGGACCGCGCTGACCGGCGCGACCCAGGTCATCACGGGCACGATCACCTCGTCGCCGGGGCCGATGTCCAGCGCCTCCAGCGCGACTACCAGTGCACTCGACCCGTGGTCCACACTGACGCAGTGCGGTACCTGGTTGTACCGGGCGAACGCCTCCGCGAACCGCCGTTCCCTGGAGGGGCTGCCGTCGCTGGGCCAGCTCAACGCCCAGCGGCGCGAGCGCAATGCAGCGACCAGCTGCTGCTCGGTCGCCTCGTCGTACTGTGGCCAGGCGGGCCAGGGACGCGGTCCGCGGGCTGGGGTGCCACCGAGTATCGCGAGTTCGCTCATCGTTCTCCTCACAGGCAGGTGTGTGGGGTGGTCGACGGATGCCACGGGTCCATGGGATGGGCCGTCAGTCCGCAGCGCGGCGTAGCACCATCAGGACATCGCGGACGCCGAGTTGGACGCGGGATCCGCGTCTCCGGGAGATCTCGGCTGCGAGTTCGGGAAGGCGGGGCTCCCGCAGGAGCGCCGGGTCGTAGGGCGGCGGGGTGATGGCGTAGTCGAGGTGGTCGGACGCCGACATCTCGACCCACTGGAGCCCGCTCTCCAGGGCCGCCGTCACATAGTCCTCGAAGAACAGCCGGTTGACCGTGTCGCTCTCATGCACATGGCGGACCAACACGTCGGCCAGCCCCTCGGACACACCGGTCCGCAGCAGCTGTCGCAACTCCTCCGGCCGGTAGGCGAGATGGGCCCAGGGGGGCAGCAGCGTGTCGTCCCAGAAGGTCAGGTCGCGCCCCTGGTGGCTGACGTACTCCAGCTGGTGTCCGTCGACCGCGCTCCAGATCGGCCCGAAGTGGGCGTACAGCAGCCCCCCGGGCTTCAGCACCCGCCGCACCTGGGCGAGCGTGGCCGTCACGTCGACGAACTGGAAGGCGTTGCACGAGAAGACGGCGTCGACGCTGGTGTCGGCCAGCGGCATCTCTTCCGCCCGCACCGCCAGCGTCTCCCTGACGCCTCCGAAGTCTCGGCCCGCCGGCCGGTTGGGGTCGATCGCGTACCAGGCGGCCACCTGGTGCTTGGCCAGCAGCTCGGCGGGGAAGGCGCCGCCGATCTCGGCCACGGTGGCGCCGGCGAGGTCCACCCGTGCGACGAAGTCGGAGAAGACCTCCTCCTCGGACATCGCCAGTCCGGGCGTCACTTGATTTCCCACGGCCGGGCCGGCCCGGCGATGCGGTTCCAGGTGTTGATGATGGCGATCGTCCAGACCAGCTCGGCCAGTTCCACGTCGGTGAACTCGGCGGCACCCGCGTTCCATACCTCGTCCGTGACCGGGCCCCGGCTCATCAGTGTGACGGCCTCGGTGAGGTCCAGAGCGGCGCGCTCGCGGGCGGAGTAGAAGGGCGACTCCCGCCAGACGGGGAGGGACAGCAGCTTGCGGACGTCCTCGCCCGCCTCCCGGGCCTCCGAGCTGTGGGCGTCGACGCAATAGGAACAGCCGTTGATCTGCGAGACGCGGGTGCGGACCAGCTCCAGCAGCCCGGCGTCGAGACTGACCTTGTCCGCGGCGGCGTCGAGAGCGTCCATCCGCTTATTGAGGTGCGGGACCAGCTCGTCGACCGCCAAACGTATGCCGAGCGAGGTGGGCACTTTGGCATCGGTATTATCCAAGACAGCTCTCCCGGTGACTTCCTGACGGATAGCGTGGATTGGTGGGCAGCACTGTACGTCAGATCCTGACCGGTCCGGCCCGTTTCTCACAAGGTGCTGATCGACCTGAGCAAGGGGCTCAAAACCGGAACGGCTCTTTCGATATGTGAAGAAATCCCGGGGCGTGCTGGACCCGGTGTTACTGTTGCCGGATCCCGACCGATTCTTCGCGCCCTGGGCGCAGTGTTCCCGCGTCACCGCTGAATTCCCGCACGCCGCAGTCCGAGTCGGAGACTTTTCTGTGAGTACGGATCCGAGTTCGCCGAGCCGCCCCCCGCACATACTCAGACTGACCCCCCACCTCTACTGGCCGCAGCTCGCCGGCACGTCCTGGCCGGTGAAGTTCGACGCCATCGGCGGGATGCAGTCACAGATCTACCGCCTCACCCGGCAACTGGACGAGCGGGGCGTGCGGCAGACCGTGCTGACGCTCCGCCTCCCCGGCGCCCCCCGGCACTGGCCGATGTCCGGCCGCACCGAGGTGCGCGGCGTACGGATACCGGTGCTGCCGCTGCGGTCCCGAATCCGCGGGATGGTGGACCTGAACCTGGCCTGGGCTCTGGGCGTGGCCGCGGACCTCGTGCGGCGCCGGGAGCGCCCCGACATCCTCCATGTGCACTGCAGCGGCGTCATCATCCCGCCGCTGCTGGGCTGGCTGCTGACCCGGCTGCTCCGGGTTCCGCTGGTCCTGACCGTGCATTGCTCGATCATCGTCACGTACCACCCGATGAACCGGCTGGACGGCATGCTCCAGCCGCTGGCGCGCTGGATCGAGCGGCGGGCGATCCGGGCCTCGGCCCGCACGATCACGCTCACCCCGCGCACGATCCCCCTCCTGACCCGTGAGACCGGGGTGCCGAGGGAGCGGTTCGCGGTCCTGCCCGACGTGATCGACGCCGACGGTTTCGCCGGCCGGGCGACCCCGGAGGCCGTCCGTGCGGCCCGGGCGGCGTGGGGGCTGCCCGAGGGGAGACCCGTCGTCGGATACGTCGGCCGCATCGCGCGGGAGAAGGGCTGGCCGATCATCCTGGACATCGCGGAGGAGCTGCGCGACACCGATGTGCACTGGCTGATCTGCGGCGACGGCAACGAACGCGACCTGTTCGAGCGGGCGGTACGCGAACGCGGGCTGACCGACCGGGTGACCGTGACCGGGTATGTCCCGAACGAGGACGTGCCAGCCGCCATGGGCGCCATGGATCTGTTGCTGATGGCCCCGCTGCACGAGGAGTTCGGCAGTGTGATGCTGGAGGCCATGGCGTGCGGCCTGCCGATTGTGGCGGTCGGAGTCGGCGGCGTGGCGGACGTCCTGGAGCAGGGCGCGCTGGGCTGGCTGGTGGCCGAGCGCACGCCCGCCGCCTTCGCCAAGGGCATACGGGAGGCCCTGGCCGCGCCGGAGTGGAGGGCCGCCACGGCGGAGCGGGCGGCGAAGACGGTCCGCGCCCGGTACGACCTGAAACAGGTCGCCGCGAGGACGGCCGAGGTGTACGAGGAGGTCGTCCGCGCACGACGCAGCTGATGACGCAGACGACAACACCCGCAACCCGCGCAACAGTCTTATTCACCTGCCTCAGGAGTCAATTTCCGGCGCCCGGAAACGGGTGCGCCGTCACCGGATTTCAGGAGTTCGAAGGAATTCGCTCCTTCCCCATTGCGCCGCCGTCGCCGGTGGGTATGATCGGCCTCGTTCACCGACTCCCGCCACAATTTCCGTGGTGCCGTAGGCACTTCATTTGCCATGTGTTCTCTGGAGGCGTTTGATGGTTGATCTTCCCATGATTCCGACTGTGCCGCGGCATGTGACCGTCTTCGTGAATTGGGCGTGCAATCTCACCTGCCGTGAATGCTGGATGTACGGGGACTCGGCCGCCGAGAGCACCTGGCTCGAAGAGGTCAAACGCGACCAGATTTCCCTGGAGATGTGGAACGGGCTCGTGGACGAGCTGGCCCACGGGCAGAAGGAGAAGGTCTATCTGACGATCATGGGCGGCGAGCCGCTCATGCACCCGCAGCTGGTCCGGCTGGTCCGTGAGGCGAAGACCCGGCTGCCGGACTGCAACCTCGACATGAGCACCAACGCCACTCTCCTGCCTCGCTACGCGGAGGAGCTGGTCGACGCCGGCATCGACGACGTGTACGTCTCCATCGACGGCCCCACCCCCGAGATCAACAACCCGATCCGGGGCCGCAAGTCCTTCGAGCGTGCCATGGACGGCCTCAAGGCCCTCCAGGCGGCGAGCCGCAAGGCCGGCCGAGGCCCGCACATCGCGCTCAACTTCACCGTCACCGGCATGAACTACACGTACCTGCCGGACATGATCAGGCTCGCGGAGAGCGTCGGGGTGAAGGAGGTGACGGTCGGCCTCGCCAGTTACTTCACCAAGGAGGAGGGCAAGGCCAGCCGTGCCGCCTTCGAGGACGCCACCGGCCGCCCGTTCCTGTCCTGGGCCGGGTACTGCAACGAGCACCAGCACGCCGACATCGACCCCGCCCGGCTACGCGAGCTGATGGACGAGGCGGAGAACCTCACGGACGCCGTCGACGTGCTCATCGCGCCCACCCGCTACGACTCCACGCAGAAGAGCCGTTTCTTCTCCGCCGACTGGCGCCACATCATCCGCGAGAGCACCTGCGTGAAGCTGTGGGCTCAGACCACCGTGCTCCCCAACGGCGACGTGATCAGCTGCACCACGTTCTCCGACACCGTGATGGGCAACATCAGGGACAGCTCCCTGAGCCAGGTGTTCCACGGCGAGACCTACCGGCGCATGCGGGACACCATCAAGCAGGGCCTGCAGCCCATCTGCCACCGGTGCTGCGAGCTGAACATGGACATCGACGTCGACCCCGCCCTGTACGCCCACCAGTAGGCCACCGGCAGAGAGCAGAGAGGTGACGATGACTTTGAGCGTGGGACAGGTCTCCAACGCCACATACAACGACATCGAGCGTGCCCGGAAGATCTACGGCGACGTCTTCCGGACGACCTTCGAGTACGTGTGGGGAAGCCACATCCCCGGAGCCGTCGCGGAGTTCGGCTGCTTCGAGGGGTTCAGCTCCCTCATGCTGGCGGATCTCATGCTCGAGTTCGACGCCCAGTCGGACTGGTACACCGAGATCTTCTCCCGGCACCTGTACGTGTACGACTCCTTCCAGGGCTTCCCGAAGAGCACGAACCCGGTGGACTCGATCTCGTACGAGGTGGCGGACAGCGGCTACTGGCGGGAGAGCGAGGACGCCTCGCCCCCGGGCACCGAGGAGATGCTGCGCGCCGAGTTCACCCGCCGCTTCGGTGAGGCCGGCTGGAGCGTCGTGCCCGGAATGTTCGAGAAGTCCCTGGAGGCCTCCCCGATCTCCCATGAGGTGGCCGTCGCCAACCTCGACTGCGACCTGTACTCCTCCTCCGTCGAGGTCCTCGACCACCTGCTGGGCCGGAGGCTGATGCCCGACGGGGCCGTGCTGCTCATGGACGACTACAACTGCAACCGGGCCAACCCCCGGTTCGGGATGCGCCGGGCGATGCGCGAGTGCTTCGCGCGCACCGACGGGTTCTACGAGTACAGCGAGTTCCTCCGGTACGGCTGGCACGGGCGGGCGTTCTTCGTGCACCGCCTCGGCGACTGCCCCAACCCGGATGCGTGAGGCCGCCGATGACCGAGGAACACATACGGGCCCTCGTCGTGCGCGGCCCCAAGGAACACGCGCTGGAGCGAATCCCGCGCCCCGTCCCCACGGCCGGGGAGGCGTTGGTGGCCGTCACCCACGTCGCCGTCTGCGGCACGGACCTGAGGCTCTTGCGGGGCACCCTGCACGACGCCGACTATCCGGTGATCCCGGGCCACGAGTGGGCGGGCAGGGTATTGGAGGCCCCCAGCAGGCCGGAGCTGGTGGGCAGGGCCGTCGTAGGTGAGGGCATCACCCCGTGCCGAGACTGCGCCCGCTGCAGGGAGGAGCGGTACAACCTCTGCCTCGACCTGGACGAGGTCGGCTTCACCCGGGCGGGGGCCTTCGCGGACGCGTTCACCGTGCCCGCGGGGAACCTCAGGCTGCTGCCGCCGGGGCTGTCCGGCGCGGAGGGCTGCCTGCTGGAGCCGCTGTGCGTGGCGCTCCACGCGGTGGAGCGGGCCCCGGATCTGGCCGGGCGGCGGGTGGGCGTGATCGGCGCGGGCACGATCGGTCTCCTGGTCGCACAGCTTGTCGTGCGGGCGGGCGCCGCCGCCGTCACGCTGGCCGACCCGTCCGCGCACCGCCGGGGCATCGCCGCGGGGCTGGGCCTCGGCCACCAGGAGCGGCTCGACGACTGGGCGGACGACCAGCCCGAGGTCGTCTTCGACGCGACCGGCGTCGCGGACGTGTTCCCGCAGGGGCTGGAGGCGACGCGGCCGGGCGGCACCTATGTCCTGGTCGGCTACTCCGGAGAGGAGACCACGTCGGCCGTGCCCAGCACGGTCATGCTGCGGGAGCTCACCGTACGGGGGGTGCTCTCCGGTTACGACCAGATCGACCAGGCCCTGGAGGTGGTGGCTGACGGCTCCGTCCGGCTGGGGCCGCTGCTCAGCGAGCCGTTTCCGATCACCGAGTACCGCACAGTCCTGGAGGAGCAGCCCGAACCGCCCCTGAGATACGTCTTCACCACCGGGGCGTGACGCGGTCCGGCACCGGGGGCCCGGCTAGACTGGCCCATCATGTTCGAACATCTTCGCCACAAGCCTCCGGCCGCCCTGGAGCGGGAGCGCGAGCTGGTGATCGTGTGTGCGCCGCTGCGGACCAAGGCGAATCTCTCCAGCATCGTCCGGACGGCGGGCTGCTGCGGGGTGCAGAAGGTCATCGCCTGCGGAAACGCCGCGATCGACCGCAAGGTCGCGCGTGACGGGGCCGACCATGTCGAGCTGGAGCTGCGCCGGACGCTGGCGCCGGTGCTGAAGAAGCTCAGCAGCGAGGGGTACCGGCTCGTCGCGCTGGAGCAGACGTCGAACTCGACGAGCCTGCACGAGTTCGCGTTCCCCCGGAAGACGGCGCTCGTCATCGGCAACGAGCGCACCGGTCTGGACGACGAGGAGCTGAAGCTCGTCGACGACTGCGCGGAGATCCCCGTGTGGGGGATGCCGCACAGCTACAACGTCGCGACGGCGACGGCGATGGCGATGTACGAGTACTGCAAGCAGTTCCCGCAGGGTTAGGGACGCCTCCGGCGGTTCCCTCCCGCCGCACCCGGCCGGGGATCCCTGGGCGTGGCCCCGGTGCCCCCGGTGCCGGGAGAGGGGACAACCCCTACGGCGCTCCCCGCGCCAGATCCGCGAGCGTGCCCAGGGCCCGCTCCAGGGTGCCGCGGGGCGGTGACGCGAGGCCGAGCCGGACCGCGTTCGGGGCCCGGCGCGGGTCCGCCGCGAACGCCGCGCCGGGGGTCACCGCGATGCCCCGCCGGGCCGCCGCCGCCACGAACAGGTCGGTGCGCCAGCCGTCCGGCAGCTCCCACCAGCAGAAGCACGACCGAGGGTCGGTGCGGAGGGCGAACCCGTGCAGCAGCCTTCGCGCCAGTTCCTGCCGATGCTCCGCCTCTCGCCGCTTCGCCCGTACGAGGGTGTCGACGGTTCCGTCGGACTGCCACCGCACCGCCGCCTCCAGCGCGAACCGCGACGGCCCCCAGCCCCCGGAGCTGATCGCGGTCTCCACACGGGACGCCAGACCCTCGGGCACCACCGCGAACCCGGCTGTCAGCCCGGGGGCCAGCCGCTTGGACAGGCTGTCGACGAGCACGGTCCGCTCGGGCGCGACCGCGGCGAAGGGCGCCGCCCCTGACGGCGTCCGCGTCTCGGGCGGTACCCCGGCCTGCCGCGTGCCCCCGTCCTCGTACAGGAAGGACCAGATCGCGTCCTCGACCACCGGGATGTCGCACCGCCGCAGTACTTCCGCCAGCGCGGCGCGCCGCCCCGGCGGCATGGTGAGCGACAGCGGGTTGTGCAGGACCGGCTGGACGTAGACCGCGTGCAGCGGCCCGCTCCGGTGCGCGGCCTCCACCGCGTCCGGCCGTACGCCTTCCGCGTCCATCGCCAGCGGGACCACCGTCACCCCGAGGCGTCCCGCCAGCGACCTCAGCACCGGGTAGGTCAGCTCCTCCGCGCCCAGCCGCCCCCCGGCCGGGACCAGCGCGGCCACCGCCGCCGACAGCGCCTGCTTGCCGTTGCCGGTGAACAGCACGCGCTCGGGGCGGGGCCGCCAGCCGCCCCGCGCCAGCAGCTCGGCCGCCGCCCCGCGCG
>NZ_JADWYO010000034.1 GCF_022414595.1 Streptomyces sp. MUM 203J | reverse complement strand
GGGACATCCTTTCTCCTGGACTCAAGATCCAAGTGTCTCGGGTGTCCAAGATCCGGGGTCAAGGCCCATCCTGGTGTCCCTGTAGGTCCGGTGCCGGCTGCGCGGCCGTGCACCGGCTGCCCGTGACGGCGCCTCAGGCCACCCTCGTACGCTCTTCATTCCGTGCATCGGTGTGCGCCCGTCCGGGAATCGCGCTGCCCCTTCTCCGTCCCAGCTGAAAGGCCCTGGGTCATGCGCAGCACCATTCCGACCACCAGTCCGTCCGCCGTACGGAACCTCGGCGTCCTCGCCCACGTGGACGCGGGCAAGACCACCGTGACCGAGCGGATCCTGTATCTGACCGGCGCCACCCACAAGCGGGGCGAGGTCCACGACGGGACGACCGTCACCGACTTCGACGCGCAGGAACGCGACCGCGGCATCACCATCTTCGCCGCCGCCGTCAGCTGTGTCTGGGACGGCCACCGGCTGAACCTCATCGACACCCCCGGCCACGTCGACTTCTCCGACGAGGTGACCCGCTCGCTGCGGGTGCTGGACGGAGCGGTCGCCGTCTTCGACGCGGTGGCGGGTGTCGAGCCGCAGAGCGAGGCGGTCTGGCGGCAGGCCGACCGGCACGGGGTGCCGCGGCTCGCGTTCGTCAACAAGCTGGACCGGGCGGGCGCCGACCTGGACTCGGCGGTCGCGTCCATTCGGGAGCGGCTCGGTACCGTCCCGCTGGTCGTCCAGCTGCCGATCGGGCGTGAGGACGGCTTCACCGGCGTCGTCGACCTGCTGCGGATGCGAGCGCTGGTCTGGGCGGCGGGCTCGGAGACGTACGAGGAGGGCCCGGTGCCGGAGGAGCTGCGCGCGGAGGCGAACCGGCGCCGCGCCCTGCTGGAGCTGGCGGTGGCGGAGACGCACCCGGGCGCGCTGGAGGCGTTCTGCGCGGAGGGGACCGTCGGTGACGGCACGCTCCGCGCGGCGCTGCGGGACCTCACCCGTACCGGCGAGGGTGTCGTGGTGCTGTGCGGGTCCGCCTACCGGAACCGGGGGATCGAGCCGCTGCTGGAGGCCGTCGTGGCGTACCTGCCGTCGCCGCTGGACGTTCCGGCGGTGCGCGGCACGTCCGACGGCGGGGAGGAGGAGCGGGCGGCCGATCCGGCGGCGCCGCTGGCCGCGCTGGCGTTCAAGGTCGGCGCGACCGCCACGGGCCGGATGACGTACCTGCGGGTGTACTCGGGGACGCTGCGGAAGGGGGACACGGTGCTGGACGCGGGTACGGGGCGGACGGAGCGGGTCGGCCGGATCCTGCGGGTGCAGGCCGACCGGCACACGGATGTGGAGCGGGCTCCGGCCGGGGACATCGTGGCCGTGGTCGGGCTGAAGGGCGCGCGGGCCGGGACGACGCTGTGCGATCCGGCCGCGCCGCTGGTCCTGGAGCCTCCCGGCGCGGCCGAGCCGCTGGTGTCCGTGGCGGTGGAGGCCCGGCGGAGCCTGGACGCCGAACGGCTGGCGACCGCCCTCGGACGGCTGGTCGAGGAGGACCCGTCGCTGGTGGTGCGGAGCGATCCGGAGACCGGGCAGACCGTGCTGTCGGGGCTGGGTGAACTGCACCTGGAGGTCGCGGTGGAGAAGCTGCGCCGGGGCCACGGGCTGGAGGTCGCGGTGGGCCGCCCCCGGGTGGCCTACCGGGAGACGGTGGTCCGCGGCGTGGCGGGGCTGGTCCACCGGCACGTCAAGCAGGACGGCGGCGCCGGGCAGTTCGCGCATGTCGTGCTGGACGTGGAGCCGCTGGAGCTCGCGCCCGGTACGGCCGGGGCGTTCGAGTTCCGGTCGTCGGTCGTCGGCGGGCGGATCCCGAAGGAGTTCGTACGGGCCGTGGAGGCGGGCTGCCGGGACGCACTGGCCGAGGGCGGACCGCTGCACGGCCATCCGGTGACGGGACTGCGGGTGACGCTGACAGACGGGGCGACGCATGTGAAGGACTCGTCGGAGTTCGCGTTCCGCGCCGCAGGACGGTTCGGACTGCGGGAGGCGCTGCGGGGCGCAGTGATGGCTCTGCTGGAGCCTGTCGCGGAGCTCACCGTGTCGGTGCCGGACGACGCGGTGGGCGGGGTACTGGGTGACCTGGCGGCTCGGCGGGGGCGGGTGAGCGGATCCGTGGCGGGGCGGGGCGGCACCTCCGTGCTTACGGCCACGGTGCCGCTGGCGGAACTGTTCGGTTACGCGACGGCGCTGCGCGGGCGGACGCGGGGGCGGGGCGTGTTCACGTCGCGCCCCGCCGGGTACGCGGTGGCTCCGGGGTAACCCCGTGGGGCCTGCGCCCCCGGAACCCCGTTGCCGTTCCCCGGGGAGCCCCCTGCTCTCGGAGTCCGAGGGCAGGGGGTGGAGGACGGACTCCATCGCGCGTGGCCTACTCCAGCTTCCGGAACAGCTGCGACGTGTCCAGCAGCACGATGCCCGCGAGCAGTACGGCCACGCCCACGGCGGTGAGCGAAAGGGCCAGCGGCTCCGTGCTGACCGTTTCGCCGAACACGGCCACGCCCACCGTGACCGCAACCGCGGGCTCCGTCGCGTCGATGGCCGGCATGCTGGCGGCCAGCGGGCCGGCCTGGAAGGCGCTCTGGATCAGGACCAGTCCGGCGACGCTCGCCACCACCAGCAGGTAGGTCTGCCAGGCGGTGAGCACCGCGACGGGACCCGCGCCCAGCCGGTCGACCGTGGCGTCCAGCAGGACGGACTGGGTGCCCATCACCAGCCCGCCCGCAACACCCAGCAGGGACGCCCGGGGAGCGCCGGCCGTGCGGCGGCCCGCGGCCAGGGCGAGGGCGACGAGCCCGCCGACCGTCGCCAGGGTCGCCAGCCAGGCGCCCGGCGGCACCGCCGGGTCGCCGCCGTGCGGCCGGGCCGCGGCCAGCGCGGTGGTCAGTCCGGCGGTGACCGCCAGGGTGCCGAGCCATTCGCGGGCTCCGAGGGACCTGCGCCGCAGCCGCGCGGACAGCGGGATCGCGAACAGCAACTCGCTGATGATCAGCGGCTGGACGAGGCTGAGCGGCCCGTACGCGAGGGCCAGCGCCTGGAAGCCGTACGCCAGGACGGCCAGCGTGATCCCGGCGAGCCACAGCGGCTCCCGCGCGAGCCGCCGTACCAGCCGGAGGGTCAGGGTGTCACCGTCGGGCTGGCGGACGGCGGCCCACTGCTGGAGGACGCCGGCCACCGCGAAGCAGGCGCCCGCCGCCAGCGCGGCCGGAACGGTCACCAGCACGCGGTCAGCCGCCGGACACGGGGGCCGTCCGGGCCGCGACCCGGCGCCACACCGGCAGGAGGTCCTCGCACAGCACCCTGCCCCAGGTCCGGTGGCGGGCGCGGGCGGTGGCCAGGGCGTGCCGGCCCATCGCGGCCCGCAGGTCCGGCCGTCCGGCCAGCAGGCCCAGCGCGGCGGCCCAGGCCTCGGGGGTGTCGTGCTCGACGAGCAGTCCGTCCCGTCCGGGGGCGGCCAGCCAGTGGTTGGTGCGGGTCCCGTGCGGCAGGACGACCGGCAGGCCGCAGGCCATGGCCTCCCCGACGATGTTGCCGATGGTCTCGGTACGCGACGGCAGGGCGAGCAGGTCGCATCCGGCGAGAACTCGGGCGAGCCGCTCCTGCGGGAGCATGCCGAGCAGCGTCACGCCGGGACCCAGGCACGCGGCGACCCGGTCGGTGTCGGGACCGGTCCCGGCGACGACCAGGTGGGTGTCGGCGCCCCGGGCACGCAGCCGCCGGACGGCCTCCGCGAGGAGCAGCACGTTCTTGGAGGCGTCCACGCGTCCCGCGAACAGCACGGTCGTACGGCCGGGCGGCACGCCGAGGGCCGCGAGCCGTGTCCGCGCCCCGGGGTCCGGGCGGAAGCGGTCCAGGTCCATGCCGCGGCCGAGCCCGCTCACATGCTCCGCGCCGACGAGCGCGGCCATCTCGGGTACCTGGGACGGGGTGGCGACGAGGACGTGGTCGCAGGCGCGCAGCACCCGGTCGCGATGGCTCCGCAGGATGGCGGCGCAGCGGGCCGCGGGATCGAACGCGCGAAGTCCGGGGACGCGGGCGAGGCGCGCGTTGACGCTCTGCCGGATGTAGGCCTCGGTGAGCGCCGGGACGTCGGTGTGGACGGACGCCGTCATTCCGGGCCCCGGCCCGGCTCCCCGCCCGGCGTACGGCCCGGACGCCCCGGGTCCGGCGCGACCTCGTCGGCCGCGGCGGCTGAGCCGGACCGCCGTCGACGCGAACGCCATCGTGTGGGTGAGGTGCCACACCTCATGGCGCGGCAGCAGCCGGGCGAGCACCGGGTGGTAGGGGGCGGCGTCCGCGATGTCCACTCCGCCGCGCCGCGTGAGCAGCGCGGTGCTGAGGACGGGACGCAGCGCCACGAACCGTACCGCGGGGGACAGTTCCTCGGTCCGGGGCCGGTCACCGAGGACGTACAGGGTGAGGTCGACGCCCAGGTCGGACGGGTCGAGGGAGGCCGCCGCCGCGGCGAAGCGCTCCCAGCACTTGACCTGCCCCCCGGCGAGGGGCGTCCTGACCAGCTCCATCAGCACCGCCACGGACAGCGGACCGACCGCGTCCGCTCGCTGTACGGGCAACAGGCCCCTCCTCGCGCGTGCACCGGCTGCCGCGCGCGGCGGCCCTCCTCGCAGTCCTGGGCCCCATCCCCTCACGATTCGGAGCGGCGCGGGACCGGACACGCCGTCGACCCGCCCTGAGTCGGCGCCCCTTACAGCCGGACGGGGGACGTCATGCCGTCGAAGGTCACGTAGTCGGCGCCCGCCTCCCGGTACGCGGCCGGGTTCCCGTCGGCCTGGACGAGGAGGAGCTGGTGCGGGGCGAGCCGCTGCCGTACCGTCCGCACGGCGTCCGGCGGCAGCGGGGCATGACGCGCGGAGAGCCGGACCAGGTCGAGACCGAACCTGCGGGCGAGGTCGGCGTGTCCGGCGAGGTCGTCGCCGGGAGTGAGCGCGGCGGCGAGGACCAGGCCGGGCCAGTCCTCGGGAGCCAGCCGGGTGGGCAGGGTCAGCACGGTCTCCAGATAGCTCTGCCAGACGTGGTAGACGTCGGGCGAGCCGAACCGGGCGGGGAGGAGCACGGCGTCCGCCCCGCGCACGAGAGGGAAACCGGTGCCCTTGCACGGCGGGAAGTCCAGCAGCACGGGCAGTCCGGAGGCGGCTTTCACAGCCGCCACGTACGGCTCCATATGGCGGGTGAACGACGCGTACGACGTGTGCGGTGGCCGGGCGGGGTCGTCGCCGCCACCCAGGATGACGGCGGGAAAGCCGCGTCCGGTGAGTGCGGCCGCTTTCTCCAGGGCCTCGTCCTGTGGGGTCCTGAACGGGTCGATGACGGGGACGGCTCCCGGGGTGTGACCGCGCAGCCGGTCCAGGATGTCCGCCGTGCGCGGCGGCAGAGCGGGTGCCTCCGCGCGGCCCGCGCGCCCGGCCTGCTCTGATGATGCGTTCACCGGTGATCTCCCCTTGTACGACGATTCCGGAATTCCGTGAGTGATATCGGAAAAAGTGATGGCATCCAGTTCGCGGGATTGTCGGCGGTTCCCCGCCTCACACCGGTTCCACGGAATGCGAGACCGGCACGAGGACTTCCAGACCCTACACGCGTCCGGATATCTGAGGTAGAGGGGAATTAGGGAGGCGACGGGACCGTGATGCGGGATGCCCCGAGATGTCGCACGGGGCCGTTTCAGCCACCTGTCGTGAATTCGGCGAACGAGGCGGCGGAAATGCGACGTGCATTTACCCGGCATACCCGACACCCCGGTGCCCGCATCAGCCGCCGCGAGGTGACAGAGGGTGGTGAGCGCACTACCGGAGCCTTCCGTACTGACGAGCGAACGAGTGAACCGACCGGTGAACAGAAACGTCATTCAGGTCAGTTGACGAGGGAACAAGGGAGAACCACGCCATGAGACGACCGTTCGCGTTCCAGTACGCCGTACCGGCCGGTCCCGTGGACGGCACCGTGCCGTATACGTACGACCCGACGCTCCAGCTGAACGTGCTGGCCGACGGCCGTCCGGCGATCACGGACCGGGACCTGCTGCTGGCGGCGGGTACGACGACGTCGAAGGCCGGCTCCCAGACGCACTTCGACGACTGAACGACCGACGAGGCGCCCTGGAGGCGACGCGATGAGCGTGCTGGTCCTGACCTGTCCGGAGGATGTGACGGCGGACCTGGTGGTGGCCGAGCTGCAGCGGCGGACGGTCCCGGTCGTGCGGCTGGACCCGGCCGATCTGCCGGGGCGGGCCGCACTGTCCGCGGAGTACGCGGACGGGGAGGTCCACGGGTACCTGTCGGCCGACGGGCGCATGGTGAGCGCCGCCGCGCTGCGCGGGATCTGGGTGCGCAGGCCGGGGGAGCCCGCGGCGCGGGCGCCGGGCGCGTCGGCGTGGCTGACCGCCGAGACCCGGCAGGCGCTGTACGGGATGCTGTTCTGTACCGGAGCGCGCTGGATGAACCACCCGGGTGCGGCGGCGCGGGCCCGGTTCAAGCCGTGGCAGCTGCGGCTGGCGCACCACTGCGGGTTTCCGGTGCCACCGACTGTGGTGACCACGTTCCCCCGGGTGGCGGAGGAGTTCGCGGCGCGGCACGGGCGGGTGGTCGTGAAGACGCTGTCCGGCCCCCCGCGCGGCTCCGTGGACCCGGCGGACGGCGGGGCGGATCTGGTGATGCCGACGGCGCTGGTGGCGCCGGGCACGGACTTCGCGGCCGTCGCCGACGGGCCGACGCAGCTCCAGCGGTATGTGCCCAAGCGCGCCGACATCCGGCTGACGGCGGTCGGCGGGCGGCTGTTCGCCGCACGGAAGCGGGCCGCGCCGGGCCAGGTCGACGGGCGGTACGGCGACTCGGGGCACGACTGGCGGCCGGTCGGGGTGCCGGAGCCGGTGGCCCGCGCCGTCCGCGCGTACACGGAGTCGGCGTCGCTGGCGTATGCGGCGTTCGACTTCGCGGAGGACGAGGCCGGGCTGTGGTGGTTCCTGGAGTGCAACCAGGGCGGCCAGTTCGGGTTCGTGGAACTCTCGACGGGGCTGCCCATCGCGCGAACGGTGGCGGGCTGGCTGGCGGGGCCGTCAGACGCGTCCGTGCGCCTTCTGGGCGCGTCGCGACAGCGAGTCGATGATCACCGCGATCAGCAGCACCCCGCCGGTGATCATGAACTGTACGGCTCCGCGGATGCCGAGCAGCGCGACGCCGGAGGCGATGGACTGGATGACGAGCACGCCGAACAGGGCGGACCAGACCGTGCCGCGTCCGCCGAAGAGGCTGGTGCCGCCGATGACGGCGGCGGCGATGGCGTTCATCAGCAGGTTGTTGCCGCCGGAGGACTGGCTGGCGGAGGTGACGCGGGAGGCGAGGAAGAGCCCGCCCAGCGCGGCCATCGTGCCGGACACCATGAACACCGAGACACGGACCCGGTCGACGCCGACCCCGGCGCGCCGCGCGGCCTCCAGCCGCCCGCCGAGGGCGAAGACGGTCCGTCCGTACGTGGTGCGGCGCAGCAGCAGGTCGAGGACGACCAGCACCACGAGGAAGATCAGCAGGGCGAGCGGCAGTCCCTGGAACTGGTTGAGCACGAGGGCGGTGGCGAAGGCGATCACTGCGAGGCCGCCGGTGCGGACGCCGATCTCACGCAGGCTCCGCCCGGGCACCCCGGCGGCCCGGCGGCGCCGGGCGTCCCGCAGGGAGACCAGGAAGTACCCGGCGGTGCCGACCGCGGCGACGCCGTAGGCGACGGCGACATAGGGGAAGTAGTAGCCGGTAAGGGAGGCGACCAGGCCCTTGTCGTCGAGGTTGACGGTGCCGCTGGAGCCGAGGATGTACAGCATGAGCCCGTTCCAGCCGAGCAGCCCGGCGAGGGTGGCGACGAACGCGGGCACGCCGACCTTCGCGACGACGAGGCCGTGGAAGAGTCCGATGGCGGCTCCCATGGCGACGGCGAGCAGCAGGGCGGGGGCCTCCGCCAGGCCGTGGTGGACGTTGAGGACGGCGAACACGGCGGCGGAGAGTCCGCTGACCGAGCCGACGGAGAGATCGATCTCGCCCAGCAGCAGTACGAAGACGACTCCGACGGCGATCAGTCCGGTGCCGACGATGTCGATGCTGAGGTTGGAGAGGTTGCGGGGCGACAGGAACCTGCTGTTGAGGCTGACGAAGATGATCCAGATCGACGCCAGGCTGATCAGGACGGGCAGTGAACCCAGCTCGCCCGCGCGGAGCCGGTTCTTCACCGCCTCGGTGTAACGCCTCGCCCTCACAGGTCGGCCTCCCACTCCGCTGAGGCCCTGCGGGTGACGGCGTTGTCGGTGGCCCCCGTGATGGAGGAGATGATCTGCTCGTGGGAGGTGGTGGGGACGTCGAAGAAGCCGTTGTTGCGGCCGAGGCGGAGGACGGCGACCGAGTCCGCGACGGCTTTCACGTCACCCATGTTGTGGCTGATGAGGAGAACGCCGAGGCCGCGTTCGCGCAGCTGGTCGACGAGGCGCAGGACGTGTGCCGTCTGGGAGACGCCGAGGGCGGCGGTGGGCTCGTCGAGCAGGACGAGCCGGGGCTCTCCGATGAGGGAGCGGGAGATGGCGACGGTCTGCCGCTGGCCTCCGGACAGGGAGGCCACTGGCAGCCGCACGCTCGGCATGTGGATGGAGAAGGCGTGCAGCAGGTCGAGGGTGCGGCGTTCCATCTCCACCTCGTCGAGAATGCCGAAGCGGTGGATCTCACGGCCCAGGAAGAGGTTGCCGACCACGTCGAGGTTGTCGCAGAGCGCGAGGTCCTGGTAGACGGTCGCGATGCCGAGGGCCTGGGCGTCGTGGGGGCGGGTGATGTGGACGTCTCTGCCCTCCCAGACGACGGTGCCCTGGTCGGCGGGGTCCACGCCCGCGATCACCTTGACGAGGGTGGACTTTCCGGCGCCGTTGTCGCCGACGAGGGCGACGACCTCACCGACGTGAATTTCCAGGTCGACATCCGCGAGAGCCTGCAGCGCGCCGTACCGCTTGTGGATGCCGCGCAGCGCGAGCAGGGGTGCCGCCGACTGCTGGACCATGCGCTCCTCCTCACTCCTGCCTGTCGTCGTCGTTGGTGAGCCCGGCCTGTTCGCAGGCGGAGGCGTACTTGCCGGTGCATATCTCGTCGACGGTGTACACGCCGTCCTCGACGACGGTGTCGAGGATGTTGTCGGCGGTGACCGGCACGGGCGTGAGCAGCACGGCGGGGACACCGTGCGGGCCGGTGTCCCCGTCCGTGCCGGGGCCGGTGCCGTCGCTCGTCACTGTGGTCGTCGCGATGCCGTCCAGGGACTGTCCGCGGATCAGCGCGACGGCCATCTCGGCGGCGGCGTCCGCCTCCAGCGCGAACGGCTTGTACACCGTCATGTACTGCTCGCCCGCCACGATCCGCTGGATCCCGGCAAGTTCGGCGTCCTGTCCGGTCACCGGCGGCAGCGGGTCGATCCGGGCGGCCTTGAGTGCGGAGATGATGCCCGAGGCGAGGCCGTCGTTGGCGGAGTAGACGGCGTCGATCCGGTCGGCGCCGAGGGCGGCGATGGCGCCGGCCATGTTGATATGCGCGTTCAGGGGCCGCCACTCCACCGTGTCGTAGGCCTTGCCGATGGTCACCCGGTCTTCGAGGACGGACAGCGCGCCCTCTCTGAACCATCCGGAGTTGGGGTCGGCGGGGTCGCCGTTCATCATCACGATCTGGCTGTTCGCGGCCTCGTCCCCGAGTGCTTCGAGCAGGGCCTCGCCCTGGAGGCGGCCGACCTCCTCCCCGTCGAAGGAGACGTAGCCGGAGACCGGGCCCTCCGCGAGCCTGTCGTAGGCGATGACGTCGATACCCGCCTCGCGGGCCTTCTCGACCGAGGAGCGGACGGACCGGGAGTCGACGGAGCTGAGGATCAGCACCCGGACGCCCTGCGTGATCATCGCGTCGATCTGCTGCCGCTGGATCGTCACCTCCTGCCGGGCACTGGCCGACCGCACGGTGCAGGTGTCGCACAGCTCCTTGATACGGCGCTCCAGCAGCGGGCGGTCGTACTTCTCCCAGCGGTCGGTGCTGCCCGGAAGCAGCACCCCGATGGCGTTGCTGTCCCGGGGCACGCCCTGACCGACCCCCGCCTCGCCCACCTGGGCGGCCTTGCCGCAGGCGGCGAGGCCGCCGGCGAGGACCACCGAGGCCAGGGCGAGCGCGGCCGTACGTCCGCGGCGGGCCGGGCGCTCCGGGTCCTGCCCCCGCCGTCCGTGCTCTCGTGTCTGTCGTCTCTGTCGCCACATCATGGCGTCCGCTCCACGGTGAGTTCGGCCCACACCTGTTTGCCGCCGCTGAGCGGCACCGAGCCCCAGGACGCCGACAGGGCCTCGACGAGCAGCAGGCCACGTCCGCCGGTCGCCTCCCAGTCGGCGCTGGTGGTCTTGACAGGAGTACGGGGCGAGGCGTCGTTGACGGCGATGCGCAGCCGGTTCCCGGCGAGCGTCAGGTCCAGCCGCACCTCGCCCTGAGTGTGCGCGATCGCGTTGGTGACCAGCTCGGACACCACCAGCAGGGCCATGTCGACCTCCTCCCCCACCGACCAGGACCGCAGGGTGCGGGCGGCGAAACGGCGGGCGTGCATGACGGCGTCGGGCAGCCGCCACACCGCCCAGCGGGCGCGGATCGGCAGCTCCCGCATCCCGTCGTAGCGCAGCAGCAGGACCGCCACGTCGTCGGCACGGCGGTGGCTGTGGGCGACCAGGTCGTCGGCCACCCGCCCGGGATCGGCGGGGTCCGCGGCGGCCAGGGCCCGGCGCACGGCCCGCACCCCGTCGTCGAGGGTCAGGGCCGGGGACTCGACCAGACCGTCGGTGAAGAGGGTGAAAAGGGTGCCCGCGGCAAGATCCACCTCGGTCATGGGGAACTCGGCGTCCGCCACGACGCCGAGCGGCGGGCCGCCCTCGACGACCGGCTCCTCGGTGCTGCCGTCGGGCAGCCGCAGCAGTGGCTGGAGGTGGCCGGCGCGAACCACCAGGGCGATGCCCTCCTCCATGTCGAGGTCCACATAGCAGCAGGTGGCGAACAGGTCGGTCTCCATGCCGACGAGCAGCCGGTTGGCATGGGCGACGACGACGTCCGGCGGATGGCCCTCCACCGCGTACGCGCGGATCGCGGTGCGCATCTGCCCCATGATCGTGGCGGCTCCCGCGCTGTGGCCCTGGACGTCCCCGATGACCAGCGCCACGTGCCCGTCGGCGAGTGGGATGACGTCGTACCAGTCCCCGCCCACCTCCAGGCCCATGGTCGCGGGCAGATAGCGGGCGACGGCGACGCCGCCGGCGAGATGCGGGAGCTTGCGGGGCAGCAGACTGCGCTGGAGCATCGTGGCCAGCTCGTGCCCGGCGTCCAGGGCGTGGGCGCGGGTGAGGGCCTGGCCGACCATCCCGGCGGTCGCGGTCAGCAGGGTGCGCTCCTCAGGCCCGAACCGGTGCGGATGCGCGCGGTCCCAGCCGACGAGGCACACCCCGACCATACGGCCGTCCGCCGGAAGGGGCAGGACGGCGAGCCCGCCCGGCCCGATGCCGTCGAGGGCGGGTTCCAGTCCGGCGTTGGCGGGCCACAGGCTGACATGGCCCTCGCGCAGGGCTCCCTCCAGAGTGGGCAGCGTGTTGCAGGAGGCGTCGGGCCACTCGGTCCGCCACTCGGACCGCCAGGCCTCGGGCCAGGCATCGGGCTGCGGCGGGTCGAGCAGGGTGACCACGATGCGGTCTCCCTCCAGTTCGGCCACCGCGACCCGGTCGGCCCGCAGCGGTTCGCGCAGCGCGTCGACGACGACCCGGCTCACGTCGCGAACGGTGGTCGCCCCGGCCAGGGCGGCGGACAGCCGCTGCACCAGTGACACGTCGTCGACGCTGGGCCGCAGGTAGGAGGCGTCCCCGACGACCCCGAGCACTCGTGCCGGGGTGCCGTCGATGCCGGCCTGGACCCGGCAGCGCAGCCCCAGCCAGCGCAGTTCGCCGCCGGGCCGCCGGATCCGGAACGCCAGCTGCAGGTCGGTGGCGGCCGCGCCGGGTTCGACCGCCGACATCAGGGCGGGGATGTCGTCGGGGACGGTCCGTTCGAGCAGGCTCGACACGGCGCCGTCGAACTCCGCGGGCGGGATGCCGAGCAGGTCGAGGACGGAGACGTCCACCTCCATGCGGCCCGTCCGGACAGTCAGCACGAACCCGCCGCCGCGCCGTGGCAGGAGTCCGGGGCCGGACCGTATCCGGGGCTCGTGGCGGACCGGCGGCAGGCGGGCGGCGGCGGCCTCCAGCCCGGCGGCGGTCTGGTCGGCGTACAGCTCCAGCAGAGCGCGCTGGTCGGCGTCGAAGCCGCCTCCGGCACGGGCCACGACGAGGAGGCAGCCGAGCAGCCGGGACTCTCCGCCCAGGGGCAGCGCGCCCAGGGCGCTCGGGGCGGCGAAGGCCGGCTGCCCGCCGGTGGGAAGGGTCCGGGCGTCATACGGGGCGAGGTCCTCGGTGACCAGCCACAGGGGCCGGCCCGAGCGACATGCGTCGGCCACCGGTGAGCGGCCGCTCAACGGGTACTCGGAGGGCGGCCGGTACGGTCCCCCGTTGTTCTCGACCGTCTCGGCCAGGTGCAGTTCGCCGCCGGTCTCGGCCAGCACGTACACAGCGGCCATCCCGACGCCGCCGGAAGCAAACATCTGCCCGGTCAAAGCTTGCACCGCCTCCGTACGCGGCAAGCCGCCAGCGTGTTCCGCTGTGTCCTGCTGTGTCTCGCTGTGCATCACCTTCCCTCCATGCTGCTACGAAGGGAGCGAAAACAGCCAGTCAGAGCGGTTTCAGGGTGATATCCGCGGATGTATGCGCCTGCGAGTGTCGCGATTCGGCCACGGCCTGTCACAGACGGAAATCACCCGTGTCCTTCGGCGTGGTCGGCCCATTGTCCGACCGTCGGATCACGTACCCGGGTGCGCGCGCGCCCATGTTCTGGAGGCGTTTCATGGGCAGGCACAGGCGGCCGCTGACGGGCGGCGCCCGCTACACCGTCGTCCGGGTGACCACCGCCGTGGGGGTGGCCGGTGCCCTGGCCATCGCCATACAGCAGACCCATGAGGTGCCGGTCTCGCGTGCCCGTCCGGAGAGCCCGCACTCCGTCCGGTCGGCCGCCCCGCCCCTCGCCGTGCCGGACCGGCGGGGCCCCGGCCGCGGGGAGGTGGGCGGAGCGCCCGTCCCGGTCGGCCCGCACCACCGGGCGGCCGCTCCGTCCGCCGCCGCGGGCGTCCGGTCGGCGGTCCCGGCCCCGGCGGACATCCCGGTCCTGCCGGAGACCGGCCCCTCGGCGACGGTCGTCCCGCTGTTGCCGACACTCCCGGACGGTACGCCCGGTGCCCGTGCGGCGTCCCCGTCGAGCGGCGTGGCGCCGGAGAGCACGGCGGGCGACACCGTCACGGGTGCGCCGGCCGCCCCCGAGACGGAGCGCCCGGCGACGGACCCCTCGTCCGGCACGGAACAGGGCACCGACGGCCCGCCGCCCTCCCTGACTCCTTCCCCGTCCCCGTCCCCGGTCCGTACGATCGCCGACCTGCTGCACGACCTGGTCGCCCCGGGTGCCGACGGCACCGAGACGGGGGCGCCGCAGCAGTCCGGTTCCTCCGCCTCCGCCTCGGCCGGCTGACCGGGCCCGTGGTTCGCAGGTCGTCGATGTGGACGGACCGGGCGGCCGGGTGGTGCCCTGGGCGGCGCTGCGGGGTGCCGGACGGGCGCGCCGACGAGTTCCCGCTCCCCCGCGGCCACGGGCTGAGCGTCAGTGCTTCGAACGCGCGGTGGCGCCCGGCCTCCGCCGTCCCGGTCGGGCGGGAGCCGATGGCCTCGCGTCCGTCCGGGCCGACCGCACTGTTTCCTACACTCACGGGGTGAACAACTACACGTGCACATCTTGCGGCACCGTCGGCCTGGCAGAGGGTTTCATCGAGGACACCGGCGAGATTTCACGAGGGTACGCGCGCTGGATCGAAGGCGCGTTGGAGCGGGGGATTCTCGGGGGTGCCAAACGGATGGGCCGGCCCCGGCGGCAGATAGAGGCGTTCCGCTGCCCCAAATGCGGACACCTCGAGCTGTTCGCCACAGGCGCGGTGTAATCGGCCTGGATGACACGACAGCCCCGTCAGACGGCCACACCCCGCCCGCAAAGCCTGGCATTCATCCTGGCGGCGGGGTGGTGGAGGCGGTTGACGCATTCGTTCGCCGCTTGGGTCCGCTGCGTCTTGCGGGGGTATGTCGCGACGGGAGAAGTCAGCCGGGTGTTCTTACGGACCGGCGGCCGTCCAGGCCCGGGGCGGGAGCGCTTCGGCGCTCTGTCTGGGCAGTCGGCCCTTGAAGGGACGTCCCGAAAGTCCCGGCTGACGCGAGCGGGGTGAGCCTGTCCGGGGAGCCTGGTTCCTCCCAGGGCCTTTGCAGGCCGGCCGCGGCGGACGGACGAGGCGCAGTTGCGCGCGGACGGCAAACGGCGGCGGTGGCGTCCCCGGGTGCCAGGCACAACGCGTCCAGCGCGGCGGTCCACGAACTGCGGGCGGTTCACGTGCGCAGACGATCGCGTGAGGCCCGGCCGGGAACAGGGACGGCGGGTCTTCGCCCCGGCTGTGGAGGTGGCACAGGATCCGCTGTGGTGACGTGCGGCCCGAGGCGGCAGCACCGAGGCCGGGGGTCGGGCTGCCGCGTCCTCGGAGCACATGCTCGATCAAAGTCCACCTGCTCGCGCGGCGGTTGCCCCACCGGGTGATCGAGAACGAGAAACCTTTCGGCAGCACAGGTCGAAGTACGGGCCGGCTCTCACCGTGCGCCGCTACCCTCGCATCCGTGGGCGAGATCGTGGTGGCGCGCAATGGTTCCGGGCCGGAGGTCCTGCTGGTGCACGGCGGCGCCGGTCCGCGGGCGACGTGGGGCGCCATCGCTCCGCTGGCCGACCGGTGGACTCTGGCGTACGTCCATCGACGTGGCTGTCCACCGAGTCCACCGCCGCAGCAGCGTCAGGACTTCGAGGTGGACGCCCGGGACCTCGCGCCGCTGCTCGTCCGCCGCCCACACGTCGTCGCCCACTCCTACGGCGCCCTCGGAACGTTGATCGCAGCCGCTGCCGCGCCGGACGGCGTCCGTTCGCTCACCTTGATCGAACCACCGCTCAACCGGCTTCTCCCCGACGATCCCGAGGTGGCGCGACTCGAGCGCATCGGCGACGCCGTCCTCACCCATGGGATGGACACGGACCCGACCGAGCTGCGCGAGTTCCTCCGTCTCGCGGGCGCGCCCGTCGGCGACGGCCCGCTCCCGGCAGAAGTGATCGCGGGCGTTCGCCGCGCACACGGTGCTCGGCCGACCAGCGAGGCGCGCCCGCGCCTCAAGGCGATCCGCGATGCCGGTGTCCCGGTCCTCGTCGTTTCCGGAGGCCACGCGGCCGCGCTCGAGCGGATCTGCGACGCTCTCGCGGAGGCGCTCGGCGGTCGGCGCAGCGTGCATCCGGGCTCTGGTCACTTCGTCGCCGCAGCACCGGGCTTCGCGGGACAGCTTGAGTCCTTCCTGCGCAGGAGCGTCCCGTAGCGAGTTCATCCAGCAGGCGGGCGAGACCTGCGGCCTTCGGCCCCGACGTGCCGCGGACTGCGCCAGGCACCGGACCTTCCCGGTCAACTCCCGCAGGGACGACCCGGACATCGAGAAGGCCTTGGCGAACTCCGGCACGTCGTCGAGGGGACCGTCGCCCGCCCCCACCGGTTCATCCGCCGCGCCGCCCGCCGGGAACGCCACACCGCACTCCACGACGCCCGCGTCTCTCCCTCCCGTGCGGCCTCCTCTACTGGAGACACCCGCACAGCACAACTCGTGATCGTGTCCCCGGCTCAGAGAACGGCGTGATCCGGCGCGTCACCGGCTGCCGCTTCGGCAGGCGACCGCCGCACACAGGATTGTCCGCACGATGTGATCTCGTCGAAGACACGTAGGCCCGGGACCGACCGTGTCGCCGCAGTACCTGCTGCGCGGACTCACTCCAGCCCTATGAGCTGCGGTTTCGAGTCGGTGGAAGTTCGCTCCTCATACCGGTCGGCGACGACGTCACCGTCCGCCGCGGGTGCCCGGCAGCATCGGCACCGGCCTGACCACGGACCACACGTCAGGAGCGGGCGAGCGCTGCCGCATCACACCGGCTCCTCTTACGACTGGTTCGCATAAACGGCTAGATATCGTTCTTCATACCGGAGTGGCCGATTCTGCAGCCATGGTGTTGCCGGGGAATCAGCGCACAGACATGATCACCCCTCGTAACGATCTGATCACTCACCCAGGAGCCGAGACGTGATACGTCGAACCGCTCTCCGCACCCTCACCGGCGTCGTGGTGACCGCGGCCCTCGCCCTGCCTCTCACTCAAGGAGCCCGGGCGGCCGCCCCGGAAACCGCGATCACGATCAACGCGGACGGCAAGAACCCCTTCCACGGGATGGAACTGGACGGCCTGCGAGCCGACTTCGGGTTGATGTGCCCCGCGGGCCACTGTGCGGGTTTCTGGTCGCTGGTCCTGACGGACAGCGTCATGCGGCAGGAGTTCGAGGGCCGCGAGTTCTTCGTCTACGCCCCGGCCACGGGTGAGTTCGGCTTCTTCCTCGACACGGACATCGTCGTGCGCACGGTCGACCACCCCGGCCAGGTCCGCCTGGTCGACACCGACTTCATGCGGTCCCACCCGCGTGTCGAGGTCCGCTACGGCGACCCCGATCGCCCGGACCGGGCCCGCGTCGTCGCCACGGCGACGACCTTGATGTAGCGAGCCGCCGTACCGCCGCCGCCCCGGGCGGCCGGCCCCGGCGGTCAGGGACCGAGTCGCGCCCAGCCGCCCGGCGGCGGCGACCGCGGTGACGACGGGCCACGTCCGCGCCGCCGCCGGCTTCTCCCGCGTCCACCGCGTCTCCTTCCCCTCGCGGCGCCGCCTCTTCCGCCTGCGGCGCACGGACGCGGGACAGGGCCTCCGAGGCCCTGAGCCGCAGCTCACCGAACCCCTCCATCGGGTCGTGCCCCTCGCACGCCCTCGTTTCAAGAGTTCCAGCACAAGGGAGTCATCGATTTTCATGAAGAAACATCAGAGCTTTCTCGTCTTCGCCGCTTTGGGCGCGGTCGTGTGCACCACCGGATTCATGCCGTCGGCCAGCGTGGCCGACAGCAGCGCCGACGAGGGCGAGAAGGGGTCCTACGCCGAAACGCATGGTCTGACGGCGGAGGACGTCAAGAACATCAACGCACTCAACGAAAGAGCCCTGTCGCTGAGTCGGCCCGGGAAGTCCCCGGCAGACCTGTCACCGAGCGCCGGCGCGTTCTCCCGGGCCTCCAGCAGGGAAACCCCTCCCGCCGAGCCGCTCGACAGGATGCCTGACGCGTACCGGGCCTACGGGGGCAGGGCCACCACGGTCGTCAACAACTACATACGCAAGTGGCAGCAGGTCTACAGTCATCGCGACGGCAGGAAGCAGCAGATGACCGAGGAGCAGCGGGAGAAGCTGTCCTACGGTTGCGTCGGCATCACCTGGGTCAATTCGGGTCCCTACCCGACGAACAGACTGGCCTTCTCGTACTTCGACGAGAACAAGTACGAGAACGACCTCGAGAACACGAGCCCCCGCCCCAACGAAACACAGGCGGAGTTCGAGGGACGCATCGCCAAGGACAGTTTCGATGAGAGGAAGGGTTTCGAGCGGGCGCGCGACGTGGCGTCCGTCATGAACAAGGCGCTGGCGAATTCCCACGACGAGGGAACCTACCTCGAGAGACTCAAGAAGGAGCTCGCGGACAAGGGTGACGCTCTGCTCCACGAGGGCAGCCGCTCGAACTTCTACACGGCACTGAGGAACACACCGTCCTTCAAGGCGAGGGACGGAGGCAACTACGACCCGTCCAGGATGAAGGCGGTGATCTACTCGAAGCACTTCTGGAGCGGGCAGGACTGGTGGGGCTCATCCGAGAAGAGGAAGTACGGCGACCCCAACGCCTTCCGCCCCGACCGGGACACGGGCCTGGTCGACATGTCCAGGGACAGGAACGTTTCGCGCAGTCCCGCCAAGCCTGGCGAACGGTGGGTCAACTTCGACTACGGCTGGTTCGGGGCGCAGACCGAGGCGAATGCCGACAAGACCATCTGGACTCACGCCAACCACTATCACGCGCCCAACAGCGACGTGGGCCCCATGCGCGTATACGAGAGCAGGTTCCGGAACTGGTCGGCCGGGTACAGCGACTTCGACCGCGGAACCTACGTGATCACGTTCATACCCAAGAGCTGGAACACCGCACCCGCCAAGGTGGAGCAAGGCTGGCGGTGACGGACCTGTGGGAGCGGATCGAGCCGCTGCCGCCGGGCAAGGGGCGCAGGTCGACGGCAGCCGGGCGTGAACCGCTCCCGGACCGTCACCCGCGCGGCCGGCGGGCCCCGCTTCGAGTCCCGGGGCCCGCGGGTCCCGGGACTCGGGGGCGACGCGAGGACGCCGGCCGGGACGGCCGGTGGGACCGCTGACGCGGCGTTGTGAACCCCGCATGCTGCCACGCAGGTGCGCGGATGGGGTCCGGCCCAGTGGGGGACGACGCTCCCCCGGGCGTCGCGAGCGCCCCGGACACGCTCCCGGCGCACTCCAGAACGTCCTCCGTGTGGGCTCCCTGCCGCTCTTCTGCAACGGGCGCGGAGGGTGTTTCCTGGAGGGGTCACCAGGAAACACCATGGGTTCGGAGACCGTGATGAGCCATGTTCCGCCGCGCCGCTTCCGGCGTCTCCGGCCCGCGGCGCTCGCCGCCGTACTGCTGCTGCCGCTCGGGCTGGCCGCGTGCGGGGAGCGTGGGGAGGGGGCCGCTGTCGGGGCGCCGGGCCTGGCCCCCACCCCGAGCCCTGTGCCCGGAACCGCCGTCCCGGGCACGCCGGCGCCCGGGACGTCCGCACCCGCCGATCCGACGCCCGCCGGGACCGGGCCGGACGCGCCCGCGGTCTCCATGCCGCCCGGGACTCCGACGCCGGACGGCGGGGCGCGGCGGGTACGGGTCGCCGTCTACTTCCTGAACGGGGAGCAGGTGTCCCCCGCTCCCCGTACGGTGGCCGGGCCGGCCACCGCCGACGGTGCACTGCGCGCCCTTCTGTCAGGGCCCAACGGCTTCGAACGCGGGCACGACCGCTCCACCTCGATCCCCTCCGGCACCCGGCTCAACTCCGTGGTGGTGCGTGACCGGATCGCGACGGTGGACCTGTCGGGCCGCTACGACGACGGGGGCGGCACGCTGTCGATGCGGGCCCGGCTGGCGCAGGTGGTGTTCACGGCGACCCGGTTCTCGTCCATCGACAAGGTGCGGTTCGCGCTGGACGGCGAACCGGTGGAGGCCTTCGGCGGTGAGGGCGTCGAACTCGGCAGGCCGGTGGGGCGGCAGGACTTCGAGGACCTCACGCCGGACATCCTGGTGGAGTCCCCGATGATCGGGGAGAGCGTACGCTCCCCGGTCCGGGTGTGGGGCAGCGCGAACACCTTCGAGGCGACGATCCGCTTCAGGCTCACGGACGGCGGCGGTGCCACGGTGGCCGACGTCTTCGGTACGGCCACGTCGGGCAGCGGCACGCGCGGGACGTACGACCTGACGATCCCGTACACGGCCACGCGGCCGGGCTCCGGGGTCCTGACGGCGTTCTGGGACTCCCCGGAGGACGGCCGCGCGGTGCTCTCGGACACGGTCCCGGTGCGCGTGACCCGCTGAGCCGCATGGCCGGGCCGAAGCGACCGGGCGCGGGCCGGGGGAAGTCAGCCGGCGGCTCGGCGGAACCTGCCTCCGGACACGTCCCCTGGTCGTCCCCGGCGCCGCGCCGGTCGGGGACGGACCCGGCGCCCTCGCCCCCGTCACCGGACACGTTCTCGTCCGGGGCGGGGCAGGCTTCCGTCAACTCGGCCGCGTACCGGTCGGCGGCCTCCCGTGGCCCGCCCGGCGTTCCCGGCGACCTCTCCGGTGGACGCGGCGTCCCGGTGCGCCCGGGGACGGTCTCGGGGCGAGCAGGCCGTCCTCACCCCGCGCGTGTCTGACGCCCGGGACGTACGCGGGGTCGGGGCAGGGCAGGAGGCCCGGCGGCTCCGCCGCGGCGCTCGGCCTGACGGTGGTGTTCGCCGTCTCCGTCGCCTCCTCCCGCGGCGGCAGGGGACGCTCCCGCTCCGCCTGGACCGCGGCGATGACACGTTGCTCGTATCCCACTGGACACGCGGTCCTTGTGCAGCACCGATCGGCTCCCGTCGGCCCGCTCACGGCGGATCCGTACCGGATGACCCCGGAGCGGGTGAACGGGGCGCGATCTGGCTCCTTCTGGTGTCGGGCGGCGCGGTTTCCGCCCTTACGATGGGCCGCCATGGACGAGGGAGAGCTGGCGGCGCGGCTGTCCGCGCTGGGGGTCGGACCGGGCGGATTCCTGCTGGTGCACGCGTCGTTGCGGGCGGTGGGCCCGGTGGCGGGCGGGGGCGCGGCGGTGCTGCGGGCGCTGCGGACGGCGCTCGGGCCGGACGGCACGCTGGTCGTCCCGGCGTTCACGGCACACAATTCGGACTCCTCGGCGGCGTACCGGCAGCGGGTGCGCGGGCTGAGCGAGGCGCAGGCGGCAAAGGTGCGGGCGGCGATGGAGCCGTACGATCCGCTGGCCATGCCGTCTTCGGGGGTGGGGGTCCTGGCGGAACTGGTGCGTACGGCGCCGGGGGCGCTGCGCAGCGCCCATCCGCAGGCGTCGTTCGCGGCGCTCGGGCCGCGTGCGGCGGAGGTGGTGCGGGGGCACCGCCCCGACTGCCACTTCGGGGAGGACTCACCGCCGGCCCGGCTGTACGAGCGGGGGGCGCGGATCCTGATGCTGGGCACGGGATTCGACACCTGCACGGCGTTCCATCTGGCCGAGTACCGGGTGCCCGAGCCGCCCCGCCGCACCTATCGGTGCGTGGTGCGGGACGGTGCCGGCGGGGGGCACTGGTGGGCGTACGAGGACGTGGTGCTGGACGACGGCGACTTCCGCGCTCTGGGAGCGGATCTCGAGCGGTCCGGTGTGGTGCCGGTGCGGACGGGCCGGGTGGGCGAAGCCGGGTGCCGGGTGCTGGGTCTGGCGACGGCGGTGGACTTCGCACGGGACTGGCTGGTCCGGAACAGGCCCGCGCCTGTGCCCGCGTGCGCGCTCAGGGCTTGACGCTGCTGACGACGTCGGCGGTGGCGGACACCCCGTTGTAGATGGTGGGGGCGAGGCTGGTCCCGGCGAGGAAGAACCCGAGCAGGGCGCACACCAGTGCGTGGGAGAGCTTCAGACCGCCACTGCGGAGGAAGACCACCGCCAGGATCAGCAGAAGCAGCACGACGGAGACGGATACGGCCACGGGTCACCCTCCTCGGCCAGGCCGCCGCACCGGTGGCTCCGGAAACGGGGTGCGGCGGGGCGTGTACGGCGTTTCGGCGGCCCAGTCTGGCGGAGTGACGGCGCCATGCGGACGTACGGCACGTCGGCCGAACGGGTATGAATCGGCGCCGGGCCGTTACGCGCGGCGGGCGAGGGCACGTACGACCGCGGCGGCGACGGACCTCTGCCCGTCGAGGGTGAGGTGCACACCGTCGTCCATGTGCCGCCCCGCCGCCGGTTCCCGGGTGTCCACGGTGGGTTCCGGCCGGTCGGCCAGGAACGCGGCGATGCGGTCGATGTCGCGGTTGGTCCAGGTGATGCGGGCCTTCCGGAAGTACGGGTACGCCCGGACCCGGGCCTCGTCGACGCCGGTCGGGGTGAGCCAGAGCCAGCGGGGGGCACCGTCCGTCGCGGAGAGGTCGAACAGGGTGCGCAGGTTGCGTGCGGTCTCGTCCTGGCTGACGAGCCGGGTTCCGCCGTCGGGCCCGAGGCGCTGGGCGTCGTTGCCGCCGAGCATGCACAGCACCCAGTCGGGGCGCTGCGAGGACAGCGCGGGCAGTTGGGTCGTCAGGGCCTGGGTGGTGGTGCACCCGGACACCGCGAGATTGGCGAGCCCGGTGCCGTCGGGGAGGAGGTGGCGCAGGATCTCGCACCAGGACAGCCGGTCGGCCGTGGTGCTCTCCCCGAGCACGGCGATCCGCTGTCCGGGGGCGAAGGGCAGCCGCCCCACGTCCCCCGCGAGAGCGGGGTCCGCGAGCAGTCCGGCCGCGGCTTCCCTGGTCCGGGTGGCGAACTCCTCGCGCAGGGCACGGTAGTCGGACGGGGTGAGGCCGAACAGGGCGGCGATCCGGGACTCGTCCAGGCCGGGCAGGTGGGGAAGGACCTTCTCGGGTTGCTGGAAGCGCACCAGCTTCGCGGTGATCCCGGCGTCCATGGTCAGCTCTCCGCTCGGTTGCGGGGCCGCCGTTGCGGCAGCAGGAACCCGGCGGCGATCAGCCAGGCGAGGCCGGTGAACCGGGCGACGGGCAGCAGGTAGGCGGCCTCGTCGACGAGCAGGGCCAGTGTGGACAACTCGGCGACGGCGGCGATGGCCAGCCCGGTGAATGCCAGCCCCCGGGGCAGCAACCCGGCGAGCAGCCCCGGCACGGCGATTCCCGCGACGAGCAGGCCGAGCGGCACCACGTGTCCGGGCCCGCCGGTGGCGAAGGCGAGGAAGTGCAGGGCCCGCACGACGCCGGGCTCAGCGGGGAGTTCGGGGCGGGACAGAACCCAGCTGACCAGGCCCGAGCAGGCCAGGAACGCGGCGGCGAGTACTCCGCCGGACAGGGCGATGGTTGCGCCGGGGGCGCGGATGCCGAGCCGGTTCAGCCGGGCCGACATCGTCGCCGCGTAGATCCCCAGTGGGATCGCGACTCCGAACTGCAGGGCCCCGGCGACCCGGAGGGCGTCCTGATGGTTCCGCACATAGCCGAGGACGTCGGCCGACGGGCCGTACGGCGACGGGTAGGCGGTGCCTCCCGCCATGACCGTGCCGATGACGAGCCCGGCGAGGAACAGCGCGGTGAAGACGACGGCGAGCACGCCGGGCGGGGGGCCGCCCTGGGGCCGCCGCCGCTCGCGGGCCTGGGCGGGTGCAGGGGTGAGCTTCGCTGACGACATGGCGGAGATCCGTTCTGATCGTTCTCTTGTGTAAATCGTTCACCATGGAGAATCATTCTCTGATGGGTACGATAGCTGGGTGAGCACACCACGGCAAGCACACACGGAAGAGGCGGCGGAAGCCGCGGAGGACGGGCGGGAACAGCGGCCGGCCGCGCGGCCGGGAGGGGCCGCGTTCCTCCTGGCGCAGATCGGCGCGCACGCGGCGGGCCGCTTCGCGGAGCGGGTGGGTGAGCTGGGGCTGACCCCGCCCGATGTGGGACTGCTGCGGATGATCGCCCGGCAGCCGGGCCGCAGTCAGAGGTCCCTGGCGGAGGAGCTGGGAGTCGTGCCGAGCCGGGTGGTGACGCTGCTGGACGGCCTGGACCGCAAGGGGCTGGTGGAACGGCGGCGCAGCCCGGAGGACCGGCGGCACCACGCGCTGCACCTGTCGGCGGAGGGGCGCCGCGCCCTGGACCGGGTGCGGGAGGCGGCCACGGCGCATGAGAACGACATCTGCGGCGCGCTGGACCGGAAGGATCGGGAGCGGTTGACGGAGCTGCTGGAGCGGATCGCGGAGCAGCAGGGCCTCACCCCGGGTGTCCACCCGGGGTACCGGCTGGGGGCGAAAAGCCGTTCGGACAAGTGAGCGTGATGCTCCGTCAGGAGAACCGGACCGCCCGCCAGTCCTCCGTGCGGTCGCACCAGCGGTTCAGCAGCACGGCGTCGTGGCTGACGGCCAGGACCCCGGCGCCCGTCTCCCGCCGGTAGTCCTCGACGACCGCGACGAGCGCGGCGGTGGTGGACGCGTCCAGCATGGCGGTCATCTCGTCGCACACCAGCCAGCGGGGGCGCAGCACGAGAGCGCGGGCGAGGCAGGCGCGCTGGAGCTGTCCGTCGCTGACCTCGTGCGGGCGGCGGGCGGCCAGGTCCTCTGTGAGGCCGACCCGGCGGGCGAGCTCCGGGACACGCGCGGCGACTTCGGCGCGGCGGCCGGTGGCCCGCAGAGGCTCCGCGACGATGTCGTGCAGGCTCAGCCGGGGGTCGGCGGAGAGGCGGGGCTGCTGGAAGACGACCCCGACCGCGGTGCGCAGGCGCCGTGGGGCGCGGTGGCGCCAGCCCCGTACGGTCTCGCCGTCGATCACGACCTGTCCCGCGTCGGGGCGGTGCAGCAGGGCGGCGACACGGGCCAGGGTGGACTTTCCGCAGCCGCTCGGACCGAGCAGCCCGACGGCCTCGCCGGGGGCGACGGTCAGGGAGGCGTCCCGCAGGACCGGGGCGTGGCGGTCGTATCCGGCGGTGACGGAGCGGAGTTCAAGCATGGTGGGCCTCCTGCGGGTGGTGGCAGGCGACGCCGTCGGTGAGCCGGGGCGTGTCGCGGCAGGTGTTGGTGGCCCGGGGGCAGCGGGGGGCGAAGGCGCAGCCGTCCGGGAGGTCGCCGAGTTCGGGCGGCATGCCGGGGACGGGGATGAAGTCCCGCTCGGGGAGGGCGGCGAGCAGGCCGCGGGCATAGGGGTGGCGGGGGCCCGGATCAGGCGGGGCGGCGCCCACGGCTTCCGTGGAAGGGCGGCGGCGGGCGACGGGTGAGGCGAAGAAACGGTCGGCCGGGCTGACTTCGACGATGCGGCCCGCGTACATGACCGCGACCCGGTCCGCGATGCGCTGCGCGGCGGCCAGGTCGTGGGTGATGAGCAGCAGGGCGTGGCCGGAGTCGGCGTGGCGGCGCAGCTCGTCGGCGGTCCGGTCGACCAGGTCTCGGTCGAGTCCGGTGGTCGGCTCGTCGGCCAGCAGCAGGGGTGCGTCCCCGACGAGGGCGAGGGCGGTGGCCGCGCGCTGGGCGAGGCCACCGGACAGCTGGTGCGGGTGGCGGTCCAGGTGGTCCGCGGGGAAGGCGGCCCGTTCCGCGGCGGCCCGTACGGCCTGCGGCAGGTCGGCGCGGGGGGTGCCGGTGAGTTCGCGCAGCGCCTCCGCCAGATGGGCGCGGACGGTGCGCACCGGGGTGAGGTGGGCGGCCGGGGACTGCGGGACGAGGCCGACGCGCCGGCCGCGTACGGTGCGGGCGAGGGTGCGTTCGTCGGCGGCGAGCAGATCGATGCCGTCCACCATGGCGGAGCCCTCGGTCGTGGCGTTGCCGGGGAGCAGCCCGAGCAGGGCGGAGGCCAGCACGGACTTGCCGCAGCCGCTCTCCCCGACCAGGGCGAGGCACTCCCCCGCCGCCACGTCCAGGTCGGCGTCGGTGACGGCGGCGACCGGCGGACGGCCGCGCATCCGGAACCGGACGGACAGGCCTCGTACCGAGAGAACCGTGGTCACAGCGTCAGCTCCGATCGGCGGCGCGGATTCAGCCGGTCCCGCCAGACGGCGGCGAGCCCGGCGAGGGCGAGGGTCGGCACGATCAGGAAGAGGCCGGGGAACAGGGTGGGCCACCAGTGCCCGGCGAGCAGGGAGCCGCGCGCCGACTGCACCAGGTTGCCGAGGCTGGCCTGGTGGGCGGGCAGGCCCAGCCCGAGGAAGGACAGCGCGGACTCGTGCCACATGGCGTGCGGGATCATCAGCACGGCGGCGATCCCGGCCTGCGGGGCGACGCCGGGCAGCAGGTGGCGGACCGTCACCCGCCGGCGTGAGGCGCCGCCCGACACCGCCGCGTCGATGTAGGGGCGGGCGCGCAGGGTCAGCACCTCGGAGCGGACGATCCGGGCGGTGGACAGCCAGTGGGTGACGGCCACAGACGCGATGACCGGCCATACGCCGGGCCGGAACAGGGCGACCACGACGATGCCGAGCAGCAGGTGCGGCACCGAGGAGAAGGTGTCCACGAGCCGCATGACGAGCCGGTCGGTCCGGCCGCCGAGCGCCCCGGCGGCGGCGCCGACAGCCGTCCCCGCGACGGTGGCCACCAGTGCGGCGACGACGCCGACCAGCAAGGAGACCCGAAGCCCGTACACACAGCGCAACAGCAGGTCGCGGCCGAGTTCGTCGGTGCCGAACGGGTGCCCCCAGGAGGGCGGGAGCAGCTTCGCGGACAGGTCTACGGCCTGCTGGTCGAGCTGGGCGAACGGCGGCACGAGGAGCGCGGCCAGTACGGCGACGGCGATGACGGTCCCCGGGACCGCGCCGCGCGGGAGGGAGCGGTCAGCCATCGAAGCCCGCCCTCGGGTCGGCCAGCCCGTACAGCAGGTCGGACAGGAGGTTGCCGAGCAGCACAGCGGCGGTGGCGAGCACGGTGAGTGCCGCGAGCAGCGAGAAGTCGGCGGCGAGCGCGGCCTGGACGGTCGCTGCGGCGATGCCGGGCCAGGAGAAGACGGTCTCGACGAGCAGCGCGCCGGTGATGAGTTCGGGCACCCGGGAGCCGATGAGGGTGAGGACGGGCAGCATGCCGGAGCGCAGGGCGTGGTGGAGCAGCACGGTCCGTTCGCGCAGGCCGCGGGCGCGGGCGCCGCGCACGTGGTCCTCGTCGAGGGCGTCCGCGACGCCCTGGCGCGCGTACAGCAGGAACCAGGGCAGCTGGGTGGCGGCGAGTACGGCCGCGGGCAGCACCAGGTGCCGGGCGACCTGACCGGGCGTCACGGTGTCGCTGGCGGTGTCGGTGAGGCCGCCGGCCGGGAGGGCGCCCAGGTGGAGCGCGAACAGCCAGATGGCGAGGAGGCCGAGCCAGAAGGCGGGGGCGGCTTCCAGGGCGTACGCGGCGGAGGTGACCCAGCGGTCGAACCGGCCGCCGCGGCGGCGGGCCGCGAGCACGCCGAGGGCCGTGCCGAGGAGCAGCGCGGCGGCGAAGGCGGCGGCGGCCAGCAGCGCGGACCAGCCGAGGCGCTGCGCGATGACGTCGGTGACGGGCCGGCGCAGGGCTGTGGAGTCCCCGAGGTCGCCGCTGAGGGCGGAGCCGAGCCACTGCCACCAGCGGGCGGTGAAGGGCTGGTCGGCGCCGAGGTTGGCGCGCAACTGGTCCAGGTTCTCCTCGGTGGCGGTGAGACCGGCGTTCCCGGCGTACGCGGTGACGGGATCGAACGGGGAGGCGGCGGCCACGGCGAAGACGCCCAAGGTCACGGTCACCAGGACGGGGACGGCGGCCAGGGACCGCCGTCCGGCCATCCTGGCCATCGCCGCCCAGGGGAGGCGGCCGGCGGTCACTTCTTCGGCGCCCAGTCCTCGACGTTCCACCAGGGGCCGGAGGCGAGGCCGTGGTCGTGGGGTTCGACCTGGGTGGTGAGGCCGTCCCAGCGGTCCGCGACCACGTACAGGTGGTCGATGTGCGTGAGGAAGGTGTAGCCGGGGTTCTTCACCAGGGCGCGCTGGACCGTGTCGTAGGCGGCCTTGCGGGCGGCGCGGTCGTTCGTCCTGCGCCCGTCCTCCAGGGCCTTGTCGACGGCCGGGTCGGTGTACCGGGCCATGTTGTTGAAGCCGTCTCCGGCGAGGGAGGAGTGGAGCAGCGGGTACTGGTCGAAGTCGGGGTCGCCGGGGGCGCCGCCGCCCGCGAGCACGGCGTCCTGTTTCATCCGGGGTTCGATCACCTCCCAGGTTCCTGCCTGGGTGGTGATCTCGATACCGGCCTTCTTGGCGTCGGAGGCGTAGGCGAGGGCATGGTCCTGGCGGAGCTTGTCACCGGAGAGGTACCAGAGGGGGAAGGCGGCGCGGACGCCGCCCTTGACGCGGATCCCGTCCCTGCCGGGCTTCCAGCCCGCCTCGTCCAGGATGCGGCGGGCGGCGGAGAGGTCGTGACGGCGTTCGGTGCCGCGGGTGAACCACTCGCTGTCGGTGGGAACCGGCCCGTAGGCGGGCTTCCCGGCACCGTCGAGGATGCCGTCGACCATCGCCTGGCGGTCGACGGCAAGGTCGAGGGCGCGGCGGACGGCGGTGTCGCCGGCGACCGGGTTGTGGGTGGGGAGGGTGACGTTCCGGTAGTCGTAGGTGCGGGCCGTGTAGGTCTTCCTGCCGGGGTCGTTCGCAAAGGTGCGGGCGAGGTTGGGCGGCAGGACGGCGCCGTCGAGGTCTCCGGCGCGGAGCCGGGTGGCGCGGATGTCGTCGTCCTTGACGATCGCCATGGTGAGCCTCTTCACCCGGGGCTCACCGCCCCAGTAGCGGGGGTTGGCCTTGAAGGTGAGCTTCTCCCCCTTCGACCAGTCGACGAGGACGTACGGGCCGGTACCGACGGGCTCGGCGGTGAAGGAGCCGCTGTTGACGTCCTGCCCGCCCGCGATGCGGGCGGGGGCGATGGCGTGGACGGTGCGCTCCGCGAAGGGCGCGTACGGGTACTTGAGGGTGAAGACCACGGTGTGGTCGCCGTCGGCCCGGACGTCCTTGAGGGCGTCGAGTTCGGTGCGGGCGGGGTTGTTGGTCTTCGGGTCGAGGATGGTGCGGTAGGTGAAGACGACGTCCTCGGCGGTGAAGGGGCTGCCGTCGCTGAAGGTGACGCCGGTGCGGAGGGTGTAGGTGTAGGTGAGGCCGTCCGGGCTCACCTCGGGGAGGGCGGTGGCGAGGGCAGGGGTGAGCCTGCCGTCGGGGTCGTGGGCGAGGAGCCCGTCGAAGATCTTGGAGTTGCCCTCGCGGCCGTAGCCGAGGAGCGGGCTGAGCGTCTCGGGCTCGTAGGCGATGCCGACGGTGACCGTGTCCACGCCCTTGCCGCCGCTGTCGGCTCCGCCCGGCTTGGAGCAGGCCGCAGCAGAGCCGGCCAGGGCGAAGGCCAGCGCGGCGGCGGCCAGGCCGCGTATCGGACGGGCGGATCGGGCGCTCATGGAGCCACACCCCTTATGAAGATCAACAGTTGTTGCGAACAGCTCGCAATTAAACCCCATGTACGGTGAGAGGTAGCCTGGCACCCCTTACGGGGTGGGAGGAATCAGCCGTCCAACCGCAGCACCAGTTCGGCGATCTCCGCTCCCCGCCCGTTCGCGAAACCCCGGTCCTCGCCGACGGCCTTGAAGCCGCACTTCTCCAGAACCCGCGCCGATCCGGTGTTGTCCGCCGCCACCCGGGCCAGGAGCGGGCCTTCAGGGGCCTCGGCGAGCAGCCCCGCAGCGCCGCGGTCGCAATGCCCGCCCCCAGTAGTGGCGATCGATGAAACACGTGACCTCCCGCTCGCCCGGATCGCCGTACACGGCCGCGTGCCCGACCACATCGCCGTCCGCGAGCACGGTGCGGGTGACGACGTCCGGCGAGGCGAGGACGCGCTTCCGATGCGCGTCGAAGTGGGCCCGGTCCCTCGGATCCACGGCGGTGGTTGCAGAGCGGTTCGGTAACTCATGATGGCAGCGCGGGCACAGGTCCCCCAGTGATCACGAAGCGCCGCAACTCCGTGATCACCGAGACCTGCGCCCGTTCTGTTGCCCGGGGTCCCCAACCGCGCCTGTCCGCACGGCCTCTCAGTCATCCGGGGTTCGGCGCCCTCCTTGAGGCAGATCCATGCCACCATGCTGATCTTGGCGTTGTGCTTGCCCGACAGCCGTCAACCAACCTCCACGCCGTCCGGCCCGGCGAGTAGCTCCAGGCACCGGTCGTGCGCCCCGGCGGGGGTGGCGGGCAGCCGGTCCAGGGCCGGGGACGCCCCGATGGGTCCCGGCGCCGGGCACGTCCCGACACGCAGCTTCCGGGCCACGATCCACCTCCCGGTCGCCTGGCACCCGCCTTCCACGGGGGCCCTGGGTGCCACGCCCGTTCGCGCCCTTCCCGCCCGGGCCGCGTCACACGATCCAGTCCGACTGCCCGTGCGCGCGCATGCGCAGCGTCCGGGCATCGGCGGCGCGCAGCCTCTCCGCTCCGGCGAGCAGCTGGTCGAGGTCGTCCCTGCCCGTGTGCAGGAATCGGCCCGCGAGCGGGTCCAGCTCGCCCCGCGCCACCCGGACGACCGCCGCCACGAAGGGGGCGGGGTCGGTCCAGTCCTCTCGTCCGGCGCAGACGGCCATGCCGAGCGTCATGTCCGTGCGCACCATGCCCGGGCTGATGTCGAACAGGTGGACACCGCGCTCCGTGAGCGAGGTGCCCAGGACCGAGGTGAGCGCGAGCAGGGAGGCTTTGGAACCGCTGTAGGCGGAGTAGCGGAGATCGCCCTTCACGGCGAGGGCCGAGTTGACGTTGACGATGCGGCCCGACCGTCGCCGGATCATCTCCGGCATGATCGCCTGGCAGGCGTTGACGGTGCCCCGCACGTTCGTTTCGAAGACCTCCCACCAGTGCTCGGGGTCGGTCTCCCAGAAGGGGGTCTCGCCCCGGTCCGCGAGCCCAGCGTTGTTCACCAGCAGGTCGACGGGTCCCAGTGCGGCGAACACGGCTTGTGCGGCTTCCCGTACCTCCTTCACGGACCGGACGTCCGCCACGGAGACGGCGGTCCCGGCCCCGTGCCGTGCGCACACGCGCGCGGTGTCGTCCAGCCGCCGCCGGTCCCGGCCGATCAGCCCGACCGCCATGCCCTCTGCGGCGAGTCCGACGGCGAGGAGCCGGCCGATGCCGCGGCCGGCACCGGTGATCAGCGCCACCTGGCCTCGGAGGGACCGGGGGGATCGGGGCGCGGCGCTCACCGGGACGCCTCCACCGTCAGCGCCCCGAAGGCGCCGGCGCCGCTGCCGTTCAGGATGGCCTCACGGTCGCGCCAGTGTGCCCAGAAGGCGCCTGTGTAGCCCTGCCTGTTCAGGCTGGTGAGGAACGGGTTGTCGGCGTAGTTGTTGTCGTTCTCGCTGCTTCCGGAGATCGTCGGAAGCATCACCCGGTAGTGCTCCGACTCCGGAATGTGGTCCCACAGGAAGTCGACCGACGCGCGCCAGATCCCGTTCGGGCTGGCCACGGTGTCCGGTGCTTCCGGGAGGTCGGGGGAGAAGTAGCAGACCAGGCGGAATTCGCCTGACTCGTCGAACATGAACTGCCTCTCGTACTCGACGGGGCTGCCGCACTTCGCCAGCGGTTTCAGGACGATCGGCCGGGTCGCGTTGTTGGACTGGAGTCCGGGGACCGTCCGTACCCCGTCGCACCGCTCGGCCAGAGAGATCGACAGATCCGTGTAGGGAAGCAGACGGAGTCCGAGGCTGAAGCCCGTGACCGTGGCGTCCAGCGCCATCAGCCGGTCGACGCACTCGCGCATCGTCTCCAGGGTTTCCCCCGGCATCCCGAACAACGCCTCGACCATCGTCAGCATCCCGTTCCGGTGGCTCAGTTCCACCAGGCGCGCCGTGTCGGTGAAGTCGTAGTACCGCCTTCCCCTCGCGGTCACCTTCCACCCGGCGAGCATCTCGGGGCGCACGTGGTCCGTGCCGACGTTCACCCCCGCGCACCCGGCGCCTGCCAGGAGCTCCGCGAACTCCTCGTCGAAGGGGGCGGGCTGGCAGTAGACCCAGAGCCTGAGGTCGCGCAGCGGGCTGTACACGTCTCCGTCCCGGCGCCTGATGATCTCTCGCAACAGCTTTTTGCTGTGGGCGATCGAGAGGTTGAACTCGCTGTCCGTGGTGTGCAGGTCGTGGATGCCCTGAGCGGTCAGCGACTCGATCTCGTCGACCACCGCCGCCACACTACGGCGCCCGAAGCGCGTGCCCTTGGCGTCCGGCTCCACACAATGCGTACACCTGTAGACACAGCCGTTCTTGGTCAGGATGCTGCCCAGGCCGCCCAGTCTGTAGTAGCGCAGATTGTCGACCTTGTACGGCACACCCGAGCGGCGGGTGTAGGAGTTCTCGGTCTCCGCCTGCCATGCCCTGCCCTCGCCGTGGCCGACGGCTCCGAACGACACGGGCAGGGGGTCCACGTCCTCACGCCCGCTCAGCACCGGCGGCACCCTGGTCACCTTCCCCGCTCCGTGGTTGACGAGCAGTCCCGGGATGACGTCCGCGGACCGCCCTTCGTGGAGGGCGTCCGCCAGGTCGCAGATGGTCTTCTCCCCCGGCCCCTTCACCCCGAACTCGACGTCGAGATAGTCGACCAGGGCGAAGGGCATCGTGGAGAACCCGACCCCGCCCGCGACGACGGGAGCCCGTGTCAGCCGGCGGATCTCGTCGACGACCGCCTTGTACCCGTCGACGAAGGGGCGCTGTTCGAAGGCGTACACCGTGTCGGTGTTGCGGCACGTGACACCGACGAGCAAGGGGCCCGCAGCCCGGAAATACTCTCGGAGTACGTCCTTCCAGTCGTCCAGATGGAACGTCAGGTCCAGGACGTGGGTCTCATATCCGGCACGCTCGAGCGCCGTGGTCAGAACGTCCAGTGCATAGGGCGCGATGGGAGGGTATATCTGATTGGGATTGACGAGCGTGACAACGCCCTTGCGCTCCATTGGTCTCCTTCACGGCTCGGGTCAGCCCCGGGTTCACGACGGGGGCTGGGAGGTCTCCAGGACGTACTCCGTGACGCGGCCGCCCCGGGCGGTTCCGACGGGGTCGGGCAGCGGCTCGGTGAAGGTCAGGGTGTCCCCTGCCGCGGCCGTGGCGGCCGGCCAGCACAGGGGCTGCGACAGGTCGACGTAGAGAGGCTTGCGGATCGCCGCACCCGAAGAGGAACGGGCGGCCAGCACCGGGCGCTTGTCGGCCTTGCCGCGGACGACGTCCCAGGGGTCCGGGAGCGTGGTGGTACGCAGAAACGAACGGCGGGGCACGCCGGTGCTCGCGCACCACCGGTACCAGGCCCGGGCCCCCTGCGCGGTGCCCGACGGGGTCACGGCGGGGAGTGCGGCACCAGGGACCTTCCAGGTCCGCCGGCACAGAACGAGACGCCCCAGGGTCAGCCGCGGGTAGTGGCGGACGGCGACGGGGGCCTCCGGCCCGGCCAGGGCGTCCACGTGGTCCCACAGGTCGAGCGTCGCGCCGGACGGCGGTCCGAAGCGGCTCAGCCACCGGTACAGTCCGGGCGCCACAGCGGACAGGGTCGCGTTGTGCGGTACGGGGAACAGCGGCCGACCCGGAAAGCGCTCACCGAACAGCAGCAGTCGGCCGCCCACAGCCCGGACGACGACTTCGGACAGGTCGATCCGGGCATGGGGGGCGCACTCCAGCGCCCGGCCCGGGTAGCTCAGTGCCGCGGGCAGCAGCAGCGGATGCTCGTTGACCGTGGCCCCCAGCAGCGCGGAGACGTCGACCGCTATACCGCCCTCCAGCGGCGTGTGGGCCGCCGCCGCCCAGCCGCGCAGCTCGGCTGTCCGGACGTCGTCGAGGCCCGCGGCCACCCGGGCGGCGAACCGCCCGTAGCCGCTGCCGACACCGTTGACCACCACCTGGTTCCCGGCCGGTTGTACGGGCCAGGCCGCGCACGGAAGGTCCATGACCGCGTCCGGCAGGCCCGCCGCCACGGCGTCCAGCAGGCCGGGGTCGCACCGCACCTCCGTGCCCGGCCGGTCCGCCGCCTCACGGAGCCCCTCGAAGAGCCGACGGCGAAGCCCGAGCACCGCCACCAGCTCGTCGGCGCGGCAGTCGGCGAGCAGGGCGTCGGACTCCTTGCGGCCGGACTCCAGAAACCACTGGTAGGCAGCGGGAAGGGGCACGGGATCCAGCCCGAACCGGCGCCGGAACGCGATCGCGGTGGCGAGCTGGAACGGCAGCTCGTAGCTGAGCAGCGGCACGATGCGCTGGACCCGGCCCAGGTCTGCGAGCACGTCGGTGGATGTACGCAGGATGCCGTCGTCGGCCTGGAGGCCAACGACGTCCTCGCTGACCGGGCAACGCACGGCACCGACCGGGGCACGACCGCCCCCTTGGCCGTCACCCCGCCAGCCGCCGGTGCTCCGCTCGCCGGTGCTCAGGGTCCGGGCGAGTGCGCTGATCCCCTCCCTCGCTCGCCGCAGCGCGCCGCCGCGCCCCGCGCCGTCGAGCGCGTCCTCCGCGTCGCGCAGCACGCACAGCGAGTCGTGGACGTCCCTGGCGATCCGGGCCTCCTCGCCCTCGGCGCGCGGTCCCGGGGCGGTGGCGTCGGCCGCCGCGTGCAGGGTGCGCCAGCCGTGGGTCGGCAGGGCCGGTCCGACCTCCAGCAGCCCGCGCCGCACGAGCGTCTCCAGCGTGCCGGGCAGCGCGCCGTCCTTCGTGACGGTGTCCAGGCGTACCGGGTCGCGCAGCCGGTGCAGGGTGCGGGCCAGCGCCGGCCCGCACCGCGCGGACCCGAAGCGCTCCATGCCGTTCCCCCGGGTCACCAGCCACGTCACCCGAGGGCCGTCGTCGTGTTCGCGGATCATCGCGCTCGGGTTCGCGGTGAGCCACAGGCGCTCCGGTCGCAGACTCCGGTAGCCGCCGTCCGCGACCCACTGCCGCACCCGCTCGACCGCTCCGCGGTCCACTCGCACATGACTGCGCGGCGCGCTCTCCACGCCGTCCCGGAAGAGCAGGTGGGTGGCGGCGAAGCCGGCGAACGGGGTGGCCTTGGTCGCGGCGCGCTGCACCAGGCGCAGCAGCGTCAGAGCTCTCCGCCGGGCCTTCCTTCCCGCGGTCGCGTCCAGCGCGCCGACCGGCCCGGCCTCCAGGAGGCCGGGTACGGACAGCTCGACGGACCAGGCGAGGTCCGGGTCGTCGAGGACCGCGTCGACCGTCGCGCCGGCGGTCCGGGCAAGCGTCCCCAGGGCCGCGTCGAGGTCCCGCCGGGCGGACTCCCGGGCCTCCAGCACGCGGGCGTACTCCGCAGCCAGGTTCTCGGTGTACGCGTCCGCTGCCGGCCCCGCGGGAAGCGGCCGGACGGGAAGCGTCCGGGCGTGGAAGGCGGCGCGGCGCGCCCGCAGCAGGTCCCGGCGCGGCTCCTTCGGCGCCGTCGGCACCAGCGTGCCGAGGTGGTCCGCGAGCGCGCCACCCAGTCGGAGGGCGGCGTCCTCGGCGTCGGCCCAGGCCCCGGCCGACTGCCACACCCGATCGCTGCCCAGCTCCGTCAGGACGGAACCGGGCAGGCGGCACCGCCTGCGCACCGCGACCGGTCCCAGAGTGACAGGGCCGGTCCGCGACGGCACCGGGTCCCCACCGGGGAGCACCGCCTCCCGACCGGGCAGCACCTCACCCTCACCCGGCGCCCCCTCGTCCCCACTCGCTAGCGCCATGCGATCTCCAGCGGCAGGCTGTCCAGTCCACGGTGGAGGAAGTGCGGCGCCCACGTGGGCTCGGCCGCCAGGCGCACACGGGACCACCGCTGCCCGGCCGCTTCCATCAGCACCCTGCCCTCGGTGCGTGCCAGGTGTGCTCCGAGGCATACGTGGCGCCCCTCACCGAAGCTGACACCGGGGTGGGCGGCCGGGGCGCCGCTGGTGAGCAGCTCGTGGTTGGCGGCGCCGAGCATCACCCTGATCCGGTCGCCCGGACGGATGCGCCGCCCTTCGAGCCGGCACTCCTCCTGCGCCACCCGGACGGTGAAGGTGAGCGGTGACTCGGCGAGGAGGAGCCGGTCGACCTCCGCCGGGACGTCGACGGTGCCGGCCGCGAGGCGGTCCAGCAGCCCGGGCCGGGTCGCCAGGCTCAGCAGCAGGCCGCTGAGCATGTTGCGGGAGGTGTCGTGGCCCGCGATGTACAGGCTGAAGACGTTGGCGACGATCTCGGTGTGGGACAGCGCTTCCGGGGTGCCCTCGGCGCCGGCGGCGAGCGCCAGCACGGAGTCGGGTACGAGCCGGTCCGGGGTGGCCGTCCAGCCGGTGACGAGCCGGCCGAGCGCGTCGACGCCGGTCAGGGCCGTACCGACGTCGTCGCCGGACGGCCGGCCCGACGAGACTCCGCCGCCCCTGCTGATCGCCCGGCAGAGCTCACTGACGTCGTGGCGGTCGTCCTCGGGGATGCCGACGAGGTCTCCGATCACACTCACCGGCAGCCGGGCGCTGATCTGGGCGACGCCGTCCATCGCCGTACGCCCGTCGACGTCGTCCAGGAGTGCCGCCATGGCGGCCTCGATCCGGGCGGTCCGGGCGCGGACGGCCCGGGGGGTGAAGAGCCGGCCGAGGAAGCGGCGCAGCCGGGCGTGCCGTTCTCCCTCGGAGGCCAGCAGCATGCTCTGGAAGAAGCCGCCGTGGCTGCCGCTCTCCGACCATTGCGACTCCTGCGGCGGGCCGGGCATGCGGAAGCGCGGGTCGCGCAGGACGAGCCGCGCGAGTTCGTGGCCGGTCACCACCCACGTGCGGTCGGGTGCGCTCCAGACCAGGGGCCCCTGACGGCGCATCCGTTCGTACAGCGGGGCCGGGCACCTCAGCAGCGCCTCGGTGACGGCCGTACGGGCCGGGCGAGTCGTCATGCCGTCAACGCTCTCTGTCCTTGTCATGCCATCACGCCCTTCCTCAGCGGAGCACCTTGCCGCGGGTGTCGTAGACGGCCTGGCCGACCGGCCGGCAGACGACCCGGTGCGGTGTCACGGGTGTGGGGAGACTCCGGCAGGCCTCGCGGACCCGCGCCTCGGTGGTGTCGCCCACCGCGATGACGGTCACCCGGTCGGCGCTCCGGGAGCGGTCGACGGAGACCGAGGCGTCCGTGACGCCCGGCAGGGCCCGGACGGCGGCGGTGATCTCCCGGGGGTAGACGCTCATTCCGTCGACCTTGACGAGGTCGTCCTTGCGGCCGTCCAGGACGAAGCCTCCGTCCTCCGTCCGGTGGGCCAGATCGCCGGTGCTCACGGCGCCGTCCCGGCGCGTCGTCAGCTGCCCTCCGGTCACGGCGAACCGGGTGTCCGGTCCCCTGGTCCACAGCGTGCCGGTGCCGTCCGGTCCGGTGTCCTCCAGCCACACCGGCTTGCCCGGGAGCGGTGATCCGACGTGGCCGTCGTCGCGTACGCCGCGGCCGACGGTGAGGAGCCCGGTTTCGGTGGAGCCGAGCATCGTCAGGAATCCGCAGCCGGGGAATCCCGCGCTGACGCGCTCGGCCCTCCCCTGGGTGAGCCCGCCGCCGGCGGGGACGAACGAGGTCTCGGGGAAGGCGTGTCGGGCGGCCGCCGTCCGGGCTCCGAGTACGGCGAGGGCCGGCGGCGCCAGGCATACACCGGGCCGCCCGGCCAGCTCGGGGACGGCGGTCTCCCACGAGCCGGGCCGGAACAGGACCAGGTCGCGGCCGAGCAGCATGGCAGGGGCGACCACCATGTAGAAGGCGGCCGCGAAGTCGATCGCGGAGCACGTGGCGAACACCTCGGCGGACGCGTATTCCGGGATGCCCGCGGTGTACAGCCCGACCGCGGGCGGCACCGAGTGGGGCCGCCCGAAGAGCAGCTTCGGGGGGCCGGTCGTGCCTGACGAGGCCGTCGCGTAGGTGGGTCCCCCGGTGCCGGGTGGGGGTGCGGCGTGCGGCCCCGCCACGAACAGCTCCCCGTCGCCCGCGGCGGCGAGCCCGGCGGCGCACCACCTGGCCGGGTCTCCGAGCACCCAGCGTGGCGAGGGGGCCGTCAGGCCGAGGGCGAGCAGGCCCACAACGGCCCGTTCCGCACCGTCCGCGGGGACGACCCAGCCGTGCGGGGCATCGGGAAGCCCGGCCGCGAGGGCTTCGGCCCGCTCCAGGAGGGACGGCCAGGAGAAGCGCCCGCGCTCGGTCACCACACCCGCCCGGGACCGGCGCAGCACGGGCTCGGCGTGGATCAGCCATGCACCGGGGTCGCCCATTCCACCCACTCCCTGATGGTCGTCGGTCCTCGGAGTTCCTCGGGGACCGTCACTCCGTTCTCCCGCAGGACGACGAACGTCACCTCGCGTTCCAGCGACGTCAGCGGCCGGTCGAGGTCGTCCTCTTCGAGTGCTTCCGTCAGCGCCCGGGTGAGCTGTGTGCGGTCGGCCGTCGGCGGGCACACCACGCGGAGCCGCCGCGGCATGTCGAATCTGATGTGCCGGACCCGTTCGACCTCCTCGTCGGCCAGCGCGGTGGCGGGCGCGATGTGGTGCAGTGCGTCGAACAGCTCCCACGCCTGGTGGCGGGCCATGCGGGCGCCGAGGCAGCGGTAGGCGCCCCAGCCGAAGGAGAACAGGGCCCGGCCGGCCACCGGGCCATGGTCCGGCGGATCGGCCTCCGTGCCCGGCTGGTCAGCCCCCGTGCCCGGCCGGTCGGCCTCCGCGTCCAGCCGGTTGGCCTCCGCGACCCTGACCGAGACGATCTGCCCGGGCCGGAACTCGTGGCCGTCCATGTGGAACGGCTCCTGGACCACGCGTTCCAGGGTCTTGAGCGGGGGCTCCGCGCGGAGGGCGTCGTCGAGGAGACTCTCCCGGCGCCCGGCGTCGGCTAGCGCGCCGGACGTGCCGAGGACGCGCGCGGCCGTGTTCCCCAGCATTCCGGCGACCGTCTCCAGGGATGCCTGGACCAGCATCACCACGTTGGCCTCGATGTCCTCGTCGGGCAGGTCGATCGCCCCGGCGTGCCACGCACCGAGCACCGAGGCCGGGGGCGCGGCCGGCCGGGCGGCTGCCAGGGTCTCGCGGGCCCGGGTCAGCGCGCTATGGCCGGCGCGGACCGCCTGCGCCGGGTCGTCGAGGCGGGCCGCATAGGCGACCAGGGCGACGTGCTGGCTCAGCTTGTGCAGTAGGCGGTACTCCTGGTCGGTGAGGCCGATGAGCCGCGCCCCGACGCGTACCGCGTACGGGAACGCCACCGAGGTCATGAACTCGCCGCCCCCGTCCGCCGCGAACCGGCGCACGGTGCGCCGGGCGTCCGTCCGCATGCCCGGTGTGAGGGCCGCGATGGCGTCCGCGTCGAAGAACCCGCCGAAAGCCTTGCGCAGCACCATGTGCCGTGCGTTGGTCTGCAGCATGACCCGCTCGGCGAACGAGGTGATCTCGTCGACGAAGGGACGTGCGTCGTCGGGCAGTTTCGCGGCGAGGTGGGCCATGACGGGTCGTGGCTCCAGGACGCCCAGCCGCTGATCGCTGAGCAGCCGGACCGTCAGGGAGCGGCTGCTGACCACCCATCCCAGGCCGTTGGGCAGCGGGCTCAGCCCCTCCGGCGGCGCCGCCGCAGTGGCGGCGGAGGCTTCCGTGTCAGGGGAACGGGTGCGGCTCATGCCGTACCTCCTCAAGGGTGAACTCGTGTGTGCCCATACCGTTCCTGGCCCGGAACGCGGTGAGTGCCGCGGGCGGCGGCAGCCGTCGGTGCCGGTGTCCGAAGGTCATCGGCACCGTGCCGGGCACGACCGCCTTGACGCAGTTCAGGCCGAGGCGCTGCAGTTCGCTGGTGGTGTGGTCCACGACGAACACCTCGTGCCCGTCGCGCCGCGCGGCTGCGAGCACCGCCGCGAGATCGGCTGCGACGTCGCCGGCCGGCCGGTGCGCGGCCGGGCCGGGGGCGGCATCCGGCGGTGGGGCGTCGAGGAGGAACGAGAACCACGGCCGGGCCCCCGGCAGGGCTCCGACAAGGGCGTGGTCCTCCATGTGGCGTACGAGGTCCGGAGCGTCCAGGGCCCGTTCCAGCTCGGGGCGGCGGCGCCGGTACGCGACGGTGATCGCGGGTGCGGCGGCCGCCATCTCGTGGACGGCCCCGAGCAGTGCCTTCTCCACGGTGAGTCCCGAGCCCGCGGTGATCAGAGTCGCCGGCGACTCCGGCTCCTCGGACGTCGATACGAGCAGCGCCACGGGGATGCCGAAGGCACCGGCCGCCCGGAAGGCCCGCAGGTCGCGCCCGGTACGGTGCCGCACCGTGTGCACGGCCCGGCGGGCTTCGCCGGTCGTGCGGCCGAGGTCGATCTCCGGCAGCGGTGTCCCGGAGTACCAGGCGCACAGGAAGGCGTCGCGCTCCGCCACCTCCAGCAGGGCCGCCAGGAGGGCTTCCTCCACGCCGGACCCGAGCGCGCAGCCGTTGGAGTTCTCGTAGACGAACCTCGGGCCGGTGTCGGGGCGCTCGGCGGCACCGTAGTAGGCGATGTGGAACGGCATCAGGGTGCGCCGTCCGGTGTGCACGGAGTACGCCTCCGCCCACCCCGTCGGCGTGTCCGGCGTGTACGGCGTGTAGGCGAAGCCGGGCTTCTCGTAGGCCTCTTCGGGGTGCAGGAGCAGGGAGCGGGGGTCGACCGCGTCGTCGAGTTCGGCGAAGGCGGCGAAGCGTACGGGGTCGCGGCCGCCGCAGTGCCATCCCGCGTAGCGCTCCAGGCCTTCCAGGACGGCCGCGGGCCGTGCTCCCGCGTAGTCCTCGGCCCGCCCGATCGCGATCTCGTCGAATCCCCAGACGGTGGGCACGCGCACCTGTACCGACGGCAGGGCGGCCCCGTCACCGACGGCGGCGGACCTTGTGATCCCCGACCACGCGTCGAGGTACTCCCGCTCCAGCCGCTCGGCGTACCGGGCAGCCGGGTGGCGGCGCGCCGAGCCCGTGCCGGTCGCGGGCAGCGGCCGGGAGAGGACGGGCAGCGGCGGGGGGAGCGGGCGGCGCGCCGCCCGGCAGTGCGGCGACCCGCACAGGGTGTGCGGTACGGCGGGATGCCAGGCGCCGTTCAGCCGCGCGGGCCCGATCGCGAAGGCGGCGTCGATGCCGCGCGGCGGCGCCCCGGTGGCGAGCCGCTCCGCCTCGGCCCGCAGGACGGCTGCCGCCAGGCGTTCCGTTCCGGGCGGCAGCCAGCGTCCGCCCCGCGCGGACATGGGGCGGAGGGGGGCCGCCTGCCCCAGGGGCACCCCCTGCGGTCCGTCCGCCGCTCGTACGCGCAGCGCCAGGCACTGCGGGCACCCCGGCCGGCCGGGTCGTATCACCGGGCCGACGACCACGCGGCCCCGGAGCCCGTACACGGGCAGGACGGCTCTGTCGGCCGCGGGCAGGTCCGACAGATCGGCGTCCCAGTCGAGGTTCACCACGGCGACCGGGCGCCCGTCCCCCGGCACGTCCAGCCGGTCCGGGGGGCGGACGTCGACGGCATCACCGGCCAGCCGCCGCAGCTCCGCCACGAGGTCGCCGGGGGCGCGGGGGACCCCGCGTGGCGACGTCAGCGTGCCGCTCATGCGCCGTGTCCCGGGGTGAGGAAGATCCCCGACAGATCGGCGGCGACCAGCGCCGGCAGGACGGCCTCGCGCCAGGTCAGGCCGAGCGCGGTCGCCAGGTCGCCGGTGTGCCGCCGGGCCGGAACCGGCCCCGTCCACGCCGGTACGGCCCGCACGTCGTCGTCCTGTCCCAGCTGCCGCAGTGCCAGGGCGGCCGTCAGGGCGCGCTCCTCCGCCTGGCCGGGGTCGAAGCCGGTCCGGGTGGTGGTGGCGGCGGTGGTGTCCACCCGGGCACGCCACAGGCCGCTCGGATGGCGTTCCGTCGTCACGTCGACGTCCGCTCCGGCAAGTTCGGCCAGGTTGCGCGCCCGCTCGGAGCGCTCGGCGCCCGCGGTGCCCGACGCCGCGCCGTCCAAGGCCACATCGGCCCAGCGGAGCACGGCCCGGGCCAGGGCCTGGGCGCTGTCCCGGCCCACGCCCGCGACGGCTCCGGCTTCGGCTCCGGTGGCAAGGCTCGCCTCGACAGCGGTCAGGGCCGCCTCGGCGCGTGCCTCGGCCACGGACTCCGCCACGACGACCGGGCCGTCCGCCGTGCCCGTCGGTGCGGCGCGGCCCGGCGGGTTGATCCTGACGTGAAGAGCGGTGAGGGGGAACTGCGGAAGCCGTTCGGGAGCACAGGAGAACAGCGGGCCGAAGCACCGCGCGCCGAAGACCGATTCGGGAAAGCGGGCCCGCCTGCGCTCCGGTGCCGGAATCGAGGGGTCCGCCGCGTCCGCCGGACCGGCGTGCACCGCGTACCCGGGGCAGCCGGGGTCCGGGTCGACGGCCGTGCGCCAGACGCTGAGGCGGGTCAGGTCGACGACCACGCCCTCACCGAGCACCGAACGCTCGCCCGCGCCGGTGTACTGGAACAGCTCCTGGGCGATCACGGTCGCCGCCACCGACACCGGCACGTGCCCGAGGCCCTCGGACGGGGGCAGGGCCACGGCCCGGTGGGCGAGCCGCCGCCAGGCGCACCGTACACACGCATGGCCCGACCGGGGCATCTGTCCCTTCAGGAGCATGGCCTGGCCGCGCACGAGGCCCGCCCAGGCGCCGCAGCCGAGGTGTTCGGACCGGTCCAGGAACCGCCAGGCCTCCTGCTCGTCCCCCGGGGGGAAGATCCCGGTGAGGGTGCGCCCCGCGTCCGCGTCGGCGTCCGGGCCGCGCAGGTGTACGGGCGCACCCTGGCGGGTGAACTCGTCCGCGAGTTCCCGCAGGTCGGCGTCCGGTTCCGTGTCCAGCAGCATGATGTCGCCGAAGCCGGACTCGATGAGGGCCGTGGCCAGAGGTGCTGCGCGGTCGACGGGGCCCGCCACGGCCAGCGGATGCCGCCGTACACGGTCGAAGGCGGCCGCGGGGTGCGGGGTGAAGTGCCTCAGGAACTCCGCCTGCTGCGGGAAGAGCCGGGCCGACGGCTCGTCGAAGCCGCCCTCGGCGTGTTCCCACCGCAGGACCTTCCGCTGCTCCAGCGTCTTCAGCAGCGTGTCCACGAACGCGGCCTGCTCCGGCTTGAGCGCGGCGAGGAGTTCGCCGGGCTCGATCCCGCGGTCCAGCAGGGGGGCGAGTCGCTCCACCCAGGTCGCGACCGTCCCGCCCTTCAGTGTGAAAGAGCCGTCCGTCGTGCGGATCCACACCCCGTTCGGCACCGGTACGTAGTAGGCGTCCCCGCGCAGGCGCAGCAGAGTGCCGGTCACTTCCCACCCCCGTTGCCCGCCGACGCGGCGAGCGGATTCAGGCTGTTCTCCAGATAGAGGCCCCGGCGGTAGCCGCCCACGGGGACCATCAGCAGGGACGTCAGACGCCGCGGCCTCAGCCCGAACGCGTCGTCGAGCAGCCCGCTGACGAAGCCCAGCACCGGATGCGCGGACATGCCGTCGCGGGCCGCGCACACGGCCAGTCGCTGGGCGAGGACGCCCGCCAGCAGGTGCTGAGTGCGGTATGCGACCGGACCGCCGGCGCCGCTGTGCGGATCGGCGGAGCCGACCATGACGGCGACCAGCGGGGCCTGCCCGACGTTCATGTAGTCCGCGAACATGCTGCGCTGGACCAGGGGCCCGAAGTCGCCGTCGGCGAGCCGGACGAGCCGCTGCCCTTCCTGGTCCGGCAGGTAGGCCCCCGGGAGCACGCCCGGTACGGACCGGACGACCAGCAGACAGCGCGGATGCGCCAGGACGTCCCTGTCCCCGTTCCCCTTCCCGCTCCCGGTCACGTCGCTTTCCAGCGGGGCGAGTACGGTGCCCAGCCAGCCTGCCAGGACAGCGGCAGGGAGGGGCGAGCCCCGGAACTGTTCACCGAGGGCCGACCGTGCCCAGGAGTCGGCCACCGTCGGCGGCCGGGTGGACGCGGGCGGCAGCTCCGCGTCCGCCCGGCCTGCCTGATCCTCCAGCACGACGGGCGGAAGGCCGACGGACCGGCCGGGGCCTCCGGCCGCCAGGCAGGCGGCGTGCATGCGGCGGGTGCCGGTGGCGGGCCCGGGAGGCACGGACGCGCCCAGCCAGCGGGGGCGTCCCGCCACGACGGCTTCACGGTCGCGGCCGCGCGGCCCCCCTGAACCCGCTGGAGCGCAGAGGGGGAGGTCCAGCACGGCCGGGGCGGCCTCCTCCTCGGGGTCGAGCCCCAGCAGCTCCAGGATCCGCCGCTCGTCCAGGCCGAACGTCACCCGGCAGCGCAGGTTCCAGGAACGGGCGGCGAGCGCGAACTGGCCGACGACGGCTCCGGTGTCCATCGCACCGAGCCGGTAGGAGAAGTCACCGTATTTGAAGTAGTTCTTCCACAGCGGCTGGGTGAGAACGATCCGGACGTTCCCCTCAGGGGGTGTCAGCTCCGTCGGCGGCCGCCCCCGGGCCAGCACGGCCAGGGCGTGGCGCACCGCGTCGTAGTGATGGATCCCGGCGTCCAGGCCCTCCGCGCCGCCCGTCACCACGTAGCACTCGGCGGGGTAGGTCACGCCTCCCGACGGCACGGCACGGCGGAGCTGGTAGTGGGGGTTGCGGTGGACCGGTGTGGGCTCTTCGGGGCTGCTCTTGGCGATGCCCTCGGGGTACCAGCGCACGCCGGTCAGCCCGTAACCGGCCTGCAGCAGTGTGCCGAGGCGGGTGAGGGGCTCGTACGCTGCGAACGCGGCCGCCGCGGCGGTGCCACCGGCCGCGGCGGTCCGCGGCATGGGCGGCAGGTCGGTCCGGGGCGCGTCGACGTACCAGCGGAACGGGCTGGGGATGCTCTTCCAGTCGATCTGCCAGTGCTGCGGGTGGATCTCGTCGTAGCTGCCACGCAGCCTGCGGACGAAGCCGTCCACGCCTGCGGCGTCGAACGGTCCGCTGTCCGGTGAGCCGCCGGACAGCGGCGGTGTGCCGGTCCCGGCTGTCGTCATCCGGCGACCTCGGCTTCCGGCCGTACGGACCGGATCATCTCCGCCGCGTCGAGGTCGAACTCCTCCTCGAAGGCGCTGGCGATCAGGTAGAAGAGGGTGTAGCGGTCAGCAAGCAGGAAACCCAGCCGGTAGAGGTGCCAGTTGGTGTACGCCTGGGCCAGCCGGGACGCCAGGAACCTGCGGTCCTCGCGGATCATGCCCTGGTAGTACGGATTGTCGGCGATGGCGCGGTGGATGCCGGCCACGGGGGGCTCGGGAAGGTCCGCCAGCCACTCCACCCGGGGCCTGCGGTAGAGGCCGTCGGGTGACGGCGTGAGCTTGGCCGTCTCGGCCTTCCGCGGCGTGGCGTAGAGGTAGAACCGGCCCTGGTCGAAGCCCTCCTGGATGGCCGGAAGGCAGCCGCGCAGCCGTCGCGTCCACTCACGGGCCAGTCCGGGGACCTCGTCCAGGTCGCCGTCGGGGTCCTGCATGGCCTCGATCAGTTCGCGCAGGCGTGGCCTGAGCTGGTCCCGGTTCTGCTCGTACCGCCGGGCGTGTTTGGCCCGGGTGCCCTCCGGATCCCGGATCAGCAGCATGTATCCCTCGAACGTCGCCAGGTAGGAGAGGTAGCCCGCCTTGAAGCCGAACTTGGCGATGGGCGGGGGGAGCCGGGGGGCGAGGAGCACGCCGCTGCATACGAGGAAGTCGAATGCAGCGGCGAGCCGCAGGGCCCGGTTGCCGCGGGTGGCACGCAGGGTGCGCAGGGCCAGCGGAGTGGTCTCGGTCCAGAACGACTCGGCCAGCCCCAGTGCGGCCGTGCCGCCCAGCCAGTCGTGCTCGTGGTTGTACGGCTGGTACGCGAAGACGTCGTCGTGCCCGGCGGGGCCCAGGTGCTCCATGATCCGGGACTTCAGGCGGCGTTCCACCGACGGGCTCCCGGTCGCGAAGCGCAGCCGCAGGAACGGGCGGCCTCCGTGGTTCTCCCGCAGGTAGAACCACGACGCCGTCTCGCCGAGCTCCACGGACTCGTCGAGCGCGGGCGCGGCCACATCGAGAAGGAGATCCTCCTGCAGCGACCACGGGACACTGACGGTGAGATCCTTCTGCTCACTGGTGGACATGGCTCTCCTCCCCCTGGTGTGCCGCCGGCGCCGGGCGGGCGTGGCCGGCCGTCCGCTCCGTCGCGGCCCGGTGGGCCAGGTAGGCGACGAAGCACTCGCCCTGCGGGCGGACGTTCATCCGGTTGTTGGTGGTGTGCAGGTACTGGCTGACGAGAGCCGCGAGCGCGACCACGGGAGGCGCCGAGCGATCGGTCTCCGCCGGCCACACCCGCCCCGACTCCACGAGCGGACGCAGCCGCGCGAGTGCAGCGGTGAGGGTGTGTTCCCACCGCTCGCCCAGCCCTCTGCCGATGGGCTCACCCGCGTCCAGTCCGGCGATCAGCGTCGCGTAGGTCTCCCGCTGCAGCCGGTACTGCCGGTCCCAGGCGACCGGCAGCCGGTCGTCCGGCGCGTAGGCGGCCCAGCGCTCGTGGTAGGTGCGCAGGAAGACGGCGCGTTCGTCCCGCCCGAAGCCCAGGGCCCGCGAGGCCAGGAGTAGGAACTGCAGGGCCACGCCCAGGCGTGCGCGGTCGTCGCGCACCAGCCGGAGCACCTTCCCGGCCAGCAGCGAGCTCGCGTGGAACACGTCCTCAGCAATCTCGGTGCCCTGTGTCCCCCCGTACTTGTCCAGTTCGGGCCGGTAGGGGATCCACCGCACCGTGTTCGGCGGCTCGGGGGTCCGCAGCCGCTCGTCGGAGGCGTCGCCGTGCTCCAGCTCGCTGAGGCGGCGCAGCGCCTCGCGCAGCCTCTCCGGATCGGTGTCACCGGGGCCGGGGTACCGCTCCAGGTGGTCGGTGATCCTGCGTCCCGCCTCGGCCCGGACACGGTCCGCCTGCTCGGCAGGCACCTGCATCCGGAGCCGCACGTGCGGGCCGCGCTCCCAGTGGCGCAGATAGAAGTGGCGCAGCAGGAGTCCCTCACGGCTCAGGTCGTCGACCAGGGGAAGGAGGAGGTCGGTGATCAGGGGATCGGTGTCGCCGTGGTGGAAGACGTGGCAGGACAGCCAGGGGTACGCCGTGGCCGCGCTCACCGTGCCCCCTCGGTGGTCTCGATGATGAACTCCTCGGTGAATGGGGCGCCGTGGCCCTCGGTGCCGTCGTCGCGCACCGTCGGCAGGCACTCGTGAAACGTCATGTCGCCGTGGTGGCGGCGCAGGGCGCGCTGCCAGGCGAGCACGCCGGTGACGCTGGTGAAGTCCAGGAAGGTGGGTTTGCGTTCGGCCGAGGCCGGGAACCTCGCGAGCGTCCTGGCCCAGGTGCGCTGCTCCTCCTCCGACACCGGCACGAGTGGGTCGGGGAGCGTGAAGCCGCGGTAGAAGACGCGCTCCGGGAGCCCCAGCGACTCCCGCCAGCGCCGTACCTCCTCCAGCAGTGCGACGCCTCTCCGGCCGGCGGTCTCCGGCAGCCGGTGGGCGGGAACCTTCCAGGTTCGGCGGGCCAGGACCAGGCTCCCGGAGCGGACGCGTGGGTACCGGCGGACCTCGTCCCGGGCACCACGGCGCTGGTCGACCCGGTCCCACCAGGCGATGTTGGCCAGGCTGCCGGGGCTGAAGAAGTTCAGGAACTGGTAGCAGCGGGGGGCCAGTTCGTTGAGCAGGAAGTTCAGCATCACCAGCCGCATCGGGGGACCGTCCTTGCCCTGGCGGAGCAGCAGCCGGCCGGTGGGCTCGTCGAACTCGGCCCAGCAGTCCTCCAGGGAGACGCCTGTGTTCCCTCCCCACTCCTGGGGGGTGCCACAGGGGTAGCGGAGGTGACGGCCCAGGAGCGGTGGATGCACGTTGGCGTTGATGCCGAGTACGGCGGACAGGTCGGTGAGAGGCGCGGATGCGAGGTCGTCCCGGGCGATGTCCTCGGTGACGAGCCGGCCGAAACCCTGGTCTCCGACGGCGCTGTAGGAGGGAAGGAAGCGTGAGACGGCCCGCCCGAAGCCGATCGAGCCGCCGTTGACGACGAGCAGTCCACCGCCGGGGGACGGGTGGTGCTGCACGTTCCAGCTCACTCGGGACCACCGGGGTATCCAGGGCGGAAGGTGCTCGGCGGCCTCCAAGGCCCGCCGTGGATCGATGACCGTCTCCGCAGCGGCTCCGCAGGGGTCTCCGTCCGGGTAGCCGTCGGGGCGGGCCAGCGCGAACACCGTGTCCTGCAGGTGTCGCAGCGTGCTCGGCACGGTGGCGGAGAGGTCGGTCAGCCGCTGGGTGAGCAGGGGCTGCAGCTTGGGTGAGGACAGCGCGGCGAAGAGCGTGAGGAGCCGGTGCGGGCCGGGGCCGAACCGGGTCCTGACCAGCTCTGCGACGATCGCCCGGACGTGAGCGCCGTCGTCGAAGACCGGAATCAGCCGGTGCCACGCGGCCAGGGCGGGCAGGTGCGGCTGCCATCGGCTGGCGTCCTCGGTCCGTGGGCGGGCCACCACGGTGTCCTCGTACACGAGCGTTCTCGCCGTGTCGATCGGCGGTGTGGTGACGCCGCACCGTTCCGCGAAGTCGGTGACGTGCCGCCTGATCCGGGCGATGAGGTCCTGGCGGCGGTCGATGCCGGCGGTCTCGAACGCGGCTTCCGTGGCGGCCATTCCGGTGACGCACTCCCGGAGACCGGCTTCGGCGTCCTCGGGGAGCAGCTCCACCAGTCGCGCGATCGGGTGCGGGCACTGGTCTCCGACTCCCAGGTCGCGGGCGAGGACGCCCTTCCGGATCAGCGAGTCGAGCTCGGCACGGGTGGCGTCCGGATCCGCGTCGGTGTGCGCCGCGCACCGTGCCCGTACGTCCCGCTCGTACGCGGGGGCGTCCGCGGGCAGCGCGAGGAGTTCCGTGACCACGGGACTGGCAGGTACCCGGACGAACCGTTCCTTGGCGGCGGGCTCGTGGGTTCCGTCACGGCCCCGGACGAGGAAGACGACCCCTGCCGGCGACACCGCCACCACCGGTGCCCGGCGGAGCACGGCTGCGGACCGGAGCGTGGGGTGGTCCGCGAGGCAGCGCTCCACCCAGCTCACCAGTTGGCGGGGCAGTCGGCAGACGGAGACCTGCGGCCCCGAAGCAGGTGCCGGGGCAGGTGCGCCGGTCGCCGCGCCGTCCCGGATGAGGACGGGCTGGGTGCGGACGAGTCGACCGAAAGGTGACGGCTTGAGTGCGCTCCGGGTCAGCAGGTTGATCACAGTGGATTCGGTCATACGGTCGCGCTTGCCGTGTGCGGTTCCCTCCGCGACCGCGGTGGCGTAGCGCTCCATGTTCTGCAGCAGGCCGTCCGCGCTGAGCTGGGCGCCTGCGCGCAGGGTGCGGTCGCGTGCCGCGGAGGCGAGCACCTGCCGCTCGGCGCGCAGCGCCGCCTCCCACTCGGTCTCCAGTCGGGCGGTGAGCTCGTCGCGCCGGGCGGCCAGCGCGCGCAGTTCGGCGGCACCGGGCACGTCCGCGGCGCGATCCGGGTGGTGGAGGGCGGCGAGGTCGTCCGCCGGAACGTCCAGCGCGCGGTGCAGGCGCCGCCGCAGGGCGAGCACCGAGCGGCGCTGGTCCCGGTCGTCCAGGAGCGGGACCAGGGAGGTGAGCTCCTCGGCCGTCCGCGGCGCCTGATCCTGCCAGTTCTGCCGCAGTTCCCTGAGCTCGTCGCAGAGTTGGGCGACCTTCGGCGAGGAGAGCCGGGTCACCACGTCGACCGGCTGCGAGCAGACCCGCACCACGCCGTATCCGGCGAATCCGATCTCCGGCTCAGACATGGGCCCCTTCCCCGGCGGATGCGTCAGTCGTGTCGGCGTTCTTGGTGGTCGCTGCGGTGTGCAGGGTCCGGGCGGCGGCTCGGCGCCGCTCGTGGAAGGCGGTGCGTCCGGTGTCGACGCGGTCGGCGAACTCCTCGACGGAGGCGGCGAAGACGCGGGGGGCGTCCACCGGTACGACGTGTCCCGCCCCGGCGACGACGGCGACATCGGCGCCCGCGGCCGCCGCCGGACCGATCGCGTTCCGTTCGTTCTGCAGCAGTGCCCCGTTGACGAGTTGGACCGGGGCGTGGAATTGCCGTAGGTCGTCCAGGCCGGGCAGACGGAGACATCCGTCGGACAGTTCGTCGAATGTCGCGGTGAGCAGCTTCTCCCAATTCCGGCCGTGCAGCTCCGCGAAGTGGTCACGAGTGCGCTGCTGGCGGGCGGCAATCCTGGTGAAACCCTCCAACCAGCGGTTCAGCGTGCCGGGGGACACCAGGAACGAGTAGCCCGACATGACGACTCCTGCCACCCGGTCCGGCAGCGTCTCCGCCGCGCGGAACGCCACGGCCGCACCCAGATAGGAAAGCCCCACGACGACGGGCGGTTCCGTGTGCTCGACAATCGATCCTCGGACACGGTCCACCGCCGCGGCCGCGGGGTGTGACGGGACTCCGCCCTCGGCTCCGTGGCCGGGGAGTCGTAATTCGGTGACGGAATCGGTCCACCAGCGCCGACACCCCTCATAATGAGTGTCTTCTGTACCCATGAGGCCGTGCACGAGGATTACGGGTCGCACGCATTACCAGCTTTCTTGTGGCGAACGGCGATTCTTCGCAGCGGTTTTCCGCGCACACCGGCGGGAGCCCTCGGGCCCGCCCGGTTCACATGGGCGGACCCGAGGGCGGCGGGGTCGCTGCCCGCGCCGGCGACTACCTCAGGAGCTGCAGCTGCACGTGCAGATGCAGGTGGTGCACGAGGCGGAGGAGACCATCGTCACGGTCAGGTCGTCGCCGTCGAGCAACGTCTCGTCCATGTAGTCGCTGATCTCCAGGGCATCGACGTCCAAACCCGTGAGGTCCTCGACGCCGACGGCAGTGGAATTGGTCATGACTTTCCCCTTTCAGCGAATGCGGATCGCGTCCGTCGCGCCGCACACAGGCCAGCCAGGGAAATGTTCAGCCGGCCCCCCGGGACTTCTGTCGCCCGGCTGGGGCCGACCTTAGGCATCCGCACTTCCGGCCCTCAAGACAGCTTTTCAGCCACAGCGACTGTGATGTATATCACATGGCAAATGCTTGCGCGCGGCATGTTCGGCGACCGGATCACGGGTAGGTTCGCGTCAGCGCCGAACATTTCGATCTTGCGCCATTCGACCTTGCGCCATTCGATCTTTCATCGTTCGATCTTGCGCCACCCGACCCCTCTTTCCCGATCCCGTGCTTTCCGATCTTGAATTCCTCGATCTTGATTTCCGACGCACGGACGCCCCGGGCCTCCGGATACGACACGCCGCACATGGGGGATCATCAATGAAGGTAGCCAGCTGCCCGATTCCGGACGGCACCGCCCTCGCCCGGTTCCGTGACAGCGGGGCCTACACGCACGCCGAGGCCGCGGAGTCCCCGCTTCCAGAACGCGGCAAGGTCGGCGCACGGGAGCTCGCCCGGCTGACCATGGACCGTCCCAGCCTGACGCCCGAACGGGCCTTCCGGCTGGTCGACCTGTGGATCCGCGTACAGGGCCTGCTCCTTCGCCCCTTCGGAGTCAAGCCCAACACGATGCGCAGCGGACAGGAGCAGCCCCTGCCGGAGGCGGGAGGGCGGCTCGGCCCCTATGAGGTGTTCGAGGCCGACGACCGCGAGGTGCTGCTCGGCGACACCGACAAGTTCCTCGAACACCGGATGGCCTTCGTCGTGGCCGACGGCAAAGCGTACATCGGTGTCGTGCTGCGGACCCTGAACGAGCAGGGCGAGGCCTACTGGAACCAGTTCCGCCACAACCAGACGCAGATCCTGCACGAGTCACTCCGTCGCGGACTGACCCGGGCCGCGGAGAGCGCGGACGGCGCCGTGGGCCGTGGGACGACCGCAGACCGGTAGTGATCCTCACCGGGCGCCCCGCCGTCCGGCACACGCGAGAAGAGCGCTATGTCGAGTTTGACCGAGACCGCCCATTGGATCGCCTGTGCCAGGGCCGCCGAATCGCTCCGTCCCGACCGGCTCTTCGAGGATCCGCTCGCGGTGGCGTTCGTCCGGCACACCGAACCGGCACTGTACGCCACACTGCGATCCGAGCCGAGTGCGCGCTTCGACGTCCTGGCCGTGCGGACCAGGTTCTTCGACGACCGTCTGCTGCGCGCGGTCACCGACGGCACCCCCCGGCAGGTCGTCGTCCTGGCCGCCGGCCTGGACGGCCGGGCGTTCCGACTGCCCTGGCCCTCCGGCGTCACCCTCTACGAGGTGGACCTGCCTGAGGCTGTCGAGCGGAAGAACGCGTTTCTGGCCGGCTGCCGACTGCCTGCCGGCCGGTGCCGCCGCGTCCCTGTCGGCGCCGACCTCACCGCCGACTGGGCGTCCGCGCTCCGAGACGCGGGGTTCTCCCCCGAACTCCCCACGGTGTGGCTGGCCGAAGGAGTTCTCTACTACCTGACCGGCAACCAGGCGGACACAGTCGTCGAGCAGGTGACGGAGCAGTCCGCACCCGGCAGCGTCCTCTGCCTGGAACAGGTGAACACCGACCTGTACCGCGCGCCGTGGATGCGGGGCTGGCTGCGGCAGATGCGTGACGAAGGGCGCCCCTGGCAGTCCGGTGTGGCCGACCCCGAAGCCTGGCTGGCCGCCCGGGGCTGGCACGCCGTCGTGTGCGAACCGGGCGACCTGCCCGAAGCGGCGGGACGGCTGGTTCCCAGGACACCACCCCGCGGCACGCCCGGTGCGGCACGTACCTGGCTGATCTCCGCGAGCCTCGTGACCGCGACGGCATCCGAGTGAGCACCTGCTACCGCTGGAGTCTTCATGCGACCTCTCATCCCCCAACCCGCCCGGCAACGGTACGCCGCGATGGCGGAGGAGCTGGCGGCGGCCTTCCGCGAACGGGCCGAGGAGTACGACAGGAAGGCCGAGTTCCCCCATCGGAACATCGACGACCTCCTTGACGCCGGATACTTGAGGCTGACCGTCCCCCGGGAACTCGGCGGGCTGGGCGGCGGCCTGGCCGACATGGCCGTGACCCAGGAGCGGCTGGCCACCGGATGCGCCTCCACGGCGCTCACCGTGAACATGCACCTGTCGATGGCCGGACAGATGGCCAGGGCCTGGCGGACCACGGGCGACGAGCGCGCCCGGCGGATGCTCACCGACATCGCCGACGGACGGGTGATCCTCATGGGGGCCACCGCGGAGCCGGGGCACGCGCTCGTCCGGAGCACCGGCGCCAAAGCGCTGAAGGTGGAAGGCGGTTACCTGGTCACCGGGGACAAGACCTTCGGAACGGGCTCGGCGGTCATGACGCACATGACGTCGATGGCGGTGTACCGGGAGCACCCCGAGGGCCCGCACGTCCTGGTGTTCCGCATTCCCGCCGACAGCCCCGGTGTCCGCGTCCTGGAGGGCACCTGGGACACCTCCGCCCTCAGGGCGACCCGCAGCGAGAACATCGAACTCCGCGATGTCATGGTGCCCGAGGAGTCCGTCCTGACCAGCTTCCCCCTCGGCTCACTGGACGGTTCGCTCCTGCAGACGCTGTGGGGCTGGGCCATGCCCACGTTCGCGGCGGTGTATCTCGGCGTCGCCGTCGGGGCCTTCGAGCAGTGTGTACGGGACGTGCAGAACCGCGGATGGGAGCAGCGGCCCTACGTGCGGGCGCTGATCAGCGAGTGCGAGGTCCTGATCGAGACGTCCCGCGCGGTCATCGAACGGACGGCACGCGAGGTCATGGGCAACGCCCTGTGGGATTCGATGAGCGTCCAGCAGGGCATGGCGCGCGTCGTGCTGGCCAAGACCGTCGGCACCAACAACGCAGTGGAGATCGTCGACCGGGTGATCAGGATCATCGGCACGCCGGCGCTGCGTCCCGGCTCGCCGTACGAGCGTGCTCACCGGGACGTACGGGCCGGGACGATGCATCCGTACAGCAACTCCGACGCATGTGACCTCATCGCCGCGACGGCGTTCGGCGCCGAGGTGGCCCCGGCCCGGCCACCGCGTCTGACCAGGCTGGCCGAGCCGGCGGCCGACGACCGGAATCCCTGACCTGATCCGACGGCGTGCAACCTGATCAGACCACATGAAAGGCGACCACCTGTGGACAGAGCGGGCGCTCTGCAGCTCATGGAGCACTTCCTGGCGGCCTACAACGAAGGAGACCCACGGCATCTGGACCACTGTCTGCATCCGGAGTACCGGCATCCCGATCCGGCGGCCGAGCGCGGCATCCAGGGCATGCGGAAGGCGGTCAGCCGCTGGTCGGCGTCGGTGGAGGGCCTGCGGCTGACCCTCGACGACCTCGTCGTCGAGGGGGACAAGGTGGTCGCACGGATGACGTTCAGCGGCCGGCAGGTCGGCGCCGTCCTCGGCATACCGCCCTCCGGCAGGCGGTTCTCCATCGGCCTGATCGACATCTTCCTCGTCGAGGACGGCTTGTTCGCCCAGCACTGGGACGAGATGGACCTGCTGGGGCTGCACCGGCAGCTCGGTGCGCTTCCCGCATAGACGGCGACTGCCTGGAGGAGAGGTATGTGTGGAATCACGGGCTGGGTCGCTTTCGAGCGGGACCCCGGCACCCGGCGGTCCGCCGTGGAGGCGATGACGGAGACCATGGCCTGCCGGGGCCCCGACGCCGGGGGCGTCTGGTACGGCGACCACGTGGCCCTGGGCCACCGTCGTCTGGCCGTCATCGATGTGGCCGGCGGGGCGCAGCCCATGGCCGCCGAGGACGACGGGAGCGTCCGGGCCGTCATCTCGTACAGCGGGGAGGTCTACGATTTCGCGGCACTCCGGGACCGGCTGCGCTCCGCCGGCCACCGCTTCCGGACCCGTAGCGACACCGAGGTCGTGCTCCGCTCCTACCTGGAATGGGGCGCCGACTTCGCCCGGCACCTCACCGGCATGTTCGCGCTCGCCCTCTGGGACGTGCGGCGCCAGGAACTGCTGCTGGTCCGTGACCGGCTGGGGATCAAGCCGCTGTACTACTACCCCACCACGGACGGAGTGCTCTTCGGCTCCGAGCCGAAGGCCGTCCTGGCCCACCCCGAGGCACGGGCCCGGCTCGGCGCCGCCGGCCTGCGGGAGCTCATGACGTGGGTCAACACCCCGGGACACGCGATCTTCGAGGGCCTGTCCCAGGTACGTCCAGGACACATCGTCCGGGTCTCCCACGGGAAGATCACCGAGACCGCCTACTGGGAACTCGAGGCGCGTCCCCACCACGACGACCGCGACACGACGGTCCGCCAGGTGCGTGAGCTGCTGCGGGAAGCGGTCACCGGTCAGACCGTCGCGGATGTCCCCCTGTGCTCGCTGCTGTCGGGCGGCCTGGACTCCAGCTCCGTGGCGGCACTGGCCGCGCAGGCCCTGCGGACGCGGGGTGAACCTCCTCTCGCCTGCTTCTCCGTCGCCTTCTCCCGGCCGACCGGGCCAGCCCATGTGCCGGATCCGCCCGCCCATGGCCATGGTCCCCTCGACGACGCCGACCACGCGGCGAAACTCGCCGGCCACATCGGTGCCGCGCACGAGTCGATCGTGCTCGACGCGAAGCTCCTGTCCGATCCCTCGTCACGTGCCGCCGTCCTCCGCGCCCGCGATCTGCCGCAGGGCCTCGCCGACATGGACACCTCCCTGTACCTGCTGTTCAGGTCGATCCGGCAGCGTTCCACAGTCGCGCTGTCCGGTGAGGGAGCCGATGAACTCTTCGGTGGCTACCCCTGGTTCCACGACGAGAACGCGACGCGCGCGCGGACGTTCCCCTGGATGCACATGGGCGGTGGAGGAGTCCCGCAAGGCCCCTCGTTCCTTGATCCGGCCCTGCCCGCACGCCTGTCGCTGGACGAGTACCGGGCGGACCGCTACAGCGAAGCGGTGGCCGACGTTCCCGTCCTGCCCGGGGAGCCGCAGCACGAACGGCGCATGCGGACCGTCAGCCACCTCTTCCTCACCCGGTTCCTGCCGATGCTCCTCGAACGCAAGGACCGGATGAGCATGGCCGTGGGCCTGGAGGTCCGGGTTCCGTTCTGCGACCACGCCTTGGTGGAGTACGTGTTCAACGTCCCGTGGTCGATGAAGGCCTTCGACGGGCGCGAGAAGAGCCTCCTGCGCGCGGCCATGGCGGCCGACCTTCCCGAGTCCGTCCTGACCAGGAAGAAGGAGCCCTACCCGACGATCGCCGATCCGGACTACGACCAGATGCTCAAGGGCAGGCTGGGTGACCTGATGGACGACACTGGGGCACCTGTGCGGGCGCTGATGGACGAGAGCAGCGCGCGGGAGGCCTTCGCCGCGGTCCGGAGGGCGTCACCGGAGGAACTGCGCTTTCTGAGGGTCGGGTTCGAGTCACTGATCAGGATCGACGACTGGATGCGCGACTACCAGGTGGAGCTCACGGAGTAGCGGACGCACGCAGCGGGCGGATGCACGGAACAAGGCGGACCTGGGCCGCTACAAGGCCGATCGACGGGAGTCAGAGCGATGACCGACAGCACCGGGCGCCGGTTCACGGGCGTCCGCCATCCCATTCACACGCACGTCTGGCCGCATCCGGCCCCCCGGTATGCCGCCGTCTTCGTCCACGGATACGCCGACCACGCCGCCCGGTACCGACGCGTGGCCGGTGCCCTGACACGACACGGCGCCGCCGTCTACGCTCCGGACCACATGGGCAGCGGCCGGTCGGGCGGTCAGCGCGCACTCGTGGAGGACTACGAGGAACTCGTCGACGACGTCCACATGGTGGTGGAGCACGCGCGCGGCGAGCACCCCGGCCTTCCCGTGGTCATGATCGGGCACTCGATCGGCGGGATGGTGGCGGCCCGCTACGCGCAGCGCCACGGCCACGGCGGCGACGGACTCGCCGCTCTCGTCCTGGTCGCGCCCGTGCTCGGCTCCTGGCACACGGCGACCGCGCTGCTGGCCTTCGACGAGATCCCCGAGATGCCGATCGACGTCGGCGCGGTCATGTCCCGGAACCCCGACGAGGCCGCACGCTACAACGAGGACCCGCTGATCTGGCACGGCGCCTTCGTACGGAGGACCCTGGAGTCGGTCGTCAGCTGCCTGGACCGGATCAACGACGGCGGCAGTCTGTCCTCTCTGCCGACGCTCTGGCTGCACGGCGCCGCGGATCCGCTGGCCCGGATCGAGGAGACCAGGAGCGGCGTCGAGAAGATCCGCGGCTTCCATCTCACCGAACGGGTGTACCAGGAAGCAGTGCACGGGATCTTGCACGACCTGGACGGTGACCGGGCGACAGCCGACATCACGGCCTTCGTCGACGACGCCCTCGCAGGCGTGTCGCCATGACGGAGGACTCAGGCTCGGCCACGCCCGCCGACGGGTACCAGCTCTCCCTGAACGAAATGCCGGACGTCCCGGTCGCCGGTCTGGGAGAGGCACTGCGGGAGTCCCTCCGTGAGGTCAACCGCTATCCCGACCCCTTCTCCCGCAGGCTGACGGAGTCCATCGCGGCCACCCACGCCACGCCGGTCTCCGATGTGGTCGTGGGCCCCGGCTCCGCCGCGATCCTCCAGCATGTCATCCAGTGGGCGGCGCCCCACTGCGGCGAGGTGATCCACGCCTGGCCGTCCTTCGACGCGTACCGCCTCGTCGTGGACGCTGCCGGGGCCAAGCCCGTGGAAGTCCCCCTGAGGGACCACCGGCACGATCTGTCCCGGATGCTGGAGAGCATCACCGGCGACACGCGCGCCATCGTGCTGTGCAATCCTCACAACCCCACGGGGACGGTAGTCGGCAGCGCCGAGATGTCGGCGTTCCTTCGTGAGATCCCGGAACGGATCGTCGTCGTCCTGGACGAGGCCTACCGCGAGTTCGCCGGGGACCACCCCACCCCGGACGGACGCAGGATCTACCGGAGCATGCCGAACCTGGTGGTCCTGCGGTCCTTCTCGAAGGCCTACGGGATGGCGGGACTGCGCGTCGGTTACGCGCTCACGCAGAGCAGCACGGCGCAGATCCTGCGCGGCAGGGTACTGCCCTTCTCGGTGAGCACGGTCGCGGAGGCCGCGGCGCGGACCGCACTTGGCCGCAGAGCCGAGGTGATGCGCCACGTGGATCTGGTCATCGCCGAACGGGACCGCGTCGAGGACGAGTTGAGGCACCGGGGCTGGGACGTCGTTCCGTCGGCGGCGAACTTCGTCTGGCTGCCGATGGGTTCCGGGGCCGCCACGTTCGCCGCGGAGGCGGCGCGCCACGGCCTGCGCGTGCGAGCCGTCCACGACCTGGGCGTCCGGGTCACCGTCGGCAGCCCGCAGGCGAACGACGCGCTGCTGAGGTTTGCCGAGCGGTTCTCTCCCCGCCCCGCCCCTTCCCGGAACCGCGGGCCTCGGCCCGCGCCCCCACCACGCTGAGCCAGGCTCTCCTGATCAGACCGCCGCTATACCGGCGCCGGACATGCACTGGTTGACGTGCTCGGCACCGCCTGCCTCCAGGTCCGCCTTCACCGCCTGGGCGACGGCCCGGCACGCCGGCTTGCCCTTCCGCAGCCGGGCTCACCCAACGCTGCCACACACCCCTTCCGGCGGCCGGCGACGAACTCGGCCACCGAATCACCGGACCCACGCGGGCCGGTTCAGCGCCCCAGCGTTCGAGGTACGTGCCCCCGGCTCGACGAAGCGGACCTGGTGCAGCTTGAGGATCAGCTCGCCAATCAGCCCCCGCGTCCACAGCTGACCGGAAAGTCCCAGGTCGCAGGGCTTGTGGTTTCGAGGACGGCCTGCAGGACGGCGGCCTGCTCGGCCTCGGGGAGAACCTCGCGCAGGTGCACCAGTGCCACCATCGCGCGCTGCGAGGGGCGCAACTTGCAGCGCCGGTCGCCCTCACGGGTGACGATGAGCATGGTGACCCGCTCCACGAGCGCACGCGGCAGGTCGAGTGCGGCGGGACAGATGACCAACGAGGCCCCCGGGCAACGTGATTGAGACGTCAGACATCCCGATCAACAGCTCGGGGGCCTCGCTCGTTGCGTCTTGTGGACCGTCACCTGATCAGCGGCCCGCTAGAAGAAGCTCACTGATCGACTGAGGGAAGCGACGTACGTGGATGTGCTCGGCCCGCTGAGGGTTTCCCAGGGCGCGCTCTCCGTGGTCCCCGCGGCGCCCAAGGCCAAAGCGCTGCTCGCCGTGCGGGCCAACCGGTTCGTTCCGGTCTCCGTGATCATTCGGGAAGTGTGGACCAAGAAGGCCCCGGCCTGCGCCAGGACCGCCGACCATGCGTACGTCCAGGAGGTGTGCAAGCGCATGGCGCGGGCCGCCGGGTCCCCGCTCGTCCTGGCCACCGAGTCCGACGGCTACGTGCTGAGGGCAGCCGACGACGGGGTGGCGCTGCGGCGGTTCGAGACATACGCGGCGGCCGGGTAGCGTGCCCGCGAGCAGGGCGACTTCCAGGCCGCCTCCGACGCCTTCGCGAAGGCCCCGGCGCTCTGGCGCGGGGAGGCGCTGTCCGGCATCCGCACCGGCCACCACCTCCAGCGAGAGGTCGAGGAGCTGGAGGAGACCCGTCTCAACCTCCTGGACCGCCGGATCGACGCCGATCCGCGTCTGGGCCGCCGCCATGAACTCCTGGGCGAGCTGCGGGGCGTCATCGCCCGGCACCCCACGCACGAGGGCCTGTGCGCACACCCGATGCCCGCCCTGCACCGGGCGGGGCTGCGCCCGGAGGCGCTCGGGGTCTGCCACAGGGTGCGCGCCGGCCTGGTCAAGGAGTTCGGCCTGGAGCCCTCCCCGCCCTGCGGCGCCTCCAGCGCTCGATGCTCGTCTCCGACCAGGGCCCGGCGAGGTCAACGTCGCCTGGGACACGCCCGATGTGTGACGGAGCCGCCGCACGGCCGCCCCCTCGCCGGGCGCCCTCCCGCCCAGCGGGTGCTCAGCGGGCGAACAGCTCGAAGGTCACCGCGGGCACTCCCCCGAACCGCTCGGCCGCCGCCTCGGCGTGGCCGCCGACGAACCTGCGGCAGTACGTCTCCGGGTCCTGGTCGGTGAGGACCTCGATATACGTCCGGTGCTCCAGCAGCGAGCGCACGCCCCGCTCCAGCCCCGGCCGGGCGTCCACCGCGTGCGTGGGAGCGGCGGACCCGGCGACGGCCACCCAGCGGACACCGTCCCACGGGTCGAGGCCCTGCTCGGTCAGTTCGGGGAAGATCCACCGGTTGCCCGCGTCGGCCGCGGCGTCGAGCGTGGCCCTGCCGACCGCCACGTGGTCGGGCGTGTTCCAGGCGGTCCCGCCCCAGGTGTCGCGGTGATTGAGGGTCAGGACGAGTTCGGGCCGGTGGCGCCGGATCGCGGCGGCGATGTCACGCCGCAGCGCGAGCCCGTACTGGACGACGCCGTCCCGGTGGTCCAGGAACTCCACCGTGCCGACCCCGACGACCGCCGCGCTCGCCCGCTGCTCCTGCTCCCGCAGCGGGGCGCACTCGGCGGGCGGGAGGCTGTCGATGCCCGCCTCGCCGCGGGTGGCGAGGACGTACGCCACCTCCCGTCCGGCGTCGGTCCAGGTGGCCACAGCCGCCGAGCAGCCGTACTCCAGGTCGTCGGGGTGCGCGACGACGGCGAGGGCGCGCCGCCAGTCCTCGGGCATGGGCGTGAGCGGGTCCAGCTGACGGGACGTCGGTTCGGTCTTCCGGTCGTTCATGCGCGCAGGATACGGGCGGGGGCGACGGAACCGGGTGCGGGCACGGTCCGGGTCGCGGAGGTCGTGGGTGTGGGGCGGGCGGGCCGGGGTACTCGCGGCGGCATGACCAGCGCACGCGGCAGGAGGGCCGCGCCCCGCGCGCCCGTGCAGTACGCCGCCCTCCTGGTGGGAGTGGTGTTCCTGCTGCTCGGGACGCTGGGCTTCGTCCCCGGGGTGACCACCGGGCGCGACGGCCTGGAGTTCGCCGGCCACGGATCGTCGGCGGAGCTGCTGGGGCTGTTCCAGGTGTCGGTGCTGCACAACACCGTGCACCTCGTGTACGGCGTCGCCGGTGTGGCTGCGGCGCTTGTCACGGCCGCCGCGGCCCGCTGGTACCTGCTGATCGGCGGCCTGGTCTATGTGGCGCTGGCCCTGTACGGCGGATTCGTCGAGCCGGGCGGCACCGCCAACTTCGTGCCGTTCGACACGGCCGGCAACTGGCTGCACTTCACGGCGGGCATCGTGATGGTCGGCCTGGGAGCGGGCCTCCCACGCCGGGCGGAGGTCTGACGGCTCCCGGACGGGCGGGTGACGGATCTACCGTGGAGGCATGCGCGGGGAGCCGGATGTGACCCTGTTCCTCTGCGGCGATGTGATGCTCGGCCGCGGAGTCGACCAGGTCCTGCCGCACCCGGGCGACCCCACGCTGTGGGAGGAGTACGTCCGGGACGCGCGCTCCTACGTGGAGCTGGCCGAGGCGGTGAACGGGCCGGTGCGGCGCCCGGTGGACTGGGCCTGGCCGTGGGGTGCGGCGCTGCGGCTGCTCGACGAGGCGGCACCGGACCTGCGCGTGGTGAACCTGGAGACCAGCGTGACGCGCGGGGACGACGTCGCGTACGGCAAGGGCGTGCACTACCGGATGACCCCGGAGAACCTGCCGTCCCTGGCGGTGGCCCGCCCGGACGTGACGGTACTGGCCAACAACCACGTCCTGGACTTCGGCCGCCGTGGCCTGCTGGACACCCTGGACGCGCTGGCCGCTGCGGGCCTGCCGGTGACGGGCGCGGGGCGGGACGCGGCCGGGGCGTGGCGCCCCGCCGCGGTGCCGCTGCCCGGGCTCGGCCCTCGGGTGCTGGTGTTCGGGTGCGGTATGCCGTCCAGCGGCATCCCGCCCGACTGGGCGGCGGCGCCCGGCACCCCGGGGGTCGCGTACGTCCCGGTGGCGTCGGGCGCGACCGCGGGGCAGGTGGTGCGGCGGATACGGGAGGTGCGGCGGCCCGGCGACCTGGTGGTGGTGTCCGTGCACTGGGGCTCGAACTGGGGGTACGGCGTGCCGCGGAGCCAGGTGGAGTTCGCGCACGCGCTGGTGGAGGGCGGGGTGGACGTGGTGCACGGCCACTCGTCGCACCACCCGCGCCCGGTGGAGGTGTACGAGGGACGGCTGGTGCTGTACGGGTGCGGCGATCTGATCGACGACTACGAGGGCATCGGCGGCTACCCGGAGTACCGGGACGAGCTGCGGCTGCTGTACTTCGCGGCGCTGGCCCGGGACACCGGCGCGCTGAGGGGGCTGCGGATGGTTCCGCTGCGGGCCCGGCGGCTGCGGCTGGAGGAGGCGTCGGAGGATGAGCGCGGGTGGGTGCGGACGACTCTGGACCGGGTGAGCCGGGGATTCGGCGTACGCGTGGGCTCGCGGGAGGGCGGGCTGTACGCGGAGCCCGCCGTCTAGCGCATGCCCTGGCCTGTCTGCCGGGCCGTGCTCCTGCCCGGCTCCTCGCCCGTGCCCGCACGGGCGTCCGCGCGGGCCGGGAGGAGGCTCGCCCTCAGCCGCCGCACGGGCCCGGACCTTCCCACCCGGGCCGCCAGCCTGCTGTAGGCGACACCCGCCGCAAGGGAGGCGGCGAGGGCGAACCAGCCGGATATGTGGTCGACACGCGGGAACACCTGCCAGTGTGTCAGGTAGATGTACATGGAGCTCCCCGCCAGGACGCCCGCGACCCGGTTGACGAGCGGGACGCTGGGCAGCGACGGCACCCACACCAGGAGTGCGAAGCCCGCCAGGATGAGCGCCTCGCGGGCGGGCTCGTCCCCGAAGAAGCCGGGCACCGTGGCCAGGGCCACGGCGGTGACCAGCAGCCGCTGCCACACGCGGGTGGCCCGGGCGGCGGACCAGCCGAGGGCGAACAGCCAGGGCACGACGGCCGCCGCCGGAAGGTAGGTGTGGTCCCTGAGGCCCGGCAGGTCGTAGCGGGTGACGAGTCCGACGGCGACGAGGGCCATGGGCAGACCGAACGGGAAGCGCCGTTCGAGCCGGTCGACGGCCGGGAGGGCCAGCAGGGCGGCGGAGGCGAGCAGCAGGACGACCAGGGTGTCGATGAACCAGAACGCGGCGAGGTGGCCTTCGCGCGGCGGCAGCAGGGACTCGACCAGGAACACCGCGGCCAGCCGGTAGTCCTCGGTGAACAGCCAGGCCAGGGCGATCCACACGGCGCTGGGCACGGCGACCCGGGCGACGCCGCGCAGGACCCTCAGGACCCGCTCCTTCCGTACGGCGGAGGTGAGGTGGAAGCGGGCCAGGTTGAACCCGGCCACCGCCAGCAGCAGGTGGGCACCGCCCTTGATGTGGAAGACCGGGATGTGGGAGCCGACGATGGCGACGATGGCGAACGCGCGCAGGGCGACGCTGGTCTCGATCCGGCGCGCCACCGGGCGCCGCAGCCCCGGGAATCTGCCGGGGCGTTCAGGCGTGGACGTCTCCGCGGGCCCGGGCTGCGCAGCCCGGGCCCGCAGGTCGCGGATGGGCAGGGTGTGCCAGTCGGCGGGGAGACCGCCGAGCGTCTCCTCCAGGCGCAGGGACATCTCGACGTACGAGAGGGAGTCTCCGCCCAGACCGACGAAGCTGTCGTCCTCGGTGACGTCCGGGTGGTCGAGGATCCGCGCGTACAGCAGGCGCAGGTCGGAGGCGTCCTCGGCCGCCTCCACGGGCGCGGGCCCCAGGGCCCGCACGGTCCGGTAGTCGGGCTTGCCGTTGGCCAGGCGGGGCAGTTCGGGCAGCGGGTGGACGTGGACGGCGCGGGACGGCAGTCCGCACCCGGCGGTGACCAGGCGGCGTACGGCGGCGGGGTCGGCGCCCGGGGCCACGGCGACGGTCAGCGCGTCGTCGGCCCCGGCGGCCAGGGCGGTGACGCCGTGCTCGGCGAGGGTGGCCTCGACCTGCTGGGGGTCGACGCGCAGGCCGAGGATCTTCGCGAACCGGCTGACGCGGCCGACGATCTCGTACAGCGGCTGTTCGCGTCCGGGGCCGTCGCCCCGGATTCCGGTGCCGCCGTCGGCGCCGGTGACGACGCGGCCGATGTCCCCCGTGCGCAGTTCGTCGACGGTGCGGCCGAGGGCGAGGTCGGCGGGGGTCTCGGCGTAGCCGAGCATGACGTTGGGGCCCTGGTAGACCAGCTCGCCGGTGCCGGGCTCGTCCCAGTCGGGGTGCGGCCGGAGCCGGAAGGCGCCGCCGGGGACGGGGACGCCGATGGCGTGCGGGTGTTCGAGGACACGGTCCGGCGGCAGGTAGGCCATCCGCGCGGTGGCCTCGGTCTGCCCGTACATGACGTACAGGTCCCAGCCGCGGCGGCGGCCCAGCTCGGCGTAGCGGGCGACGCGCTCGGGTGCGAGCCGTCCGCCGGCCTGGGTGACATACCGCAGGTGCGGCAGGTCCAGGTCGGCGAAGCCGGTGCGGTCGAGCAGGTCGAAGGTGTACGGGACACCCGCGAACGTGGTCGCCCGGGCGGCGCGGAACAGGTCCCAGAAACAGCGGTCCGCGACGGAGAGGTCGGTGAGGACCAGCCCCGCGCCGCGCAGCAGATGACTGTGGACGACGGACAGGCCGTAGCAGTAGTGCGGCGGGAGCGTGGTGGCGGCCCGGTCGTCGGGGCGGATGTCCAGGTAGCGGGCGATGGCCTCGGCGTTGGACTGGACGTTCTCGTGTGAGAGCCGGACCAGTTTGGGTGAGCCGGTGGAGCCGGAGGTGCTGAGCAGCAGCGCCAGGTCGGGGTGCAGCTCGTGGGCGGTGCCGGGGCGCCGCTCCTCGAGGGCCCAGCCGCCGTCGGCCCCGGGAGCCGCGACGACGTCGGGGTCGTAGGCGGTGGTGAGGGCGCGCAGGGCCTCCGGATGGTCGCCGGGGACGAGGAGCACGGGGTGCCCGGCGGACAGGGCGGCCAGGTGGGTGACGAGCGCGTCGGGCGTGTTCGCACCGGCGAGCAGCACCAGGCGGCGGCGCGGGCCGAGGCGCTCGGCGGTCTCGTCCACGCGGCGGGCGAGGTCACGGTAAGTGATCTCGGTGTCGGCGGTGAGCAGGGCCGGCCGTTCTCCGAACGCGGCGAGCCGACGGGCGAAGGGGACGGCGGCTCGGACGTCCGGGAGCAGATCTGGGGGAAGCACGCCGGAATCTTAGGCAAGGCTTACCTGGCTGAAAAGACACCCCCGAGTCACAGAACGGCCACAGCGGCACAGATCGGGCGCGCGTGCCTGATCCGTTATCACCGCCCGGTTGACGGTGAGGTTAGCTTTACCTTATTTATAGATCGTTCACAGTTCCCTGGCTTGATCCTTTTGCTCTGGATCCAGAAAGGCCCTCCATGCGCCGCCGTTCCCTGACCCGCATCGCCACCGTCGCGGCGGCCGGTCTGCTCTTCCCCCTCCTCTCGGCGTGCAGCAGTGAACCGGCCGACCTCGTCATCTACTCCGGCCGCAACGAGAACCTCGTGAAGCCGCTCATCGAGAAGCTGGAGGAGGAGCTGGACGCGAAGGTGGAGGTGCGTTACGGAGGCAGCGCCGAGCTGTCCGCGCAGCTCCTGGAGGAGGGCGGCAAGACCGAGGCAGGGCTGTTCTTCTCGCAGGACGCCGGAGCCCTCGGCGCCCTGGCCACCGAGGGCCTGCTGGCGCCGCTCCCGAAGACCACCCTGGACAAGGTCGGCCCCTCGCACCGCGGCGCGGGCGGCGACTGGGTCGGCACGAGCGGCCGCGTACGCGTCCTCGCCTACCACCCGGGCAAGGTACAGACGCCGCCGGACAGCGTCCACGACCTGGTGAAGCCCGAATGGAAGGGCAAGATCGGCTACGCGCCCGCCAACGCCTCCTTCCAGTCGTTCGTCACCGGGATGCGCGTCCTGGAGGGCGACGAGGCCACCCGCACCTGGCTGAAGGGGCTGAAGGCCAACCAGCCCAAGGCGTACGACAACAACCTCAACGTGCTGGCCGCCGTCGACTCCGGCGAGGTCTCGCTCGGCCTGATCAACCACTACTACTGGTACGAGAAGGCCGCCGAGGAGGGCGCGGACAAGCAGACCGCGAAGATCCACTACCTGCCGGACGGCGACCCGGGCGGCCTGGTCAACGTCGCGGGCGTGGGCGTCCTGAAGGCCGCCGACAAGAAGCAGGCGGAGTACGCGCAGAAGGCAGCCGCGTTCTTCCTGTCGGACGAGGCGCAGCAGTACTTCGCGGAGGAGACCAAGGAATACCCGCTGACCGCCGGCATGAAGCCCGCCGAGGGCGTGCCGTCGCTCGACTCGCTCCAGTCCCCGCAGATCGACCTCGGCAAGCTGGAGTCGCTCAAGGAGACCCTGGAGATGCTCCAGGACGTGGGGCTGGTCTGACCCATGACACCACAACCGGTTTCCCCGGATCCGGTGTCCAAGGACCCGGCTCCGGGCGGCCCGGCGCTCGACGGCCCCCGCCCGGCAGGCGTTCCCG
>NZ_JADWYO010000033.1 GCF_022414595.1 Streptomyces sp. MUM 203J | reverse complement strand
CGCGCCGCAGAACCGTCACGAGCTTGCCGAAGTTGCGAGGGCTCAGCCCGGTGAACGGGGCTATCCAAGACGGCTCCGACGCCGGGATCACACCAGCCACAGCAAGATCATCTCATCTGTGACCAGCAGTTGCGGGACAGCCCTTAGACCCGGTCGAAGGCGTATGGGCGCATCTGAAGAAGTCCCTGGCCAACCTCGCACCCCGCACGATCGACGAGCTCACCCCGCTCGTGAAGAACCGCCTACGCGCCATCCAACGGAGACCCGAGATCCTCGACGGCTTCACCGCCGAGACCGGACTCAGGCTGGAACCTCCGTAGCCCTGTCACCCCACCCTTTCAACCTCAGCGTCAAAGCGCGCATGCCCACGACAACAAGGATCTCTGTTGTCGTGGGCATGCACGGATAGCAATTCTCGACAGAAGCACTACCGGACCACGGTCACTGGAGCAGTGACCGCATCCTCTCGGCTATTTCTGCGGCTGCCGCTCTAACTTGCTCGTCACTCAACGTACCCGCAGGCGCATCAGACTCGCCCGCATAGTGATCGTTGGCCACGTAGAACAATTCGGTGGCGACCTCATACTGCTCGTCCGACGGAAATGGGCCCGGGTAGTTCTTGTACAGCGGAAGGCAGACCACCGAGAACTCGGCCGCCGAGATCCTTCCCTCTGCCACTGCCGACGCGAGCACCAAGAACGGTTCTAGCTTGGCCATCACAGCTTTCCTTGTTCCATGAGGTACCGGAACTGGTCCGATGTCGGATCCGATCTCCAGGCGCCCAGCATCTGCCCGGATTCAAGATCGACCGATACGTGACGTCCCGTATTGGGGTCCACGTAGTGCCGCGCTGCGGCTCCCCGATAAGTACCTGTGATTTGAACGTTGCCCGGATTCCTGACGAAGCTCTCCAAGGCATTCACGAAGGCCTGCTTGGTTGCCTTGCTTTCCTTTCCGGTGATCCCGAAGTCTTCAGCATGCTTGAAATGGTGAGGAACCTTGTTCGCATCGACCCAAATCGATCCACAGCCGGGGCCGCTGTTGTGAACGAGGACCGGAGTCTGCCCCGCCAGCACATAGTACGTGTGGAGGTCAGAGACGGTCAGGTTGTAGGTGCTCTGGAGGGCGCCGTAGGAGCGGGTTGCTGCGATGATGACCGTGGTGCCCGTGTCTGTGCGGAGGGTCATGCCGGGCTTGAGGTCGCCGGCGTCGAGCCAGGCCTGTTCCGACTCAGACCAGAACGGGTGGTGATCTGTGGTGGCGATGACCTCGGGACCCTCGTCCGTGGACACCGTGAGGTCGACGTAAGCCTTGTCGTCCTCGGTGAAGATGGTGGCCGTCACGGTCTTGACGGCAGTCTCGCCCGTTTCGGGGTCCGTCGCTATGACCTGGTCGCCTGTTTCCAGGTCCTCGATGGGTTTGCTTGACCCGTCAGCCGTCAGAACCTTGGTGCCTGCGACGAAGCTGTTCTGCGTCGGGCAGATGCCTCGCCTCTTGAAAATGCCTCTGAAGCCGTCGACGAACCTGTCACCCTTGCGTTTCAGGGTCGTTATCTCCCCGACGACGGGAATGATGGCGACCAGGCTCCAGCCGGCCTCCGACCAGTTTCCCTCGGCCGCATAGAGGATGGCATTGGCCACATCTGCAGGGGTTCCGGCGGCCGGGATGAGGCCTACCGCGTCAAGTGTGAGGTGGGCCCCTTCCATGTCGAGTTTCTTTGCAGGCTGCCACCCGTTGCTGGTGCCGTACTTGCGGCTGCCGGTCGTCTTCGACTCCTGCTGACCGCTGTAGCGGTATGTCCGTCCCGTGCTCCGACTGTATGTCGCCTTGACGGTGACCGTGGTACGGGACCTGTGGCCCGTGGTAACAGCGGTCGTGGTGGAGTTGTAGACGTACTGCCCGTTCGGCCCCAGGTAGAAGTGGTCCTGTTTGTAGGTGGTGGTGTTTCCGTCGGTGCTGCTGCAGCCGCGCTCACAGTCACCGATGGGGCGCAGGCCCGACGGGTCCGCGTATGTGAGCGGGTTGCCGTTGGCGTAGGTGTACCCGTTCATCTGGAGCGGGTCGGTGAGGTCGATGAGCGGGTCGGCCGAGATGAAGCGGCCGGTCGTCGCGTCGTACTCGCGGGCGCCGATGTGGGTCAGGCCCGTGGCCGTGTCGTTGATGCCGACGCCCAGGAAAGTGCGGCGGTCGGGCCAGTCGGAGGGCTCCGTACCGCGCGGGTTGCCGTAGGGGTCGTACTTGCGGCGGGTGACGGGCTGGCCCGCGGTCAGGTCGATCGCGGTCTCGGCCGTGTTGTGGTGGTCCGTCAGGAGGACCGTCAGTTTGTGGCCCGTCGGCTTTCCGGCTGTCGTGCGGACCGTCGTCGGCGCTCCCGGGTGGGTGTAGTAGCGGCGGGCCTCGACCGCGCGGCCGGAGGTGTCCACCACGATCTCCGCCTCGCCCAGGTAGAGGGTGCGCCGCGAACCGTCGTCCTCCACCAGACGGTTGCCGGACGCGTCGTACAGGTACGTGACATCAGGCTTGCCGTTGTCATCCGTGTCGACGGACGACAGCTTGTTGCGGCGGTCCCAGTTCAGCGTCTGGGTATCGCCGTCCAGCACGCGCTGCGTCGTGTTGCCGGAGGCGTCGTACGCATACGTCGACTGCGTGGTGACCGTCTGTCCCGGGGTCCTGACGGTCGCGTCCGCCTTGGTCAGGGTGTGCGGCTGCTGGGTCCCGGTCGGCAGCGGGCCGCCCGTGGGCGCCTTGCCGTAGGTGTACGTGTACTCGTCGTCCAGGGCCGGCTCGGTGAGGTCGTGGACCTTCATCCCCGTCCTGTTGCCGATCGTGTCGAACTCGTACGAGTGCCAGTAACCGGCCCCGTCGACGCTCGGTGACACGTCCGCGCGGTTCGGGCCCGCGCCCTGCGCCGCGGAACTGCGCGGGCAGCCGGCCGTCTTCGCCGTCCAGGCGTGCGCGAGGCGGCCCATCGGGTCGTAGGCGAAGCACTGGCGGTCCACACGCGCCGCAGACTGCTGGTCGGTGATCGACGTGATGTTGCCGATCGTGTCGTACGCGTACGAGAGTGCCGAGACACGGCTCGGGTTCAGGGTCTCTCGGTCGGTCAGCGACTGCTGGCGACGACCCGTGTTCTCGTCGTAGAAATGCGTTGCCCACACCCGGTTCGGCGCCTCGCCCGACGCCGTGCGCAGCACCTGGCCGAACGGGCTGAGCACCGTGTCGGCCGTGTACCAGGCCAGACCGGACGTGGTCCGCGGCGAGCCCTCGCCGTCATAGCGTGTGATCACCTTCTCCGCCGCCAGGCCGCCCGGCGTCGCGGGCAGGTCGACCGCCCGGATCAGGCCCGTCTCCGTGTACGTGCTCTTGTACGCGTAGGTGCCGGCCAGCCCGGTGGTCAGGGGCGTGGACGGGATCGTGATCCTGGAGCCCGTCGGGCGGTACTCCTTGTCGTAGCCCGTGACCTCGGTCGTGAACGCGGCGCCCTGGTGGTAGCGGGTCGACGCCACCGGCAGCCCCTTGGCGCCGGGCAGGGTGTCGTACGTCCACTTGGCGACCAGCGGGCCGGTCGACGAGTCGTCACGCAGCTCCGTCTGGCGCCCCAGGACGTCGTACGTCGTGTACTGGGCCCGGTTCCGCGAGTCCTTCGACCAGATCCGCTGGTCGAGCTTGTCGTAGCCGAAGTACGCCGCGCCCATGTCCGGGTCCGTGGAGGACACCAGACGGCCCCGGGCGTCGTACGTGTACGTCCACTTGTTGCCCTTGGCGTCGGTGACCTGCGCCAGCTCACCCCTGGGGTTGTAGACGTACGAGGTGTCGACGCTCGTCGTCAGGTCGGTGGCCGTGAAGTGCTGGACCTTCGACGTTCGGCCGAGCGCGTCCGTCCAGGTCCTGGCGGCCCGGCTGCCCGAGACGGGCTTCTTGCCGTCGGCGGACATGCCGGTGCGGGACAGCGTCCAGTCGCCCTCGTAGCGGGCGGTCGCTGAGTGCTGCCGCGCACGAAGGGCGTCCCGGACCACCGCCTGCCCTCCGCCCTCCCAGGCCGCGTACGGCTTCTTACCGCTTCGCCGGTCCTCAGCCGGCCGGTCGGGAGAGACCGGGCCAGGTCAGGGTCATGAGGGTGGCGGCGGACTGGTGGGCCGTGGTGCCGGGGGTGCGGTTGGCCCAGTCGGCGAGGGACTCGGCGGCGCCTACCAGGGCGTGGGCCAGGGGGGTTGCCGAGGCGTGGGCGGCGTTCGTGTGGGAGGCGATCAGGGTGGTGACGTAGGCGGCGATCTCCTCGCGCAGGGACGCGACCTCCGCCGCGAAGGGTTCGCCGTGGGTGCGGGCCTGGCGGTGGAGGACCGCCCAGCCGTCCGGGTGCTCGGAGGTGTGGGTGAAGAACGCCAGCAGGCCCGACCAGAGGAGCTGTTCCGGGTCCTGGGCCGCCGGGTTCGCGGTGGCCCGGTGGATGGCGGACTTCAGGGCGTGCGCCTCGCGGCGGAGGCAGGCGGTGAACAGGGTGTCCTTGGACGTCAGGTAGAGGTACACCAGCGGCTTCGAGACGCCCGCCTCCTCCGCTATCTCGTCCATGGACGCCGCCTGGTAGCCGCGGCGGCCGAAGACGCGGACCGCCGCGTCGAGCATCTGCTGTTCCCGGACCGCCCGCGGCAGGCGTCTGGCGGGGTGGGAGGCCCTCTTCTCCATGAGCGCCAAGAGTACGGGCAGTTCGGAGAGGCGTACCCCCGGGGAACGGGTGTGCCCCCTGTCGCCGTCGCGGCAGGGGGCACACCGTGGTGAGGGGGCGTCAGGACGCCATCGCCGGTACGCGGGAGTCTTGCTCCGCCTCCAGCGGGTCGTCCACCGGAGACGCCGACGCCGAGTTGTACGCGTCCAGGTCCAGGATCTTCTCCCGCGCGGCCACCACGACCGGGACCAGCGCCTGGCCGGCCACGTTCGTCGCGGTGCGCATCATGTCGAGGACCGGGTCGATCGCCATCAGCAGGCCGACGCCCTCCAGGGGCAGGCCCAGGGTGGAGAGGGTGAGGGTGAGCATGACCGTCGCGCCGGTCAGGCCCGCCGTCGCCGCGGAGCCGATCACGGAGACGAAGGCGATCAGGACGTACTCCTTGACACCCAGCTCGACCCCGAAGATCTGTGCGATGAAGATCGCCGCGAGCGCCGGGTAGATCGCCGCACAGCCGTCCATCTTGGTGGTCGCGCCGAACGGCACGGCGAAGCTGGTGTACTCCTTCGGCACGCCCAGGCGCTCGGTCACGCGGACCGTCATCGGCATCGTGCCGACCGACGAGCGGGAGACGAAGGCCAGCTGGATGGCCGGCCAGGCGCCCTTGAAGAACTGGAGCGGGTTGACCTTGGCGACGGTCGCCAGGAGCAGCGGGTAGACGCCGAAGATCACCAGGGCGCAGCCGATGTAGACGTCCGCCGTGAACGTGGCGTACTTGCCGATCAGGTCCCAGCCGTACTCCGCGATGGCGTAGCCGATGAGGCCCGTCGTGCCGATCGGCGCCAGGCGGATGACCCACCACAGGGCCTTCTGGAGCAGCTCCAGGACGGACTGGCTGAGCGTCAGGATCGGCTGCGCCTTCTCGCCCAGCTTCAGCGCGGCGACGCCGACGACCGCGGCCATGAACACGATCTGCAGGACGTTCAGCTCGGTGAACGGCGTGACGACGTTGCTCGGGACGATGCCCGTCAGGAAGTCCAGCCAGGAGCCGACGTTCGTAGGCGCCTTGCCGTCCTTCGGGGTCAGGCCGGTGCCCGCGCCCGGGTTGGTGAGCAGACCGATAGCCAGGCCGATCGCCACCGCGATCAGCGAGGTGATCATGAACCAGAGGAGGGTGCGGGAGGCCAGCCGGGCGGCGTTGTTGACCTTCCGCAGGTTGGTGATGGACACCAGGATCGCGAAGAAGACCAGCGGGGCGACCGCCAGCTTCAGCAGCTGGACGAAGAGGTGGCCGACCTTGTCGAGGGTCGTGTAGAGCCAGGCGACCTCGTAACTGCGGGTGATCCAGCCGAGGACCACGCCGAGGACGAGACCGGCGAGTATCTGGGCCCAGAAGGGCACCTTGGACAGCTTGGCGAGCGGGCGCGCGGACACGGACACACTCCAGTAGTGCGCGAGGGGGACGTATGGGAACGGTGAAGGGGTGCGGCGCCCGCGCGCAAGAGGGCGGCGCCGCCGCGTGATGCCGGGCGGGGAGGGGTCTCTTCCGGGATCTCGTCCGGGATCGCTCCCGGGATCTCCCTTGCGGAGGACTCCCCTCAGATCTCGCGGCAACAGGTCGCTGACGTACAGCGGCACAGGTCGACGTGCAGGCGCGCCACGAGCGGGATGCTCATGGCCCGGTGCGGGAGGCGCGCTGCGGTCTTCATGTCCTGAACGTTAACACCTGAACTTTGAGATCCTCAAAGCCGTTCTTTGAGAGGTGGCACTGTTCCTTGACCTTGGAATGGCCTTGCGTGACGTCGACACGCACAACACCCCGGGACGTAGGTGTTGTTCCTGTCCCGGGGTGCCGGTTGCCATGTGGCGCGTGTGACGAACGTGATACGCCGCCCCGCGCGGCTATACGCCGTCCTCCTGCGAGCGGTTCGCGTCCAGCCGCGCCTTCGCCTTGCCGACCCGCTCGACGATCTGCTCCGACATCGCGTCCCGCTGCCTGCGCAGCAGGACGTAGCTGAGCGGCGCCGACACGACGATCGACAGCAGCAGCACCCACAGCGTGTTCGAGTCGCCCAGACCGCGCGGGATGACGCCGAAGTAGACCAGCACGTACAGCACGGCGAAGCAGCCGGCGAAGACGCCGAAGCGCATCAGGGTGTACTTGAGCGTGGCGCTGGACCTCGTGGGGGTGGCGGACACGGTGGGCCTTCTTCCTTCTCCGTACTGTCCCTGCGGTTCTGCCCGACTAGTGAAGCACGTGGCGAATCGATCACTTGAGGGGGAGCAGCATGTAGACGTCGTCCCGGTCCTCGCCCTCCGCGAGCCGGATGCCGCCGGGAATCCGGCCGACCTCCTCGTATCCGCAGGACTCGTAGAACCGCTCCAGGCCCATGCCGCCTCTACAGGTGAGCCGGATCGCCTCGATGCCCGGCATGTCCCGTACGGCGGCTTCGGTGGCGGCGAGCAGGGCGCGGCCGTGGCCCCTGCCGTGGTGCCGGGGGTGGACCATGACCGTGTACAGCCACACCCAGTGGGTCATCAGACGGTGGGTGTTGAAGGTGATGAACGCGGTGGCCGCGACCCTCTCCTCCTCGTCGTACCCGGCCAGCAGGCGCATGCGGCCGTCCGCCATGGCCGTGAGGTGCCGCACCCACTGCGGGCGGATCTCGTCGGGGGTCGCGGGCGGTACGAAGCCGACGGCTCCGCCCTGGTTGGTGACGTCCGTCCAGAGGGTGAGGACGCCGTCGCGCAGGCGGGTGTCGACGGGCGGGTCCAGTTCGAAGCGAAGTGGCATGGGCCCGACGATAGGACGGTCAGGCGGCCGGCCGAGCGCGCGGACCGCGTCCCCCGGACCGGACACGAGCCCGCGCACGCCCCCTCGCGGGACACCCCGCCGCGCTCCCCGTCCAGGAGGAGGACGCCGCACTGCCGGGCGCCGCGGGGAGAGGAGCCGAGGCGCCGCCAGGGCACCGGGACGCCCCAGCCCCCGGAGGCCGGAGCGCCGCCGCACCGCTCGTGACCGCGCGCCGCCCGCCCCGCGGTCCTCAGAAGCGCATCGGCTGGGGCGATTCGCGGCGGGCCTCGTCCGGGCCCGGGTACTCGCGGATGACCTCGTAGCGGGTGTTCCGCTCCACCGGGCGGAAGCCCGCGTCGCGGATCAGTTCCAGCAGGTCGTCGCGGGTCAGCTTGTTCGGCGTGCCGTAGTTGTCGGCGTCGTGAGTGATCTTGTACTCGACGACCGAACCGTCCATGTCGTCGGCGCCGTGCTGGAGGGCCAGCTGGGCGGTCTGGACTCCGTGCATCACCCAGAAGACCTTGACGTGCGGGATGTTGTCGAACAGGAGGCGAGAGACCGCGAAGGTCCTGAGCGCCTCGGCACCCGTCGCCATCGTCGTACGGGCCTGGAGCGTGTTGCGGACCTTGCCGTCCTTCATGTCCACGAAGTCGTGCTGGTAGCGCAGCGGGATGAAGACCTGGAAGCCGCCGGTCTCGTCCTGGAGCTCACGCAGCCGCAGCACGTGGTCCACGCGGTGGCGGGGCTCCTCGATGTGGCCGTACAGCATGGTGCACGGCGTCTTGAGGCCCTTCTCGTGCGCCAGTCGGTGGATGCGCGACCAGTCCTCCCAGTGGGTGCGGTGGTCGACGATGTGCTGCCGCACCTCCCAGTCGAAGATCTCCGCGCCGCCGCCGGTCAGCGACTCCAGTCCGGCGTCGATCAGCTCGTCGAGGATCTCCGAGGCGGACATGCCGGAGATGGTCTCGAAGTGGTGGATCTCCGTCGCGGTGAAGGCCTTCAGCGAGACGCCGGGGAGGGCCTTCTTCAGCTCGCGCAGGGAACGCGGGTAGTAGCGCCAGGGCAGGTTGGGGTGGAGCCCGTTGACGATGTGCAGCTCGGTGAGGTTCTCCGACTCCATCGTCCTGGCGAGCCGGACCGCCTCCTCGATGCGCATCGTGTACGCGTCCTTCTCACCCGGCTTGCGCTGGAACGAGCAGTACGCGCACGACGCCGTGCACACGTTCGTCATGTTGAGGTGGCGGTTGACGTTGAAGTGGACGACGTCACCGTTCTTGCGGGTGCGCACCTCGTGGGCGAGGCCACCGAGCCAGGCGAGGTCGTCCGACTCGTACAGGGCGATGCCGTCCTCGCGGGTCAGCCGTTCCCCGGACCGGACCTTCTCCTCCAGCTCGCGCTTGAGCCCCGCGTCCATGCGGCTGCCTCCCATACGTCGACCGATCAGGCTCCACCAACCGTACGCCCTGCCCCCTACACCTCCTCCGGCAGCTCCCCGACCCGGTTCTCCCACTTCGTCGACAGGACGATGGTGGTGCGGGTGCGCGAGACGCCCCGGGTGCCGGAGAGGCGGCGGATGATCTTCTCCAGGCCGTCCACGTCGTTCGCCCGCACCTTGAGCATGTACGAGTCGTCGCCGGCGATGAACCAGCAGTCCTCGATCTCGTGGAGGTCCTTGAGGCGGCGGGCCACGTCCTCGTGGTCGGCCGCGTCGGAGAGCTGGATGCCGACGAGGGCCGTGACCCCGAGCCCGAGCGAGGCCGCGTCGACGGTGGCGCGGTAGCCGGTGATCACCCCGGCGGCTTCGAGGCGGTTGATGCGGTCGGTGACGGAGGGCCCGGAGAGCCCGACGAGCCGGCCCAGCTCGGCGTACGAGGCCCTGCCGTTCTCACGCAGAGCCTGGATGAGCTGCCTGTCCACGGCGTCCATATACCTGAAGCCTTCCATTGTTCAGCGATACCGCGAGTTTTACTGTAGAATCTAAGGCGAGTCAGGGTCAACGCCCTGAGATTCAACGAGTTCGAGATTCGTTCGGTCGATCAACGACGATCCCTGAGGAGATGACACTCACCGTGTACACGATCGAGATGGCCTACGCCCAGATGCGTTACCTGCAGGAGCAGGCCAGCCGCTCGCGTGTCAGCACCTACACCACGACCAACCGCGCGGGCCGGCGCGAGAGCCTGGCCTGGGCCGACGCCGGAACGACCGGCGGGCGCGGGCGCCGGACGGCGTTCCGCGGCAGGAAGCACTGAGCCGACGGGAAGCACGGAACCGGGCGACGTCGCCCGCCGGCCGCGCTCAGTCCTCCTTCCGGGAACCACCGAGTTCCCCCTTCCATCGGCGGTACAGCCGGTGCGGCACACCCGCCGCGTCCAGCACCCGCCCGGCGACGAAGTCCACCAGGTCCTGGATGTGCGTCGCCCCCGCGTAGAACGCCGGCGAGGCGGGCAGCACCACGGCGCCCGCCTCGTCCAGCGTCACCAGGTGCTTGAGGGTCTGCCCGTTCAGCGGGGTCTCCCGCACGGCGACGACCAGCGGGCGCCGCTCCTTCAGCACCACGCTCGCGGAGCGCTGGAGCAGGTCCTTCGACAGGCCCAGCGCCACCCCGGCCACGCAGGCCGTGGAGGCGGGCACGATGAGCATGCCCTTCGCCGGGTACGACCCCGAGGACGGCCCGGCGGCCAGGTCGCCCGCCGCCCAGTGCCGTATGTCCGCGCGGGTCAGGTCCAGGTCGAAGGTGCGCGGCTTGCCGTCGGCACCGCGCGCCAGCCACTCCTCCAGGTCCTCGCGCCAGTGGGCGTCCCGGAACGCGATGCCGGTCTCGTCGAGCAGCGTCAGCCGCGAGGCGCGCGAGACGACGAGGTCGACGCTCTCGCCCGCGCCCAGCAGGCCGCGCAGCACGGCCGCCGCGTAGGGCGTCCCGGACGCCCCGGACACGCCGACGACCCACGGACGGCGTGTCCGCTGTCCCTGCTCTTCCACCACCACCGGTACGGGCTCCACGCCGACGAGCCTATCCGGCCGGACCAGGCGGTTCCGTCCGGGCGGAACTCGGCGGGCCGTGCCGTACGTTCCCAGACGGAGGGCACGGGTACCGGTACGGGTTTCGGGGGCGCGCGTATGTACGGCGACACGGCAGGTGCCGGGGCGGTCGGAGGCGGCGGCCGGGAGTGGACCGGAGCGGACCGGGTGAAGGCCGCCGCAGGCCTGATGGCGGGCTGGATCGCCCTGCTGTGGGTCCTGGAGGCCGTCGACCTGCTGACCCTGCACGCCCTGGACCCGTACGGGATCTCCCCACGCGAGGCCGCGGAGCTGCGGGACATCGTCCCGGCGGCGTTCCTGCACTTCGGCTTCGGGCACCTGGCGGCGAACACGGTGCCGCTGCTGGTGTTCGGCTTCCTGGCGGCGGTGGACGGCATACGGCGGTTCCTGGCCGTCGCCGCGATGATCGTCGTCGTGGACGGGCTGGGCGTCTGGCTGGTCGCGCCCGCTTACAGCAACACGGCGGGCGCGTCGGGCCTGATCTTCGGTCTCTTCGGCTATCTGGTGGTCCGCGGCTTCGTCGACCGCAAGGCCCTGGACATCGGCGTGGGCCTGGCGCTCTTCCTGATCTGGGGCTCGACGATCCTGCTCGGCCTCTCCCCCGCCCAGACGGACGTCAGCTGGCAGGGCCACCTGTTCGGCCTGGTGGCCGGGGTGGCGGCGGCGTTCGTGTTCCGGCGGCGGCGCCCCGGCCGGGCAGCGATACCGGGCTGACCCCGGTCGGGTCTCAGGAACCGGTGTCGGGGTCGACGGGAAACTCGCTGGTGTCGATCGTGTACCGGCCGATGCCCGTGTCTGCGACGACCTTCCCCCGTACGTGATCGCACCCCGTCCGAGGTGACCTCCGGACCGGGGTTTCTGCCCAATCAGACGGTCGGCTGTCGAACCGCGCGTTCACGGGCCGGTCACACGGACGAGGCGCCGCCACCGGTTCTCCCGCTACAGCGTCAGGCCCCGCACCAGCAGGTCCGCCGTCGCGCAGACGAACAGGGTGATGCCGATGAAGCCGTTGGTCTGGAAGAACGCGCGGTTCAGACGGGACAGATCCGTGGGCTTCACGATCGTGTGCTCGTAAAGGAAGGCCCCGGCGACGATCAGGAGGCCCAGCCACAGCAGCGGGCCGCCGTCCGTGGCCAGGGCGTACCAGGCGAACAGGGCCATGGTGACCGCGTGGCAGCCGCGCGCGCCCCGGATCGCGGCCGGGACGCCGAAGCGGGCGGGCACGGACCTCACGCCCGTCGCGCGGTCCGACTCCACGTCCTGGCAGGCGTAGATCAGGTCGAAGCCGCCGATCCACACGCCCACCGCCAGGCCCAGCACCACCGCCTCCCAGGACCAGGTCCCGGTCACCGCGAGCCAGCCGCCGACCGGGCCCATGCCCTGGGCCAGGCCCAGGATGGCCTGGGGGAAGTTCGTGAACCGCTTCCCGTACGGGTACACCACCATCGGCACCACCGCGACCGGCGCCAGCACCAGACAGAGCGGGTTCAGCAGCGCCGCGGCGCCCAGGAAGACCGCGAGGGCGATCAGTGCGCCGGTCCACGCGGACCGCACCGACACCGCGCCGGTGACCAGTTCCCGCCCCGCCGTCCGCGGGTTCCGCGCGTCGATCTCCCGGTCGATGATCCGGTTCGCCGCCATCGCGAACGTCCGCAGCCCCACCATCGCGACGGTGACCAGCAGCAGCGTCCACCAGTCGATGGCGCCGCCGGTCCGGAACATCGCCGTCAGCGACGCGATGTACGCGAACGGCAGCGCGAAGACCGAGTGCTCGATCATCACCAGGCGGAGGAAGGCCTTGACCTTGCCGGCCGACGGCGCGGGCGCGGGAACGGGGGCCGTGCCCTCCGCCGCGCTCACAGCCCGTACTCCTTCCACCGCCGCGACACCTTCGCCGCCGTCGGCGGGTCCGACTCGATCATGTCGGGCCAGCCGCCGTCCCGTACGTAGCCCTCCTCGGGCAGTTTGCGGGTCGCGTCGATACCCGCCTTGCCGCCCCAGAACTTCTGGTACGAGGCGTGGTCCAGGTGGTCGACCGGGCCCTCGACCACCGTCAGGTCGCGGGAGTAGTCGACGTTGCCGAGGGCGCGCCAGGCGACCTCGTGGTAGTTGTGCACGTCGCAGTCGGCGTCGACGACCACGATCAGTTTCTCCAGGGACAGCATGTGCGCGCCCCAGATCGCGTGCATGACCTTCTGGGCGTGCTTCGGGTACTTCTTGTCGATGGAGACGATCACGCAGTTGTGGAAGCCGCCCGACTCGGGGAGGTGGTAGTCCACGATGTCGGGGACGATGATCTTCAGCAGGGGGAGGAAGAAGCGCTCCGTGGCCCTGCCCAGGGGGCCGTCCTCCGTGGGGGGCCTGCCCACCACGATCGACTGGAGCAGGGGGCGCCGCCGCATCGTCACACAGTCGATCGTCAGCGCCGGGAACTCCTCCTGCGGCGTGTAGAAGCCCGTGTGGTCGCCGAACGGGCCCTCGGGCAGCGTCTTGCCCGGCTCCAGCCAGCCCTCCAGCACCACCTCCGCGTGCGCGGGGACCTGCAGCGGGACCGTCCTGCAGTCCACCATCTCGATCCGGCGTCCCTGTACGAAGCCCGCGAACAGGTACTCGTCGATGTCCTCGGGGAGGGGGGCCGTCGACGCGTACGTCACCGCCGGCGGAGCGCCGAACGCGATGGCGACGGGCAGCTTCTCGCCGCGCCGCGCCGCCACCTGGTAGTGGTTGCGGCTGTCCTTGTGGATCTGCCAGTGCATCCCGATCGTGCGCCGGTCGTGGCGCTGGAGCCGGTACAGGCCCAGGTTCCGGACGCCCGTCTCCGGGTGCTTGGTGTGCGTCAGGCCCAGGTTGAAGAACGAGCCGCCGTCCTGTGGCCAGGTGAACAGCGCGGGCAGCCGGTCGAGGTCCACCTCGTCGCCGGTCAGGACCACCTCCTGGACCGGGGCGTCCTTCACCTTCCTGGGCGGCACGTGCGCCATAGCGCCCAGCTTGCCGAACGCCTCGCGCACGCCCACGAAACTGCTCGGCAGCTCCGGCTTGAGCAGCCCGCCGATCTTGTCGCTGATCTCGTCGTACGACGTCAGCCCGAGCGCCTTCAGCAGGCGGCGGTCCGTCCCGTACACGTTCATGGCCAGGGGCATGTCCGAGCCCTTGACGTTCTCGAAGAGCAGTGCCGGGCCGCCGGCCTTCTGCACCCGGTCGACGATCTCACCGACCTCCAGGTACGGGTCGACTTCTGCCTTGACGCGCTTGAGGTCGCCTTCGCGCTCCAGCGCCCGGAGCAGCGAGCGGAGATCGTCGTAAGCCATGCGCCCAGTATCCGGGATGAGGCCCGTCACACCGGTGGCGGGGCCGTCCCGTGCCGCCCCCGGACCCCCCGGGCCGGGCCGGACGGACCGGCTACGCTGGGCGTGTCACCGGGGCTGCCGTACGCGGCCCGCCAACGCACCCAGGGGGCCGTCCCACATGCTCAGGGCACTGATGTACATCCTGCCGATCGCGCTGACGATCTTCGCGTTCATCGACTGCCTGAACACCCCCGAGGACGAGGCCAGGCACCTGCCGAAGATCGCGTGGATCTTCATCATCCTGCTCTTCTGGATCGTCGGCCCCCTCGTGTGGCTAGCTGCCGGGAAGACGCGGCACGCCCGGGCAGGAGGCCGCACTCCCAGCGAGTGGCATCGCAACCACCGCTCCGAGTGGGTCGCCCCGGACGACAACCCCGAGTTCCTGGCGTCGCTGCGTGAGCAGAACAAGAAGGACGAGTCCCTGTTCAAGGACTGGGAGGCCGACCTCCGCCGCCGCGAGGAGGAGCTGAAGCAGCGCGAGGAGAACGGCGAGCAGGGCGACAAGGGCGGCCAGAAGGGCGACGGCGACTCCCCCAAGGCGTGACGCGGCGGCCCCGGGACACGACCCGCGTCACGGCCGGGTGACGACCCCTCCACCCGTTCGAAACTCTCCGCGACACACCGGCCGCCCTTGGCCGTCCTGCATCTGAGGATGTGACAGGACGTGTCCTGTCACGCTGACGCTGCGCGCGGAGGTGGCGGACCGGTGCGTGCTCGCGGAGGACCTGCGACGCGTGTCACCGGCCTCACCCGGCGCGACACCCGGCGGGGCCGCCCCGTCGTCCCAGCGGCCGGATCTGCCTGGACAACCACGGCAACCCGCGCAACTGGTGCGGGCCGCCCGGGACGTGCCGCGGTGGCGTGGCCGGAGGGGCAGCTCCCGGCCGAGGACTGCCTGCCGCGTCGGCCGTAGGCGCGCGGGGAGTCTCAGAGGACGGCCCGCAGGCGGTCGAAGCGGATTCCCCAGGCCGCCTCGCGCTCCTCGCGCAGGGCGTCGGCGCCCCGGAACGTGTGGGTCAGGCGCAGCACGGTGGCCGCGCGGTCGCCGTGCTCGCCCGGCTCCAGGTGGAACCGGACCCGGTCACCGCCGGACAGGGTGTACTCGACGACCCGCTCCACATCCCACGCGGTGACCGTCCCCGACACCGGACCACCCGCCGGGTCGTCCAGCCAGCGCAGCGCGACCGCCCCGCCCAGCCGGGGCTCCAGCAGCTCGGCGGCGGCCAGCCAGGACCGCAGGCCGTGCCGGGTGGCGAGGGCGGGCCAGACGTCCTCCTCCGGGTGCGGCAGGGACACCACATGCCGTACGACCTGCTGCGTTCCGTTCCTGGCGGCGGTGACGTCCATGCCTCCAGCGTCGCGCGGCGGCCCGGGCCCCGCTACCCGGGAGTGAGGCTCACTCCACGCCCGCGTACGAGTGCAGACCGTTCACGAAGATGTTCACGCCGTAGTAGTTGAACAGCCAGCAGCCGAACGCCGCCAGCGCCAGGTACGCGGCCTTCCGGCCCTTCCAGCCGACGGTCGCGCGGGCGTGCAGGTAGCAGGCGTACGCGACCCAGGTGATGAAGGACCAGACCTCCTTCGGGTCCCAGTTCCAGTAGCGGCCCCAGGCGTCGCCGGCCCAGATCGCGCCCGCGATGATCGTGAACGTCCACAGCGGGAACACCGCCGCGTTGACCCGGTACGCCAGCTTGTCGAAGGACGCCGCCGACGGCAGCCGCTCCATGACGGACCGCATGAACGCCCCCGCCTTCTCACCGCGGGCCGCCTTCGCCTCGTACCGGTCCTTGAAGAGGTAGAGGACGGTGGCGACCGCGCCGATGTAGAAGACCGCACCGCAGAAGATCGCGGTGGAGACGTGGATCCACAGCCAGTACGAGTCCAGGGCCGGGACCAGCTGGTCGCTCTCGGTGTACAGCCAGGTGGTGGCCACGCCCAGGTCGAGCAGGACGGTGGTGACCAGCGGCAGGCCGAGCCAGCGGATGTTCTTCCTCGCGAAGAGGAAGCCGAGGTAGGTGCCGACGGCCACCGTGGAGAACGTCAGCGAGAACTCGAACATGTTGCCCCAGGGCGCCCGCTGCACCGACAGCGCCCGGGCCACCACGGCACCGGCCGCCAGCAGAAAGGCCAGCGTGGTGAGGGAGACCGCGATCCGCCCGTACAGGTCGCCCTGCTCGTCGCCGCCCGCGGCACCGGGGCCGTCGGGGACGTCCCGGGCACCGGCCGCGGAACGGGTGACGACCTTCGGCCGGTCGAGGACGGCGGTGGCGCCGCCCTCGGTACGGACCTGGACGGCGGGCACGGCGCTCCTGGCAGTGACCTTCTCCTGGGCGGCCGGGGTCAGCGCGGCGGCCGTACGGCCGACCTTGCTGCGGCTGCCGAGCACCCACTCGGTGATGTGCGCCAGGAACGCCAGCGTGTAGACGGCCATGGCCGAGTAGACGAGGACGTTGCTGATGTGCGCCAGATTCTCGTTGGTCGCGGCGGCGATGACGGTCACTGCTTTGCCCCTTCGGCGGGAACAGCCTGATCAGGATCAGGTTCGGGCTCAGTCTCCGGCGCGCTGGGCGCCACGTCATGGAGTTCGGCGGCCAGCACGGCCAGTTCCTCGGGGAGCTTCGCGGACTCGCTGCGCCCCAGCCCGGCCAGCTCCACGACGGTCACCCCGTCCTCGCCCGCCGCGGCCCGGACCCACACCCGGCGACGCTGCACGAACAGCGAGCCGGTCAGGCCGAGCACGGCGGCGACCGAGCCGACGAGGGCCCAGCCGTTGCCGGGCTGCTGGGAGATCTGGAAGCCGGCCCACTCCCGGATCTCCTTCTCGAAGGTGATCGAGCCCTGACCGTCCGGGAGCGTCATGGTCTCGCCCGGCAGCAGCGTCTTCTTGAAGATGTCGCCGCTCCCGTCCTTGTACGGCTTCATCTTGCTGGTGTCGAGCTGGTACACGTTCTGCGGGACACCCGAGTCGACGCGCAGGTCGCCGTGGTACGCGGACAGGTTCAGCGCCGGGAAGACCAGCCCCGGGAACTCGGAGAACATCTGACCCTGGCCCTTGCCCGCGAAGGTCGGCACGAAGAAGGCGGGGAAGCCGAGCTGCTCCTTCTTCCCGTCCTTGTTCCGGTAGCCGTCCATCACCTTGACGACACCGGTGGAGGTGACGTTGGCGTCGATGGGCAGCAGCGGGACGGGCTCGCTGAGGACGACCTTGCCGCGGGCGTCCCGGACGGTGATGACCGGGGCGTACCCGTGCGAGATCAGGTAGACCTTGGAGTCCCCGACCTTCAGCGGCTCGTTGACCCGGACGACGGCCTTCTTCTCCGGTCCGTCGCCCTCCGCGTACGTGATGTCCGCCTCGAACGTGCGGGGGGTGCCGCGCTGCGGGCCGCTGGGCTCGTAGGTACCGGTGAACTTCTTGAGTTCGAAGCTGAACGGCTCCAGGTCCTCCACGCCGAACAGGCTGCCGGACCGGAAGTCGTCGTACTGGGTCAGCGTGTTGGCGAAGCCGTGGCCCTCGCCCTCGACGACCAGCTTGCCGCCCTCGGAGCGGTAGAGCTGTCCGGAGGCGAAGGCGAGCAGCATGACGATGAGCGCGACATGGAAGAGGAGGTTCCCGGCCTCGCGCAGGTAGCCCTTCTCGGCGGCGACGGCGTCTCCGGCGACATGCGCGCGGAACCGGCGCTTCCGCAGCATCCGGAGGGCGGCCTCCCGCGCCTCGTCGGGCGTGGCGGTGGTGCGCCAGGTGGCGTACGCGGGAAGGCGGGTGAGCCGCTTGGGCGCGCCCGGCGGACGGCTGCGGAGCTGGCCGGTGAACTGCCAGGTGCGGGGCAGGATGCAGCCGACGAGGGAGACGAACAGCAGGATGTAGATCGCGGAGAACCACACCGAGCTGTAGACGTCGAAGAGCTGCAGCTTGTCGTAGAGGGGCCCGAGCGTCTCGTGCCGCTCCATGAAGGCCCGGACCTTGGTGTCGTCGACGTTGTTCTGCGGGATGAGGGAGCCGGGAACGGCGGCGAGGGAGAGCAGGAACAGCAGGATCAGGGCGACCCGCATGGAGGTGAGCTGCCGCCAGAACCACCGGATCCAGCCGACGACGCCGAGGGCGGGGAGGCTGACGGTGTCGGCGCGCTCTTCGGACGGCGCCGTGGACAGGTTCTCTTCGGCCAGCTCGGGCCTGTGCCGGGTATCACTCATCACGCCGCCCTCAGATCCCCACGGTGAAGCCGTCGGACCAGCTCTGCATCTCCTGCACGAGGTAGTCCCAGGCACCTGTCAGCAGGAGCACCCCGGTCAGGATCATCATGCCGCCGCCGATCCGCATCACCCACGCATAGTGCCGCTTGACCCACCCGAACGCCCCGAGCGCCTTGCGGAACGCGAGGGCGGCGACGATGAACGGGACACCGAGCCCGAGACAGTACGCGAGGGTGAGCAGCGCGCCGCGGCCGGCGCTGCCTTCGTTCATCGCGAGGAAGGTCACGGAGGCGAGCGTCGGCCCGATGCACGGGGTCCAGCCGACCCCGAACAGCACGCCCAGCAGCGGGGCCCCGACGAGCCCGGAGGCGGGACGCTTGTGGAAACGGAACTCACGCCGGGTCATCCAGGACATGAACCCCATGAAGAAGAACCCCATGAGGATCATGAAGACACCGAGTATCCGGTTGAGCAGCTCACGGTGTTCGAGCAGGCTCTGCCCCGAGTAGCCGAACAGCGCGCCGCCGGAGACGAACACGGCGGAGAACCCGAGCACGAACAGTACGGCCCCGGCGGTCATCCGCCCCCGGCGCGCCTCGGCCAGGTCAGCGCCGGTGACTCCGGTGACGTACGAGAGGTAGCCCGGGACGAGCGGCAGCACGCACGGGGAGAAGAAGGACACCAGCCCGCCGAGCACGGCGAGGGGCAGCGCGAGCATGAGGGCCCCGCTCAGGACCGTCTCGTTCTGCATCGGCTACTTCCCCGAGGCCTTCGCGTCACCGGGCTTCTCGTCTATCAGCGGCTGGACGAGATCGCGCAGTTCCTTCTCGGTCAGCGCCTTCAGCGACCGCGCGGCGATCTTGCCCTCCCGGTCGAGGACGACCGTGGAGGGGATGGCCTGCGGCATGAGCGTGCCCTTGGGGAAGCCGTTGAGGACGATCTTGCCGATCGGGTCGTGCAGGCTCGGGTAGGTGATCCCGTAGTCCTCCTCGAAGGCGACCGCCTTGGCCTTCTTGGGGTCGCGGGTGTTGATCCCGACGAACTCGACGCCCTTGGGCTTCAGCTCCTTCGACACCTTCGCGAAGTGCGGCGCCTCGGCGCGGCAGGGCGCGCACCAGGAGCCCCAGACGTTGAGGACGACGACCTTGCCCTTGAGGTCCGCCACGTCCAGCTTCTCGCCGTCCAGCGTCTCGCCGGCGAGGCTCCTGGGTGCCGTGCGGTCGCCCAGGGCGACCGTGTCGATGCCACCGGCGCCGGTGACGAAGTTGGTACCCCCGCCACCACCGGACTTGCCCGTGTCGCCGCCACACGCGGTCAGCGCGAGTGCGGCCACCATGGCACCGGCGGTGAGCAGGAGCCCTCGGGGGGCACGGCTGAGGCTCATGTGAAAAGTTTCGCATGCCCTTTTCGGGGATCTTGGCCGCCCCCCCGAGTGCCCGAATGGCCCTTGAAGTGCGTTGTCAGGGGGGCTTAAGCGCGGGCGTCCCGATGCGTCGAGCGGGCTTGGCGGGCGGGGCCGACGAGGACGTGACGCGTGCCGCACTCGCCGGTTGCGGGGAAGCGGGAGCCACCTCGCTCGCAGTGGAGGCCACCGAACGCGGCCGCGGCCATGACCGCAGCACCGCCGGGGCCAAGGGGATCGTGAATCGGGTAGACCACGAGCGCGGCTGGGTGCGGCGGGACAACTACCCGGCGCGGGTGGTCAGGTGTGCGGTCATCTCCCAGAGGATGATCTTCACCGGCTGGAGCGTCCTTCGAACACGGGATCATCGTCGCACTCTGTGATGCATCCCGCACTGGGCTTCCAGGCACAGCAGGGGCGGCGGCGGTCGGCCGGAAGACTGTCTCGCTCGTCTCGGTCGTGGAATTCCGTGACGATGCGACCGCCATCGACGCGTGAGACCCCTACTTGCCTACTGAAGTCGATCTTCAGCACCTCGGTCTCCAGCCGCAGGCAGACGACCACGTATCTGTCGGCGGCTTCGGGATACCGGGCGAACAGCTCGTCGAGTTCCCCGAAGAACTCGGGGTCACGATCCGGCCCGCAGGCCGACTTGGTACTCATCGCCAACCTCCCGGCGTCAGGTGCTTCGAACCCGACCACGCCGCGGCTCGACATCCCCGATTTCAGGCTAGTCCTGTGGTTGTCCGGGCGCATGCCAATCAAGGACCTGAACGTGTTCGGGCACCGGTCGGCCACCGCCAACCACGCGATCAGATCTGCCTTTCACGGTTCCGACGACCGACACACCACGGGACACCGAATGACCCGGACATCCAGTCGTTCATCGTCAGGCGGCACCTCTGGACCTGCTCTCTCCACGGCTCCCGCAACGGCGGGCTCGGGCTCCCGGCAGGACGGCCCTCCGGTCAACCGCGCAGCCCGGAACCATAGGCGAGTTGTGTTCCCCATGCCCCAGAACGTGCTTCGCCGCATGCTGCAGGACGGCCGCTCATGGGCCGCATTCGCCGTTGCCGACCGGCACAAGAGCGTTCGCAGATACCGCAGGTGACGAGTACTTCTCGAACCGCCGCACCTCGGTGAACTCCGGCTTCGCCGCGAGGCGCGCCGCGCCGGTCGAGCGTGACCGTGCCGGTCATCGCGCCGCCGAGTTCGGCCACGGACAGGCCGGGGCGGCGCCCGGGCTCCCCGGGCACCGCCCGTTCGGGCTCGGCGCGCGGTCGCGGGCCGCCGATGAAGGCGCCCGCCTCCGGCGAGGCGAACAGTGTGAGCCGCTCGGTCCTGATCGGGGCAGGTCGCCATGCGTCCGGTCCGAGTTCAGCCATGCAGCCGACGGGGCCGCCGGGCTCGGCGGCGTTCAAGACCTACAGCGGCCGGCCCTCGCACAGGTAGACCGTGGTTCCGGTCCGCGCGGCCGTGTGCAGCGCGGTCAGGGTCGACAGGTGCGCGGCCAGCGGCGTGGCGTGCAGTTCCGTCGGGTGGTGGAAGGCGTGGCGGTCGTGCTCGGGGCTCAGCCGTACCCGCTGGGACCCGGCGAGCGTGCCGCCGTGGAAGAAGTAGTCGATCACCGGGCCGGTCCCCAGCACGTCGGCGCGGTGGTCCGTGCCGAGCAGACGGGGCTTGTCGGGCAGCTCGACGCCCGTCTCCTCACGCATCTCCCGCCGGGCCGCCGTCCACGGGTCCTCCCCGTGGTCCAGCATGCCGCCCGGCAGCCACCAGCTCCCGCCGGCAGGCTGCCGGGGGCCGTACCGCAGGAGGAGCAGGCGTCCCTCGGAGTCCAGCGTCACGACGCAGGAGGCCACGATCACCTGCGGCAGAGTCCTGACCCACTCCTCGCGCGGCAGCCACTCGGTCTCACCCTTCACATCCATACGAGCAGCGTGTCCGCCTGCCGGACCGCCCGCGCGGGATTCCCCGCCTGGTCGCCCGTACGGGTGAACAGCCCCCGTCAGACCCTCAGGTAGGTGTTCCAGCCGCCCGCCGGGGACCGGCCGACGTCCAGGCCGCGCAGCTTCGCGAGGATCTCGGGGTCCTGCGCGTCGAGCCAGTCGACGAACTGGCGGAAGGAGACGATCCGTACGTCCTTCTTCCCGGCCATGTGCTTGAGCGCCTCCTCCACGGCGTCCATGTATATGCCGCCGTTCCACTGCTCGAAGTGGTTTCCGACGAAGAACGGCGCACGGTTCGACTCGTACGCGCGGCGGAAACCGGCGAGATACGCGTCGGTGGCCTGCTTCCGCCAGCCGGGATAGCGGGAGGGGACGCCCTTGGTGGTGTTCCTGGACTGGTTGGCGAGGATGTTGTAGTCCATCGACAGGACCTCGAAGGAGTGGCCCGGGAACGGGACGGCCTGGAGCGGGAGATCCCAGACGCCCCGGCGCTTCACCGGCCAGACCTGACGGCCGCCGGGGGACGAGGCGTCATAGCGCCAGCCGAGCTGCTTCGCGGTGGGCAGCAGGTTGTCCTGGCCGAGCAGACAGGGCGTGCGGCCGCCGGTCAGCTCCTTGCGGTAGTCGAACGGAAGCGGATCCTCGTCCTTCCATCCCGTGTTGGTCTTCCACTCCGTGACGAACCGGACCGCCTGGTCGATCTCGTCGCGCCACTGCTCGGGCGTCCAGTTCCCGACCGATCCGGAACCGGCGCAGAAGTGACCGTTGAAGTGCGTGCCTATCTCGTGGCCTTCGAGCCAGGCACGGCGGACGTTCGTCAGCGTGTCCCTGATGTGGCCGTCGGTCAGATAACCGATGTCGGACGCGCCGACGGCGTTGCCCGGCGGGCGGTAGAGGGTCTTCTTCGACTCCGGCAGCAGGTATATCCCGGAGAGGAAGAACGTCATCGCGGCGCCGTGCTCCTCGGCGAGGTCCAGGAAGCGCGGGAAGAGGCCGTTCCCGACCTCCCCCGCGCCGTCCCAGGAGAACACCACGAACTGCGGCGGCGTCTGGCCCGGCTCCAGCGGCACGGGCCGCTCCGGCTGGTTCGGCTGCTTCCCGGTGTCGGACGTGGAGCCGTCGCCTATGAGCCGCGCCCGGGGCGACGGACTCGCGCTCCCGCCGGGGCCGCCGCCCTTGCCGTCGCCCCTGCTCCCGCCCGCACCGCCGCCGCTCCCGCCGCCGGTGAACCCGCAACCGCTGACTCCGAGTGCTGCGGCGGTCCCGATGCCCGCCCCGAGCAGTGCCCTTCGGCTGATCTCGCGCATAACGTCCCCATCCGCGCTGGCGTGTGTCGGACACAGGTCCGAACCGGCACCCGGAGAGATGCGGACAAAGGGCGGAGAAGTTCCCGATGTGACACAACGGTTACGCCCGCGATGGGCGGTTCTGGGCGGTACAGCCCCTCCCTGCTGCGGAGCTACGCGCCGAACGCCTTCGACTTCCCCTTCACCGGCTTGGCGCCCGCCAGCAGATGCGGCGGCACGAGATCCCGCGCGGGCTCGCTGTACCCCACCGACACGATCTTGTCGCCGTGGTACGTGAACGAGGTCAGCGACGCGAGCGTGCACTGCCGCCGCCGCGGGTCGTGCCACAGCCGCCGCCGCTCGACGTAACTCCGCACGATCCAGATCGGCAGCTGGTGGCTCACACACACCGCCTCGTGCCCCCGCGCCGCGTCCTTCGCCGCGTCCAGGGCGGCCGTCATCCGCACGACCTGGTCCACATAGGGCTCGCCCCACGACGGGCGGAACGGGTTCGTCAGATGCCGCCAGTTGCCGGGCTTGCGCAGCGCGCCGTCGCCGACGCCGAAGGCCTTGCCCTCGAAGACGTTGCCCGCTTCGATCAGCCGCTCGTCGGTCGCCAGGTCCAGCCCGTGCGTCTTGGCGACGGGCGCCGCCGTCTCCTGCGCGCGCTCCAGCGGGGACGCCACGACGTACGTGACGTCCCGGCCCGCCAGGTGCTCCGCGACCCGGTCGGCCATCCGGCGGCCCAGCTCCGACAGGTGGTAGCCGGGGCGCCGCCCGTACAGGATGCCGTCCGGGTTGTGCACCTCGCCGTGCCGCATCAGATGGACGACGGTCACGTCCTGCGCCTTCGTCCCGCTCATGCCGCCGCCTCCGGGGTCGCCTCGGCCGCCGCGCGCGCCGCCGCCGGGAGCGCCGCCGCGATCCGCTCGACCGCCCGCTCGTCATGGGCCGCCGACACGAACCACGACTCGTACGCCGACGGAGGCAGGTACACGCCCTGCGCGAGCATCGAGTGGAAGAACGCGGTGAACCGGAACGCCTCCTGCCGCTTGGCGTCCTCGTAGTTCCGCACCTCGCGGTCCGCGAAGAACACCGAGAACATGTTGGACGCGGTCTGCAGCCGGTGCGCCACGCCCTCCTTCGCCAGCGCGTCCGTCACCAGCCGCTGGATCTCCGCCGACACCGCGTCGACCTTCTCGTACGCCTCGTCGTCCAGCAGCCTCAGCTGCGCGAGGCCCGCCGCGGTCGCCACGGGGTTACCCGACAGGGTGCCCGCCTGGTACACCGGGCCGGCCGGGGCCAGGTACGCCATCACATCGGCCCGGCCACCGAACGCCGCCGCCGGGAAGCCGCCACCCATGACCTTGCCGAACGTCATCAGATCGGGCGTCACCCCGTCGACGCCGAACCAGCCGGCCTTCGAGGTGCGGAATCCCGTCATCACCTCGTCCGAGATGTACAGCGCGCCGTTCTTCGCGCACGCGTCCTTCAGCCCCTGGTTGAACCCGGGCCGCGGCGGCACCACGCCCATGTTGCCGGGCGAGGCCTCCGTGATCACACAGGCGATCTCGCCCGGGTGGCGGTGGAACGCCTCCTGCACGGCCTCGAGATCGTTGTACGGCAGCACGATCGTGTCACCCGCCTGCGCGCCCGTCACACCGGGCGTGTCGGGCAGCCCGAAGGTCGCCACACCCGAGCCCGCAGCGGCCAGCAGCGCGTCCACGTGCCCGTGGTAGCAGCCCGCGAACTTGATCACCTTCGCGCGGCCGGTGAAGCCGCGGGCCAGCCGGATCGCGGACATGGTCGCCTCGGTGCCGCTGGACACCAGCCGCACCTGCTCGACCGGCGCGACCCGCGCCACGATCTCCTCCGCGAGCGCGACCTCACCCTCGCCGGGCGTGCCGAAGGACGTCCCGCGCGACACCGCCTCCTGCACGGCGGCGACCACCTGCGGGTGGGCGTGGCCGAGGATCATCGGGCCCCACGAGCAGACGAGGTCGACGTACTCCCTGCCGTCCGCGTCGGTGAGGTACGGACCCGTACCGGACACCATGAAGCGGGGCGTTCCGCCCACGGCGCGGAAGGCCCGCACCGGAGAGTTCACGCCGCCGGGCGTCACCTGGGACGCGCGGTCGAAGAGCGACTGTGACACTGGGGCTTCGTATGAATACGACACTTGGGTCCTGACCTGCGAGAACGAGTGGACGATCGGCTAGGCGCGCGCCCGGCCGCCGGCGGACGGGTACGCCCTTTCACGCCATCCGGACGGCCCGGAACGGCGATATCGGGCCCACGCCCTTGCTTCGTGGTGACCCCTTCCCTCACGATCTTGTTTCACAAGGCTCACAAGACTCTTCCGAACCTTGTTTTCGGCAGGGCGCCAGGCCTCCGCGTCTGCGAAACTGGGGCGTCATAGGGAGAGCTCACGGAAACCATGGTGTCAGAGGCCGGGACGTTCCAGCGGAACAGGTGTTTCACCACACGCTCGCGGGGGAGGTCAACTGACACGATGATCGGGTCGTCGCGGCGGGGACCGCGACGGCCGGCAAGCAGTCGGGTGGAGATATGCAGCGCGGTGGCGGACGGGGCGAAGGGACCGGAGACCGGGGTCCCGGGCCTGCCCGGCGGGGGAGGCACCGACGGCAGCGGGATCCTGTGGAGCGGGACAACTCCGGTTCCACGGAACGGCACGACGGCGCGGGCCGGGACGGCGGCCCCGCGGGACGGGAAGGCATCGGCGGACGGGACGGCAGCGCACGGGACGGCTCCGGCGGCGGGCGCGACGGCGGCGTACGGGACGGCGGCCCGACGGGGCGGACACGGGACGACTACACGAGGCTCGACGGCCTCCGGCGGCGGACCGGCCCCACAGGAGGGGAGCCCATGAGCCTGGGCGGTGACCCCCTGGCGGGCAGGGGCGGCGGCCGCGGCATGGGAGTCACGTACAAGTACTTCGGGGCTCCCAACGGCGCCACCGCCGCGCGCGTACCGATCTCCATGCGCCCCGAGGAGCTCGGCGGCGACGAGCTGGGCATGGGCGGCCTGTTCACCAAGATCAAGCCGGAGACCATAGCCGCGATGGTCCTGACCGGCCTCCAGGGCATGCCCCTGCACAAGGTCCCCCCGCTGGAACTGGTCGTCCTCCACCCCGACTACGCGGTGGTCAAGCTCCCCACGACGACCGTCGACCCGCTGCGCGGCGTGGGCGAGGAGTCCGTCGGCGCCGCCGCGTTCATCTGGTCGACGGTCCCGGACCGCAGCGGCCCCAGCGACGCCTTCAACGTCTACCGCCTGCTCCACGAATGGCAGGACTTCTCCGTACGCCTCCACGAGGCCGGCCACCAGCCGTACTGCCTGGTGTGGGGCTGACACGGCATGACGCACACTGACGGCGGCGTCCGGCTCTCCCCCTGGTCGGCAGAGGACTTCGAGCTGCTCCTGGCCGCCAACACCCCGGCCATGACCGCCCACATCGGCGGCCCGGAGACCCCGGAGGAACTGCGCGGGCGGCACCGCCGCTACACGGCCCTGTCCGAGGAGCCCGCAGCAGCGGGCCGCATGTACCGGATCACACTCCTGCCCGACGCCGTGCCCGTCGGCAGCATCGGCTTCTGGCCCCGGACCTGGGACGGCGAGACGGTGTACGAGACCGGGTGGAGTGTCCTGCCCGGCTTCCAGGGCCGGGGTGCGGCCACAGCCGCGGCGACCGCCCTGATCGCGGAGGTCCGCGCCGCCCGCCCGGCGGACGGCCCCCGCTTTCTGCACGCCTACCCCTCGGTCGGCCACGCCGCGTCGAACGCCGTGTGCCGCAAGGCGGGGTTCTCCCTGCGGGGCGAGCGGCGGTTCGAGTACCCGCCCGGCAACCCGCTGCGCAGCAACGACTGGCGCCTCGACCTCACCGCCACCCGCTGAAGCCGCCCGGGCGCGGCGCCCGGGCCGACGCCCCGGCCGGCGTCCCCGGAGGGGAAATCGCCTGGCAGGGCGGGTCGGCGCGGTGGCATGCTGGCCGCGTGAACGGACCGGAGATCCACATACGCTTCGCGCCCGCCCTGGGACTGTTCGTGCCCGCCGTGCGCCGCACCGGACGCACTGCCGTGACCACCGACGGCGCCTCCACGCTCGGCCATGTCGTGGAGTCGCTCGGCGTCCCCCTCACCGAGGTCGGCACGCTCCTCGTGAACGGCCGGACCGTCCCCGTCTCCCACGTCCCCGCCGTCGGCGAGGAGGTCGAGGTACGCGGCGTCGAACGCCCCCAGCAGGTGCCCGGCGCGCCCCTCCGGTTCCTCCTGGACGTCCACCTCGGCACGCTCGCCCGCCGACTGCGCCTGCTCGGCGTCGACGCGGCGTACGAGAGCGAGGACATCGGGGACCCCGCGCTCGCCGCGCGCTCGGCGGCGGAGCGGCGCGTCATGCTGTCCCGCGACCGGGGCCTGCTGCGCCGCCGGGAGCTGTGGGCCGGGGCGTACGTGTACAGCCACCGGCCCGACGACCAGCTGCGGGACGTGCTGGAGCGGTTCGCCCCGCGCCTCGCGCCCTGGACCCGCTGCACCGCCTGCAACGGGCAGTTGACGGAGGCGCGCAAGGACCAGGTCCGCACGCGACTGGAACAGGGCACGGAGCGTACGTACGACGTGTTCGCCGAGTGCGCCGCGTGCGGCAAGGTCTACTGGCGGGGCGCCCACCACGCGCACCTCGACACGATCGTGAAGGACGCGCTGCGCGAGTTCGGCGGCGCCGGGGGCCGGGGCGACGGCCGGGCCGCGTGACGCCCCGGCGAACGGGGCGGTCAGAACACGTACGGGTCCCCGGTGGCCGGGACCAGCACCTGATGCCGGTTGTCGGCCGGGTCCCGGTCGGTCACCCCGCCGTTCCACGCGGTCTCCACCCGTACGGTGACCTCGTGCGGCGTCCCCGCCGTGCGCAGCGCCAGCCGGCGCTCGCGCAGCGTGCCGTCCGCGGGCAGCGCGCCCGTGGCGCACAGCACCTCCCGGTCGCCGCCCCACAGGCAGCCCGGGGGCAGGGTGTGTCCGGGGGCGGCCAGCGGCGCCGAGACGGTGACCCGCACGGTGGTGTCGGCCGGCGCCGCGGGCCCGTGGTTCCGGGCCAGCACCAGGATGTCCAGCCGCCCGTCCCGGAGCGAGGCGTAACCGTGGTACGCCACATCGGCCTCGGGCGCCACGGCACCGGCGCCACCCCCCGCCCCCACGACCATTCCCACGGCGGCGGCCACGACGACGGCGGCCCCGCGCGGAGCCTTACGCATGATGAACATGCGGCGAAGATACCGATTTCATATGAGAGATCCCGTCTCAGCCACGCGGCCGGGGCAGCCGAGTCCCCCATTCACCCCGCCGCCTAAGCTGACGCACGCCACCACCACTCCCCATCCCAGGAGCGCCCCATGACCGCCGCCGCCCTCCCCGTCGCCGTCGTCACCGGAGCCAGCAGCGGCATCGGGGCGGCCACCGCGCGCCGGCTGGCCGAGGCGGGCCACCACGTCGTCCTGACGGCCCGCCGCGAGGACCGCATCGAGTCCCTGGCCGCCGAACTCACCGAGGCCGGCCACCAGGCGACGGCCCACCGCCTGGACGTCACCGACCGCGCGGCGGTCGACGCCTTCGCCGCCTCCCTCGCCCGCTGCGACGTGCTGGTCAACAACGCGGGCGGCGCGCTGGGCGCCGACCCGGTGGCCAGCGGCAGCCCCGACGAGTGGCGCCGGATGTACGAGGTCAACGTCATCGGCACCCTCCACATGACACAGGCACTGCTGCCCGCCCTCACCGAGAGCGGCGCCGGCACGGTCGTCGTCATCTCCTCCACCGCCGGTCTCGCCACCTACGAGGGCGGGGCGGGCTACGTCGCCGCCAAGCACGGCGCGCACGTCCTGGCGGAGACCCTGCGTCTGGAGATCGTCGGCACCCCGGTCCGGGTCGTCGAGATCGCCCCCGGCCTGGTGAAGACGGAGGAGTTCGCGAAGACCCGCTTCCACGGCGACGAGTCGAGGGCCGCCAAGGTCTACGAGGGTGTCCCGGCCCCCCTGACCGCCGACGACGTGGCCGACACCGTCGCCTGGGCGATCACCCGCCCGCCCCACGTGAACATCGACCTCCTGGTCGTCCGCCCCCGGGCCCAGGCCTCCAACACGAAGCTGCACCGGGAAGGCTGACCCGGGCTCCGGGCCCCCGGCCGGACGCCGGGCCCGGCTCGTCAGCCCTTGACGCAGATGACCTGCTTCAGCTTCGCGACCACCTGCACCAGGTCGCGCTGCTGGTCGATGACCTTCTCGATGGGCTTGTACGCGCCGGGGATCTCGTCCACGACACCGGAGTCCTTGCGGCACTCGACGCCCCGTGTCTGATCCGCCAGGTCCTGGGTCGAGAAGCGCCGCTTGGCGGCGTTGCGGCTCATCCGCCGGCCCGCGCCGTGCGAGGCGGAGTTGAAGGCTTCGCCGTTCCCGAGGCCCTTCACGATGTACGAGCCCGTGCCCATCGAACCGGGGATGATCCCGTACTCGCCGCTTCCGGCACGGATCGCCCCCTTGCGGGTGACGAGCAGGTCCATACCGTCGTACCGCTCCTCGGCCACGTAGTTGTGGTGGCAGGAGATCTCCGGCTCGAAGGTGACCCTGGCCTTCTTGAACTCCTTGTGGACGACGCCCTTCAGCAGGGCCATCATCACTGTCCGGTTGTACTTGGCGTACTCCTGCGCCCAGAACAGGTCGTTGCGGTACGCGGCCATCTCCGGGGTGTCCGCGACGAACACCGCGAGGTCGCGGTCGGCCAGGTCCTGGTTGTGCGGCAGGTTCCGGGCGACGCCGATGTGGTGGTCGGCCAGTTCCTTGCCGATGTTGCGGGACCCGGAGTGGAGCATGAGCCACACCGAATCGTCCGAATCTACGCATACCTCTACAAAGTGGTTGCCGGATCCGAGCGTTCCCATCTGCTTACCAGCTCGCTCCTGACGGAACCTGACCGATTCCGCGACCCCGTCGAAACGGCTCCACAGGCTGCCCCAGCCCGTGAGCGAGAAGCCGTACAGGCCGGACGGGTCCACCATCTCGTCATGCATGCCGCGGCCCACCGGGATCGCCGCCTCGATCTTCGAGCGCAGGCCCGACAGGTCCCCCGGAAGGTCGTTGGCCGTCAGGGACGCCCTCACCGCGGACATGCCGCAGCCGATGTCGACGCCCACCGCCGCCGGGCAGACCGCGTCGCGCATCGCGATGACCGAGCCGACCGTCGCACCCTTGCCGTAGTGGACGTCCGGCATGACCGCCAGGCCCTTGATCCAGGGCAGGGCGGCGACGTTGCGGAGCTGCTGCATCGCGACGTCCTCCACCGTCGTGGGATCCGTCCACATCCGGATCGGAACGTTCGCGCCGGGCACCTCTACGTAGGACATATGTACTCGTTCCCCCTGAAAAGACTGATAGCGCAAAAACCGGTGCCAGTGTCCGCATACATGGCAGCAGACCGGCAGCGACGGCCGCGCGTGCGATACACATTGTGTTCACCGGCCGCCGAGCACCGGCAAGCCGTTTTCACCGCAGACCCGCAGCGAAGGGAGCCCGGGACCGTGCAGCGAAGGGCGTACGCACCCAGCCTGGCCGCGCTCCTCGCGGTGCTCGCCGCCGCCGGGCTCGGCGGATGCACCTCGGGCTCCGCGGGCGACGGTTCGGCCCTGGACTCCAAGACCGGCGCCGCCGGAGCCTCCGCCGCTCCGCCCGGCCGGTACAGCTCGCTGTACCAGCCCTGCGAGTCCGTCCCACGCGGCCTCCTGGAGGAACTGCTGCCCGGCGTCGCCTCCTTGGCGCCCGAGCAGCGCGACCGGGCCCTGCGCGGCACCGCGGCCGTCACCTACGACAGCACCCGCCGGGCCGGCTGCACCTGGAAGGCGGACGGCGCCGAGGGGAGCCGCCACCTCACCCTCGACTTCGAGCGCGTCGTCTCCTACGACCCGACGGTGAGCGACGACGACCGGGCCCAGGAGGTCTTCACCGGCAAGGAGACGGAGGCCGGGCTGCCCTCGCGCACCCCCGGCACCGCCGACGCCTCCGGCCCGGGCGACGCCGCGCCGAGTGCCACACCCGACGCCAGTGACGGGCCGCAGGCCCAGACCGCCTCGCCCTCACCCTCCCCCTCTTCTTCCGTCTCCGGCTCCGAGTCCCCGTCCGCTCCCGCCACTCCCGACGAGCTGCGGCCCCGCGCCCTCGACGGCCTCGGCGACGTGGCGTTCCTCAACGACGTCCTCGCCGCCTCAGGCGCCGCCGCCCAGCAGCGCACCGTGAGCGTGGTGTTCCGCACATCGAACGTCCTTGTGACCGTGCGCTACACGGCGCAGGCCGCACGTGTCGGTGAGGTTCCGGACAGTAAGGAACTGCAGGACAAAGCACGGAAACTGGCGCGGAGGCTGGCGGACCGCTTCGACGAGTGAGCGCCGTCACGAGCCCTGCGTCCGGCCGGATCCTTCACGCACGGAGGCTCCGGCGCGCGGCCGACTCGGGCTAACGTGGCCGGGCCGGCCGGATCGCCCGGACGCGTACGGAGCCGTGCGGCAGGAGTCGCACGGCAAGCGACAGAGCGACTGACTGAAGGAACCATGCACCGATCAGCCCCGCGCCTCACCCGCATACTCGCCTGCGCCGCCGCCGTCCCGGCGCTGCTCGTCACCGCCGCCTGCTCGGGCGGCTCGGACGACGCCTCCGGCGGCTCGGGCGGCGGCGGTTCGGCCGCGTCGCAGTCGGCGCCCTCGGCGGGCGGGTCCGCCGCGCCGTCGGTGAAGCCGTCCCCGAGCGTGAAGCCCGCCAAGTACTCCAAGCTGCCGGACGTGTGCAAGACCGTCGGCGGCAAGACCGTCGAGGACCTGGTCCCGGACGTGAAGAAGAAGGGCGGCACGGCCGGCGAGTCGTCCGACCTGGGCGCGCGCGCGAGCTGTTCCTGGAACGGCCTGGAGGACAAGGGCGTCAAGGGCTCGGACTACCGCTGGCTCGACGTGTCCCTGCTGCGTTTCGAGTCGGAGCAGACGATCGGCAGCGCCGAGGAGCGGGCGCAGCGCAAGTACACCGACAAGGTGGCCGAGGTGCAGTCGACCGAGGGCGCCAAGGACGTCTCCCCCGCCGAGACCAAGGGCGTCGGCGACGAGGCGGCGACGCTCACGTACAAGCTGAAGAAGACGGGCGAGGAGTTCCGGTACGCGGTGGTCGTGGCGCGCACGGAGAACGTGGTGATCACGGTCTCGTACAACGGCACGGGTTACGCGGGCGCCAAGGAGCCGTCCAAGGAGGACGTGGTGAAGGGCGCGCAGAAGGCCGCGAAGGAGGTGGTCGCGGCGGTCGCCGAGGCGAACGGCGTCGGCGACGCCGGCGGTACCGCCGGCCCGAGCCCGTCCGGCGACTGAGGCCGGGCTCCCGTCCAGGCCCGGACCGGGGTCTGGACGGCCTTCGGTGCGCGGCCCGGCGGCCGGTGCCGCCTACGCGTTCTCCTTGCGGGCCGCGTCACCGCCCAGCGCCTCGTGCCACATGCCCGCGGTGTAGAGCCCCCACCCGACCGCCGACACCGCGGAGAACCAGAACCAGAACGAGGTCAGGTCCGGGTCCCTGACCCTCTCGGCGAACATCAGCACCACCAGCACGGCCATGATGGTCGTGCCGTACAGCTTGCGCCGCTCCAGGCGCCGTTCCCTGCGCGGACCCGCCGCGAGACGCAGTGCGTACACCTCGGCGGAGCCGAACGCGGTCGCCGCGTCGTCCCCGGAGGCGGCCAGGTGCTCGCGGGCCTCCCGTACATGCCCGTGCGCCTCGGCCGCCCGCATGGCGTGGCGGCCGCGCAGCAGACCCTCCAGGCGGGCGAGCCAGCGCTCGTCCCCGTCCGGCGGCGCGGGTACGAACCAGCGCTCGAAGACCGCGTCGGGCACCGCCGCCGCCACGCCCAGCGGGACGGTGCACGCGGCCGTCACCGCCAGCACCGGCGCGGTGAACAGCGGTTCGTCGGGCAGCAGTCGGGCGATGCCCATCCCCGCGCCCACCACCGCGACCGCTCCGGCGGCGAACCCCCACCCGCCCCTGATCCGCCCGGCCGACCAGGCGGTGACCGCGACGGCCCCGAGGAGCGCGGCGAGGGCGATCCCCGAGAGCGCGGCGAGGCCCGCAGGACTGGGCTCCACCCAGAAGCCCTCGCGGAGCCATTGGAACAGACTGACCATGACGCCGGTTCCGCCGATCGCCACCAGCGCGGCGGTGAACCGCTCGCCCGGCAGCAGCCCGTTCCCGTCTGTCCGGGCCCGGTACTCCTCTCCCACATGCTCGGTGAATGCCGCCTTGGCGTACTCCCCGGGCGCGCCGAAGAGTTCACGCGCTCCGCACCCCGTCTCGGCGACGGCCTCGCGGGCCGCGGCGAGCGCGGTGTCCGCGAGGCCGCCGGGGCCGTGGTGGTCGAGCGCGAGGCGCAGTTCGACCTCGGCGGCCCACTGCTCGTCCTCCTCGGTGGGCCAGCCGGGTTTCTGCGACGTGGTCATGCCTCCCCCTTCGTATGGTCGCTTCCGTCCCCGAGGAGCGAGGTCACGGTGGCTGTGAAGCCGCGCCACACGGCCCGCTCACGCCGCAGGCGGGTCCTGCCCTCCTCGGTGATGCGGTAGTACTTGCGCCCGGGCCCGCCGTCACCGGCGCCCCACTCGATCTCGACGGCGCCTTCCTCTTCCAGCCTGGTCAGGGCCGGATAGAGGGCCGCGGGCTTGACGTTCTCCAGCCCGGCGTCGCTGAGCCGGCTCAGCAGCGCGTACCCGTAGCTCTCTCCCTCGGCGTCCAGCACGCCGAGCAGGCACAGCGGCAGGACGGACCGCGTCCAGGACACGGGTGGTGTCGCGGGTGGTGTCAAGGCCATCGCCCCCCTCAGCTCTTCACGCTACCCAACTATTCTGAATATGAGAATAGTCGACGGAGCAAATGAGCCGCCGACCCCGAGAGAGCCGGTTCTGGAGAGGATGTGCCAGGCTGTGCCCCGCTGGATCGGAAAACTGAGCCGGGAGGGGACCGCGGGTGGCCGCGATGCAGCTCACACGGATGCACCGAGTTCTGGTCGGTGTGGTCGTCGCGGGTGCGTTGATCATCGCCGGGATCGGCTTCGCCGGCTCGTACACGGCGGTGCGTGAACTCGCCGAGAAGAAAGGTTTCGGCGACTTCTCACTGGTCTTCCCCATCGGCATCGACGCGGGCATCTGCGTCCTGCTGGCCCTGGACCTGCTGCTGACCTGGCTGCGAATTCCCTTCCCGCTGCTGCGCCAGACGGCCTGGATCCTCACCGCCGCCACCATCGCCTTCAACGGCGCGGCAGCATGGCCGGATCCGCTGGGCGTGGGCATGCACGCGGTGATCCCCATGCTGTTCGTGGTGTCGGTGGAGGCCGCGCGGCACGCGGTGGGCCGGATCGCGGACATCACGGCGGACAAGCACATGGAGGGCGTGCGGCTCACCCGGTGGCTGCTGTCGCCGGTGCCCACCTTCCGGCTGTGGCGGCGGATGAATATCTCTATGTCGCCGTGACTCGCCAGGGACGTGAGGTACGTCTTGTCACTCGTTCGTGGCTCACAAGTATCTACAACGCGGGAGTCACGTTAGGTACGGCATGAACGCCGACACCTTTCAAGCTGAACGGGCCCTGTCTCCCGGTAGAGATCCGCAGAGCACCCGGTGGGTCATCCTCGATCCCCAGCTTTCGATCCACCGGGAGGGGACAGACTTCCTGACGTTCCTGCACGGTGCTGACCGGTCCGTGAACACCATCAGGGTCTACGCCGGGCGCCTGACCCTGTTCCTGACCTGGTGCGCCGAGTACGCGGTCGACTGGAGGACCGTCACGCTGGCCTCGATGGCGCGCTTCCGGTTCTGGCTGGAGTCCACTCCTGGTCGTCGAGGCAAGTCACGCTCCGGGGCGACGGTCAACGCGACGATCACGGCGGTCGTGGAGTACCTGCGGTATTGCGCTCTTCACGGTGTGATCGCACCGGAGGCGGCGGACCGCTTGTCGCAGCCGCGCTACCTCGCGACACCGCCGCCTGGCTTCAATGCCGGTGAGCGCGGGCAGTTCCGCACGGTGCGCGCGAAGGCGATCAAGTCCCGCGAGGTTGAGAAGCCCTACGAAGCTCTGTCCGAGGAGCAGGTCACCACGGTGGTGGCTGGCTGTCGTACGGCTCGCGACCGGTTCTTGGTGGGGTTGATGCTGGCGACCGGAATCCGTATCGGGGAGGCTCTGGGGCAGCGTCGGCAGGACATGCACTTCCTGCCCGATTCCCGCGCCTTGGGCTGCAGCGTTTCCGGGGCCCACATCCACGTGCGCCACCGCCGGGACAACGAGAACAAGGCCCTGGCCAAGTCCCGCTATCCGCGCGTCGTGCCGGTCGACGGGCCCACAGTGGCCGAGTACGTGGCTTATCGCGCCGACCGCGATGCCGTGGTCGAGGCCGAAGCAAACGACCTGGTCTTCGTCAACCTCTACCAGCGGCCTCTGGGCAAGGCGATGACCTATCAGGCGGCGAAGGGCATGTTCGAGCGGCTGTCGCGGCAGTGCGGATTCGTCGTGCGCCCGCACATGCTGCGGCACACCGCCGCGACGGCCTGGGTTAGGGCCGGCGTGCCGATCGACGTCGTGCAGCAGCTGATGGGGCATGTGTCGGCGGCGTCCACCGCGATCTACCTTCACGCGAATGAGCGTGAGAAGCGGGAGGCCGTGGAGCGCGTAGCCGCTCAGCGGGAGGTGGCTGCGCGATGAAGCAGGTGATCGCTGCAGCCCTGCCCTCGCGCCTGGAGCCCGAGACGCCGGGGGCTGGCTGGTTGGCTTGGCTGCGCCAACACGTGCAGCCCGACTGGCGTCCGGGCGAGTGGGACCACGAGCGGATGTTCTTCGACGGCGATCTGGACAACGACGCCACCGGTGCGTCTCGTTGCAAGGTTGTCGCCTGCCAAGCGCCGTGCCCTGGTCGTGTCGGCCGGTGCTCTCCCTGCGCAGCTGCCGCCCGGTCGAGCGATCTGCCAGACGATGAGTTCGACGCGACGCACCAGCCGGCCCGGAAGCGACGCGTACGCGGAATGTCGGACCGTGAGGTGTGTCTGGTCGCCGACAGTTCAGGGCGATGTGCACGGGAATCGGTAAGTCATGGACTCTGTCCCACGCATGCCTCAACCTTCAGCGAGCGCAGAAGACGCTGCCCCGAGCTGAGCGTTGCGGACTGGCAGCGCTCGGCGCGCCCTCAGCCGCTGATGCACCAGGGTGAATGCCTCGTCGGCGGGTGCCTCCGTGAACAGCAACAACTCCGGTTGTGCGTGTCACACCATGGAAAGTGGCGCCGCGAGCTCAGCAGCGGCACCCACATTCCCGACCAGCTTTTGGAGTGGGCAGCCGCTACCGGTCCGTTCCTCCAGGTCCATCAGTTCTGGTGCGGCGGGCTTCACCCCGTCGTCGCCCACGAACTGCTGCTCGGCCTGCAGGAACGCGACCAGGCAGGGCTGAGCATCAGTCCGCTCGCGGTGCGGCTCGCCATCGCGGCCGTCGTCGGCGTGGACAGCTTGAGCGGCCTGGACTTGTCGTCACTGCGGTTCGGCAAGGAGAAGGGCAGCAGCCCGGCGCGCGCCTTGTTGGGGCAGATCCAGCGCATGGTCGAGCGCGCTCACCGGCAGTACGAGGGGGCCGATCCGATGGCGGGCGAGGTCTGGGACGCGGCCGCCGTGGGCCTGTGGGCCGCGACCCATCGCCGTTACGATGCGGTGAAGGGCGACATCGACTTCCGTGTCGTCCGGCAGCAGTGGTTGCGCACGGTGCTCATGGAATGGGCCCGTTCAGTTCGGCCGACCATCCAGGATCTGCGCACCTCCCTCCTGGCTTTCTCCGCTGCCTCCGAGGGACTGGCCCAGCGAGTTGGAGGCGGCGATGCTCCCTCCCGCCTCGGCGCCGCGGACATGACGGCAGCCGTCGACGCGATCAAGAAGTCCCGGAAGAAGGACGGGAAGCCCCGGGCGTCCGCCACCCAGGACAAGTTGGTCAGAGCATGGTTCGCCGTGTTGGAGTTCGCGCGTGCGAGTGGGCTTATGGACGATGTTCCCGGCGCCTTCAGCCGGGCCCGCCACCACCGTGTGGCTCCCGTCGAGGTCAATGAGGAACACGTCGGCCGGGCCTTGCCCGACACCGTCATTCGTCAGCTGGACGCCCAGCTGCATCTGCTGGATGTCTCCCATCGGGGCTGGCCGAAAGATCTCTCGCAGCTGTTCCATCAGACCGTCTACGCCGTGCTGCGCGACACCGGGCGCCGCCTGGGTGAGGTCGCGAGCCTCAAGGTGGGCTGCGTCGAGCAGGAGGACGATCACTACCAACTGGTCTACGACAACCACAAAGCCAAGCGGAACGGCCGCCGCCTGCCCATCTCGCAGAGCACAGCCGAGCTGATCACCCGCTGGGAACAGCGCCGTGCCGAACTCCCGCTGACCGAGCGTGCAGGACGGTGGCTCTTCCCCAGCGCCATGCACGGCTCCGGCCGCGGGAATGGGCACATCCGCGGTGACAGCATCTCGGCGGTACTGCGCACCTGGGTCGACGCACTCCCCTGCATCGATAGCGACATCCCGGGGCCCGACGGGCAGCCGCTGCCCTTCGACCGCTCCCAGATCAGCGCCCACGCCTTCCGCCACACCTACGCCCAGCGGCTTGCAGACGCTGGTGTACCCGTCGATGTCCTGCGCGACCTGATGGATCACACCTCGGTCGATACGACCATGGGCTACTACCAGGTAACCCTGAAGCGTAAGCGGGAGGCTGTGCGGACCCTGGCGCCCCTGGCCGTGGACCGCACCGGACGATCGGCTCCGCTCGCCCAGAGCAAGTACGAGATCGCCTCGGTCGCTGTACCGTTCGGCAACTGCACCGAGCCATCCAATGTCAAGGCCGGCGGCGGTTCCTGTCCTCTTCGATTCCAGTGCTCAGGCTGCCCCTTCTACCGCCCCGACCCGTCCTACTTGCCCGCCATTGAAGATCATGTGCGTGATCTGAAAGCAGACCGCGAGGCAGCTGACGCCGTCGGAGCCGCCGACTTTGTGTTGGCCAACATCAATGCTGAGATCGACATCTACCAGGACGTGGCCACCACCATGCGTGACCAGCTCGCCGCGCTGCCCGACGACGAACGACACGAGATCGAGGAGGCAAGCAAGATCCTCCGCAAGTCTCGGGCCACCGCCTCCCACAGGCTCCTGCCGCTGACAGTGATCAAGCCGCGCGAGGAGGACCAGTGACCGGTCACGAAACCCGCGCTGCCGCGCTCAAGGCTGCGCGAGAGCGCGACAGCCAGGACAAGCGCCGCCGCGTGCTGGAAGCTCTCGACTCCCTGCAGCGCGCGGGAACGAAGATCACGTTCGCCAAAGTGGCCAAGGAGGCAGGCGTTTCCAACTGGCTCGCGTACTCGCCGGGTATGCGCGAACCCATTGAGGCCGCCCGCCGACGTCAGGAGGAACTCGGCATCGAGGCGACAGTCGGCGCCGTTCCGCCACAGAGTCGCGTCAGCGTCGCCAGTCTCAAGACGGACCTCTCACTCGCCCAGCAGCAGGTCAAGGAGCTCCGCGAAGAGCGCAACCGGCTGCGCGAACGGCTCCGCATCCAGCTTGGCACGGAACTGAACCACACTGACACCAGCGAACTCACGGCTCAGGTGGAAGAGTTGAACCGTGCGAACGCGGCGCTCACCAGAAGTCTCCAGCAAGCCCAAGCCGACAACAAAGCGCTGCGCGCCACCATCGAAAACCTGGAGGACGACCTGACCGCAGCCCGGCAGAGCCTGCGCAAGATGATGCGCGCCACGTAGATCCGGATCAATGCCGGTGCTGAGGACAGCCCCACCCGAAGGAGGAACAGCCCATGCCCCCGCGGCATAGCCCGGTACGGCCTATCCACTTCCTCCTGGCCCCTCGCATGGCGAGGCGCCTGTACCTGTGGACGCTGGACAACCCCAGTCTCACCTACCGGGAAGCGCTGAAGTGGGAGAGCCTCTGGCAGCTCGAGCGTGCCCGGCTGCGACAGCTCTACGGGCGATGGCTGTGGCGCCTGAAGGCACCTTGGCCAGAACGGATTCCACTGCGTGCCGGTCTCTTCAGCCCAGCGTTCCTTGCTGAGATGCGGTCTGCTCAGAAGTCCGTGAATACCAGCTGAGCGCGGCAGGGCCAGGCGGGCCCTGGCACCCGTGGCCGGATCCCGAACTGACCGATCGCCTTGAGGCAGCCGAATCATAAAAGGGGAGGATGTGCAGAACCGGTTCGCAGGAGGGTGCGCATCATGCTCCGTACAGGTTGCGGCACGCGGCGGGTTCGTACAGAAAAGTGGGAGCGGCACCTGGGAGGTGCGCTGCGCAACGTGCCGTCACGTTGACGAGCTCGCCGAGGCTTATGACTTTGGCCCCGACGAGATCGTCCTGCCCGCGGCGCCACCGCCCGGATCCGCTCCCGTCCTGCGCCTTCGTATTCTCGGACTAAACCGATCCTGTTGGAAGTGTGGGAGGGACACCACTTGCGTCGTTGGTCTATACCCGGCCCGTCCAGCACGTGGCTACTGCGGACTCTTCACCACGGAGAACGCCCGGACAATGGCACTCGCTGTGCAGCTTCTGGAGCGAAACGGCCGGGCGGACCTGACAGCACAAGTCAAGTCCCGATACAGCAGGACCATGCGCGAACGACAGCTGACGAACGGGTGTCGGCACTGCGATGCACTCCAAGGTAACTTTCCTGTCCACGAGGAGGCGTTCGACCAGGTCGTGGCAGCTGGCGGTCCGGACGGACTCGACACGCTACTCATCGCCGATTGCCCCACGCAGGAGTGGCAGGCGGTTGTGCACGACAACGGTGGCGGTGTCATCGCCGTTTGATGCAAGCCCATTGGCCGATGATGCACTCGGATCGGATCACGGCTGGTTGCCCCACCGGCGATGACAGCCGCGCTTCACGCGAAGCCCGCGTCAGGCCGACCGTTCCTCGGTTGAGCTCTGCTGCTCAAGCTGTAGTTCCCTCTTGCGCTGCTCTTCCTTCAGGCGCTCGACGAATCGCGCAAACATTCTCAGCCTCTCCTGCTCCGAGAGGGGTTGTGACGGGTCGGTGCCTGCGTAGTCATCGAGCATGAACTGCGACGCGTTGTAGTGCTTCTCGATGTCGTCGGCCGTTGACTGAAGGTTGTACCCACGTTCGCGGAACTTGAAGTAGCCAGTGATGCCAGCGGAGATACCCACTAGGGCGCTCAGGGCTGACGTGATGATCCGCAAGACCAAGTTGGAGCCTTCGTTCATCGCCGCCAGCGTCGACGTAACGATCGACCCCGTAATGATGATGATTTGGAAGAAGTTGTGAACACGGCGGTTTGTCGCCGCACCCTTCCTGTACTGGTCGATCAGGTCGAGTGACGCTTCGCGATAGATCCGCAGCCCTGATGGCGAGTCCAGCGGGAGCTTCGCTGCGGCCGTTTGCCGGTCCAGCGATGCATTTCGCAGCGTCGTGTTCGCTGCCACTATCTTCTTGCGGTTCTTCCAGAGCGCCCACCCAGCTGCCACCCACAGCACCAGCACGATGACCAGGCCGGCGTACCGCGTAAAGGTCGGCTGCTCGTTCCACAAGCCCACGACGACGGTGTAGCCCAGCAAGAACGCCAAGGCGATGGCGCCCAACATCGTCAGCAAGAAGATCCGCTGAAACGTCCGGGCTGCGCGGAGATCGTCCTCCAACTGGTCGAAGGCTCTCACCTTCTCGCGGTACTCCTGCTGAAGTGCCCGCTCCTGCTCTTCCGTCAGTGGCGCTGAGCCCGCCCCGCCGTCTGCCCCTACAGTCACTGCTCCCCCTGTCCCTGCGGCACGCACATCATGCCAGTCGACCATCCCTGTGACCGACGTAACTGACATGCCAGAAGGAAAACCACCCTACCGATCAGGAGTGACGTCAGAGACCTAGAGATAAGGATGAAGCTGTGGGAGCTGCGATCGTACGAGCAGGTCATCAAGCTGGAGCAGGACCGGATGATCTACCAGGCCCGGCTCCAGGCCCGGTACGGACGCGGCTGGCGGCGCAAAGCCCCGGTGGAGTCGCTGATGCCGCTGCGGCTGGCCCGGTTCGGCGTGCCGATCGCGGAGACGGCCGCGGCGGGCCTGGCCGCGGCGGGCATCGAGCCGGCCCTGCTGCCGCCGAACTCGGCGGGACCGGCGACGGCGGCGGTCGCGGTGGCGGCGGTGGAGGGCCAGACGGCGGGCCCGCCGGTTGCGGGTGAACTCCCGCGGGCGGCGGAGCCCGTGAGCCCGGGTGGGCCCGAGGCGAAGGCCCCGGCTGCGGCCACGGCTGCCGCCCCGGGCGCGGCTCCGGGTGAGGTGCCGGTCACGGCTGCCGCCCCGGGCAGGGCACCGGACGCCGCTGCCACTCCGGCGCCCGCGCCTGTTTCGGCCGAGGAAGCGCGCCCCTCACCGTCGGCCGCACAGCCGCAGCAGGCCGAGGTCACGGCCGAGCAGGGGCACCCCACACCGCCCCCCGCACACCCTCAGCCCCGGCCCGAGGCCCCCGGTCCCCAGGCCCGGTCCCAGGCAGCACACCCGGGCCGGACGCGGCCTCACCTTGCGGCTCAGTCCCAGGCCCGGGCCGTCCCGGCGCAGGGCGGCCCCGGCCCGCAGTCCCCGCACGAGCACCCCGCCCCGCCCGCCGCCGCGTACGGCCCGCAAGCCGAGGCCCATCCGGTCCACGACGAGTCCGGGACCGTACCGACGGTCCACGACGAGTCCGGGACCGAGCCGACGACCCACCACAGCCCCTGGTTCGCCGCCCCCAAGGTCACACCCGACACGTACACGGGCACCTACAGCCCCACCCACGAGGAGGCGGACGCCCCCGCCGACCCGGCTGAGGCAGCCGAAGCCCCCGACATCACCGACGAGTTCGGCCGGCTCGCCTACGACGTGTTCCGCACGTACGCCCGGCAGAACGGCAGCTGGCCGAGCGCGGACGTGCTCGACATCCACCTCACCGGCGCGTACGGCGTCCAGCACCCGCGCAGCGCGGCGCTGCTGCGCAGGCTGATGCCCGAGTTCAAGACCCGCTACCAGGCAGAGCTGGAGGCGGAGCACATCGCGTGACTCGCCGCCCCGCCCCTCACCGAACCGGAGCGCATCGCTGCCCCAATTCCCCGCTCGTCGGACGCCGGAGAGGCCGAGAAGAGCCGACCCCTCAGCCGCCGGGCCGGATCAGCACCCCGGCCCGGCGGCTGAGGGCGAACACCGCTGAGGGCACCGCGACGGGCCAGGAGCGGCACCCGCACTCCGGCCCGTCCTCCGCACGAGACCCCGCGCCGCCCAGGGCACGGCGACGGGCCGGGGACAGGTCCCGCACCCGGCCGTCCACGGCCTGAGGGCGGGCCCCGCGCAGGCGCGTCTCCCGGCCCGCCCAGCCATATGCCCCAGCCTGCCCGGCGTTTGAGGGCGAGCCCCCTATGGCCTTCGACCAGCGGTTACGCCCCCGAGGCGCGACACCGGGTCCCGGGGACGGAGCCCCGGCCTCGGGAAGGGGCAGGACCGGGGCCTAGGCGCGTGCCGCCGCCCGCGCCCGCAGCTTCGCCCGTTCCCCGTACACCGCCAGCCCCGCACCGACGACCGTCAGCACGGCGTACCCCGCCGTGGGCACCTCCCACCGCTTCTGCAACAGCCCCCACGGCCCCTCCCCGAACACCCTCCCGGCGAGCCCCAGGAGACCCTGGACACCGACGAACCAGCCCACGACAGCGATGAGTTCCTTCATGGGTCCACGGTGCCGCCCCGCATGGCCGGTCGCGTCGTGCACGGGACCGAACCGCGGGTCATACGAACGGTGCAGAGACGGGCCGGAGGGCCTCACCCCGCACGGGGTGAGGCCCTCCGCCGAAGGAGCCGCAGGCGGGCGGCGGCGTCAGGCGCCGAGCAGCTTCCGCACCCGGTCCGCGCCCACCGCGAGCAGCAGCGTCGGCAGCCGCGGCCCCGTGTCACGGCTGACGAGCAGCCGGTACAGCAGCACGAAGAACGACCGCTGCGCGGTCTTCAGCTCGGGTGTGGGCTTGGCCTCCGGGTCGAGCCCCGCCATGATCTTCGGGACGCCGTAGACCAGCGTGGTGAGCCCGTCCAGCGACCAGTGGGTGTCCAGGCCCTCCAGCAGCAGCCGCAGCGCCTCGCGGCCCTCGTCGCCGAGGGAGCCCAGCAGTTCCGTGTCGGGCTCGTCGCGCACGATGGTGCGGGCCTCGGCCGGGACCTGGGTGGTGATCCAGTTCTCGGCGCAGTCCAGTCGCGGCCGGGCCTCGGCGAGGGAGGTCAGCGGGTTGGCCGGGTCCAGCTCGCTGAGGATCCGCAGGGTCTGCTCGTCGTGGCCGGCGGTGATGTCGACGACCGAGGCGAGCGTCCGGTACGGCAGCGGGCGCGGCGTCCGCGGCAGCTCACCCGCGGCGGTGCGGACCGCGCGGGAGTGCGCGGCCGCGTCGGCGGGCAGCGCGGAGCCGTCCGCGACCTTGGCCTCCAGCTTGTCCCACTCGTCGTACAGCCGCTGGATCTCCTGGTCGAAGGCGACCTTGAAGGACTGGTTGGGCCTGCGGCGCGCGTACAGCCAGCGCAGCAGCGGCGCCTCCATGATCTTCAGGGCGTCGGCCGGGGTGGGCACCCCGCCCTTCGACGAGGACATCTTGGCCATGCCGGAGATGCCGACGAACGCGTACATGGGGCCGATCGGCTGGACCCCGTCGAAGATCTCGCGGACGATCTGGCCGCCGACGACGAACGAGGAGCCGGGCGAGGAGTGGTCGACGCCGCTCGGCTCGAAGATCACGCCCTCGTAGGCCCAGCGCATGGGCCAGTCGACCTTCCAGACCAGCTTGCCGCGGTTGAACTCGCGGAGCAGGACGGTCTCGGAGTGCCCGCACACACAGGTGTAGGTCAGCTCGGTCGTCTCGTCGTCGTAGGCGGTGACCGTGGTCAGGTCGCGCTCGCAGCGCCCGCAGTAGGGCTTGTACGGGAAGTAGCCGCCGACGCCGCCGGAGCCGTCGTCCTCGGATGCGGCGCCGGAGCCCTCGGCGGCGGCCAGCTCGGCCTCGTCGACCGGCTTCTGCTGCTTCTGCTGGGGCTTGCCCTTGGCCTTGGGCTGGCCGGTGGCCTTGTCCTTCGTCCGGTACCGGTCGAGGATCGCGTCGATGTCGCCGCGGTGCCGCATCGCGTGCAGGATCTGCTCGCGGTAGGCGCCGGAGGTGTACATCTCGGTCTGGCTGATGCCGTCGAACTCGACGCCCAGTTCGCCCATCGACTCGATCATGGCGGCCTTGAAGTGCTCCGCCCAGTTGGAGTGGGGGGAGCCGGCCGGGGCGGGCACCGAGGTGAGCGGCTTGCCGATGTGGTCGGCCCAGGAGGCGTCGACCCCGGGGATCCCGGCGGGAACCTTGCGGTAACGGTCGTAGTCGTCCCAGGAGATCAGGTGCCGGACCTGGTGGCCGCGGCGGCGGATCTCGTCCGCGACGAGGTGCGGGGTCATGACCTCTCGGAGGTTCCCCATGTGGATGGGCCCGGAGGGTGAGAGACCGGAGGCGACCACGACCGGTTTGCCAGGCGCACGTCGCTCCGACTCGGTGATGACCTCGTCCGCGAAACGGGAGACCCAGTCGGTCTCGGTGCTGCTCTGAGCCACGATCGGCACGTCCTTGATGTCTTCTGGTGCGGGTTTCGAAGGGTGGTGCGGGGTGTTGCCCTGCGCCCATTCTCCCAGACGGACCGACCGGGCCCGAGGTTGTCCACAGGCTGTGGGACGAAGGTTGTCCACAGGCCGGACGACGGAGCTAAAAGATGTTGCTGGCTCATGGGAGACTTGACAACCGAGTCGGCCCGCCTGTGGCGGGCGCCCGATTCGGCCCACGACCACCGACACAGGAACGGAAGCTCATGGCCTCGGTCCCTTCCCTCGCTTCGACCGTGCAGCAGCGCCTCGCGGACGCCCTCTCGGCAGCCCTGCCGGAGGCCGGTGCCGCCGACCCGCTGCTGCGACGAAGCGACCGGGCCGACTTCCAGGCCAACGGCATCCTGGCGCTCGCGAAGAAGCTGAAGGGCAACCCGCGCGAGCTGGCCGCCAAGGTCGTCGGCGCGCTGCCGTCCGCTGACGCCGCCCTGAAGGACGTCGAGGTCTCCGGTCCCGGCTTCCTGAACATCACGATCAGCGACCGGGCGATCCTGGAGACCCTGGCCGCCCGCGCCGCCGACGACCGCCTCGGTGTGCCCCTCGCGGAGAAGCCGGGCACCACGGTGATCGACTACGCGCAGCCGAACGTGGCGAAGGAGATGCACGTCGGCCACCTCCGGTCGGCGGTCATCGGTGACGCCGTGGTGCGGATCCTGGAGTTCTCCGGCGAGAAGGTGGTCCGGCGCCACCACATCGGCGACTGGGGCACCCAGTTCGGCATGCTCATCCAGTACCTGACCGAGCACCCGCACGAGCTGGACCACAAGTCCGCCTCGGACGACACGGCCGTCTCCGGCGAGGAGGCCATGTCCAACCTGAACCGGCTGTACAAGGCGTCCCGGGCGCTGTTCGACTCCGACGAGGAGTTCAAGGCGCGCTCCCGCGACCGGGTGGTGCTCCTCCAGTCCGGCGACGCCGAGACGCTGAAACTGTGGCAGCGGTTCGTCGACGAGTCGAAGATCTACTTCTACTCGGTGTTCAACAAGCTGGACATGGAGATCGACGACCCGGACGTGGTCGGCGAGTCGGGCTACAACGACATGCTCGACGAGACCTGCCGCCTGCTGGAGGAGTCCGGTGTCGCCGTGCGCTCCGATGGCGCCCTCTGCGTCTTCTTCGACGACGTGAAGGGCCCGGACGGCAACCCGGTGCCGCTGATCGTCCGGAAGTCGAACGGCGGGTACGGATACGCCGCGACGGACCTGTCCGCGATCCGCGACCGGGTGCACAACCTGCACGCGGACACGCTGCTGTACGTGGTGGACGCACGGCAGTCGCTGCACTTCAAGATGGTCTTCGAGACCGCGCGCCGGGCGGGCTGGCTGAACGAGGACGTCAAGGCGGTCCAGCTGGCCTTCGGCACGGTCCTCGGCAAGGACGGCAAGCCGTTCAAGACCCGTGAGGGCGAGACGGTCCGGCTGGTGGACCTGCTGGACGAGGCGGTCGACCGGGCGTCGGCCGTGGTCCGGGAGAAGGGCGAGGGCCTGCCCGAGGACGAGCGCCTGACCGACGGGGAGATCGCGGAGCGCGGCACGCAGGTCGGCATCGGCGCGATCAAGTACGCCGACCTGTCGACGTCGGCGTCCCGCGACTACAAGTTCGACCTGGACCAGATGGTGTCGCTGAACGGCGACACGTCCGTGTACCTCCAGTACGCGTACGCGCGAATCCAGTCGATCCTCCGCAAGTCGGGCGAGGCCGGGCCCGCCGCGCACCCCGAGCTGGAGCTGGCCCCGGCCGAGCGGGCGCTGGGCCTGCACCTGGACCGGCTGGGCGAGACGCTGGCCGAGGTGGCGGAGTCGTACGAGCCGCACAAGCTCGCCGCGTACCTGTACCAGCTCGCCTCGCTGTACACGACGTTCTACTCGGAATGCCCGGTCCTGAAGGCGGACACCCCGGAGCAGGTCGAGAACCGGCTGTTCCTGTGCGACCTGACCGCCCGCACCCTGCACCAGGGCATGGCCCTGCTGGGCATCCGGACGCCCGAGCGCCTCTGACCGCACGACCCCGGGGCGGCGGAAGCGATCACCGCCGCCCCTCGGGGTGAGTGAGTCCCAAGGGGGGCGTGCCCGGGGTGTGAGCCCCCTCAGATCAGCGGGTGCGAGGGCTTCCCCTTCTCCTCGTCGATCTCGACATGCGCCTTCTGCAGGAGCTGCGTGGCGATGTCCATCAGCGCACGGGCCCCGGCGATCTCCTCACCGACCCGGAGCTGCTCCGCGTCGGAGGGATGCCGCTGGGCGTGGCCGTGACCCCGCACCTCGGTGCCGTCCGCGAGCCGCACCATGGCGGCGGAATCGGTGCGGCTGCCCTCCTCCTTGAACTCCATGTCGACGTGCCATCCGACGAGCGTGTGCTGCTCCATGGCGGTCACCTCCGGTGGTTCTGGTTCCAGGGTGCTCCGCGTCGGCACGATCCGCAGGTCCGGACGCCTGCTCCCAGCCCCGCGAGCATCGAGCGTGACCCCGGCCACACCGCCCGTGAACACCCGCCTCAGCTCGACACTCGAACCTACGCTCGACCCATGCGTTATGCAGACGGTCCTACGGCACGTGTGGAAATCTCCGTCGACGCGCCCCCGGAGCGGGTCTGGGAGCTGGTCAGCGACATCGGCCTCCCGGCCAGACTGAGCCCCGAACTCCAGGAGACGGTGTGGCTGGACGGCGCGACGGGCCCGGCGGTCGGCGCCCGGTTCGAGGGACGCAACACCCACGAGAGGGTCGGCGAGTGGCGCACCCACGCACGCGTGGAGGTGTTCGAAGCGCCGAAGGTCTTCGCCTGGTCGGTCATCGCCCCGGACGCGCGCTTCGGCGGCGGCGCTCCCTCCTTCGACCACCCGGTGGCGACCTGGCGTTTCGAGCTGGAACCCCGGGAAGGCGGACGCGGCACACTGCTGCGCCAGACCGCCCGCATGGGCCCGGCGCGCTCCGGTGTCAGCGTCTTCATCGACCGGGCTCCGGACCGCGAGGAGGAACTGGTGGCGGCCCGCCTGGCCCAGCTCCACACCAACATCGAGGCGACCCTGCGGGGCGTGAAGGCACTCGCGGAGGCACCCGCGTAGGGCGCGATCCAGCCCTCTGCGGGACAAGCGGAACCGGTCAGGTCTGTTTGTCAGAGGCGGCCCGTACCGTCGACCGCATGGTGATCAACCCGAACGCACTGGGCCTGGACCTGCCGCCCGGCACCGTCCGCGTACAGCCGTCGTACTGGTACGCGGACGAACCCGCCACGCCCGAGACCTGGTCCCGTCTCCTGACCGCGCGGGAGGCGACCGGGCTGCAGCCGGTGCTGCTGACGGAGAAGCAGTACCTGGGCCCCGGCCGGTCCGGAGACCCCGACGATCACGACCTCGCGGCGACGCTGTCCCGGCTGTGGGGACTCGCTCAGGAGGTGGGCGAGGAGGAACCCTGGCCCGGCTTCGCCGCTCCCGGCACCGGCACCGTCGCCCCGGACGCCCGGGCGGCCCTGCTCGCGCGCGAACTGGCCACGGACGACGACTATTTCAAGGGCGCCCGCCCCGCCCTCGTACCGGCCCGCCGCAGCGCGGACATCCCTGCGGCCCTCGGCTGGGGCGGAGCCTGCAACCACACCGACGCGGCCGTGCTGTCCACGGTGCTGCGGTCGTGGGAGGACCGGTTCGGGATTCGGGTCGTGGGCCTGGGCTCCGACCTGATGTCGCTGTCCGTCGCCGCCCCGCCGCGCACCGGGGAGCAGGCGCTGGCGGTGGCGCGCGAGCACTTCGCGTTCTGTCCGGACAACGTGTGGCAGGGCACGGGCTCCCTGGAGGAGTACGCGGAGCAGGAGGTCCTCGGCCAGGAGGAGTGGTGCTTCTGGTGGGACTGACCTGAAGAGTCCCCGAGGTCCCGCCACCCGGCCCCCGGAGCCGACGGCGTCAGAGGTGTCGGAGGGGGAGAGGCGCCGCTCCGCCCTCCGACCCGCTGGAACCGGTCCCGAACCACGGGGCCCGGCCGTGTCCTGTCCGGACGTCCCGTCAGCGCCGCCCCAGCATCCGCGCCGTCTCGGTCGCCCAGTAGGTGAGGATCATCTGCGCCCCGGCCCGCTTGATGCCGGTCAGGGACTCCAGGATCGCCTTGTCCCGCTCGATCCAGCCCTTCTCGGCAGCGGCCTCGATCATCGCGTACTCGCCGCTGATCTGGTACGCGGCGACCGGCACGTCCACGGAGTCCGCGACCTTCGCGAGGATGTCGAGGTACGGCCCGGCCGGCTTGACCATGACCATGTCGGCGCCCTCGTCGAGGTCCAGCGCCAGCTCCCGCATGGACTCGCGGACGTTGGCCGGGTCCTGCTGGTACGTCTTGCGGTCCCCGCTCAGCGAGGAGCCGACTGCCTCGCGGAACGGCCCGTAGAAGGCGGAGGCGTACTTGGCGGTGTACGCCAGGATGGCCACGTCCTCCTTGCCGATGGTGTCCAGCGCGTCGCGGATCACCCCGACCTGGCCGTCCATCATGCCGCTGGGCCCCACGACGTGGACACCCGCGTCGGCCTGGACCTGGGCCATCTCGGCGTACCGCTCGAGGGTGGCGTCGTTGTCGACGCGCCCGTCGGCGTCGAGGACTCCGCAGTGCCCATGGTCGGTGTACTCGTCCAGGCACAGGTCCGACATGATCACCAGCTCGTCCCCGACCTCGGCGCGCACGTCCCGGACGGCGACCTGAAGGATCCCCTCGGGGTCGGTCCCGGCGGTGCCGGCCGCGTCCTTCTTCGCCTCCTCGGGAACGCCGAACAGCATGATCCCGGAAACCCCCGCCTCGACCGCCTCCACGGCGGCCTTCCGCAGCGTGTCCCGGGTGTGCTGGACGACGCCCGGCATGGCGCTGATCGGTACGGGTTCGGTGACCCCTTCCCGTACGAACGCGGGAAGGATCAGGTCGGCGGGGTGCAGCCGCGTCTCCGCGACCATGCGCCGCATCGTGGGTGTGACCCGCAGCCGCCTGGGCCGCGTCCCGGGAAAGCCGCCGTATTCGCTCATGCGCCCACGCTACGCCCTGTGGTCGGCCGCACATGCCGACAGCCCGTCGGACGGTTCCGGTGGACGGTTCCGGTCGGACGCCGGAGGAGCCGGGACCCGGCTCCTCCGGCGCGTGAGGACGAGCGGCGAAGCCGCGACACGCAGTTCCGGGGGCGAGGCCCCCGTGACGACGGCCGTTACGTCGTCGTGCGCCGCCGCCGCGCGCCGGGGCGCCGTTCCGAGGGCCGCGTCACGGGATCGCCCGCCTCGACCGCGGCGGCACGGCGCTTGGCGCCGAACTCCGCCAGGGCCTCCGCCAGCTTGGTGACCGACGGCTCCGGCGACAGGACGTCGACCCGCAGGCCGTGCTCCTCGGCCGTCTTGGCCGTGGCCGGGCCGATGCAGGCGATGACCGTCACGTTGTGCGGCTTGCCCGCGATGCCCACCAGGTTCCGCACCGTCGACGAGGACGTGAACAGGACCGCGTCGAAACCGCCGCCCTTGATCGCCTCACGGGTCTCCGCCGGCGGCGGCGAGGCCCGCACGGTCCGGTACGCGGTGACGTCGTCGACCTCCCAGCCCAACTCGATGAGCCCGGCCACGAGGGTCTCCGTGGCGATGTCCGCACGCGGCAGGAACACCCGGTCGATCGGGTCGAACACCGGGTCGTACGGCGGCCAGTCCTCCAGCAGCCCGGCCGCGGACTGCTCGCCGCTGGGCACCAGGTCAGGCTTCACACCGAAGTCGACCAGGGCCTTGGCGGTCTGCTCGCCCACCGCCGCGACCTTGATCCCGGCGAAGGCGCGGGCGTCGAGCCCGTACTCCTCGAACTTCTCCCGCACCGCCTTGACGGCGTTGACGGACGTGAAGGCGATCCACTCGTAGCGGCCCGTCACCAGGCCCTTGACCGCGCGCTCCATCTGCTGCGGGGTGCGCGGCGGTTCGACGGCGATGGTCGGGACCTCGTGCGGCACGGCGCCGTAGGAGCGGAGCTGGTCGGACAGGGACGCGGCCTGCTCCTTGGTGCGGGGCACCAGGACCTTCCAGCCGAACAGCGGCTTGGACTCGAACCAGGCGAGCTGGTCGCGCTGGGCGGCGGCGGAGCGCTCGCCGACCACGGCTATGACGGGCTGGTGGCCGTCCGGCGAGGGCAGCACCTTCGCCTGCTTGAGCACCTGCGCGATCGAACCGAGCGTCGCCGTCCAGGTCCGCTGCCGGGTCGTCGTACCGGCCACGGTGACCGTCATCGGGGTGTCCGGCTTGCGGCCCGCCGCCACCAGCTCACCGGCCGCCGCCGCGACCGCGTCCAGGGCGGTGGACACGACGACCGTGCAGTCGGAGGCGCCGGCCTCCGTCCAGCAGCGGTCGCCGGCCGTGCGGGCGTCGAGGAACCGTACGTCCGCACCCTGGGCGTCCCGCAGCGGAACACCCGCGTACGCGGGCACACCGACGGCGGCGGCGACACCGGGCACGACCTCGAAGGGGATGCCCTCGGCGGCGCAGGCGAGCATCTCGGCGCCCGCGTTGCCGTCGAGCCCCGGGTCTCCGCCCAGCGCACGCACCACCCGCTTGCCGCTCCGCGCGGCCTCCATGACAAGATTGGCCGCATCCCTCAACACGGGGACAGCGGCGGCGGTTGACGCATCGTCAACAACCGTCAGCTCGGGCGTGCTCACCCCCGCCCGGGCATGGCCGCGTACGACATCGAGCACTTCGGGCTCGGCGATCAGTACGTCGGCGCCTGCCAGCGCCTCCACGGCGCGCAGAGTCAACAGCCCCGGATCACCGGGTCCGGCGCCGAGGAAGGTGACGTGCCCGCACGCGGAGAACGCCGACGAAGCCTTGGATGCAGTGGTGGGGCTCAAAGTGCTCGCTCCCCCATAAGACCGGCCGCGCCCTTGGCGAGCATCTCGGCCGCGAGTTCGCGACCGAGTGCCACCGCGTCGTCGTGCGACGTGGGTACGGGACCGGTGGTGGACAACTGCACCAGCGTGGAGCCGTCGGTGGTACCGACGACACCCCGCAGGCGCATCTCATGAACATCCTGCGCCGCCCCGGAACCGGCAGGACCGGAACCGGAGCCCGGCAGCAGGTCCGCCAGCGCGCCCACGGGCGCGGAGCAGCCTGCCTCCAGGGCGGCGAGCAGGGACCGCTCGGCGGTCACGGCGGCCCGCGTGTGCTCGTGGTCGAGCTGCGCGAGCGTGGCGGCGAGCGCGGCATCGGCGGCCGGGCACTCGATCGCCAGGGCGCCCTGGCCGGGAGCGGGCAGGACGGTGTCGACCGACAGGAAGTCGGTCACCTCGTCGATCCGGCCGATCCGGTTCAGCCCGGCGGCGGCCAGTACGACGGCGTCGAGTTCCCCGCTGCGGACGTATCCGATGCGGGTGTCGACGTTCCCCCGGATCGGCACGGTCTCGATCCGCAGACCGTGGTTCCGTGCGTGCGCGTTCAGCTGCGCCATCCGGCGCGGCGAACCGGTGCCGACGCGTGCCCCGGCGGGCAGCCGGTCGAGGGTCAGCCCGTCGCGGGCGACCAGGACGTCCCGCGGGTCCTCGCGGAGCGGGATCGCGGCCAGGGCCAGGTCCTCGGGCTGCGCGGTCGGCAGGTCCTTCAGCGAGTGCACGGCGAAGTCGACCTCGCCGCTCAGCAGCGCCTCGCGCAGGGCGGTGACGAAGACGCCGGTGCCGCCGATCTGCGCGAGCTGCTCGCGGGAGACGTCACCGTACGTGGTGATCTCGACCAGCTCGACGGCGCGGCCGGTCAGCCGCCGGACGGCCTCCGCGACGTGCCCGGACTGGGCCATGGCGAGCTTGCTCCGCCTGGTCCCCAGCCTCAGTGCCCGCTCGGTGCCGGTGCTCTGGGCCCTGTCGGTCATACGTGGCCTCGGTTTCTGAGGTTCGCCAGGTTCGTGAAGTTCATGGCGTCGCCGTCGTTCGGACCGGCGGCGCCCGGATCGGCCGGGATCGGACCGGCCGGGTTCGGATTGGCCAGGTCGGCCCGGGAGACGGCGGCGACCGTCTCCGGGTCGAGGTCGAAGAGCGTACGCAGCGCGTCCGCGTACCCGGCGCCGCCGGGCTCGCTGGCCAGCTGCTTCACCCGCACGGTGGGCGCGTGCAGCAGCTTGTCGACGACCCGGCGCACCGTCTGGGTGATCTCGGCGCGCTGCTTCTCGTCCAGCCCCGGGAGCCGCCCCTCCAGGCGGGCCATCTCTCCGGTGACCACGTCGGCGGCCATGGTGCGCAGCGCGACGACGGTCGGGGTGATGCGGGCGGCCCGCTGGGCGGCGCCGAACGCGGCGACCTCGTCGGAGACGATGCCCCGCACCTGGTCGACGTCGGCGGCCATGGGGGCGTCGGCGGAGGCCTCCGCGAGGGACTCGATGTCGACCAGCCGTACGCCGTTCATTCGGTGCACGGCCGCGTCGACGTCCCGGGGCATGGCGAGGTCGAGCAGCGCCATCGGGGCGGCGCGCCCGGCCATGGCCGTCTCGACGGCCTGGCCGGTGAGCACGAGGCCCGTGGCGCCGGTGCAGGACACGGCGATGTCGGCGGCGGCCAGCTCGGCCCCGACCGCGGTCATCTCGACGGAGCGGGCGGTCACGCCCGTATGACCGGTGCCGGGTTCGGTGAGGATCTGCGCGAGGCGCCGGGCGCGCTCGACGGTGCGGTTCGCGACGACGATCTCGTCGACTCCGGCCCGGGCGAGGGTGGCGGCGGCGAGGGAGGACATGGAACCGGCGCCGATGACCAGGGCCCGCTTGCCCTTGGTCCAGGCGTCGACGGCGTGGCCCGCGGCGAGCTGCTCCAGGCCGAAGGTGACCAGGGACTGCCCGGCGCGGTCGATACCGGTCTCGCTGTGGGCGCGCTTGCCGACCCGGAGGGCCTGCTGGAACAGGTCGTTCAGCAGCCGCCCGGCGGTGTGCAGCTCCTGGGCGCGGGCGAGCGCGTCCTTGATCTGGCCGAGGATCTGGCCTTCTCCGACGACCATGGAGTCCAGCCCGCAGGCCACCGAGAACAGGTGGTGGACGGCCCGGTCCTCGTAGTGGACGTACAGATAGGGGGTGAGTTCCTCCAGGCCGACGCCGCTGTGCTGGGCGAGCAGTGTGGACAGCTCCGCGACACCGGCGTGGAACTTGTCGACGTCCGCGTAGAGCTCGATGCGGTTGCAGGTGGCCAGCAGCCCGGCCTCGGCGGCCGGCTCGGCGGCGAGGGTGTCCTGGAGGAGCCTGTTCTGCGCACCGGGGGCGAGGGAAGCCCGCTCCAGCACGCTGACGGGAGCGCTGCGGTGGCTGAGACCGACGACGAGGAGGCTCATGCCGGCATCACGGCGGGCAGGTCCCCGTCCGGTCCCTTGCGTCCGGAGGAGGTGGCGCCTGCCCCCTCGGCCGCGCCCGGCGAGCGGACGGCCGCGGCGGCCGGGAGGACGCCCTCGACGTCTCCGCCGCCCTCCTCACCGGCCTTGCGCTGCTCGTGGAAGGCGAGGATCTGGAGTTCGATGGACAGGTCGACCTTGCGCACGTCGACACCCTCGGGGACCGAGAGCACGGTCGGCGCGAAGTTGAGGATGGAGGTCACCCCGGCGGCGACGAGCCGGTCGCAGACCTGCTGGGCGGCGCCCGCGGGGGTGGCGATGACGCCGATGGAGACGCCGTTGTCCTCGACGATCTTCTCCAGGTCGTCGATGTGCTGGACGGGGATGCCCGCGACCGGCTTGCCGACGAGGGACTTGTCGGCGTCGATCAGCGCGGCCACCCGGAAGCCACGGGAGGCGAACCCTCCGTAGTTGGCGAGGGCGGCGCCGAGGTTGCCGATACCGACCATGACGATCGGCCAGTCCTGGGTGAGCCCCAGCTCACGGGAGATCTGGTAGACCAGGTACTCGACGTCGTAGCCGACACCCCGGGTCCCGTACGAGCCGAGATAGCTGAAGTCCTTGCGCAGCTTGGCCGAGTTGACTCCGGCGGCGGCGGCGAGCTCCTCGGACGAGACCGTGGGTACGGAGCGCTCCGACAGTGCGGTGAGCGCCCGCAGGTACAGCGGAAGCCGGGCGACGGTGGCCTCGGGGATGCCTCGGCTACGGGTCGCCGGTCGGTGAGTTCGGCCAGTTGCCACGGTGCTCCTGCGGGATGAGCGGGGCTGCGGGCGGCCCGTCCCCCAGACCGCCCCGTCCACAGCAGGCTATGTCTTTGTGAACGCGTGCACAAAGATGATGTCCGCTTTGTCCGCGCAAAGTGACCGGGCTCACGCGTGCCGATCACGCCATCGTGGAACCAAGGGGAGCCTCAGCGCGTTGGAGATCTGAAGCACCCGGAACCCCACAGGTCAGCCGTCGGCGCCACCGCAAGGCCCCCCGATCCGGCGCCATGGCGGGGAGCGGCCGACAGCGGGTTCAGGACACCAGCTCCCGGCGGAGCCGGTCCGGGTCGACCTTCCAGAAGGTGTGCTGCTCACCGTCCACGAGCACCACCGGGATCTGCTCCCAGTATGCGCGGTAGAGCTGCTCGTCCTGCTCGATGTCCTTCTCCTCCCACAGGGCGCCCGTCTCGGCGCAGACCTGCTGGACGACCGCCCGCGCGTCGTCGCACAGATGACACCCGGGCTTCCCGATGAGGGTGACCGTGCGGGGATCCGCCTGGCCGCTCCGGTCCTTCTCGTTCTTCTTCGTACGTCGGAACATGCCGTCCATTGTCGGGCGTGGCGGCGGGGGACCGAACACACTGGCTATGCTCGCGTCATGGCCGCACCGCGATGGCTCACCCCGAGAAGGCGCTCCGCCACCGCGCGCAGCGTGCTGGCAGGCGAGGCCGCGGCGGAGGCGGCGCGCAAGACGTCGCGTGAGCTGGAGGCACTCGCGGGGGCCGAGGCGGAGGCCGCGGAGGCGGAGCCCGAGTTCCCGGTTCCGGGCGATGTGCGGGCGGCGGCGTTCTTCGACCTGGACAACACCGTCATGCAGGGCGCCGCGCTGTTCCACTTCGGCCGGGGCCTGTACAAACGGAAGTTCTTCCAGCGCCGCGAGCTGGCCCGCTTCGCCTGGCAGCAGACCTGGTTCCGGGTAGCCGGGATCGAGGACCCCGAGCACATGCAGGACGCACGCGACAGCGCCCTGTCCATCGTCAAGGGCCACCGCGTCTCCGAGCTGATGACCATCGGCGAGGAGATCTACGACGAGTACATGGCGGACCGGATCTGGCCCGGCACCCGGGCCCTGGCCCAGGCGCATCTGGACGCCGGCCAGAAGGTGTGGCTGGTGACGGCCGCGCCGGTGGAGACGGCCACCATCATCGCCCGCCGGCTGGGCCTGACCGGGGCGCTCGGCACGGTGGCCGAGTCCGTCGAGGGCGTGTACACCGGCAGGCTGGTCGGGGAGCCCCTGCACGGTCCGGCGAAGGCCGAGGCGGTACGGGCGCTGGCGGCGGCCGAGACCCTGGAGCTGGGCCGGTGCGCCGCGTACAGCGACTCGCACAACGACATCCCGATGCTGTCCCTGGTGGGTCACCCCTACGCGATCAATCCGGACGCGAAGCTGCGCCGGTACGCCAAGGAGCACGACTGGCGGCTGCGGGACTACCGCACGGGCCGCAAGGCGGCGAAGGTCGGCATCCCGGCCGCCGCGGGCGTCGGTGCGCTGGCCGGCGGCACGGCCGCGGCCGTGGCCCTGCACCGCCGCACCCGCCGCTGATCGTCCACGGCGCCCGGCCGACCATCCACGGTCCTTACCCACGCCGCACCGGAGCCAGTCCCCCATGCCCGCACTCGACCACAACGCATCGCACGGGCAGACAGAAACGGAAGAGATTCGGTCAAAAAGCGGTCACCAAGTGCGACTTGATCAGTCAGTTTGCCGTAACAGAAGCGACTGAATCGATGATTTGAGCAACTCGGTGTAGCACTCCCTGCACGAAGCGTTATTCTCCTCAGACGCATACGGAACCCCCCACACGTCGTCACGACGAGTGACATCGAGCGGCACGACGCGCGTACGACGAGTGAGCGGTCCCGCACTGCACGTGATGGAAGCTCTGCCTCTGGGAGTCCCGTGTACCCACACGTCGGGGTTGACGCCTCGGGCCTGGCTACGCTCCGCGCTACGGTCCTCGGCTACTTGCGCGGCTTCGTCCCCACCGCGTACGCCGTCCCCGCCCTCGCCGTACCGGCATCCGTGCCGGTACCGGCCGGCCCCTGCTACGCCCTGGCCGACGGGGGCGCCGTCGTCAGACGCGCGAGCCGGGGCGGGGCGGGCACCTCCACCGCCCCCCGCCGGCCCGCCGCGGACAGCGACAGCGCCCGCATGATGGAGCTGGTCGAGCGGGCCCAGGCCGGCGAGGCCGAGGCCTTCGGGCGGCTGTACGACCAGTACAGCGACACCGTGTACCGCTATATCTACTACCGCGTCGGCGGCAAGGCGACCGCCGAGGACCTCACGAGCGAGACGTTCCTCAGGGCCCTGCGCCGGATCTCGACCTTCACCTGGCAGGGGCGCGACTTCGGCGCCTGGCTGGTCACGATCGCGCGCAATCTGGTCGCGGACCACTTCAAGTCGAGCCGCTTCCGGCTCGAAGTGACCACCGGCGAGATGCTCGACGCCAACGAGGTCGAGCGCAGCCCCGAGGACTCGGTCCTTGAGTCCCTCTCGAACGCCGCGCTGCTGGAAGCCGTACGGAAGCTCAATCCGCAGCAGCAGGAGTGCGTGACGCTGCGCTTCCTCCAGGGCCTGTCGGTCGCGGAGACCGCGCGGGTGATGGGCAAGAACGAGGGTGCGATCAAGACCCTCCAGTACCGCGCGGTCCGCACACTGGCCCGCCTGCTCCCCGAAGACGCCCGCTGACCCCCGGGCACCCGGCCCGCCCGCAGTCCCGTGACCCGTCCCGGTCACTCCCCCGCCCGACTCTGACAACTCACCTTCGGTAACGCCATCATGACGCGCTGGTCCGATCATCTTTCGTGCGTAACCCAAGTGCCGCGACTCTCGTTGTGCGGGATGCAGGCTCCCTGTGGTCACGCCATGGCCGCAGCCACTCGCCCTGTCGTGTGGCGGCGTTCACGGTATGCAACCTTCCGGACCCCCTGGGGAGTCGACCGTCATGACGAGAGGAGGTGCCGCCAGTGATCGCGAACGTATCGGCGCACCGGCGGGCGAACGCCTTCGCCCAGGCCCTGGAAGATCAGGCGGCCCAGCAGCCGGAGGCGTCGGCCGAACCCACCGAGCAGGGTCGGCTGTTGGCCCTGGCGAACGGCCTCGGCACACTGCCGAAGCCGAAGTTGGACCCCGAAGTGCGGGTGGTGCAGCGAGCGCAGCTCGTCGCCGCCATGGAGGCCATGGTCCAGGAGGGCACGGCCGCGGGCGGTGCGTCCGCGGACCCTACGGTGCCGGAGCAGCGGACGGCGGGCGCCCGGGGTGCCCACCGCGCCTCCGCGCTCCGGAGGTTGCGGCCCCGCAGCCGCTGGTCCAAGGGACTGGCCGCCGGAGGGCTCACCGTGGGCGTGGCCGCGGGCGCGTTCAGCGGGGTGGCCGCTGCCAGTTCCGACGCCCTCCCCGGTGACTCGCTGTACGGGCTGAAGCGCGGCATGGAAGACCTCACACTCGGGATGGCGGACGAAGACGCCGACCGCGGCGAGATCTACCTGGACCACGCCTCGACCCGGCTCAGCGAGGCCCGCCGCCTGATGGAGCGCGGACGCACGGGCGATCTGGACCACGAGTCCCTGGGCGAGATCCGCCGCACCCTGAGCGGCATGCAGCACGATGTCTCCGAGGGCCACCGGCTGCTGCGCAGGGCGTACGAGCGGGACGGCACGATCGCCCCGATGGCCACGCTCGACTCCTTCGCCCGGAGTCACCGGGGTGCCTGGGACGGGCTGCGCGACAAGCTGCCGCCCCAGCTGAACGACGTGGGCGAGCAGGTGACCTCGGTCTTCATCGCCATAGACCAGGAGGTCGGCCCGCTCCAGGCGCGGCTGCCCGGCACCCAGGACGGGACCGGCCGCGGCGGCGCTCCGACCGAGGCGGCCCCCGGCGGCAGCGGCGGGCCCGACGGCTCGTCCCCGTCCGGCACGGCGCCCGGCTCCCCGTCCCAGTCCACACCTTCCGGCAGCGCCGACCGGCCCGGCAGCTCCGCCGAGCCCAGCGGCACCGGCGGCGCAACGGACGAGGGCGGCGGTCTGCTCGGCGGCAGCACGGGCGGCCTGCTGGACCAGGGCGACGCGCCGACGACCTCCCCGTCGGCCCCTCAGGACGGCGCCTCCGACGCCCCGCTCCCCCCGGCCCCCGACGTCACTCTCCCCCCGCTCCTCCCAGGCCTCCTCCCGGGTCTGAGCGTGGACGAGGACGACGCGAACTAGGGGCCCTGGTACGGGCGCCGCACCCACCTGGGGGCGGCGCCCGTGGTCGTAGACCATCCGAGGATGAGCCTGGAAGAGCACCGACCGTCGTCGCGTCGGCGGTCCGGCCTCCTTCTGTCTGCCCCCTCGCCCCCGCTCCACACGCTGCGGCGCTGAGGCCGGGGCCGGCCTCGGCGCACCGTCAGAAGAACACCGAACGCCGTTGCACCAGCAGCTTGTACAGCGTGTGCTGGATCTCCTCTCTGACCTGGTCCGTCAGGTTGAACATCAGCATCGGGTCCTCCGCCGCCTCCGCCGCATACCCGTCCGTCGGGATCGGCTCCCCGAACTGGATCGTCCACTTCGTCGGCAACGGGAGCGCCCCCAACGGCCCCAGCCACGGGAACGTCGGCGTCAGTGGGAAGTACGGAAAGCCCAGAACCCGTGCCAGCGTCCTCGCGTTGCCGACCATCGGGTAGATCTCCTCAGCGCCCACGATCGAGCACGGCACGATCGGCGCCCCCGCCCGCAGCGCCGTCGACACGAACCCGCCACGTCCGAAACGCTGGAGCTTGTACCGCTCACTGAACGGCTTCCCGATCCCCTTGAAGCCCTCCGGCATCACTCCGACGACCTCGCCCCCGCGCAGCAGCCGCTCCGCGTCCTCCGTACACGCCAGGGTGTGCCCCGCCTTCCGGGCCAGCTCGCTGACGACGGGCAGTACGAACACCAGGTCCGCCGCGAGCAGCCGCAGATGACGCTCCGCCGGATGGTGGTCGTGCACGGCGACCTGCATCATCAGCCCGTCCAGCGGCAGCGTGCCCGAGTGGTTCGCCACCACCAGGGCGCCGCCCTCGGACGGGATGTTCTCGATCCCCCGCACCTCCACCCGGAAGTACTTCTCGTACAGGGGCCGCAGCAGCGACATCAGGACCTGGTCGGTCAGCTCCTCGTCGTACCCGAAGTCGTCGACCTCGTACTCGCCGGTGATCCGCCGCCGCAGGAACGCCAGACCGCCGGCCAGCCGCCGCTCCCAGCCGCCGCCCTTCCCGGTCCCGTCGTCGTCCTCCCCGGGGGCATCCTCGGGCACCGGTGCCAGCCGCCGCGGCCCGTCGCCGGCCGGGGGCGCGGGCGCCCGTCTGCGGCCCGGTCGCGGCGGGGCGGCCCCGCCGCGCGGCCGGTCGTCGTCGAAGGGAATCACCTTGGCGTCCGCCATCTTCAGCCCGCCCTCCTCGCCGTCCCGCGCTTCCGCGCCCGTACCATCCGGTCCCGTTCGGCCCGTGCCAGACCGGCCGCCACCCCTTCGCCCAGCCGCGCCGCGAGCCCGTCCACCGTCGCCGCCAGGGCGCGCGGCGGCAGCAGGCCCGGCCCCCGGTGCCGGGCGAAGTCCGCGAGCGCCCCCGCCGTCGTGTGGCGGGGCAGGAAACCGAGCGTCTCGGTCATCTGTTCCGTGCCGACGACCCGGCCGTGGGTGAGGAGCCGGATCTGCTCCGGCGAGAAGTCGCTCAGCCCGGCCGTGCGGAGCGCCGCGCCGACCCAGGTCACCGCCGGCATCAGTACCGGCAGTGTCGGCCTGCCCAGCCGCCGCGCGCACTGCGACAGTGTCAGCACCCCGTCGCCCGCCACATTGAACGTGCCGCTGTTGAGGGTGGACCGCCGCGGTTCCGACGAGGCGATCCGCAGCACGTCCAGGACGTCGTCCTCGTGGATGAACTGCAGCCTCGGATCATGCCCGAGGACCGTCGGCAGCACCGGCAGCGAGAAGTACTCGGCGAGCGGTGAATCGGCTCCGGGGCCCAGGATGTTGGCGAACCTCAGCACGCACACCGCCACGTCGGGGCGGCGCCTGGCGAAGGCCCGGACATAGCCCTCCACCTCGCTGACGTCCTTCGCGAAGCCGCCACCGGACAGCGACTTGGGCGGGGTCGTCTCGGTGAACACGGCCGGGTCACGCGGCGCGGAGCCGTACACGCTGGTGCTGGACTTGACGACGACTCTGCTGACCGTGGGGCACTTCTGGCAGGCGCCGAGGAGCTGCATGGTGCCGATGACGTTGGTCTCCTTGACCGCCGCCCGGCCGCCGCTCAGCGAGCGCGCGGTCACGTCCATGTGGACGACCGTGTCGACGCCGTACTCCGCGAGCACGCGTCCGACGGCCGGCTGCCGGATGTCGGCGCGTACGAACACCGCGCCGCCGAGCGAATGCCCTGGTTCCACCGCGTCCACGGCGACGACCCGGTCCACCTCCGGGTCTCGCACGGCCCGCCGGACGAAACGTCCGACGAGCGGCCGGGCCACCCCGGTGACGAGCACGACCTTCCCCAAGATCAGCGCCTTCCCTCAGACGACTGCGTTTTCCCGGAGGCTGACCCCCGGACCCCCAGCCGGACAAACCCGGGTGCCACGGTAGCGGCTCGGTGTTGCGGTCCGGTGACGTGCCTCGCGCGCGGGAGCGCTCGGACCGCCGGGAAGCGGCCGGAAAACACCGCGGCCCTCCCACCAGAAATCTGATGGAAGGGCCGCGGTCGGCGTACGTACAGCCGCCGCTTACTTCTTGTTGCGACGCTGAACGCGGGTGCGCTTCAGAAGCTTGCGGTGCTTCTTCTTGGCCATCCGCTTGCGCCGCTTCTTGATAACAGAGCCCACGACTACCCTCGCTCACTTCTCATCTCTCGGTGCGGGGCGTCTGGGCCCACACGACCTACGTCGGCCTAGCCTACCCGCCTGAGCGCTGCGCCTGTAATCGAGGTGCCGAGGGCTCCCTGACTAGGCGGTCTCCACCCCCACGAAGGACTCGCGGAGGTACGCGTGAACCGCCTTCTCCGGCACCCGGAAGGACCTCCCCACCCGGATCGCCGGCAGATGACCGCTGTGCACCAGCCGGTACACGGTCATCTTCGATACGCGCATCACCGAGGCGACTTCCGCCACGGTCAGGAACTTGACCTCGTTGAGAGGTGTCTCGCCAGCAGCAACCATGACCCACCTGTACCTTCCGCACATGACGCCACCGGCTTCCCCTCCGGTGACTCTTCGTCGCTGTGCGCTCACTGCCCAGGTTAGGGGCGGTTGATACGGGTGGGGAAGAGGTGCTGCGATCCGCCGCCTACTGTGACAGACACGCCCGATTGAGTACATAGCGAGTAAGCGGCCGGTAGTAATCGGACCGCACGCCGTCATCGAGCGGCACGGCCACCGACACCCGCCCCTCGGCCTCTCCGACGAACAGCGCCGGGTCGTCCGTGTCGGCCGGCCCGATGGCCTCAATGCCCAGCTGACCTGCCCCGCAGACCCAGCCGTGGTCTCCCACCACCAGTTCAGGGACGGGCCCGCCACCCTCCGCCGCCGCCCCCAGGGCGACCCTGACGGGGAGTGGTGAATGGGTGTGCGCGCCCGGCTCACAACCGGCGCCTTCGACCTGCGGTTTCCGCATGAGCGCGACACCTCGTACGTACGTGAGGTTGTACGTGCGTAGACCAAACCGGGTCGTTATGTCGACACATCTCCCCTGCGCCGGGGTGAGGACGGCACATCCCGCCGCCGACATGGCATCGGCCAATGTGGCGTAGAAGCCCAGCAGGCGGTGCGGATGACCGGTCCCGAACAGCACGGGAGCCCCACGTGCCGCCGCTGCCCCGAGCCGCGCGGCGAACGCGTCGAGCGCCCGCACGGTCCGCTCCGGGTCGATCACATCGCCCCCCGAGCGGTACCCCGGGTCCTCGATCACCCCGCAGCGCTCGGCCATCAGCTGCAGCAGCTCCCACTCGCCCCATCGCCGGTCCGGCTCGACGCCCAGCGTCACGCGCGGGTCACCGGCCGCGAAGAGCCGATAACTGGTCAGATTCCTCTCGCGGGACGTCGCCACCGGCCCGGCCAGCCGCGCGGCCAGCAGATGGGCCCGTAACGCCTGCGCGGTGAGCGCCCCTGTCCCTCCCGAACTCCGCATGCCGCGATGCTGCCGCACGGCCCGAGCCCGACACGCCACGAGGGCGCCGGATTCGCACAGTCGGCGTAGCGAGGGGCCGGGGGCGGAGCTGCCCACACGGCGGAGGCGTGGATCCGCAGCCCCGGGAAGGACGGGTCGGTCACACCGCCCTACGCCAGCAGGCCCCGCAGCGGAAAAACCGCCCGCCGGGTCGCCAGCACCGCCTGGTCCAGCCGGTCTCCCGGGTCGTATCCGGCCTCCCACGACCGCCAGGTCACCGGCCAGCGTCCGTCCGTCATCCGCCGAGGTGCCGGCATCCGCGTCCGCGCGTACACCTCGTCCCGCCACTCCGTCGGCACAACCGTCTCAGGCGCCACGTCCGCACCGCCCACGATCGCCACCAGATGCGTCCACGACCGCGGAACGACGTCCACGATCGCGTATCCGCCCCCGCCCAGCGCCACCCACCGGCCGCCCTCGACGTGCTCGTCCGCCAGTCCCCGGCACGCCATCTGGACCGCCCGCTGGGCGTCCAGCGACACCGCCAGATGTGCCAGCGGATCCTCGAAGTGCGTGTCCGCCCCGTGCTGGGTCACCAGCACCTGCGGCCGGAAGTCCGCCAGCAGCTCCGGTACGACGGCGTGGAAGGCGCGCAGCCAGCCCGCGTCCCCGGTACCGGCCGGAAGCGCCACGTTCACCGCACTGCCCGCCGACGCACCCGGACCCCCGGTCTCCTCGGGCCACCCGGTGCCCGGGAACAGGGTGCGCGGATGCTCGTGCAGCGAGACGGTCAGCACCCGGGGGTCGTCCCAGAACGCCGCCTGCACACCGTCCCCGTGGTGCACGTCCACATCCAGGTACGCGACCCGCTCGGCGCCCAGTTCCAGAAGCCGGGCGATCGCGAGGGAGGCGTCGTTGTAGACGCAGAACCCGGCGGCGGCTCCCGGCATGGCGTGATGCAGCCCGCCCGCGAAGTTCACCGCCCGTGGCGCCTCGCCCCGCCACACCGCCTCGGCCCCGGCCACGGACAACCCGGCGATCAGCGCCGACACCTCGTGCATTCCGGGGAACGCCGGATCGTCGGGCGTCCCCAGCCCGTACGCCGGGTCCGCCGCCATGGGATGCGCGGACGCGGCCCGCACCGCGTCCAGGTAGTCCTGCCGGTGCACGAGCCTCAGCGTGGAGTCCCCGGCGGGGTTCGCCGACACGACATCGACGGCCCGGTCCACCTCCAGGGCCCGGACCAGTCCCCTGGTCAGCGCCAGCCGTACCGGGTTCATCGGGTGGCTCGGCCCGAAGTCGTAGCCGGTGACTGCGTCATCCCACATCAACAGTGCGCGACCGCTCATACCGGCCACCGTATCGGGCACCCGGCCCGCCGAATGACCGGGCGTGGTGCAAGGTCATCAGCACCAGGACCAGCGGCACCAGCATCGCCCCGCGCGGACTCCACACCTCTCCCAGCACGCCCACGAGCGGCGACCCCACAAGAAACCCGACATAGTTGAAGACGTTCAGCCGCGCCACGGCGGCGTCGCTGGCCCCCGGCCCGTGATGTGCGACGGCGTGCCGCCCCGCCGCAGCGAAGGTCTGCGGCACGAGCACGCTCAGCCCGAGCCCCAGCACGGTGAACCCGGCCAGCCCGGCCCACGCTCCCGGCGCCCCGGCCACCACCGCGAACCCGCCCGCCGCCAGCACCGCCCCGCCCCGTACGACCAGCACCGCCCCCAGCCGCCGCACCGCCAGGTCTCCCACGGCCCGCCCGAGCAGTGTGGTCACCATGTACGCGTTGTAGGGCACGGTCGCCAGTGCCTCGGAACCGCCCAGCACGTCCTGCAGGTACTTGGCGCTCCAGTTGGACACGGTCGAGTCCCCGATGTACGCGCACGCCATCACCAGGCACAGTGCCCACAGGCCCGGAAACCCGCCCCGCCCGCCGCCCGCGCTCCCGCCCTCCCGGGCCCGTTCCCCTTCCACGTACCACCGGCTGCCCCAGAGCGCCGCGGGCAGCAGCACCGACACGACCGGCCCGTACAGCGCCCCCAGCGGCAGACCCCCGTGAGCTCCGGCCCACGCGAGCGAGGCCCCGACGATCCCACCGAGGCTGTACACCGCGTGGAAGCCCAGCATGATGCTCCGCCCGTACGCCCGCTGAAGGCTGACGCCCAGCATGTTCATGGACGCGTCCAGGGCTCCCGCCGCCAGCCCGAACACCCCGAGCGCCAAACCCAGTTGCCAGGTCCCGCCTCCGACCCCCACCGTCACGAGGGCCAGCAGTACGACAGGCTGCGACCACCGCAGCACCGTCCCGGCGGGGACCCGCCGCACGAGCGCCCCGGTGGCGACGCTGCCGACCCCGGCCAGCACGGGCACACCGGCGAGGAACGCCGGCAGCAGGGCGTCGGACACCCCGTAGCGGTCCTGGATCGCGGGAATCCGCGTGACGAGCAACGCGAACGCCACACCCTGCACGAAGAAGGCGAACGCCAGCGCGCCCCGCCCGTACCGCAGCCGCGGATCCGTCATGGCCGGAAAGGCTACGGGCGGGTACGGGAAGGGGACAGCCCTGTCACACGAGAAGGCCGGGCAGGCGTTCCATCGCGCCGAAGTACCCCTGAGCGCCCGGCAGTCGTCCGGGTTCCGTCATGGCCGTGAACGCGTACACATCCATCCCGGCAGCCCGTGCCGCCTGTACGCCGAGGGGGCTGTCCTCCACGACCACACACCGCTCCGGCGCGGCCCCCATCCGTTCGGCGGCATGCAGGAACAGGTCCGGAGCAGGCTTGCCACGCCCGACGTCCTGTGCGCTGAACACGTTCCCCTTCTCCACGCCGAACCACCGGTCCAGCCCGGTCGTCCGGTGCCCGATGCGTATCCGCTCATGGCTGCCGGACGAGGCGACGCAGTACGGCACACGTTCAGCCTCCAGCTTCTCCAGCACCTCGAACACACCGGCGACCGGCGTCAGCTCCCGCTCGAAGGCGTGGAACACGCGCGCGTGGAAGGTGACATCGAAATCCTCCGGCAACCGCTGCCCGGTCCGCTCACGGATGGTGTCGTGAATCCGGTGCACGGCCCCGCCCATGTAGTCCCGGACGGAGTCCTCGTACGACGTGGGGTGCCCGAGTTCGGTCAGGTACTGGGCCAGGATGGCGTTCGAGAGGGGCTCGCTGTCGACGAGCACGCCATCGTTGTCGAAGATGACCAGGTCATAACTCATGGGAACACCCTGGCACACAACGCAGAAATGCCTCAGGCCCGGAAGGAATCCTTCCGAGCCTGAGGCTCAAAATTAGTTCGGCGGCGTCCTACTCTCCCACAGGGTCCCCCCTGCAGTACCATCGGC
>NZ_JADWYO010000032.1 GCF_022414595.1 Streptomyces sp. MUM 203J | reverse complement strand
GGCCGGCGCGGCCCGCCCGTCGACATGGGCGGCCATCGCCCCCGGCAGCGCGGCGAGCACGGCGGCGGGCGGCGGCAGCAGCAGTGCCGCCGCCAGCAGGACGGGGAAGAACGAACCGGAGCCGACCGGCACCCCCACGCCCCGCGCGGGCCGCGCGCACAGCTCCCCCAGCGCGTACAGCGCGGCGAGCAGCGCGAGGGCGCCCCAGGGAGTCCCGGCGCCGGGGAGGAACGCGGGGGCGGCGCAGGCGGCGGCGCACAGTGCGGTGCCCGTGATGTAGCCGCGCGCCGATCCGGGAATCCCCGCCACCGCTCTCGCCCTCCCGTCGGCCTGGCCCAGTGCCGTCAGGCTGGTCAGGCTAACGAGCGGTCACACCCCAGACTCCGGGATCAGCCGGATTAGCACCTTCGGGTGAAGCGGGGCGGTGGGGCCCGGGCACGGGAGGGGATGTGCCGCGGGTACTGCCTACTCCTTGGCCGGTGTGGCCGACAGGTCGTCCTGCTCCGTGGACGCCACCACGTCCTGTTCCGGAACCGCGTGGCCCGAGCGGATCAGGTCGATGCGGCCCATCACCTTGGACCGCAGGTCGGTCGGCACGTCGTCATGGCCGCAGCACCGCTTGACCAGCTTCTTCACGGCCTGCTCCAGCCCGTACTTCTCCAGGCAGGGCGAGCACTCCTCGAAGTGCGACTCGAACTTCGTACAGTCGCTGTCGGGCATCTCACGGTCGAGGAACTCGTAGAGATGGTCCAGGACCTCCGAGCAGTCCGTCTCGTGCGGCTCTCCGCAGCTCATGAGCCCGAGCCTTTCCGATCGTTCATCGACTTTCCAGCGCCCGCGGGCACCAGCCCGCGATCACGGGCGTAGTCCTCGAGCATGCCGCGCAGCTGGCGGCGCCCCCGGTGCAGCCGGGACATCACGGTGCCGATGGGGGTACCCATGATGTCCGCGATCTCCTTGTAGGCAAAGCCCTCGACATCGGCGAGATAGACGGCGATCCGGAACTCCTCGGGGATCGCCTGGAGGGCGTCCTTCACATCGGAGTCGGGAAGGCGGTCCAGAGCCTGCGACTCGGCGGACCGCAGACCGGTCGACATGTGCGACTCGGCCCTGGCCAGCTGCCAGTCCTCGATCTCCTCGGCCGCGCTGCGCTGAGGCTCCCGCTGCTTCTTGCGGTAGGAGTTGATGAACGTGTTGGTGAGGATCCGGTACAGCCACGCCTTCAGGTTCGTGCCCTCACGGAACTGGTGGAACGATCCGTACGCCTTGGCGAACGTCTCCTGCACCAGGTCCTCGGCGTCGGCCGGGTTCCGCGTCATCCGCAGGGCCGCCGAGTACATCTGGTCGAGGTAGCCGAGGGCGTCCCGCTCGAAGCGCGCGTTGCGCTCGCCGTCCGTCTCCTCGGGACCGTTGGTCCCCGTCTCGGTCCCAGTGACCGGACCCACCTCCTCCAGCGCGGCGGCGAGACCGAGTCCGGACCCGCTCGAATCGGAGAATAGTCGACCATCGTCCGGCCGTCCCTTCCGATTCGGCGCGCCCGGATCCACCCGCGTGGAGCCGGTCGCGGGCGCGGGCAGCACCGTCCAGTCCAGTCCGGCCTCACGCGACCGGTTCGGGCAGATGGTCGAACCCATGCGACGGACTCCCTCTCCACGCTCTGATGTGCACCGACGAACTGTGACAACAGCACGCGCCTGCCTCGCATTCCCGGTCGCGGAGCCCCGTTCTCAGAGTTTTCGAAGCCACCCGACGGTCCCGGCCACGAGGGCGTCCAGCGCCTCCTGTTGGGTGACCGTGGCTCTCCTCGGTACGGCGAAGCCGTGGTCGGCGAACGGCACGGCGACCAGTTCGTGATCACCTTCGGGGAACTCGCCGGGCCTGCCGAAGGAGTCGTTGCCGCCCTGTACGACGAGCGTCGGCACTCCCGTGCCGAGCAGTTCGTCGGCCCGCGTCCTCTCCGGCTTCCCCGGAGGGTGCAGCGGGAACGCCAGCGCGAGCACCGCGTGGGCCTCCAGCTCCGGGGCCGTACGGCAGGCGACGCGGGCGCCGGCGCTGCGGCCGCCCGCGACGACGGGCAGCCCGGGCGCGCCCAGGGCGGGCCACAGGTCGCGCCAGGCCTCGTCCAGCCGCTTCGGCGCGGGCGCCAGCTTCTTGCCGGCCACCCGCCAGGGCTGTTCCACCAGGGCGACGGCGGCCCCGGCCTCGGCGGGCAGGCGGGCGGCCAGCGCCTGGAGATCGCGGGCCTGGACGCCGCCGCCGGCGCCGTGGCCGAGCGCGACGGTGAGCCGGGCGCCGGGCCCGGCCTCGTACCAGGTGATGCGGGCGTCTCCGAGGCCGGTGGGAATGGTCTCGGTACGGGGTTCGGTGGTGGGTGCGGTCACGCTCCCCATACTGCCGCCGGGCCGCTCAGAAGAGGGTCGCCTCCTCCGGGCCCTCCAGCTCCGTCAGCAGTTCGGGCCCGTTGTTGCGGACGTTGCTGACCGCCGTGGACACCGGGTACGCGCGCATGAGGCCCTCCGGCGGCGGGGCGAGCAGGGCGCGCAGGTCGTCGGGGTCGGTACGGGACGGGTCGAGCCAGGCGTCCCAGCGGTCGGGCGTCAGCATCAGCGGCATCCGGGGATGGATGTCGGACAGCGAGCGCGGGCCCTCGGCGGGGGCCACGCCCAGCGGCCCCCGCTCCGCCTCCGTGGTGATCACCGAGCAGGTGGCCCACCAGGCCAGCGGGTGGTCCGGCGGGAGGGTGGGGTCGCGCCAGAACTCGTACACCCCGGCCATCGCGAAGACCGTCCCGTCGGCGGGCGTCACGAAGTACGGCTGTTTGCGCGGGCGCTTCCTCCTGCCCTCGGCCTCCAGCTCCCGCTCGGCGGCGCCGGTCACCCACTCGTAGTAGCCGTCGGCGGGCAGGAGGCAGCGGCGGGCGGTGAAGGCGCGGCGGAAGGCGGGCTTCTCGTGAACGGTCTCGGCGCGGGCGTTGATCATCCGGGCGGCGCCCTCGGGGTTCTTGGCCCAGGACGGGACCAGCCCCCACTTCAGGACGCGGAGCTGGCGAACCGGACGGGGCGTGGCCGCGTCCTTCAGAGGACGGTCGAGCACCGCGTACACCTCTTTGGTCGGAGCGACGTTCCAGTCCGGCTCCAGGGTCTCCTTCGGCTCCCACTTCTCTATCCCGAAGACGTCGACGAGATCCTCGGGCTTTCGACTGGCCGCGTAACGTCCGCACATACTTGCCAACCCTGCCACGATCATTGTCGCCCCGAGGAGCCGATACGAACATGTCCGCCGCCCCCGACGTCCTGGACGAACTCCTCGGCACGCAGCCCTCCCCCGAGCTGTGGCTGGTCATCGCGACGGCGGTGGCCGCTCTCGTGGCGACCGGGCCGCGCCCGCTGTGGCGGCTGTCCCGGAACGCGGTGACGATCGCGCACGAGGGCGGGCACGGGCTGGTCGCCCTGCTCACGGGCCGCCGGCTGGAGGGCATACGGCTGCACTCGGACACCAGCGGGCTCACGGTCAGCCGGGGCAGGCCGACGGGGCTCGGCATGATCCTGACGGCCGCCGCCGGATACACGGCACCCTCGCTGCTGGGCCTGGGCGGGGCGTGGCTGCTGGCGAACGGGCGGATCACGCTGCTGCTGTGGCTGGCGACGGCGCTGCTGCTGGCGATGCTGCTGATGATCCGGAACATGTACGGGGCGCTCACCGTGATCCTGACCGGCGGGGCGTTCCTGCTGGTGTCGTGGCTGACGGGGCCGGAGGTGCAGGCGGGGTTCGCGTACAGCGCGGTGTGGTTCCTGCTGCTGGGCGGGGTGCGGCCGGTGTTCGAGCTTCAGGCGCGGCGGCGCCGGGAGGGCCCCTCCGACTCCGATGCGGACCAGCTCTCGCGGCTCACGAACGTTCCTGCGGCCCTGTGGCTCTTCCTGTTCCACGCGGTGTCGCTGTCCTCGCTGATCGGCGGCGGCCGCTGGCTGCTCGGTCTGTGACCTGCTCGGCCCACTAAAGTGAGGGGCATGACCGAAACCCCCGCGCACTCTGATCTCTGGCCCGCCCCGCACGCGAGCGGGGCGGTCGACGCGACCGTCTCCGTGCCCGGTTCCAAGTCGGTCACGAACCGCGCTCTGGTGCTGGCCGCCCTCGCCTCCGAGCCCGGCTGGCTGCGCCGGCCGCTGCGTTCCCGGGACACCCTGCTGATGGCGGAGGCCCTGCGCACGCTGGGCGTCGGCATCGAGGAGGGCGTGGGCCCCGACGGTACCGGGGAGGCGTGGCGGGTTATCCCGGCCGGACTGCACGGGCCCGCGCAGGTGGACGTCGGCAACGCGGGCACGGTGATGCGCTTCCTGCCGCCGGTGGCCGCGCTGGCCGACGGGCCGATCCGCTTCGACGGCGACCCCCGGTCGCACGAGCGTCCGCTGCACGGGGTGATCGACGCGCTGCGGGTGCTGGGCGCCCGGATCGACGACGGCGGGCGCGGCGCGCTGCCCATGACCGTGCACGGCGGGGGCGCCCTGGACGGCGGCAAGGTCGACATCGACGCCTCGTCGTCGTCGCAGTTCGTGAGCGCGCTGCTGCTGTCGGCACCGCGTTTCAACCAGGGCGTGGAGGTACGGCACACCGGTCCGCGGCTGCCTTCGATGCCGCACATCCGGATGACCGTGGACATGCTGCGCGCGGTGGGCGCGCAGGTCGACGAGCCGGAGACGGGCGGCGAGCCGAACGTGTGGCGGGTCTCCCCGTCGGCGCTGCTGGGCCGGGACCTGGTGATCGAGCCGGACCTGTCGAACGCCCAGCCGTTCCTGGCGGCGGCGCTGGTCACCGGCGGCCGGGTCACCGTGCCGGACTGGCCGTCGCGGACCACCCAGCCCGGTGACGCGCTGCGGGAGATCTTCACCGAGATGGGTGGCTCCTGCGAGCTGACCGAGGCGGGTCTGACGTTCACCGGTTCGGGTCGGATCCACGGCATCGACGTGGACCTGGGCGAGGTCGGTGAGCTGACCCCGGGGATCGCGGCGGTCGCGGCCCTCGCGGACTCGCCCTCGACCCTGCGCGGGGTGGCGCATCTGCGGCTGCACGAGACGGACCGGCTGGCGGCGCTCACCAAGGAGATCAACGAGCTGGGCGGTGAGGTGACCGAGACCGAGGACGGTCTGCACATCCGGCCGCGCCCGCTGCACGGCGGCGTGTTCCACACGTATGACGACCACCGCATGGCGACGGCCGGGGCGATCATCGGCCTGGCCGTGCCGGGCGTGGAGATCGAGAACGTGGCGACGACCGCCAAGACCCTGCCCGACTTCCCCCAGATGTGGACCGAGATGCTCAAGACCGAGCCGACCGAGGCCTGAACGACATGCGCCGCTACGGCAGGAAGACCGACGAGGACGACATCCGCGTCCGCCCCAACCGCAAGGGCAACCGCCCCCGTACCAGCATCCGCCCCAAGCACGAGGACGCCGCGGAGGGCATGGTGCTCACCGTCGACCGCGGACGGCTGACCTGCCTGGTCGACGACCGGGTGATCGTGGCGATGAAGGCGCGGGAGCTGGGCCGCAAGGCGACGGTCGTGGGGGACCGGGTGGCGCTCGTCGGTGACCTGTCCGGCGACAAGGACACTCTGGCCCGGATCGTACGGATCGAGGAGCGGGAGTCGGTGCTGCGGCGCACGGCCGACGACGACGACCCGTTCGAGCGGGTGGTGGTGGCCAACGCCGACCAGCTGGCGATCGTCACCGCGCTTGCGGACCCCGAGCCCCGGCCCCGGCTGATCGACCGGTGCCTGGTGGCGGCGTACGACGGCGGGCTGGAGCCGCTGCTGGTACTGACGAAGTCGGACCTGGCGCCGCCCTCGAAGCTGCTGGACCTGTACGGGGCACTGGACATCCCGCATGTGGTGACGAGCCGCGAGGAGCTGTATCACGGCGGGGCCGCGGAGCGGGTGCGGGAGCATCTGACGGGCCGGACGACGGCCTTCGTCGGGCACTCGGGCGTCGGCAAGACGACGCTGGTGAACGCGCTGGTCCCGGAGGAACGGCGGCGGACGACCGGGGTCGTGAACGCGGTGACCGGGCGCGGGCGGCACACCACCACGTCGGCGCTGGCGCTGCCGCTGGCGGGGGGCGCGGCGGGCTGGGTGATCGACACGCCCGGCATCCGCTCCTTCGGGCTGAACCATGTGGACCCGGAGCGGGTCATCCACGCCTTTCCGGACCTGGAGCCGGGCACCGTGGACTGCCCGCGCGCGTGCAGTCACGACGAGCCGGACTGCGCGCTGGACGCATGGGTGGAGGCGGGGCGGGCCGGCCCGGCGAGGCTGTACTCGCTGCGGCGGCTGCTGGCGACGCGGGAGCGACGCGAGGGCGACTGAAACATCCGTTTTTGCCCGGAAGTGACTCGCGTGAGTGCATAATCGCACGGAGCACGGCACGGGACGGACGGTCACCCCGGGGGGCGACGATGGCGCGGGAGGCACGGACGATGGCCTGGCTGCTGGTGATTGTCGCGGGACTCCTGGAGACCGGCTTCGCGGTCAGCCTCAAGCTCTCACACGGCTTCACCCGCCTGTGGCCCACGGTCGCATTCGCCTCGTTCGCCCTTGGCAGCTTCGGCCTGCTGACCCTCTCACTGCGACAGCTCGACGTGGGCCCGGCTTACGCGGTGTGGACGGGGATCGGGGCGGCCGGCACGGCGATCTACGGAATGGTGTTCCTGGGGGACGTGGTGTCCACCCTGAAGATCGTCTCGATCACCATGGTCATCGCGGGTGTCATCGGCCTCCAGCTCTCCGGCTCGGCCCAGTGACGCGCCCGATCCCGCGCCGCGCCCGGGCCCGCGACGGGGCGGATAGAGTCGGGCGCATGGCCGAACACCACGATGACCTGCGATTCGCCCACGTTCTCGCGGACGCCGCCGACGCCGCCACGATGGACCGGTTCCAGGCACTGGACCTGAAGGTCGAGACGAAACCGGACATGACACCGGTGAGCGAGGCGGACCGGGCAGCCGAGGAGCTGATCCGCGGCCACCTCCACCGGGAGCGCCCCGCGGACGCGATCCTGGGCGAGGAGTACGGCGTGGAGGGCACGGGCCCGCGCCGCTGGGTGATCGACCCGATCGACGGCACGAAGAACTACGTGCGCGGCGTCCCCGTGTGGGCGACGCTGATCGCCCTGATGGAGGAGGGCGAGGACGGCACGTTCGCACCGGTCGTGGGCGTGGTGTCGGCCCCGGCACTGGGCCGCCGCTGGTGGGCGGCGCGCGGGCTCGGCGCGTACACGGGCCGGACCGGGCAGGAACGCACGGGCATGGAGGCGGGGACCCGCATCCACGTGTCGCAGGTGGCGAAGCTGGCGGACGCGTCGTTCGCGTACTCGTCGCTGAGCGGCTGGGAGGAGCGGGGGCGGCTCGACGGCTTCCTGGATCTGACGAAGTCCTGCTGGCGCACGCGGGCCTATGGCGACTTCTGGCCGTACATGATGGTCGCGGAGGGCGCCGTGGACATCTGCGCGGAGCCGGAGCTGTCCCTGTGGGACATGGCCGCGAACGCGATCGTGGTGGAGGAAGCCGGCGGCACGTTCACCGGACTCGACGGGCGGCCGGGCCCGCACAGCGGGAACGCCGCGGCCTCGAACGGGCTGCTGCACGAGGAGCTGCTGACCCGCCTGGCACCCCGGACGGCGTGACGATCCGACTCCGCGCCTGCACGCCCCCTTGCCGGAGCGTGCAGGCGCTGTCACTCTGAGGATCCCCCCGCTTGTGCGCTTGTGAATCCCTTCTCGTTCTCACCTGCCGGGAAGGGATCCACCAGAGGAGGTGGCTCCCCCATGCTCGTCCGCGACGCCATGAGCACGCTGGTCCTCACCATCGGCCCGGCCCACACACTCCGCCAGGCCGCATCCCTGATGGCGGCGCGCCGTGTCGGCGCGGCCGTCGTTCTCGATCACGCCCACAACCAGCTCGGCATCCTCACCGAGCGCGACATCCTGGTCTCCGTCGGCGCCGGACAGAACCCGGACCTGGAGACGGCCGGTGCCCACACCACCACCGACGTGGTGTTCGCCGCCCCGGCCTGGACCCTGCAGGAGGCGGCGGAGGCCATGACGCACGGCGGCTTCCGGCACCTCGTCGTGCTGGACGGTGACGGCCCGGTGGGCATCGTGTCCGTCCGTGACATCCTCCGCTGCTGGACCGCGGACCGGTGCGGGGCGCCCGCCGCACCGCCGATGGACCTGGTCCAAGTCGAGTGAGCGTCCAGAATCACACCGTCTCGGACCTGAGAAACCCGCCTGTTAGGCTGAATCCCATGAGTGACCTGTTGGAACGCCTGCGCGGCCGCGGCTGGCGGATGACCGCGCAGCGGCGTGTCGTGGCCGAGGTCCTCGATGGCGAGCACGTCCATCTGACCGCCGACGAGGTACACGCCCGCGCCGCTGAGCGGCTTCCGGAGATCTCCCGCGCGACCGTGTACAACACGCTGGGCGAGCTGGTCAGTCTGGGCGAGATCCTCGAAGTCGCGACCGACCGCCGTGCGAAGCGGTACGACCCGAACGCCCACCGCCCGCACCAGCACCTGGTGTGCGCGCGCTGCGGCGCGATCCGCGACGTCCACCCGACGGGCGACCCGCTGGCGGCCCTGCCGGACGCCGAGCGTTTCGGGTTCACGGTCTCGGACGTGGAGGTCACGTACCGGGGCATCTGCCCGGCCTGCGCGGCGGCCTGAACACATCCGGACGGGGCGGGCCCCGGTGCTGCGCGCACCGGGGCCCGCCCCGCTCACGTCCTGTGCGCCCCGGCCCGTACTCGACCGGAAACACCGAAGGCCCGGATCTCTCAGGATCCGGGCCTTCGGCCTTCAGTAGCGGGGACAGGATTTGAACCTGCGACCTCTGGGTTATGAGCCCAGCGAGCTACCGAGCTGCTCCACCCCGCGTCGGTGAACACAACCTTACGGGACTGTCCTGAGCAGCGCAAATCGATACTGCTGCGTCCCGGGGGCCCCGGACATCAGCCGGACGAGCAGTCCGGCCGGCCCGGCCGACGCGGGGCTCGCGCGACGGATCCGGGAGTCACCGTCAGGCGCGACGGGAGGGTGCGCCGCCGAGTGCGGCTGACGGGCGGGACGAGCGACGAGCCTTGCCTTCACGGCACGCGGCACGAGTGTGCGGCCCCGCCCCCTCGTTCCCCGTGTCGCCGGGCGCACCGGTCCTGGCCCTTCGACCGGCCGCCCCGGCCGGACGAAGGATCGAGCCGCGCGGCGAAGTCCCCTGCGTGAGGCGGAGCCGACAGTGAGCGTTCACCGACACAGGACGGTCACGCGGTGAGTTCCTGGTGCAGGGCCTCGCTGAGCCGGGCCGCCCGCTCGGTCACCTCCGCCGGGCCCAGCTCGACGGCACGGGCGCACCAGTGTCTTCCCTCCGCCAGCTCCCCGCGCCGCGCGGCCAGCAGGGCGAGGCGCAGCGCGGCCCGCCCGTGCCCGGCCCGGGCGGCGCGGGCCCACCACAGGGCGGCCTCGCGTTCGTTGCCGTCCCGGGCAAGCAGCAGCCCGAGGTTGAAGGCGCCGTTGCGGCTGCCCGCCTCGGCGGCCTCCCGGTACCAGCGGGCCGCGTGGGCGACGTCCCCGCGGGCGGCGGCGAGCATGCCGACGCGCACCTGGGCGCGGCGGTGGCCCTGGGCCGCCGCCTTCTCGTACCACTCCTCGCACTCGGTCTTGGGCGCCTGCGGCTGGCCGAGAGCGGGCGGTCCGGGCGGCGGCTGCCGGGCGTCGAGTACGGAGGCGAGCCGGAACGCGGCCTCTGCGCCGCCGCCGCCGGCGGCGCAGCGCAGGTGCCGCTCGGCCTCCTTCTCGTCGCCGTCCCTGAGTCTGGCGATGCCGACCTGGAGCGCGGCCTCGGTGTGACCGGCGGCGGCGGCCCGTTCATACCACTGGAGGGCCGTGCGGTCGTCGTCCCGGCCCGCGTACAGGATGCCGAGGTTGAAGGCGGCGTCGACGCTGCCCGCCTCGGCGGCCTTGGAGAACCAGGGCTCGGCACTGTGCGGGTCCCCGGCCTGGAGCAGCAGGATGGCGAGCGCGTTGGCGGCCTCGCGGTGGCCCGCGTAGGCGGCGCGGCGGTACCACTGCTCGGCCTTGGCGGTCTGCCCCTGGGCGGCGAACAGCAGGCCCAGGTTGTAGGCGCCGTTCACGTCGCCCGCGTCGGTGGCCTGGCGGTACCAGCGCTCGGCGGTCTGGTACTCGCCGCGGGCGGCGTGCATGGCGCCGAGCGCGTTGGCGGCGTTGCCGTCGCCGTCCTGGGCGGCGCGCAGCCACCAGACGGCGGCGCTCTCCTCGTCACCCGCGTCGCGCAGCAGGAACCCGAGCGCACACGCGGCGCGGGGCTCGCCGTCCTTGGCGGCGGTGAGGTACCAGCGGCCGGCCTCCTTCAGCTCGCCGCGCTCCTCCAGGATCGCCCCGAGGTGCAGGGCGGCTCGGCGGTGGCCGCGCGCGGCGGCCCGGCGGTACCACTGCTCGGGGCCGTCGGAGCCGCCTCCGGCGGTCGCGCCCGGGCCGGGTACGCCTCCCTGGACGGGTACGGCGCCCGCGGCGAGGACTACGGCGTCGACGCGCGGGGCGTCCGCCAGGTCCCGTTCCAGAGCCTGGAGGTCCAGGGCCTGCAGGGCGCGGTTGGCGGCTGCGGCCCGGTCCGGGCGGGCGGCCGCAGCTGCCCGGTCCGTGCCGGGCGACGGGCCGTCCGCGCCGGCCGACGGCGGAACCTGGCCGTCCAGCGGAGCGTGCCCCTCCAGCGTGGCTGCGGCCCGGCGCTCCTGGATCCGGCGTTCCAGTGCGCGGGCCAGCCGGTAGGCGGCCTCCCGGTGCCCCTGCTCGGCGGCGACCCGCAGCCAGCGCTCGACTCCGCCGTCACCCCGGTGCTCCAGCAGGTCCGCGAGGGCGTACGCCCCGAGCGCGTGGCCCTGCTCGGCGGACTGGCGCAGCCAGTACTCGGCGGCGGGCTCGTCACCGCGCTCGCGGTAGTGGCGGCCCAGGGCGTGCGCCGCGGCGGCGGATCCGGCGACGGCGGCGACCCGCCACCACCCGGCGGCCTCGTCCGGGTAGCCGCGCTGGTGCAGCAGGACACCCAGGTTGTTGGCGGCGGCGCGGTCGCCGTCGGCGGTGGCGGCGCGCAGATAGGGCTCGGCGGCGTCGAGGTCGCCGCGGCGCAGCAGCATGGCCCCGAGGACACTCATGGACGTCGGGTCGCCGGTGTCGGCGGCGCGGCGGTGCCGCGCCTCGGCCTCGACGGCGTCCCCGGCCTCCGGATGGTCGAACGTGGCGTCGGCGTGGTCGAACGCGTCCGCGGCACGTCCTGTGTGCCGGTCAAACCGCCAGGTATCCAAGAGCGTTGCCCTGTCCCCCATAAGTTCCATCGTCGCACCACCCGCAACCCGCGTACACCTTGGTATACCGCAGCCAGTGAGGTCACTTCGGCGTTTTGTCGACATGCCCACAGAGAGACAAGTCAAACACGCCGCCCCTCAACTCCCCCCATCGACACAGCCGTTGGCCGTCGCACACATAGCCAGGGCCCGGATCCTTGAAGGATCCGGGCCCTGGCTTTCAGTAGCGGGGACAGGATTTGAACCTGCGACCTCTGGGTTATGAGCCCAGCGAGCTACCGAGCTGCTCCACCCCGCGCCGTTGTGTTGTCCACAGTATCACGGCACGGAGGGAGCCTTTCCACCGGTTATCCGCCGTCGTCGGGCTTGTCACCGTCGTCGGGCTTGTCACCGTCGTCGGGCTTGTCACCGTCGGCGGGCTTGTCGCCGTCGGCGGGCTTCTCGTCGGTGTTCTTCTGGTCCGCCGCCTTGCGGGCGGCGTCCGCGTCGGCGGCGCGCTGCAGCGCGTCGGCCAGGTCCTGCTGGGCCTTGCCGTACGCCGTCCAGTCGCCCTTCTTCAGGGCCTCCTCACCCTCGTCGAACGCCTTCTGGGCGTCCGCGATGGCCGCCTTGAGAGCGGCGTCACCGGTGGCCGGCGGCTGGGTGGGCTCGTCGGGCGTCGTCGGCGGGGTGGGCGGCGTCTCGCCGTCCACGCCGAACACCGCGTTCAACGCCTCGGCGAGACTGTCCTCGAACACCGTGGTGTCGGTGCCGTTCTCGTTGTCGCCGGCGGCGACGTACGACGCGGCGACCTTCTTCAGGAACGGCAGGTTCGCACTGCGGCCCTGGGCGTACACCGGCTCCACGTACAGGAACCCGCCGTCCAGCGGCACGGTGAGCAGATTGCCGTACTCGATCTCCGAGTCGGCACCCTTCATGTCACGGACGAACGTGGCCACGGCCGGCAGGCCGTTGACCTTGCTCTGCACCTGCGCGGGGCCCGGCACGTCCGACGTGACCCTCAGAAGCCTTATCTTGCCGTAGTCCTCGCTGTTGGCGTCCGCGTCGACCGCCATGAAGCCGCTCAGGTTCGGGCGGCCGTTCGGCGTGAACGTCGTCGTCAGCGAGAACTTCTGCTGTGTGTCCCCGGGCATCTTCATGCTCAGGTAGTACGGCGGGACCGAGTTGCCGTCCTTGACCGTCGGGTCGGCGGGCACCTGCCAGGCGTCACTGCCGCTGTAGAACTGCGCCGGGTCCTCGACGTGGTAGCGGGTCAGCAGCTCGCGCTGGACCTTGAACATGTCCTGCGGGTAGCGCAGGTGCGCCTTGAGGTCGGCCGGGATGTCCTTCTTGTCCAGCACGGTGCCGGGGAAGGCCTTCTTCCAGGTCTTGAGGACCGGGTCCTGGGTGTCCCACTCGTACAGCCGGACCGAGCCGTCGTACGCGTCGACGGTGGCCTTGACCGAGTTGCGGATGTAGTTGACCTGGTTCTGCTGGGCGACGACCGCCCGCGTCTGGTTGCCGGCCGTCAGCGAGTCCGCGGTGGTGTCACCGAGGGTCGTACGGGAGGCGTACGGGTAGCCGTTCGTCGTCGTGTAGGCGTCGACGATCCACTGGATCCGGCCGTCGACGACCGCCGGGTAGGCGTCGCCGTCGATGGTCAGCCACGGGGCGACCGCCTCGACGCGCTCCTTCGGGGTGCGGTTGTAGAGGATCCGCGAGCCGTCACCGATGGCGCCCGAGTAGAGGATCTGCGGCTCGCTCAGCGCGACCGCGTAGGCGGCACGGTTGAACGGGTTGGAGAGGCTGACGCCGCTCTTCTCCTTGAAGCTCGTCGTCTGCTCGCCGTTGGCCTCGTAGTCGAGTTCCTTCTGCGGGCCGCCGACGATCGAGTACTGCTCGGTCTTCTCGCCGTAGTAGATCCGCTGCTCGTACGTACCGACCTGGCCCTTCGTGGGCAGCCCGTTCTCGGTGAAGACCGGGGAGCCGCGGCCGTCCACCTGGGTGCCCGCGGCCATGATCGCGCCGTAACCGTGGGTGTAGGTGAAGTGGTCGTTGATCCAGTTCCGCTTCGGGATGCCCTTGATGTTCAGCTCACGCAGACCGATGACGGTGTCCTTGCCGTCGTACCGGTCGACGTCCAGCGTCACGGGGAACTGGTAGTAGTTGCGCTTCCGCTCCAGCTGCTGGAACGTCTGCGACACGATGGTCGGGTCGAGCAGACGGTAGCTGGCGGCCGTGGCGGCGTCGCCCCGGAGCTGCTCCTTGGCCTTCGTCGCCGCCTTACCCGAATAGTTCTCGGGCTTGGTGCCGTCGATGGCGTAGGCCTTGCGCGTCGCCTCGATGTTCTTGGCGATGTACGGCGCTTCCTTGGCCTGCTCATTGGGGTCGACCTGGAACTTCTGGACGATCGCCGGGTAGAGGCCGCCGATCAGGATGGCCGACAGGACCATCAGGCCGAAACCGATGACCGGCAGCTGCCAGGTGCGGCGCCACAGCGTCGCGAAGAACAGCAGGGCGCAGATGACCGCGATGCAGAACAGGATGGTCTTCGCCGGCAGGTACGCGTTGGCGTCGACGAACCGCAGACCCGTCCAGTTGCCGGTCGCCTTGAAGTCGCTGGACTTCACCGCCAGGCCGTACCGGTCCAGCCAGTACGCCACGGCCTTGAGGGACACGAAGACGCCGAGCAGCACCGACAGGTGCCCGGTGGCCGCCGCCGTGGCGCGGGCTCCGGGGCTGGTGACCCTCAGCCCGCCGTACAGGTAGTGCGTGACCGCCGCGGCGATCAGCGACAGCACGGTGGCCGCGAAGCCGAAGCCGAGCAGGAAGCGGTACCAGGGCAGGTCGAAGGCGTAGAACGCCACGTCCATCTTGAACTGCGGGTCCTTCTCGCCGAAGGGCACGCCGTTCACCCACATCAGCCAGGTGCGCCACTGCCCGGAGGCGGAGGCACCGGCGATCAGCCCGACGAGCGCGGAGACCCCGAGGAGCACCCACTTCTTGTACGGGGCCACACCCATGCGGTAGCGGTCCAGGCTCTGCTGCTCCAGCGACATGGCGCTGAGCGGCGGCCGCAGCCGGTGTGCGAGCCAGATGTTCAGCCCGACGGCCAGGGCCATCAGCAGACCGAAGACGGCGAACATGCCGATCTTGGTCCACAGGGTGGTGGTGAAGACGGAGGAGTACTGGACGGACCGGTACCAGAGCCAGTCCGTCCAGAACCCGGAGAACATGACGAAGAGCATGCCGAGGACGGCCAGCACGCCCAGGGTCATGAGGAGAGTACGGGCCCGCCGCGACGGCCGGCCGACTCTGATCCGTGGCCCGGTCGGGCCTCCGCCGCGGTCCGGCATCTGGAAAGCCAACGTGCGCCCCTTGAAGTTCGCGGTCGTATGTGGTGCCAGGGGCCCCGCAACGCACAGGGCCCACTGATGCAACTTACTGAAGCTTTACCTGGTTCCCGCCTCCGGGTCGAGAAGAGGCAGGATATTGCCCATGTCCAATGTTTCTTCCGACGGCCCTCCGATGGCCGCCAGCCCGCTCACCCGTGCCGTACTGGAGATCGACCAGTACGCCTCCACCCTCGGCTGGGACCAGCCCGCCCGGCTGTTCGCCCTCGTCGACACCGCGCGGATGCGCGCCGAGGAGCCGGAGATGGCCACTCAGCTCGGCCTCGACGACGCCGAGGCGACCGCGCCGCTCACCCCCATCGAGCAGGACGAGCTGCCCGCCGGGGCCGCGCTCGACGAGTTCCTGGCCACCATCGCCTGGCCGGACGCGGTCGTCGGCTGCGCGCTGACAGTGGAGCGGCTGATGCTGCCGCCGTCCGCCGAGGGCGCCGTGCCGGACGCCCTCGACCAGGCGGCTCTGGCCCGCTGGGTGGCCGACCACCCGGAGCGCCGCGAGGTCCGGATGACGGTCGCGGTGCTGCGGGACGGTGCCCGCGAGTCGGCGGTGCGCCTCCGCGAGAAGGACTCCCCCACCGAGGTCCTGACCGGCGCCGACCTGGTGCCGAACCTGGCGGAGGCGCTGTCGGCGACGTTCGAGGGCTGAGCCCTCGGCGGCGGGCCCCCGGAGGCCGGGCGCTCAGCGGCGGCCCTGAGGGGCCTGGCCCTCAGTCCGTGGAACAGCTCGGGAGGCCCGCGGTGTCGCCGGCTCGGACCTTCTCCAGGGACTTCACCGCGTCCCCGATCGTGTCGACCTTGATCAGGGTCAGCCCGTCGGGGGTGTCGGCCGCGGCGGCGGCGCAGTTCGCGGACGGGGTGAGGAAGTAGTTCGCCCCGGCCTGGCGCGCTCCGACCAGCTTCATCCCGATGCCGCCGATGGGCCCGACCTCGCCCGCGTCGTTGATCGTGCCGGTGCCCGCGATGAACTGGCCCCCGGTGAGCTGCTCCGGGGTGAGCTTGTCCACGATGCCGAGGGCGAACATCAGGCCCGCGCTCGGCCCGCCGACATCCTCCAGCCGGATGTCGATGCTGAACGGGAAGGTGTGGTCCGTACCGGCCCGGATACCGACGACGGCGCGGTTCCCGTCGTCGGCCTTCCTGGTGGTGACCGTGACCTTCTCGGTCGAGGTGGGCTCCCGCCCGGCCTTCTCGGCGGCCGCGGCCTCGTCGGCGGGAACGACCGTGAAGTCCACGGGCTCGCCGGGCTGCCGCTTGGTGACGATCGCCGCCACGTCCTTCGGCTCCTTCACGGCGGTGCCGTCGACCGCCTTGATCACGTCACCGGCGTGCAGCGTGCCCTCGGCGGGCCCGCCCTTCACCACGGACGCGACGACCACCCAGGACTTCACGGGGATGTCGAGCTGGTTGAGGGCGGCCACCCGGGCGCTCTCCTGGGACTGGGAGAACTCCTCCGCGTTCTCCTGGGTGGACTCCTCCTCGGTCTTGCCGTCCGGGTAGAGGGTCTCGTGCGGGACGACGACGCTGTCGTGCCTGAGCCAGCCGGTGAGCGCCGAGATCATGTTCATCCGGTACTCGGCACCGGTGACCCGCACCGTCGTCATGTTCAGATGGCCCGAGGTGCGATACGTCTCGCGTCCGGCGATCTTCAGCACGGGCTGCCCGCCGGACTCCCCGAGGGTGTTGACCGTGGGGCCCGGGCTCATCTCGGCGTAGGGCACCGGGATGAACAGTCCCACGCAGATCAGCGAGATCAGGATCAGGGTGGAGGCGAGCATCGTCGCGGTGCGGCGTGGCATGGAACGACAGTACGGGACAGGGCTGTCAGTGCACCGCCCAGGCCGTCCGTCCGGGGCGATCAGCCGATGATGCGATGCTGCCCGGCGTGCTGGTCCATGGCCTCGCGGAACCGGGCGTATCCCGCCAGCTCGGCCATGTCCCCCGTCGTACGGTTCCGTGAGGCCCAGCTGCTCCACATCGCGACGCCGACGATGGTGAACAGCGGAATCAGCAACCAGACGAGCGCTGCCATCGCGACCTCCCGTCCCGGTGATCGAAAGCGCGTACCGCGGCCGACTCATCCGTCGATCAGATGCTCATCCGACGAGTCGGTCGCTGTCTCAACGCTCCAGCCGGGCAGGCGGTTACGCAAATCGACACCGCACCCCGGGAACAGCCACCGCAGGCCGCCCCAGGACGGCGCCACGCGCCGACCCGCCCTCCCGTCACCCGGCCACCACCCCACCAGGACGGCGCCACGCGCCGACCCGCCCTCCCGTCACCCGGCCACCAGGACGGCGCTACGCGCCGACCCACTCTTCCTGTCCGTCCGAGAAGCGCTGGTGCTTCCAGATCGGGACCTCGTGCTTCAGGTCGTCGATGAGCTTCCGGCACGCCGCGAAGGCCTCCGCGCGGTGCGGGCACGACACGGCGACGACCACCGCGAGATCCCCGACGGCCAGGTCGCCCACCCGGTGGACGGCGGCCAGGGCCCGTACCGGGAAGTCCGCGACGACCTTCTCGGCCACCCTGCGCAGTTCCGCCTCGGCGGTGGGATGGCTGGAGTAGCCGAGGGCGTCCACGTCGGCGCCGCCGTCGTGGTCGCGCACGGTGCCGACGAAGAGGGCGGTGCCGCCCGCGGAGTCGTCACCGACGGCGCGGAAGACCTCGTCGAGGGAGAGCGGCGTGTCGCGGATCGCCAGCAGCCGGATGGGATCGCTGGCCGCGCGCTCACCGGGGTGATCGTACGTGGGAGCCATGCCCCCATCGTGCCGTACGGGACCGGCATCGCGGAATTGCCTGTTCGACCGGCGGACACGGACACGCGTTGGAGCCTCACACAGGGCGAACCGGCACTGCGCACGTGTGGCGGAACGCCCGCGGCGGCAGCCGGGCGTACGGGGCGGCGTCCTCCGGCACGCACGGGGCCGACCGCCGGGGCGTGTCCGGCGGATCACGCCGGATCCGGGCCCGGTGCGCTCCGCCGTCGAGCGGGGTCCGGCGCGTGCGGGTGCACGGCGGACGTGAGCGTCGACGCGGAGCACCGGCACCCGTCGTCAGCCCCCTGGAGCATCCCCCTGCCCGGCCGCCGCCGAGGGCCCGGGGGACACGTGCGGGCCCCGCCCCGTGCCTCACCGGCCGGACACGGCCTACAGCCCCCGGCGCCGACGCGCCCGCCGCACGAGGGCCGCAGTGCCCAGCAGCGCGACCGTCGCGCCGGCGGCCCCCGCGGCCGTGGCGTCCTTGCGGCCGAGGCGGCGGCCCGCCACCGTGTGCCGGCCCTTGACCTCCTCCAGGAGTGCGGCCAGCACCTCCTCGTTGGTCCACTCGGGCCGCCAGCCCGCGTCGTGCAGGCGGCCGACGCTCACCACCCAGGGATGCATCGTGTACGCGAGGTCACCGGCCGGTGACGGGGTGAGACCGATCCGGTGCAGCCGGGTCGCCGCGCCGAGCGCGACCGCGGAGGGCAGCTCCATGCGCCGGATGCCGCTCAGCTCCTCGACCTCCTCCTGCTCCAGCCAGCCGTCGCAGCCGACCGCGAACTCCCCGTCGGCCTTCTCCAGCGCCGCGTACTCCAGGGCACTGGCCAGGTCCTCGACGTGGCAGAACTGCCACGCGGGCCGCGAACCGGCGACGACCAGCAGCCGCGGTGACTCGAAGTACCTGGTCAGCGCGGTGTCGGTGCCGCCGACGAGAACGGCCGGGCGAACCACCGTGATGTTCAGGCCGGGGTGCGCGCGCGGTGCCCGACGGGCCAGGCGCTCGATCTCCAGCAGGTCACCGACGCCGGTGGCCTCCTCGGTGGCGCGCAGCTCGGCGTCCTCGGACAGCGGGATGTCGTTGTCGGGCAGCGCCCCGTAGACCATCGCGGACGTGCACAGCACGACCCGCCGGACGCCCGCCGCGGCAGCCGCGGTGAGCACGGTCTGCGTCCCCCGCACGTTGAACGCGGTACGGGCGGCGGCGTCGGTCTCCAGGTCGAGGTCGAGGGCCAGGTGCACCACGACGTCGACATCGCGCAGCTTGTCCGCGATGGCCGGGTCCCGCACATCGAGGATGTGCCAGTGCGCCTCGGGCACCTCGCCGCGCCGCTCGTCGATCGCGATGACCTGCCTGACCTCGTCGGACGCGACGAGGCGCCGGGTCAGCAGGGCACCGACCCCGGAGGCGGCTCCGGTGACGGCGACCACGGGCCCTCGGGCGGTGGACGAGGTTGAGCGGTTTCGCGCTGCGCGAACCTGCGGATCTGGGGAACTCACCAGGCGTCTCCAGCGGTTGTCTTCAGTACCTACGCGCGACAACGCGTACGGACCAGGTGCGGTCCATCCTGCCGCAGGCGCCGCGTCAGTGGAGCACCGAGCCCCATACCGGCCCGGATGTCTACGCTGGGTGTGATGTCGGGCAACCGCCGTCGGCACGAGGCCGACGGCCCTACCAGCCGAGGAACCCCGTGAGCGACACCCCATTCGGATTCGGCCTTCCGCCGGAGGAGCCGGACGACGGCGACGAAGGCAAGAAGAAGCCCCAGGGTGGTGCGGACCCGTTCGGGTTCGGCGGGCTGCCCGGAGGCGGTCAGGGCGGCGCGGACAATCCGTTCGCCGCGATGTTCGGGTCCTTCAATCCGGCGGACCTGGGCGCCGCCTTCCAGCAGCTCGGCCAGATGCTGAGCTACGAGGGCGGTCCCGTGAACTGGGACATGGCCAAGCAGATCGCCCGCCAGACGGTCGCCCAGGGCACGTCCGACGGCACCAAGGACGCGTCCGTGGGCCCGGCCGAGCGGACGGCCGTGGAGGAGGCGGTGCGCCTGGCGGACCTGTGGCTCGACGGGGCGACGTCCCTGCCCTCGGGCGCGAACACGGCCGTGGCGTGGAGCCGCGCGGAGTGGGTTGAGGCGACCCTGCCCGCGTGGCAGCAGCTCGTCGACCCGGTGGCCGAGCGGGTCGGTACCGCCATGGGCGAGGTGCTGCCGCAGGAGATGCAGGCCATGGCGGGGCCGCTGATCGGCATGATGCGGTCCATGGGCGGCGCCATGTTCGGCCAGCAGATCGGGCACGCCGTGGGGGTGCTGGCCGGCGAGGTGGTCGGCTCGACCGATGTCGGGCTGCCGCTGGGCCCGGCCGGGAAGGCCGCGCTGCTGCCGCTGAACGTGGCGGCGTTCGGCAGGGACCTGAGCGTGCCGCCGGACGAGGTACGGCTGTACCTGGCGCTGCGGGAGGCCGCCCATCAGCGGCTGTTCGCGCATGTGCCGTGGCTGCGCTCGCATCTGTTCGGCGCGGTCGAGGGCTACGCGCGCGGGATCAAGGTCGACACCTCGAAGCTGGAGGACGCGGTCTCCCAGCTTGACCCGAGCAACCCGGAACAGCTTCAGGAGGCGCTCCAGCAGGGCATGTTCCAGCCGGAGGACACTCCGGAGCAGAAGGCGGCGCTGGCCCGTCTGGAGACGGCCCTGGCGCTGGTCGAAGGCTGGGTGGACGCGGTGGTGCACACCGCCGCCGGGACCCGTCTGACCTCGGCGGACGCGCTGCGCGAGACGCTGCGGCGGCGGCGCGCCACCGGTGGGCCCGCCGAGCAGACCTTCGCGACGCTGATCGGCCTGGAGCTGCGTCCGCGGCGGCTGCGGGACGCCTCGCGGCTGTGGGCTCTGCTCGGTGACGCCCGGGGCGTCGACGGGCGCGACGCGCTGTGGGAGCACCCCGACATGCTGCCGACGGCCACGGACCTCGACGACCCGGACGGCTTCGTCCACCGTGAGCAGCTGGACTTCTCCGAGCTGGACAAGATGCTCGGGGAGGCGGCTGGGGGCGCCCCGGAGCGTCCCGCCGGGGACGACGAGGGCGAGACCGGCAAGTGACCCTGCGTGATGACGCCGTCCTCGTACTCAAGGCGTACGAGGACGGCCAGGAGGGGCAGGGAGGCCTGCGCCGGGCGTATCTGGACCACCTGGCGGCGTACGAGGACGCGATGTGGAAGTCCTGCGAGGCCGGGCATCTGACGGCGAGCGCGCTGGTGGTGGACCCGGAGCGGGACCGGGTGCTGCTGACCCTGCACCGGAAGATGCGGATGTGGCTGCAGATGGGCGGCCACTGCGAGCCTGAGGACACGACACTCGCGGGGGCCGCGCTGCGGGAGGCGACGGAGGAGTCCGGCATCCCGGGCCTGACGCTGCTGCCGGGCGGCCCGGTGCGGCTGGACCGGCACGAGACGCCCTGCGCCTGGCACCTCGACGTGCAGTACGCCGCCGTCGCGCCGCCCGGCGCGGTGGAGGCCATCAGCGACGAGTCGCTGGACCTGCGCTGGTTCGCGTACGACGAGGTGGCGGCAGTGGCCGACGCGTCGGTGGTGCGACTCGTACGGGCGACCCTGGCCCGCCTCTGAGGGGCCGCCGGTGTGAGGGGCCGGGCGCCTCGGCGAGGGGCGGCCCGCGAGGGCGGGCCGCCCCTCGCGGGTGTCTGCGTCCCGGTGTCAGTTCCAGGCGTTGTTCTGGTTCTGGGCGTGCACCCCGTGCTGACCGACGCCGAACTGGGCACCGAGCCCCGGGCCGATCTGTGCATGCTGCGGAGGCATGACCTCGCTGGGCTGCACCAGCGCGAAGCCCTGGCCGAGGAAGCTCAGCTCCCAGCCCTCACCCGTACTGCCACGGCGCTGCCGGACACCCGACGCGTGCGTCTGGGCCTGCATCTGCACCCTCAGCGAGGACGACCAGGCGACGATCGCGTCGGCGTCGGCGGTGACGTACTTGTCCGGCGTGACCTGCATCATCAGCGGCTGGCCCGAGGTCATCAACGCGACCTTGCCGCTGCCGGAGATGTTCAGCTGGTACTTCCCGGACCCGGAGATCCCGTACTGGCTGTCGACGGCGATGACCTCGGTGTGCAGCGTGGAGTCCAGCGCCAGCACATAGGAGCTGTCCACGGTCAGCCCCTCCTGGTCCACGTCGACGACGTGGACGTACTGGGCGAGGTTGGCGAAGTAGACGGTCCCCTGGCCCGAGCAGCGCATCAGGTCCAGGCCCTCACCGGTACGCGCGCGCGCCGTGCGCTGGCTCCGGCTCTGGTACTCGCCGTCGAAGTCGATCAGCCCCTGGTAGGCGACCATGGCGCCCTTGCGGGCGAGGATGTCGTCATGGCCGGTGAGTGCGACCCGCAGCAGCTGCGGGTTCTGCACGGTGTACCGGTCCTGGCTCTGCTGTTCCGTGTGGCCGAAAAGCGGGCTCTGCATGGTGTTTCTCGCTCCCCCTGGTCCTCAGTGCCGGATCCGCAGGCGGTCCGTGCTGTCCTCACTCGGCTGCACGACGACGACGCCCTGGCCCGAGAAGGCCATCTGGTAGGCCTCGCCGCTGCCCCGCCCGATGAGGGAGCCCGCCTTGAAGCTGCGCTTGCCCTTCACCTTCAGGGACGGCGACCAGGCGATGAGCGCGTCCGGGTCGACGTACGTCTCGTCGTCGCCGCGTCCGCAGTCGACGACGATCGGTGTGCCGAGCGAGGTGAGCGCCACCCAGCCGGTGCCGGAGATCTGCACGTTCCACAGGCCCTGCCCGGCGAACTTGGCCATGCCCTTGACCCGTTCGACGCCCCACTGGAGGTGGGCGTCGAAGGCCAGCACGTTGGTGCCGTTGACGGACAGTGCGTCGTTGTTCAGATTGATGATCACGACGTCGGCGCCGTAGTCCGCGAGGTACAGCAGACCGTCGCCGGAGCACTTCATGACCGGGGCGCTCTCGCCGGTGAACCACGAGGCGGCGATCTGGCGCACGGCGGGCGGGTTCGGCTCGTACTGGATGAAGCCCTCGTAGGCGACGGCGGAGCCGGGCCGCGCGTACAGGTCCTGGCCGGTGGCCATGGCGACCTTGAGCATGGACGAGCCGTGGTTCTCCATACGGGCCACGGGCGGGGTCGGGGCGTAGCCCGAGAGTTGCTGGTTCATGGGTGCGGGCTCCCTCAGACCTCGTACGGCTGGACGATGATGAAGTTTCCGGGCGCTCCCCGGAACTGGAGGTTGACGCTCTCCCCGCTGTGCCCCGGGTAGGCGTTGCGGCGCAGCCTGACCTGGCTCGACAGCACCACCTGGGAGGCCGCGGACCAGGCCACCACGGCGTTGCAGTCCGCGAAGGTGGTGGGTGTGACGGGCAGCACGACGGGAACGCCGTGCGTCTTGACGACGACCGTGCCGGTGCCCTGGAACAGCATGGTGAACAGCGCCCCGCCCGGGATCCCGTGGCCCTCGATCCGGCGGACCTCGTGGTGCAGCGACTCGTCGAACGCGAGGACGTTCTCGGCGGAGACGCAGATGCCGTCGCCCTGCAGCTCGATGGGGTGCAGGTGGGTGGCGTTCTCCGCGAGGAACACCTGACCGCGGCCGGTGCAGCGCATGAGCTGCATCTCCTGGCCCGTGGCGTTGCCGACGATCCGTCCGGCGAAGCCGGCGCCCTTGTAGCCGAAGTCGACCTTGCCCTGGTACATGACCATGCTGCCCTGGCGGGCCAGGACAGCGGTCTCGCCGTGGCTCAGGTCGACCCGCATGAGCTGTGCGTTCTGCGGGGTCCAGCGCTGCCCGGTGGGCGTTTCCCGGTATTTCTGCAGCGCCACGGTGAGGCCGGGGGCCTGGGGCGCGGCGGCGTGCGGGGCACCGGCCGGAGACATGTCCCCGGGCTGCCGGCCGTACGGCGGCTGCCCGTAGGGGGCGGTGGGGGCGGGCACGGGTTGTCCGGGAGCGTGGCCCTGGCCATGGGGCGTCTGGCCGTACTGGCCGGGGGCGCCGGGCGGGGGCGTCTGGCCGGGGACCTGGCCGTACGCGCCGGGCTGCGGCGCTCCGTACGGGGACGGGGCCTGCGGGGCGGGCGCCGGGCCGGGCGGCGCGGGCGGGTTCGGGATGCCCCCCTGCGGGGTCATCGGTGCCACCATGGTGGGCGCGGAATGCACGGGCTGCCGGTGCGGAGCGGGGGCGGCGGGCTCCGGAGCGGGAGGCGCTGCCGGCGTGCCGAACGCGGGGGCGGGTGCCGGTGCGGGGGCCTGGGACGGGGCGGGCCCCGGCGGCGGTGCGAACCCGGGGGCCGCCTGCTGCGGGGGCTCCTGGGCCTGCGGCTCTTCCTCTTCGAGGACTTCGCCGCCGAAGTTCTTGAGCAGTGCTTCGAGTCCGCCGTCGAAACCCTGGCCGACGGCGGCGAAACGCCAGCCGTCCTTGCGGTAGAAGTCACCGAGCATCACGGCCCGCTCGGTGCTGAACTCCGCTCCGCTGAAGGCGTAGCGGGCGACCTCCTCGCCACCGGCGACGATCCGGAGATAACCGGGGCCGACCTGCGACATCTGGCCGTCGCCGTCGATCGTGGCGGTGAAGGAGAGCTTGTGGATCCCTTCGGGGACACGATCCAGGGTGACCCGGAAGGACTCGGTGTCACCGGCCTGGGGGCCGAGCAGCTGGAGGGATTCCTCGGGCGACTTCGGCTGGTTGAAGAAGACGAAGTACCGGTCGTCGGAGAGCCGTTCGTCGGCGTCCAGGCCGAAGCAGCTGATGTCGAAGCTCAGTCCGGGGGCGGCGATCTGCACGCCCACGTACAGATCGGTCCCGGCGGTCAGATCACTGATCCGGGCCTTGTGGCCCCGTTGGAATTCCCTGGCCATGCGTAACGACCGTCCCCCATCCCGGATGGTGTGTGCGTCGCGCAAGGCTAACGGCTGGTTCCGGCAGGAACCACGGGGGTAGCCGCGCCGGACGAGGACTGGTACGGACTCGGTACAGGAGCGGGTGTCCGGGACGGCGTCACGCGGACGGCGGTTCGGTGCCCGGCCCGGGAACGTGCGGCAGCCGGGCGGCGGCGACGACGCCCTCGAGGTAGCCACGGGCCCGTTCCGTGCGGGGGTAGGCCTCCAGCAGGCGCCAGAAGCGGGGGCCGTGCCCGGGGACGAGCAGATGGGCCAGCTCGTGCAGGAGCACGTAGTCGATGACGTACTCCGGCATGCCCTGGAGCCGGTGGGACAGGCGGATGCTGCCCTCGGCCGGGGTGCAGGAGCCCCAGCGGGTGTTCTGGTTGGTGACCCAGCGCACGGAGGCCGGGCGGGCGCGCCCTTCGAGGTACTGGGCGGCGAGCCGCTCGGCACGCCCGGCCAGTTCGGAGTCACCGAGCAGCCGCTTGCTCTCCTGCGCGGCGAGCTTGTCGAGCATGACGTCGACCCAGCGCCGCTCCTCCGCCTCGGACATGCGGGCCGGGATCAGGACGATCGTGCGATCGCCCTCGCGGTAGGCGGAAACGGTCCGTCGGCGCCGCGAACTCCGCCGCACCTCGACATCGGCTGCTCTCCCGCCCGATGCTCTCCCGCCTGACGTTCCCACGGCGGGCGTCCCCGCGGCGGAGTCTCCGCGGCCGGGTGGCGGGGCGCTGGTCGGACGGTGGGGGGAGTCGGCGGACACGCCCCGACGGTACCCGCTGGCCGGGGGGATGTCCGCCATCGTCCGGGCCTGTGCACGCCCCTTCCACAACCCGCAGCATTCGTATGACTGATGAGCCGCCCTGTGGATGACCTTCGGCACGCGGGCCGTCACTCTCGGCATGCTGTCGGTGTCGGGAACGAGGCATCCGGACGAGGAGAGGGGTGGCGGCATGCATCCGGCGGTGAAGCCCGCACTGCGGCGGGCCTGGCGGGATCTCCAGTATGTGCAGTACGGGGTGACGGCGGCGCATGCCGTGGTGGTGGGCCCGGTGGACACGACGACGGGCAGTCTGCTCGGACTGCTCGACGGGACGCGGGGCACGGAACTGCTGCGGAGGGAGGCGCGGGCGCTCGGCGTGCCGGACGGCTGGCTGGAAGGCCTGCTGCGGAGGCTGGCCGGGGCGGGGCTGCTGGACGACCGGGCGGCCGGCGATCCGGCGGTGGAGGCACTGCGGCGGAGGGACGGTGCGCTGGACCGGTTACGGGCGGATCTGGCGTCGCTGTCGGTGGTGCACAGGGAGCCGGGCGGAGCGCTTCGGCGTCTGGCGGCGCGGGGCGGCATGCGGGTGCGGGTCCGGGGCGCGGGCCGGGTGGGTGCGGGTGTGGCGGCGCTGCTGTCGGCTGCGGGCGTGGGTGAGGTGGAGGTGCTGGACGGGGGGTGTGTGGAGCCGTGGGATGTGTCACCGGGCGGGCACCCGGCCGAGTCGGTCGGGAAGCGCAGGGACGTGTCGGCCCGCCGCCTCGTGTCAGGCTCGGCGCCCCCGGAAGCCGGACACCGGCCTCGCGGGCAGGCGGCGGAACCGGCCCTGACCGTCATCGCTCCGCGCGAGGGTCTGGAGGCGTATGCCCCGGATCCGGTGACGGCGGACCGCTGGGTGGAGTCGGGCGTGCCGCATCTCTTCACGGGGTTGCTGGAGGCGACGGGTGTGGTGGGTCCGCTGGTGGTGCCGGGCGGCACAGCCTGTGGGCGGTGTCTGGAGCTGCACCGGACGGACGGCGACCCGGTGTGGCCGCGGATGCTGGCCCAGTGGCGGTCCGGCAGGCGGGGCACGGGGCCGGCGGGGGATGTGGCGCTGGTGTCGGCGGTGGCGGGCCTGGCGGCGGCGCACGCGCTGGCGTTCCTCGACGGATCGCCGCCGGCGAGTGCGGGGGCGCGCTGGGAGGTGGCGTCACCGCTGCTGGAGTGGCGCTCGCACCGGGTGGAGCCGCACGCGGAGTGCCCGTGCGGGGCTGCGGCCGGGAGGAGTGACGTGGGGGCCGTGGTGGCCGGAAGCAGGCAGGACACAATGGCGGGGTAACGGCCGTCCGTGGCGCATGCGGGACGAACGCGGTTCGGCTGCCAGGGATTTGGAGGGGCGCATGTCGGATCTTCCTCGGAAGGCGGTCACCCGGACCGCCAAGTTGGCGGCGCTGCCCTTGGGCTTCGCGGGCCGGGCCACCTGGGGGCTGGGCAAGCGGATCGGCGGCAAACCGGCCGAGATCGTGGCGCGGGAACTGCAGCAGCGGACGGCGGAGCAGTTGTTCAAGGTGCTCGGCGAACTGAAGGGGGGTGCGATGAAGCTGGGTCAGGCGCTCTCGGTGTTCGAGTCGGCGCTGCCGGAGGAGGTCGCGGGCCCCTACCGGGCCGCCTTGACGAAGCTTCAGGAGGCGGCGCCTCCGATGCCGACCCGGACGGTGCACGAGGTCCTGGAGGAGCGGCTGGGTGAGGACTGGCGGGCGCTGTTCCTGGAGTTCGAGGACAAACCGGCGGCGGCTGCGTCGATAGGGCAGGTACACCGGGCGGTCTGGCGGGACGGCCGTCAGGTTGCGGTGAAGGTGCAGTACCCGGGCGCGGGGGAGGCACTCCTCTCCGACCTGGCACAGCTCAGCCGCTTCGCCCGGCTGCTGGGCCCCCTGGTACCGGGCATGGACATCAAGCCGCTGATCAACGAGATGCGCGACCGGGTGGCGGAGGAGCTGGACTACGAGCTGGAGGCCCGGGCCCAGCGGAAGCACGCGACCGAGTTCGCGGAGGATCCCGACGTGGTGATCCCGGATGTGGTCCACCAGTCGGACCAGGTCCTGGTGACGGAGTGGATCGAAGGCACACCTCTGTCGGAGGTCATCGCGACCGGTACTCCCGACCAGCGGGACCGCGCGGGCCAGCTGCTGGCACGCTTCCTGTTCTCGGGCCCGGCCCGCACGGGGCTCCTGCACGCGGACCCGCACCCGGGCAACTTCCGGCTGCTGCCCGGTGAAGCCGACGGGGAGCTGCGTCTGGGTGTGCTGGACTTCGGCACCGTGGACCGCCTCCCGGGCGGCCTTCCGGAGACCATCGGCACCTGCCTCCGCATGGCTCTGGAGGGCGAAGCGGAGACGGTCTATCAGCTCCTCCGCGAGGAGGAGTTCGTCAAGGAGTCCATCACCCTGGACCCCGACGAGGTCCTGGACTACCTCCTGCCGATCATCGAACCGGCCCAGGCGGAATCCTTCGCCTTCACGAGGGACTGGCTGCGTACCCAGGCAGCCAGGATCGCGGACCCCCGCTCCCCCGCCCACCAACTGGGCAAGCGCCTGAACCTGCCCCCGTCCTACCTCCTCATCCACCGTGTCACCCTGAGCACCATCGGAGTCCTGTGCCAACTCGACGCCACCGTCGACCTCCACGCAGAACTCTCCACCTGGCTCCCGGGCTTCACCCCTGACGGCCGGGACTGAGCTGAACGGGTCCCACAGGCGAAGACCGACGAAACGGGAGGGAGGGGGGAGGTGGGGATGCGGGGAAGGGGGAGGCCCCCTACCACCAGGAGGAGTCGAGGCGGCTCTCGATGGACCTGAGGTGGGTTCGGGCGCAGGTTTCGCAGAAGTAGAGTCTCGTGCCGTTTTCGACGGAACAGGTCCAGGTCAGGGGGAGGGTGTCGGCGGTCGTGCCGCAGCGGGAGCAGGTGACGCTCTGCGTGCGGGACCTCGGGGGTTCGGGGGTCCGGTCGTTCACTTCGCGACGATAACTCCCCGGGCCGCCGGTTCCCGGTACAACGCACCGCGGGGGCCGGTCCGTTCGGACGGCCCCCGCGGCGGGTGGTGTGGCGCTTACTGCATGACGGCCATGGCCAGGGCGCGGCGGGCGCGGAGCGAGGCGCGCTCGGCGCGGCGCTGCATCCGCCGGGCGGCGAGCAGGCGGGCACCGGCCCGCTGCTGCTCTGCCTCGTGCAGACGCTCGTGCATATGGGCACGGGCCAGGGCTTCGGGGATGAGTTGCATTTCACGGTTCCTGTTCTGGCGCGAGGCGTGGGCGCCAAGAGTGGTGACGTCAGAGGTCGCGGAGCCCATGGGCTCGTGGGTGGAAGAGGTCATCGGGGCCTGCTTCTGAGGGTCGTGCGTGAGGGGGCGATCGATCGTTCCGGTGGCGTTCATGCCGTGACCGGGTTCTTGCGCGGGCGGCCACGGGGCCGCTTGCGGGCGACGACCACACCCTGGACGAAGAGTTCACCGCCCCAGACACCCCACGGCTCGCGGCGCTCCTTGGCGCCCGCGAGGCAGGCGTCCATCAGAGGGCAGGTGCGGCAGAGGGATTTGGCGTACTCGACGTCCGCCGGCGACTCCGCGAAGAAGACCTCGGGGTCGTAGGAGCGGCAGGGAACGGGTACGCCGAGGTTCTCGATCGCGTCGTCGAGCGCGGTGAGCGCGGTGAGAGCGCTGAGGGCGGTCACGTTGGGGTCCTTCTGAAGGCCGGGCGGGGGGATCGTCTCGGAGGGCGGTACGGACGGGGCGTGCGCTTCGAGTTGCACGGTGGTGTTTTCCTCGTCATGGTCGGTCCGGCCGGTCGGCCGGTGGGCTGGTACCGGGTACTGCTTGGTCCCGAGGCCCCTTCGCTCTGTCGCCCCGTGTGAGGGAAAACAGAAGGGCCGCGGATCCCTGGTGGGGTTCCGCGGCCCTGAAGGCGCCGGCCTGATCCTGGATCAGGCTGGATCACTCCAGGGTTCGAGCCCGCGGAAGGCCCACATCGTGTGGTGGTGCTGCGTCGTCTGCTTCTGGTTGCCGGCACCGGTCGCCGCAATGGCATAGGCCGGGGCCTGCGCCGCTGCTACGTCTGCTTCCAGTGCCTTGGTCGGTCGCTCATCGGCCAGGGATCCCTCGATGACGGGGAGTTCCATCAGGAGGGACGCCGGACGGGCGGCCTCGGAGCCGAAGCCGGACAGGCCGGTGCCGGTGAACGCCGAGCGGGTACGGCCGAAGTGGCCGGACATGCCGAGCGAGCAGGCGGAGGCGACCGGGCGATCGGTCATTTTGGCGGTGCTGACGAAGCTGGTGGTGTTGAAGTTGATGCTGATCACTGGACTCGCCTCCTCTCGGCGTCTCGGGGGGATCGGGCGGGGCCCGGTCCCTCGTGTATTCGGATAAGTACAGCACGAGGACAGCGCTTCAGTGAAGCCGCTGTTCGCGTGGTTAAGAACCTATGGGGACTTCTGGGGCGCGCGCAAACTATTTTTCCGACGAGTTCGTCTCAGTCCTCGACGTTCTCGTCCGAGCATGGCTGACCTGCGCAGATGGCGAGGACGTCGGAGCCGAAGCGGTTGAGCTTGCGGATGCCGACGCCCGGGATGACGGCCAGCTCGGCATCGGTGGCGGGGGTGGCCTCCGCGATGGCCATGAGGGTCTTCTCGGTGAAGACGCAGTAGTCGGGCTGGCCGAGCCGCCGGGCCGCGCGGGACCGCCAGTCCAGCAGCCGCCCGTAGAGCGCCTCGTCCATCTCCGAGGGACAGTCCTCACAGCGCATCAGCTTCATCTCGCCCGCAGCGGTGAGGGTCGTGCCGCACACCCGGCAGCGCACGGGCCCCCGGGCGCGCCGGGGGCGGGTGCCGCCGGGGCGGGCTGCGGCGGCCGCACCGCCCGCGGCGAAGGAGCCGCGACCCGCTGTGCTCGGTACGGTGCCGGGGCGCAGGCCCTTCAGGAAACGGGAGGGTTCGCGGTGGGGGCGCCCCCCGGGGGAGCGGGACAGGGACCAGGACAGGGAGAGGTGCCGGCGGGCGCGGGTGACGCCGACATACAGCAGGCGGCGCTCCTCCTCGATCTGCTCGTCGGTCCTCGCGTAGGTGATGGGGAGGGTTCCTTCGGTGAGGCCGACGAGGAAGACGGCGTCCCATTCGAGGCCCTTGGCGGCGTGCAGGGAGGCAAGGGTGACGCCCTGGACGGTGGGGGCGTGCTGGGCGGCGGCCCGTTCGTCGAGTTCCGCGACGAGGTCGGTGAGGGTGGCGGCGGGGCGGGCGCGGGCCAGGTCCTCCGCGAGGCGGACGAGGGCGGCGAGGGATTCCCAGCGGTCCCGGACGGCTCCGGAGCCCGAGGGGGGCTCGGTGGTCCAGCCCTTGGTCGAGAGGACGGCCCGGACCTGGGAGGGCAGGTCGACGACATCGTCGAGGAGCCGGTCGTTGGCTCCGAAGCGGGCGGCGCCGCGCAGGGCGGCTCCGGCCTCCCGTACCTCCTGGCGTTCGAAGAAGCGCTCCGCGCCGCGCAGCTGGTAGGGCACTCCCGCGTCGGCGAGGGCCTGCTCGTAGATCTCGGAGCGGGCGTTGACCCGGTAGAGGACCGCGATCTCGGCGGCGGGGACACCGGAGGCGATGAGGTCGCGGATGCGGCGGGCGGTGCCTTCGGCCTCGGTGGGTTCGTCGCCGTAGGCGGTGTAGACGGGTTCGGGGCCGGGGCCGCGCTGGGACACCAGCTCCAGCCGGTGGTCGGCGGCCCGGCCGCGGGCCTGGGCGAGGATGCCGTTGGCCAGGTGCACGACCTGGGGGGTGGAGCGGTAGTCGCGGACGAGCTTCACGACGGCGGCGTGGGGATGCCGGGTGCGGAAGTCGAGCAGGTAGTCGGGGGTGGCCCCGGTGAAGGAGTAGATCGTCTGGCTGGCGTCACCGACGACACAGAGGCTGTCGCGGTCCCCGAGCCACAGGTCCAGCAGCCGCTGCTGGAGCGGGGAGACGTCCTGGTACTCGTCGACGACGAAGTGCTGGTACTGGCGGCGGATCTGCTCCGCGATGTCCTGGCGGTCCTGGAGGATGCCCACGGTCAGCAGAAGGACGTCCTCGAAGTCGAGGGTGTCGCGCTCCTGCTTGACCTGCTCGTACATGGAATAGATCTGGCCGATTTCGGCGGGGTCGCGGGGGGCGTCGCGCTGGGCCTCGGCGATGGCGGCCGGATAGTCGGCGGGGACGGTCTGGGTGACCTTGGCCCACTCGATCTCGGCGGTGACATCGCGCAGCTCGGTGCGGTCGAGGCGGACCCGGCAGCGGGCGGCGGCGTCCGCTACGGTCTGGGCCTTGCGGTCGAGGATCCGAGGCAGTTCGCCACCGACGGCTTTCGGCCAGAAGTACTGGAGCTGGCGGAGCGCGGCGGAGTGGAAGGTACGGGCCTGGACGCCGGCCGCACCGAGCTGGCGGAGCCGTCCGCGCATCTCGCCCGCGGCGCGGTTGGTGAAGGTGACGGCGAGCACGCTGGCGGGCTGCAGGATGCCGGCGCGCACCCCGTAGGCGATGCGGTGGGTGATGGCGCGGGTCTTGCCGGTCCCCGCACCGGCGAGGACGCACACCGGTCCGTGCAGGGCGGTCGCGACCTCGCGCTGCTCGGGGTCGAGCCCGTCGAGCACCGCGTCGGCGTCCTGGGGCACCTGCGGGACGAGGGTGGTGTGCGTTGCTCCTGTCACCCTGCCATGCTGCCAGGTCGGCGGAGGCGGCCGTGCCGCTTGTCCACAGGGGTGCGGTCTTTGTCATACCGGCGGGATACCCCCTGAGGGAATGAGCCGCGCGGCCGGTGCGTTCCCCGTGTGCGATCACGCACTCCGAGCACCCAGAGGAGCGGAAGAGACATGCAGGGAACTGTGACGATGTACAGCACGACCTGGTGCGGCTACTGCCGGCGGCTGAAGAGCCAGCTGGACCGCCAGGGCATCGCGTACACCGAGATCAACATCGAGCAGGACCCGGCGTCCGCCGCCTTCGTGGAGAAGGTCAACGACGGCAACCAGACCGTGCCGACGGTGCTCGTGAAGCCGGAGAGCGGTTCCCGGGACGTGGTGATGACCAACCCGAGCCTGGCCCAGGTGCAGCAGGCCCTGGCCGGCTGAGGCCTGTGGCGGCACGCCGAGGGCCCCCTCCCGGCCGGGAGGGGGCCCTCGGCGTGTCAGTGCGTGCTGCCCGGCTTCGGCAGCGGCTTGCCGTACCAGAGTTCGAGAAGGTGGGAGGCGATGGAGATGCCGTACGGGGGGAGGACCTCGCCGGTCTCGAAGGCTGCGGTCAGCTCCTCGCGGGAGAACCAGCGGGCCTCCTCGATCTCGTCTCCGTCGACGTCGATCTCGGTGGACGTGGCGCTGGCCATGAAACCGAGCATCAGGCTGGACGGGAACGGCCAGGGCTGGCTGGCGACGTACTCGACCTGCCCGATGGTGATGCCGACCTCCTCGTGCACCTCGCGGATCACGGACTGCTCGATGGACTCGCCGGGCTCGACGAAGCCCGCGAGGGTCGAGAAGCGGCCCTCCGGCCAGTGCACCTGGCGGCCGAGGAGGCAGCGGTCCCGCTCGTCCGTCACCAGCATGATGACGGCCGGGTCGGTGCGCGGGTAGTGCTCGGCGCCGCAGGCCGGGCAGCGGCGGATGTGACCGGCGGCGGCGATGACGGTGCGCTCGCCGCAGCGGGAGCAGAAACGGTGCAGCCGCTGCCAGTTCTCCAGGGCGACGGCGTGCGCCATGAGACCGGCGTCCCGGGCCTCCAGCAGCAGACCGGCCTCGCGCAGTCCGGCGGGGCGCGCCGACTGGTCCATGCGGCCGGGCAGAGCGTCCTTCTGGAGGGCGAAGTAGCTGACACCGTCGGTGTCCCGGCCGAGGAAGTAACGGTGGGTCTCCGTGAGGGGCGCCTCGAAGGACGGGGTCATGACCAGTTCGGTGCGGCCGTCGGGGGTGTCGTCGATCAGGGCCTGGCCGCCGGACACCACGAAGACGCGGGTGGTGGGGTGGCTCCAGGCCGCTGCCAGCCAGGCCTCGTCAAGACGGTGGTGGGCCGCGCGGTCGATGCCGCTCGGGGCGGTGAGGCCGATCGGGCGGTGATCGGCCTCGTTGCTGATGGTGCTCACTGGTGCGTCCAACTCCCCCGGTGTGTGGGTGTGTGTGTCGGCGTGTGTCTGCGGGTCTTCGGCCGTGCCCCTCGCGGCGGGCGGGCCCCGTGCGCGGGTGGGTGCGCGGGACCCGGACCGCCCGGGCGGGCGGTGCCGCCCCGGTGACGTGGCTCGGGGTTCCGGGCCGCGCGTCACCCGGTGCCGGGCGGCGGGATGCCCGGGGGCGGGGCGCGGCGGGGTTCAGCCGAGGGCGGTGGCGAGTTCGCCCCACAGGTGGGCGCTCGCCTCGGCGCCTTTCAGTAGCAGGTCCAGTTCCACCTTCTCGTTCGGTGCGTGCCAGCCGTCGGATGGTACGGAGATGCCCAGGAACAGCACGGGCGCGGCCAGTACGTCCTGGAGGTCTGCTGCAGGTCCGGAGCCGCCCTCGCGCGTGTAACGGATCTTCGAGCCGTCGAAGGCCCGGCTCATCGCGCGGGTGACCGCCTGGAGCGCGGGGTGGTCGAGCGGGGTCAGGCAGGGCCGGGTGGACGCCCCGAAGGTGATCTTGTGGCGGATGCCTGCGGGGACGCGAGTGGCGACCCACTCCCGTACGGCGGCCTCGACACGGTCCGGGTCCTGTCCGGCGACCAGCCGGAAGGACAGCTTCAGCTGGGCCGAGGACGGGATGATCGTCTTGCCGCCGGGGCCCTGGTAGCCGCCGCCGATGCCGTTGACCTCGGCGGTCGGGCGGGCCCAGACGCGCTCCAGGGTGGAGTAGCCGGTCTCCCCGAGCGTGCTGTGGGAGCGGGCGGTGGCCAGCCAGTCCGCCTCGTCGAAGGGCAGCTCCGCGATCAGGGCGCGCTCGGTTCCGGTGAGCTCCGTGATGCCGTCGTAGAAGCCGGGGACGGTCACACGCTCCTGGTCGTCGTGCAGGGCGGCGGCGATGCGGGCGGCGACGGTCGCCGGGTTGGGGACCGCTCCGCCGAAGGAGCCGGAGTGGATGTCCTGTTCCGGCCCGTACAGCTCGATCTCGCAGTCCGCGAGGCCGCGCATGCCGGTGCAGACGGTGGGCGTGGTCTCGTTCCACATGCCGGTGTCGGAGACGATCACGGCGTCGGCGGCGAGACGGGCGCGTTCGCGTTCGACGAGCGCCCGGAAGTGCGCCGAGCCCGACTCCTCCTCACCCTCGACGATCAGCTTCACGTTGACGGCGGGGGCGGTGAGGCCGGTGGCGGCCAGATGGGCGCGGAGGCCGAGGGTGTGGAAGAACACCTGGCCCTTGTCGTCGGCGGCCCCGCGCGCGTAGAGGCGGTTGTCGCGGACGACCGGCTCGAACGGCTCGGTGTGCCAGCCGTCCTCGCGGGCGGCGGGCTGCACATCGTGGTGTCCGTAGACGAGGACGGTCGGGGCGTCGGGGTCGGCGGACGGCCAGTGCGCGAACACGGCGGGGGCGCCGCCGCCGGCCGGGGCCGTCTCCCACACCTCGACGACCGGGAACCCGGTCTCCTTCAGTTTCGCGGCGAGCCACTCGGCGCTGCGCCGCACGTCCGGGGCGTGCTGCGGCTGCGCGGACACGGAGGGGATGCGCAGCCAGTCCGCGAGGTCGTCGAGGAACGCGGGGCGGTGCTGGTCTATGTACTTCCGTACCGTCTGGACGGCGCTGTCCGGGGTGTGGCTCATGCTCCCGAGCCTATCCGGCGCCGGAGGGTGTCCCGTCTGCCGTCTCACCGAGCATGATCCCTTCCAGCTCGGCACGGCCGGGCAGGTGGGCGGGCCGTACGACGTCCCCGCCGCGTATGTAGACGAAGGCGGCGGTCACCTCGTCGGGCGGCAGCCCGTGCTGCTCGGCCCAGGCGAGGCGGTAGACCGCGAGCTGCAGCGGGTCGCCGGTGTGCCGTCGGCTGGTCTTCCAGTCGACGATCTCGTACGCGCCGGTGGCCGGGTCACGGTAGACCGCGTCGATCCGCCCCCGGATGGTCCGCCCGGCGAGGGTCAGCTGGAACGGCGCCTCCACACGGTGGGGGGTGCGTCGCGCGTACGGAGTGCGAGCGAAGGCCTCCTTGAGGGCGGCGAGGTCCCGTTCGTCCTCGATCTCCGGTTCGTCCGCGTACACCTCGCCGCCGGGCAGTTCCTCCGGGCCGAGCAGGGGCAGCGGCAGCTCCTCGAAGCGGGACTCCACCCACGCATGGAAGCGGGTGCCACGCCGGGCGGCCGGCTGCGGAGGCTGCGGCATCGGCCGGGCCAGCTCGGCGGCGAGGCCGTCCGGGTCGGCGGCGAGGCGCAGGAGCTGCGACGCGGAGAGGGACGCGGGCAGCGGTACGTCACGGGTGGTCGCCCGGGCCCGGAGCAGTTCCCCTGCCAGCGCCTCCAGATCCCGGTCCCAGGACGCGACGGCCCGCGCCTCCTCGGGGGTGAGCGGGCCCTCGTCGCCGTACGGCCGTGGGGCGCGCTGGTGGGGCAGGGTCCCCGGGGGCGGGGCGGGGGCGGGAGGCGCGGCGGGCTCGGCGCGGGAGGCCGACGGCTCGGCGGCATCGTCGGCATCGGCCCGTGGGACGTCGTCGGGTGTGCCGCCCGCCTGCGGCTCGGCGTCGTGCCGGGCCGCCTCCGGCTCCGCTTCCCCGGGCCACGGCTCGCCCGGCCCGTCCGGTTCGCACAGCTCCTCCGGCTCGTCCAGCTCGTCCGGCCACATGAGGGGGTCGTCCTCGGGGCCGCCGTGCCCGCCGGGGACCTGGGTGTGCTGTTCTGCCAGGTAGTGGCGGACCGTGCCGGCCGCCTGGCGGCGGAGAGCCAGGGCGGTGGGGTCCAGCGGCAGGGGCCAGGCCTGGTCGGCGGCCTCCACCGCCGTGAGGGCCGGGTTCTCGGCGTCCTCGTCGGGTTCTTCCGCCCAGGCCTCGGTCTCGCCGTGGCCGGCCGCGCAGTGGTCGTGCAGGGCGTGGAGGAAGCCGGAGGGACCGCGGCGGCGCTTCTGGGAGGGGCCCCACCAGTGGGCGGAGGCCAGGAGGAGGCTCCGGGGGCGAGTGAAGGTCACATAGCCGAGGCGCAGCTCCTCGGTGTGCTGATGGTCCTTCATGGCCGCCTTGAACGCCTTGAGCGAGGCCGCGTCCCAGGTGTCGATGTCCGGGAGGGTGGCGGCGTCGCCGCGCAGGGCGTGCGGCAGCACCTGGGGCTGGGCGGTCCAGGCCTCGCGGGCCCGGGAGCTGGGGAACTGGCCGGTCACCAGGCCGGGGACGGCGACGACGTCCCACTCAAGGCCCTTGGACTTGTGGGCGGTGAGCACCTTGACGGTGTTCTCGGCGCCGGGCAGCGCGTTGTCGAGGCCCTTCTCGTACTGGGCGGCCGTGCGCAGGAAGCCCAGGAACGCGAGCAGGCTGGCGTCGCCGTCGAGGGAGGCGAAGCGTGCGGCGACGTCCAGGAAGTTGCCGAGGGTCTCGCGGCGGCGGGCGGCGAGGGCGTGCGGGGACGCCGACAGTTCGACCTCCAGGCCGGTCGTGGCGAGGATGCGGTGCAGGACGTCCATGAGGGGGTCGGCCAGTGAGCGCCGCAGGTCGCGGAGTTCGGCGGCCAGCCGGGCGAAGCGGACGCGGGCGGCGGCGGAGAACGGCAGCCCGTCGTCGTGACCGCCGGACTCCAGGAACGTGTCCAGGGCGTCCGCCAGGGACACCACCTCGGAGGGGTCCACGCCCTCCACGGCGGCGGCGAGCCGCTCGTCGGCGTCGGCGGACGCCCCGGCGGCGTCGCGGTGCACCAGCAGCCTGGCACGGCGACCGAGGAGAGCCAGGTCGCGCGCGCCGATCCGCCAGCGGGGACCGGTGAGGAGCCGCACCAGGGAGGCGTTGGCACCCGGGTCCTGGAGCACCTCGCAGACGGCGACGAGGTCCGCGACCTCCGGGAGGTGGAGCAGCCCGGACAGGCCGACCACCTCGACGGGGACGTCGCGCGCGACGAGGGCCGCCTGGATCTCGGGGAAGTCGGTGGCCGTGCGGCACAGGACGGCGATCTCGCCGGGCTCCCTGCCGGTGCGGACGAGGTGCGCGATGGAGTCCGCGAGCCAGGCGATCTCCTCGGCCTGGGTGGGCAGGAGGGCGATCCGCACGGTGCCGTCCCGTTCGGCGCCGGGGGCCGGGCGGAGGGCTTCGACACCGTCGTGCAGCGCGCGCAGGGGCGCTGCGAGACCGTTGGCGAGGTGCAGGAGACGGCCGCCGCTGCGCCGGTTCTCGCTGAGTGCGAAGCGGGTGGCGGGGCGCCCGTCGGCGTGCGGGAAGTGGGTGGGGAAGTCGTCGAGGTTGGCGACGGAGGCGCCACGCCAGCCGTAGATGGCCTGGCAGGGATCTCCGACGGCCGTGACGGGGTGACCGCTGCCGCCGCCGAACAGGCCGGACAGGAGGATTCGCTGGGCGACGGACGTGTCCTGGTACTCGTCGAGGAGGACCACCCGGAACTCGTTCCGCAGGAGCGTTCCGACCTCGGGGCGGGAGCGGGCCAGCTCGGCGGAGAGGGCGATCTGGTCTCCGAAGTCGAGCAGGTCGCGGTCGCGTTTGGCGGCGCGGTAGCGGATGACCAGATCGAGCAGTTCGCGGCGGGCGGCGGCGGCCTCGGGGACCTTGCGCAGGTCGGCGTTGCTGAGGCGGGCCCCTTCCAGGGCGGTGAGCAGCGCGGAGTCGTACGAGCGGAGGTCCTCGGGCCGTACGAGGTGCTCGGCCAGCTCCCCGTCGAGGGCGAGGACGTCGCTGACCAGGGTGGGAAAGGAGCGGGTCAGCGCGGGGTAGGGGCCCGGGGCCTCGCGCAGGGCGCGGGCGGCGAGCTGGTAGCGGGTGGCGTCCGCGAGGAGCCGGGCGCTGGGCTCCAGGCCGATGCGCAGGCCGTGGTCGGTGAGGAGCTGCCCGGCGAAGGCGTGGTACGTGGAGATGCGGGGCTCTCCCGGGGGGTCGTCCGGGTCCATGGGGTCGGGGTCGGTGATGCCGGCGCGGACGAGGGCGGTGCGGACGCGTTCCGCGAGTTCGCCGGCGGCCTTGTTGGTGAAGGTGAGGCCGAGGACCTGTCCGGGAGCGACCTGCCCCGTGCCGACCAGCCAGACCACCCGGGCGGCCATCACCGTGGTCTTGCCGGATCCGGCTCCGGCCACGACGACCTGCGGGGCGGGCGGCGCCGTGATGCAGGCCGTCTGCTCCGGGGTGAACGGGATACCGAGGAGCTCCTTGAGCTGCTCGGGGTCGGTGAGTCGTGCGGTCACTCGAAGAAGGCTAGCGGGGCCCGCCGACAGTCGGGCGCGCCTGTGGACAACGGGGCCCGCGGCCTGGCCGGACCGTGCCGGGCGGCGGACCGTGCCCGGGCCGCGGGCCGGGCACGCCGCCCCGGGCTCGCGGCGGGCGTTCGGGCAGCAGGCACCCCACCGGCGTCACCGTCGGCTGACGGGTCCCCGCCGCCTCGGCACCCTCCTCCGCCGTCCGTACGCACGCACCGGAGACCGCTCACCGGCGGCAGGCGCGCACCGGCCCGGGCCTCGGCATGATCCGCCGGACACTCCTATTCCACGATGTGGCGGCCTTCGGGGCGGGCGCTGCAGGAGGCGCGGAAGGTGCAGGTGGTGCAGTGCTGGCCGGTGGTGGGGGTGAAGCGCTCGTCGAGGACGCGGCCCGCGGCGGCCGCGAGGAGACCGGCCACCCAGTCGTCGGCGGGCGGTGCCTGAGGCTGGACACGGGGGAGGGCGTCCCCGCCCTCCTTCCTGGGGGCGGCCTGGCGGAGGTGGACGAGTTCGGCCCCGCCGGGCTCGGGGCGGCGGCCGTCGAAGACCTCGTCGACGGCGCCCTCGCGGACCGCGAGCTGGTAGACGGCCAGCTGGGGGTGGCGGGCGACCTCGTCCCTGGTGGGGGTCTGTCGGCCGGTCTTGAAGTCGACGACGTAGGCACGGCCGTGTTCGTCGCGTTCGACGCGGTCCATGGAGCCGCGGATCCGTACCCGGTACTCACCCGCCTCCAGGGTGATGTCGAAGCCGTGCTCGGTGGCGGCGGGGGCACGGCCGCCGCGGTCCATGACGTGCCAGCGCAGGAAGCGCTCCAGCGCCACGCGCGCGTGCTCCTTCTCCTGCGCGGACTTCCAGGGGGCGTCGAAGGCGAGGGCCTCCCACACCCGGTCGAGGCGTTCCATGAGGACGGCCAGGTCGGCGGGGGTCCTGCCGGAGGCGACCTCGTCCGCGAGGACGTGGACGACGTTGCCGAAGCCCTGGGCGGCGGTGGCGGGGGCGTCGGCCTTGACCTCGCGGCCCAGGAACCACTGGAGGGAGCAGGTGTGGACGAGCTGGTCCAGGGCGCTGCCGGAGAGGGTGACGGGCAGGTCGCGGTCCCGGAGCGGCGCGGTGGCGTGGGTGGGGTCGTCCAGTCCCCACCAGCGGTGCGGGTCGGCGGCGGGGACGAGGGGCTGGCCCTCGTGGTCCGTGAGCGCGGCCAGCCGGGCGAGGCGGCGGGCGGCGGCGTCGCGGAGCGCCGGGGAGGCGGCCTGGTCGACGGTGGTGGCACGCAGTTCCGCGACGAGCGCGGCGACGGCGAGGGGGCGGCGGGGGCGCGCGGTGACGTCCCTGGGCTCGACACCGAGTTCGGTGAGGAAGCGGGAGGGCTGGTCGCCGTCCTCGGCGGACGCCTTGACCGCGGTGACGACGAGCCGGTGCCTCGCACGCGTGGCGGCGACGTAGAAGAGGCGGCGCTCCTCTGCGAGGAGCGCACCCGGGGGGAGCGGTTCCGCGAGGCCGTCGCGGCCGATGCGGTCGGCTTCGAGGAGGGAGCCGCGGCGGCGGAGGTCGGGCCAGAGGCCCTCCTGTACTCCGGCGACGACGACGAGGCTCCACTCCAGGCCCTTGGCGCGGTGCGCGGTCATGAGGCGGACCGCGTCGGGGCGGACGGGTCGGCGTTTGGTGAGGGTGTCGGCGGCGATGTCCTGGGCTTCCAGCTCTGCCAGGAAGTTCAGGGCGCCGCGGCCTCCGGTGCGCTTCTCCGCGCGGGCGGCGGCGTCGAAGAGGGTGCAGACGGCGTCCAGGTCGCGGTCGGCGTTGCGGCCGGCGGCGCCGCCGCGGAGCGCCGCGTTGTGGAGGCGGGTGGGCCAGTTGGTGCCGCTCCAGAGTTCCCAGAGGGCCTCTTCTGCGGTGCCTCCGGCGGCGAGGAGCTCGCGGGTGCGGTGGAGGAGGAGGCCGAGGGCTCGCGCCCCGCGCGCGTAGGTGTCGTGGGCGATGAGGCGTTCCGGCTGCGCGAGGGCGCGGGTGAGGAGGGTGTCGGAGGGCGCGGGCACCTTCGTCCCCGCGGCCCGCTCCTCGTCGCGGAGGGCGCGGCCGAGGCGGCGGAGGTCCGCGGCGTCCATGCCGCCGAGGGGGGAGGCGAGGAGGGTGAGCGCGGTGTCGGTGTCGAGCCAGTCGGGCCCGGGAGCCGTCGGGGCGTCCGCGTGCTCGGCCCCGGGCCCCGCCGGGTGGGCGGGGGGTACGGCTGCGGGGCCGGCGGGACGCGGGGCCGGGGAGCTGGTCCCGTCGGCGGGATCCGCGGCGGCGAGAACGGTGGCGGCGGGCTCAGAGACGCGGCGCGCGGCGGCCTGCCCGGGAGCGAGACCGGTGGCGGCGGGCTCGTCGGCGCCGTCACCGGTACCGGGACCCGCGGTGGCGGGCCCGGGTGCGGGACGCGCGCCCGGTTCCGAGGCGGCACCGGAGACGTCAGCCACAGGCACGGCACCAGGGGCGCCGGTCTCGGAGGCGCCGGCACCCGGGGAGCCCGCCGCGGCCGTCGCCGCGGCGCGGAGGGCCAGGAGCAGTGGGGTCACCGCGGGCTCGTGGCGGAGCGGCAGGTCGGCGCCGTCGATGTCCAGGGGGACGCCCGCCGAGGTCAGGGCGCGGCGCAGCGGCGGCAGGGAGCGGCCTCCGGCACGGACGAGCACGGCCATGTCGCCCCAGGGGACGCCGTCCTCCAGGTGGGCGCGGCGCAGGATGTCCGCGATGTTGTCCAGCTCCGTCGACGCGGTCGGGAAGGTGTACGTCTCCACCCGGCCGCCCTCGCGGACCGGCACCAGCTCCCGGTGGGCGCGGACCGCGTCGCCCGGCAGGCCCCGCAGCGGCATGCGCGTCGTGAGCAGGCGGGTCGCGGAGAGCAGCGCCGACGGGGCGCGACGGGACGTCCGGAGTACGGCGACCGGGGCCGGAGTGCCGTCCGCGCGGCGGAACGTGCGGGGGAAGTCCAGGATGCCGTTGACGTCGGCCCCCCGGAACGCGTAGATCGACTGGTCCGGGTCCCCGAACGCGTACAGCGTCTCGCCCCGCCCGGCCAGCGCCCGCAGGAGCCGTACCTGCGCGGGATCGGTGTCCTGGTACTCGTCGACGAACACCGCGTCGTAGGACGGCAGTGTCACCTCCCGCGCCAGCAGCACCGCGCGGTGCACCAGCTCCGCGTAGTCGAGGACGCCCTGCATGTCCAGCACGTCCAGGTACTCCGCCAGGAACTCCGCCGCCGCCGACCAGTCCTTCCGCCCGGTCCGTCTCGCGAAGTCCGCCAGGGCACGCGGGCCCAGCCCGAGCTCCCGGGAGCGGGCCAGGACGGCCCGTACCTCGTCGGCGAAGCCCCGCGTCGTCAGGCAGGCCCGCAGCTCGTCCGGCCAGCCGATCCGCGCGAGCCCCGCCCGCTCCAGGTCGAGCTGCCCCGCCAGCAGCTCGCGCACGGTGACGTCCTGCTCGGGGCCCGACAGCAGCCGCAGCGGCTCGGCGAACAGCTCGGCGTCCTGGTGGGCCCGTACGAGGGCGTAGCAGTAGGAGTGGAAGGTCGTCGCCTGGGGTGGGGTGACGGGCCCTCGGGGGCCTCGTGCGCCCCGCAGCCGGGCCGTCATGCGGTCGCGGAGCTCCACGGCCGCCTTGCGGCTGAAGGTGAGGACGAGGATCCGGTCCGGGTCGGCGCCCTGCTCGACGCGGGAGGCGACCGCCTCCACCAGGGTCGTCGTCTTGCCGGTGCCGGGTCCGGCGAGGACCAGGAGGGGACCGCCCGGGTGGTCAACCACCGCGCGCTGTGCTGCGTCCAGGAGGGGAGGGGTCACCGGGCCCGGCGGGGTGCGTACCAGCCGGTACGCGCCCGGCGACCGGTGCCGTACCGGATCGGGGTACGGCTGGTACGGCGCTCGCCGGGTGGTGGAGGAGGAGCTCACGTGGATCGCCGGTCCTGGTGCTGGACGCGCTGATGGTGGGTGCGTCGTCGGTGGGTGGCTGGTCGTCGGTGTGCGGGCTGTCGCCGGTGGGTGTCGCGAGGGTGAAGGAGCGGTGGTGAGTGGGCACCGGCCCGCCGGATGGCGGAAGCTGTCAATTGTGGGCCATCGAGCGGCCGGGGTCGTCGCCGTCCCATCTGGCCCGGCGCATGTCGAGGCGCGGCAGATGGGTCCCGTCGGTGTGCGCCGCGGCCGCGTCCCTCAGCGGTGTGCCCTCCCCGCGGTAGTGGGCGAGCGCCCGCAGTTCGTGGCCGGGCAGCAGCCTGCCGTCGGCCCGTACGACCCGCCACCAGGGCACTCCGCCGCCGTACAGCGCCATCACGCGCCCCACCTGACGGGGCCCTCCCTCTCCCAGCCACTCCGCGACGTCCCCGTAGGTCATCACCCGGCCGGGCGGGATGGACTCCGCGGTCTCCAGTACGCGCTCCGCGTAGTCGGGCAGCCGGTCGGCGGCCCGCTGCCCGGGGTCCTCGGCCTCCATGTCTCCCACGGCCTCCTCGGCGGTCTTCCGGTCCATCCGGTCCATCCTGCACCACGCGCACGACTGCGACAGCGACCCGGTCGGCCGACCCTGATGCGGTCCTGCGCCTCCCGGTCATGCCACCATCTTCCGGGCGGTGACTGGTGATACGAGATCAAGAAGAGTCAGAGAAGGCGGAGGGACAGGACGTGCAGCCTGCGGAGACGGCGAGCACTCCTGACGCCGAGCCACACCCGGAAACCGGTTCCCGCTCCCCCGGCGGTCTGACGCCGAACGGCTCCGGCAGGGGCGCCGCCGACGGCGGTCCGACGCCGAGCGGCCCGGCGCCGAGCGGCCGCAGCAACGGCGTCCGTGCCAGGAGCGGCACGACCGGGAACGGCTCCGCCGACAACGGCCCCGGCGACGGCGGAACCGGTGGCGGAGACTCCGCCGCCGACGGTCCGAACGACCGGGTCGACGGCGACGAACCCCTGCTCGCCGCACGCGTGCACCGGCCGTCCGACCTCCTCCGCCTCCTCGTCGGCGTCCTCTGCATCGCCGTCGTCCTCGCCATCGCCGCGTTCGCGCACGGCACGACGACCGGCCTGGAGGAGGACATCACCAAGGGCACCGGACAGGCGCCCGACGTGTTCGTCAAGGTCGCGGGGCTGGTGTCCAGCATCGCCGTGCTGCTCGTCCCCGTGGCGTTCGCGATCGAGCGGCTCATCAAACGGGACGGCCTGCGCATCGCTGACGGCGTCCTCGCGGCCGTCCTCGCGCACGGGGTGACCCTCGCCACGGACCTGTGGGTGGCCAGAGCCGCCCCCGGCACCATCCAGGACGCGCTGACCCGCCCCCAGACCGGCGGCGGGCTCACCGACCCGGTCCACGGCTACCTCGCCCCGGTGATCGCGTACATGGCGGCCGTGGGCATGGCCCGGAGACCGCGCTGGCGGTTCCTGCTGTGGACGGTGATCCTGCTCGACGCGTTCACGATGCTCGTCGCCGGTTACACGACCCCGCTCTCGATCATCCTGACGATCCTGATCGGCTGGACCGTCGCGTACGGCACCCTCTACACCGTCGGCACCCCCAACGTCCGCCCCACCGGCCAGACCCTGCTGGCCGGGCTGCGCCACGTGGGTTTCCGCCCGGTGTCGGCCATGCGAGCGGAAGCCGGGGTTCCGGAGACCGCCGAGCAGGGCGACCGGGGCCGCCGCTACATCGTGACCCTGGAGGAGGGCTCCCCCCTCGACGTGACCGTCGTCGACCGGGAGCAGCAGGCGCACGGCTTCTTCTACCGGGTCTGGCGCCGCCTCACCCTGCGCGGCTTCACCACCCGCCGCTCCATCCAGTCGCTGCGCCAGGCACTGGAGCAGGAGGCGCTGCTGGCGTACGCGGCGATCGCGGCCGGGGCGAACGCGCCGAAGCTGATCGCGACATCCGAGCTGGGCCCGGACGCCGTGATGCTGGTGTATGAGCACCGGGCGGGCCGGCCGTTGGACTCGCTGGCCGACGCGGAGGTCACCGACCAGGTGATGCGGGGCTGCTGGGAGCAGGTCAGAGCCCTGCAGTCCCGCCGTATCGCGCACCGCAGGCTGGCAGGCGACGCCCTGCTGGTGGATCGTTCCGGCAAGGTGGTGATCACGGATCTGCGGGGCGGTGAGATCGCCGCCGGAGACCTGATCCTGCGCATGGACATCGCGCAGCTGCTGACGACACTGGGACTGCGCGTGGGCGCCGAGCGGGCGGTGGCGGTGGCCCTGGAGGTGCTGGGGCCGGACAAGGTCGCGGACTGCCTGCCGCTGCTCCAGCCGATCGCGCTGTCCCGGTCCACCCGCGCGACGCTGCGCCGGCTGGCCCGCGAGCGGTCCCAGCGGCAGCGGGACGCCTTGCTGAAGGCCTCGGAGTCCGCCAAGCAGGCCCGGCTCGCCACTTCCGGGGCGGCGGGTGAGGGCCAGGCCCCCACGAAGGCGGACCGCAAGGCCGCCCGGGCGGAGAAGCAGGCCGAGAAGCGGGCCCTGGAGGACGCCCTGCACGGGGCCCGGGAGGAGGACCTGCTGGCGCAGATCCGCCGCCAGGTGCTGCTGATCCGGCCACAGGCACCGGTCGAGCCGGTGCGCCTGGAGCGGATCAGGCCGCGCACGCTCATCAGTCTCCTCGCGGGCGCCGTCGCCGCCTACTTCCTGCTGTCGCAGATCGCCAGCGTCCCGCTGTCGAGCATCCGCGACGCTTCGTGGGGCTGGGTGACGGCAGCCGCCGTGTTCTCGGCGCTGACGTACCTCGCGGCGGCGATGAGCCTGCTGGGCTTCGTACCGGAGCGGGTGTCCGCCCGGCGGACGGTCGTGGCGCAGGTGGCCGGGTCGTTCGTGAAGATCGTCGCTCCGGCGGCGGTCGGCGGTGTGGCGCTGAACACGCGGTTCCTGCAGAGGTCCGGGATCCGGCCGGGCCTGGCGGTCGCCAGTGTCGGAGCCTCCCAGCTGTTCGGTCTGGGCGCGCACATCCTGCTTCTGCTGCTGTTCGGCTATCTGACCGGGACGGAACGGTCGCAGGGTGACCTGACGCCGTCCCGGTCGGTCATCGCGGGCCTGCTGACGATCGCGGTGCTGGTGCTGGTCGTGACGGCGATCCCGGCGCTGCGCAAGTTCGTGTCGACACGGCTGCGGTCGCTGTTCGCGGGGGTCGTGCCGCGCATGCTGGACGTGCTCCAGCGGCCGGGGAAGCTACTCACCGGCATCGGCGGCATGCTCTTGCTGACGGCGATGTTCGTGCTGTGCCTGGACGCGTCGATCCGGGCGTTCGCGGACGGGGAGCAGCCGCTGAGCTACGCCAGCCTCGCCGTGGTGTTCCTCGCGGGCAACGCGATCGGCTCGGCCGCTCCGACACCGGGCGGTGTGGGCGCCGTCGAGGGCGCCCTGTACGGCGGTCTGCTGCTGGCCGGCGTACCGAGCGAGGTGGCGGCGCCCGCGGTGCTGCTGTACCGGCTGCTGACGCTGTGGCTGCCGGTGCTGCCGGGCTGGTTCTCGTTCAACTACCTGACCCGGAAGGGCGCGCTGTAGCCCACCCCGGACGGACGCACCCCGCCTCGCTGTAGGTTCCCACCACGAGGGTTGCATCTCCCAGGCAGATCCCATGATCTTGCTTGCAGATGCGGCCTACACGAGCCTACATTGCCGCACATGCGGTCACCCATCAGGTCCTACAGCACACAGCAGGCGGCCCGGCTCCTCGGCGTGAGCGCCGACACCGTGCGCCGCTGGGCCGACGCCGGACGGCTGCCCACCCGCCGGGACGAGACGGGCCGGCGGCTCGTCGACGGCCCGGACCTGGCGGCGTTCGCCGTCGGGCTGGCCCGGCAGGCGGAGACCGAGCCCGGCGAGGCGCCCTACACCAGCGCACGCAACGCGTTCGCGGGCATCGTCACGGCCGTGAAGCTCGGGGACGTGGCCGCACAGGTGGAGATCCAGGCCGGTCCGCACCGCCTGGTGTCCCTGCTCACCCGTGAGGCCGTGGAGGAGCTGGGCCTGGAGGTGGGCGTCGAGGCGGTGGCGCGGGTGAAGTCGACCAATGTCCACATCGACCGGGTCTGAGCGGCGCAGGAGGGCTGTCATGCGACGTTCCACGGGCGCACTGCTCGCCGCCGTGCTGCTCGTCCCGCTGGCCGCGTGCGGCGGTTCCGGCGGCGGCACGGGCGACCGCCAGGTGACCGTCCTGGCCGCGGCCTCCCTGACGGACGTGTTCGAGGACGTCGGCGCCGCCTACGAGAAGGAGCACCCGGGCACGAAGATCGTGTTCTCCTTCGCCGGATCCCAGGAGCTGGCCTCCCAGGTGCGGCAGGGCGCGCCCGGCGACGTCCTCGTGACCGCCGACACCACGACCATGGACGGCCTCGCGGACGAGACGGGCGATCCCGTCGTCATCGCCCGCAACAAGCTCACCATCGCGACCGCCAAGGGCAACCCCGAGGGCATCGGCGGCCTGGAGGACCTGGCCCGCGGCGACCTGAAGGTGGTGCTCGCCGCGCCCGAGGTGCCCGTGGGGCGGTACGGCAGGCAGATCCTGGACCGGGCCGGGGTGGAGGTGCGCCCGGTCTCCGAGGAGCCGAACGTGCGGGCCGTGCTCGGCAAGGTCCGGCTGGGCGAGGCGGACGCGGGACTCGTGTACGCCACCGACGCCGCGGCGGCCGGCGGAGAGGTCGGCACCGTCGCCGTGCCGGACGCGCAGAACGCCGTCGCGTCGTACCCGGCGGCGGCCCTCGACGGCTCGGAGGACGCCGAGGCCGCCGACGGGTTCGTGACCTGGCTGCGGTCGGCGGCCGCGCGGCGGCTGCTGGCCGAGGCGGGCTTCGAGACGCCATGAGACGCCGCATGCGCGGGCTCCCCCGCCGCGTCCCCGTCGCGCTGGCGCTGCCCGCCCTGCTGGCGGTGGTCTTCCTGCTGGTGCCGCTCGCGGGGGTGCTGGCCAACGCGCCCTGGGCGGGCCTCCCCGGGCGGTTGACGGCTCCCGCGGTACGGGAGGCGCTCGGGCTGTCGCTGGTCGTGTCGGGCTGGGCCCTGCTGCTGTCCCTGCTGCTCGGGGTGCCGCTGGCCTGGCTGCTGGCCCGCGTGGACTTCCCCGGCAAGGCGCTCGTACGGGTGCTGGTGATGCTGCCGATGGTGCTGCCGCCCACCGTGGCGGGCGTGGCGCTGCTCCAGGGGTTCGGGCGGCGCGGGCTGCTGGGCGGGATGCTGAACGACTGGTTCGGGGTGACGCTGCCGTTCACGACGGGGGGCGCGGTGCTGGCGGCGGCGTTCGTGTCGATGCCGTTCCTGGTGATCAGCCTGGAGGGCGCGCTGGCGGGGCTGCACCCGCGGTACGAGGAGACCGCGGCGTCACTGGGCGCCGGACCGCTGCGGGCGTTCTTCACGGTGACCGTGCCGATGGCGGGCCCCGGGCTGGTGGCGGGCGCCGCGCTGTGCTGGGCGCGGGCGCTGGGCGAGTTCGGCGCGACGATCACGTTCGCGGGGAACCTGCCGGGCGTCACCCAGACCCTGCCGCTCCAGGTGTACCTGCTGCTCCAGAACGACCCGGAGGGCGCGGTCGCGGTCTCGCTGCTGCTGCTCGTCGTGGCGACGGCGGTGCTGGTGGCGCTGCGAGGGCGTTGGCTCGGGGCGCGCGAGGCGGCTAGGGCGCCGGAGGACTCCGCCGCGCCGGAGCCTCCCGGCCCGCCGGGGCCCGCCGACACACTCACGGCCGCCGCGGGTGCCCCGCAGGAGACCGGTGAAGCCTGGCCCCTCACCGCCACGGTCACCGGAGCCGTCCGCATCGTCCTGGACGTGCCCGCCGGGACGACCGTCGCCGTGGTCGGGCCGAACGGCGCCGGGAAGACCACCCTCCTGCGCGCCCTGCTGGGCCTCACCCCCCGGGCCGTGGCCTCGTCCGTGCGGCTCGGGGGCGCCGAGCTCGCCGACACGCCGCCGCACCGCCGGGGCATCGCGTGGGTGCCGCAGGACGGAGCCCTGTTCCCGCACCTGTCGGCCCTGGCCAACACCGCGTACGGGCTCCGCGCCCAGGGTGTCTCCCGGGCCCACGCGCGCGCGGCGGCGGGCCGGCGGCTGGACCGGCTGGGCGTCGGTCCGCTCGCCCACCGCAGACCCGGCCAGCTCTCCGGGGGCCAGGCCCAGCGGGTCGCACTGGCCCGGGCGCTCGCCGCGCGGCCCAGGCTGCTGCTGCTGGACGAGCCGCTCGCCGCGCTGGACCAGACGACCCGCGCGCGTGTACGGCACACCCTGCGGCAGCATCTCGCGGGGTTCCCGGGGGTGTGCCTGATCGTGACGCACGACCCGGTGGAGGCGGTGTCGCTGGCCGACCGGGTGCTGGTCCTGGAGGACGGCCGCCTCGTCCAGTACGCCGAACCCGCGGAGGTGGCCCGGCACCCGCGCTCCCCGTGGGTGGCCCGCATGCTGGGCCGCAACGCCTGGCCGGGCACGGTACGGGACGGGAGCCTCGCCCTGGACGGCGGGGACGCCCTGCTGGTCACCGCCGTGTCGCCGGCGCCCCCGGACGGGGCGTCCGCCCTCGCGGTGGTCGCGCCCGAGGCGGTGTCCCTGCACCGGGCGCGGCCCTCCGGCAGCAGCCCGCGCAATGTGTGGCAGGGCGTGGTCCGGGAGCTGACCGCCCATGGGGCGCGGCTGCGGGTGCTGGTGTCGGGTGCGCCGGGGCCCGGGCTCGACGTGGTCGCGGAGGTGACGCCGGGCGCGGTGGCGGAACTGGGCATCGCGGAGGGGGTGGAGCTGTGGGTGAGCGTGAAGGCGACGGAGGTCACGGTGGTGCCTCTGTAGAAGCTGGGCAGCGGGTCCGGGGCGGCCCCCGGACCGACCACCCGCATGGGTGCCCGTCGCAGGCGGCCTGCCCGCCGCCCGTCGAGCATGGGCCTATGCCGATCACTCGCCCTGCAAGGCGTACCCCCGCCGTCCTACTCGCCGCCGCCGCGGTGCTCGTCGCCGCGGCCTGCGGCAACGGCGGCGGCGGTGAGCCCCCGGACGGCGGCGAGAGCGCGCTGGAGGACCTCGCCCAGCAGGAGCTGTCCTGGCACCGGTGCACGGCGTCCCCGGTGTCCGAGGGCAACCAGCCGCCGCCCAGTCCGCTCCCGGACGGCACGGTCTGGGAGTGCGCGTTCATGGAGGCGCCGCTCGACTACACGGACCCCGGCGGCGAGACGATCGAGCTGGGCCTGATCCGGGCCAAGGCCCGCGACCAGTCCCGGAGGATCGGTTCGCTCATCTTCAACTTCGGCGGACCCGGCGGCTCCGGCATCACCGGGCTGCCCGCCTTCGCGCCCGACTACGAGACCCTGCGCAGCCGCTACGACCTGGTCAGCTTCGACCCGCGCGGGGTGGGCCGCAGCCAGGGCGTGGAGTGTCTGGACGACCGCGAACTCGACGCGTTCTTCGCACAGGACGCCACCCCGGACGACGCCGCGGAGGAGCGGAACCTCACGGATCGGCTCAAGAAGTACGCGGACGCCTGCGAGGACAACTCCGGCGCGATCCTGCCCTTCGTCGGCACCGAGAACGCCGCCCGGGACCTCGACCTGATGCGGCAGGTCCTGGGCGACGCCAAGCTGTACTACTTCGGCATCTCGTACGGCACCGAACTGGGCGCCGTCTACGCGCACATGTTCCCCACCACCGTCGGCCGGGCCGTACTGGACGCGGTCGTCGACCCCGGGGGGACCTCCGCCGACGGGGCACTGGGCCAGGCCAAGGGCTTCCAGCTCGCCCTGGACAACTTCGCGGAGGACTGCGTCGCGCGCGGCGACGAATGCCCGCTGCCGGGCAGCACCCCCGCCGAGATCGAGGGCTCCGTCATCGACCTGCTGGCCCGGCTCGACCAGCAGCCGATCGAGGGCATCGGCACTCGTGAACTGACCCAGACCCAGGCCGCCAACGGCATCGCCCAGGCCCTGTACTCCCAGGACTTCTGGCCCTTCCTCGAAGAGGCCCTGGACGAGGCGGGCGGCGGCAACGGGGCCCTCCTGATGGCCCTGTCGGACTCGCTGAACGGCCGCGACGAGAACGGCCAGTACAACAACCTCCAGGCGGCGAACGCGGCCATCAACTGCGTGGACGACAGGCAGCGGTTCACCGTGGACCAGGTGAAGGAGCGGCTGCCGGAGTTCCGGGAGGCCTCCCCGGTGTTCGGCGACTACCTGGGCTGGGGGCTGCTGGGCTGCTCCCGGTGGCCGGTGCCGGGCACCTGGGACCACCCGGAGGTCAGCGCCCCGGGCGCGCCGCCGATCCTGGTCGTCGGCACCACCGGCGACCCGGCCACACCGTTCGAGGGCACGGCGGCGATGGCCGAGGCGCTGGGTGAGGGCGTGGGCGTCCAGGTCACGTACCGGGGTGAGGGGCACGGCGCGTACAACAGCGGCGACCGCTGCGTGCAGCGTGTGGTCAACGCGTACCTGCTCGCCGGGACCGTCCCGAAGAACGGCACGGTCTGCCCCTCGGCCTAGGATGGCCCCCACGTCGGACGCATCGCCGTCGGACCGCCACGGCAGAGCGCGAGGAGCACACCATGGGGGGACCCAGGCCGACACGGATTCGTACGGGAGCGGCGGTCGCGGCCGCGCTGCTCCTGGCGGGCGCCGTCACCGGCTGTGAGCTGGGCGGCGGAGCCACCGGCGACGGGAAGGACACGGGTTCCCTCACGTGGGGTCCGTGCGAGGCGCGCGACGGCGGCGAACCGCCGTCCGCGGAGTGGAGCTGTGCGACGGCCACCGTGCCGGTCGACCACGCGAAGCCGGACGGCGAGAAGATGCCGGTCGCGCTGATCCGCAAGGCGGCGACCCGCAAGAGCGAACGCATCGGCTCCCTGCTGTTCAACTTCGGCGGACCCGGCGCGTCCGGGGTGGAGCAGCTTTCCGCGCAGGCGACCGCGTACACGAACCTGAACACCCGTTACGACCTGGTCGGCTTCGACCCTCGCGGGGTCGGCGGCAGTTCGGCCGTGGTGTGCTGGGGCGACGCGGAGCAGGAGAAGTCGCTGACGGAGACGGACGCGACGCCGGACACCCCGGCCGAGGAGGCCGCCCTCATCGGCAGCGCCGAGGACTTCAGCAGCGCGTGCTCCCGCAGGGCCGGGAAGCTGCTCCCCCACCTCACCACCTCGAACACCGCGCGGGACCTGGACCTCGTCCGGCAGGCGCTCGGCGACGGCAAACTGCACTACCTGGGGTTCTCGTACGGCACGGAGCTGGGCGCCGTCTATGCCCACCTGTTCCCGGAGAAGGTGGGGCGGCTCGTCCTGGACGCGGTCGTCGACCCGACGGCCGACACCGCCGGTCACGCCCGCCACCAGACCATCGGCTTCCAGCGGGCGCTGAACAACTACTTCACGAAGAACGGCGAGAAGCCGGAGGCCGGCACCGCACGGCTGGCGGCGCTGCTGGAGCGGCTCGACAGCGAGCCGCTCCCCACCAGCAGCGGACGCCGGGTGACCGAGAGTCTGGCCGTCACGGGCATGGCTGCCGCGCTCTACTCCGAGGAGAGCTGGCCGTATCTGACGCAGGCTCTGAAGGAGGCGGAGAGAGGCAACGGGAACACGCTTCTGGCCCTCGCGGACCTGTACACCGACCGGGACGCGAGCGGCCACTACAGCACCATGGCCCACTCCCAGCGGGCGATCTCCTGTGCCGACAACAGCGAGCGGCCGACCGTCGACGACGCTCGGGGGCTGCTGCCCGAGTTCACCCGGATCTCCCCCGTGTTCGGGGCGTTCCTGGCCTGGGACACCGCCTCCTGGTGCGCCGGCTGGCCCGCCGCGGGTGAGCGCGTCACCCCCGACGTCAGCGCCCCCGGCGCCGCGCCGATCCTGGTCGTCGGGACGACCGGCGACTCGGCCACCCCGTACGAGGGAGCGAAGATCATGGCGAGGGAGCTGGGCGACGGCGTCGGCGTGCTCGTCACCAACGAGGGCGAGGGACACGGCGCGTACGGCTCCGGCGCCTGCGTGACCCGGGTGACGGACGACTACCTGCTGAAGGGCGTCGTGCCGGAGAACGGCACGACCTGCCAGGGCTGAGCCCCCGGGACCACGAGCGGGAGGGGCCGGGCCGCAGTCCGCGGCCCGGCCCCTCCCGTACTGCCGGGGCGTGTCCAGCCGTGACCGGCACGGCTGAGACGTGTACGCCCAGAGCTCAGTACACCGGCTTGTGCGGCTCGATCTGGTTGACCCAGCCGATGACGCCGCCGCCGACGTGCACCGCGTCGGAGAAGCCCGCGGACTTCAGCACAGCCAGGACTTCCGCACTGCGGACACCCGTCTTGCAATGCAAGACGATCTTCCTGTCCTGCGGCAGGTCCTGGAGGGCGCCGCCCATCAGGAACTCGTTCTTCGGGATCAGGCGGGCGCCCGGGATCGAGACGATCTCGTACTCGTTGACCTCGCGGACATCGATGATGTCGATGTTCTCGCCCTCGTCGATCCACTCCTTGAGCTGCTTCGGAGTGATCGTCGAGTCGGCCGCCGCCTGCTGCGCCTCCTCGGACACGACGCCGCAGAAGGCCTCGTAGTCGATGAGTTCGGTGACGGTGGGGTTCTCGCCGCAGACCGCGCAGTTCGGGTCCTTGCGGACCTTGACCTGGCGGTACTGCATCTCCAGGGCGTCATAGATCATCAGTCGGCCGACCAGCGGGTCGCCCACCCCGGCCAGGACCTTGATGGCCTCGGTGACCTGGATGGAGCCGATGGACGCGCACAGCACGCCCAGCACACCGCCCTCGGCGCAGGAGGGGACCATGCCCGGCGGCGGGGGCTCCGGGTAGAGGCAGCGGTAGCAGGGGCCGTACTCGGACCAGAACACCGACGCCTGACCGTCGAAGCGGTAGATGGAGCCCCAGACGTACGGCTTGTTGAGCAGCACGCACGCGTCGTTGACCAGGTAGCGGGTCGCGAAGTTGTCCGTGCCGTCGACGATCAGGTCGTACTGGCCGAAGATGTCCATCACGTTGTCGGCTTCGAGCCGCTCCTCGTGAAGGATCACGTTCACGTACGGGTTGATGCCCAGGACGGAGTCACGTGCGGACTCCGCCTTGGAGCGGCCGATGTCGGACTGGCTGTGGATGATCTGGCGCTGCAGGTTCGACTCGTCGACCTCGTCGAACTCCACGATGCCGAGCGTGCCCACACCGGCCGCGGCCAGGTACATCAGGGCGGGCGAGCCGAGGCCGCCGGCGCCCACGCACAGCACCTTGGCGTTCTTCAGCCGCTTCTGTCCGTCCATCCCCACGTCGGGGATGATCAGATGGCGGGAGTACCTGCGGACCTCGTCTACGGTGAGCTCGGCAGCCGGCTCGACCAGGGGTGGCAGCGACACGGGGACTCCGTTGGTCGTATGTCAGTACGGGACTACCCCCGCTCGGGCGGGGACTACGTTTCCCGTAACACTGCCACGGCCCTCCTCATTCCGAGACACCTGGTCCGATCTGCGAGACGATTTCGTCCCAGTAGCCGGGCAGCGCCGTGAATGCCGCACTTTGCCCGACTCCTTCACTTATGCGGTCGGTGAAGAAGATCGTCCCTGCACCCTGCCAGCGGGCGATGCGCATCGCCTCCTCCAGGTGGGTGCGCGGTACTCCGTGGACGAGGTGCGCGAACCGCTCCGGCGGATGGTCGGCGGTCCATGGATCGGCCTGTGACCAGCGGTATTCGGTCCAGGGGCCGGAGAACGTCACCAACTGGTCCGCGATCTCCGCATAGCCCGGGTACGGGTGCGCGCCGTGCCCCAGCACCAGATGGCAGCCGTCCGCGGCGTCCAGCACGGTCTCCAGGGTCGCGGTGAGCCGCCGCACCTCGGCCAGGTCTTCCCGCTCTGTGGGACAGCTGTCCAGCAGGTAACCGGCCACGTGGTACCAGTCGAGGTAGCGGTGGGCGTCGGACACCAGGTCGCCGAAGGGCCGGGCCGCGCCGGACGCGTCCCGCATCGCGAGATGGCCCAGCACGCGGACCCCGGCGTCCCGCAGCGCCCCCGCGGCCTTCAGGCAGTACGGGTCGGGCCGGTACCCGGGGCCGTCCGCGACATTGAGCACGGCCCAGTGCAGCGGGGTGCCCGGCCGGGCCAGCTCGGCCCACTCCACCGGCGCGAGCAGCGGGTGCGCGTACCCGGGGATCCCGATGCCCAGCCTCTCGGCTCCCGTGGCCGACAGGTCCGCCCCGGCAGCGGTCAGATGCGGCATGCCGCCTCCATCCAGATGTCCGCCAAGGACTCCTCCAGGCTGATGCGGGGACGCCACCCGAGCCGGTCGCGGGCGGTGCGGACGTCCGCCTGCTGCCAGGAGCCGCAGCCGTCCGGGTACGGATGGGCCGGGGGGGCCGCCATGCCCAGGTGTGTGTGGTCACCGAGGCTGTCGGCGCGCTGCGCGGCGATGGCGGGCCGGGTGAGCGGACCGTCCAGCTCGTGCAGGGCGCCGGTGTACCCGGCGACCCGGGACAGGACGGCGGCCGCGTCCCTGAGCCTTACGGCGCGGCCGGTGCCGATGTTGACGACGCCCTGGGCGGCGGACAGCGAGGCCGCGTGCACGGCCCGGGCCACGTCCCGTACGTCGACGAAGTCCCGTTGCACACCGAGTCCGCCGAGCTTCAGCTCGCCGTCGCCGGACTGCATGGCCCGCCGCATGGCCTCGGCGAGCCGCCCGAGCGGCGAACCGGCCGGGGTTCCGGGCCCGACGGGTGAGAACACCCGCAGGACGACCGCGTCGAGCCCGGAGCCGAGGACCAGTTCTGTCGCGGCCAGCTTGGACACACCGTACGGCCCGCCGGGGCGCGGCACCGCGTCCTCGGCGGTGGACGAGCCGGGCTGCGCGGGCCCGTACTCGGAGGCACAGCCGACCTGCACCATGCGGGCCCCGCAGCGGCTGCGGCGCAGCGCCTCGCAGACGGTGGCGACGGCCACGGTGTTGTGCCGGGTCAGGTCACGGGCGCCGCCGCGGGTGGCTCCCGCGCAGTTGATGACGACACCCGGGTGGACGGCGTCCAGGAACCGGGTGAGGGCGCCGGGGCTGCCGCTGGCCAGGTCGAAGCGCACATCGGAGTCGTCGCGGCGGCCGAGGGCGGTCAGGTGCACCGCCGGGTCGGCCAGCAGCCGGTCCGCGACGAAGCGGCCGATGAATCCCGTGGCGCCGAGCAGCAGCACCCTCATCGCGCGCCCCCTTCGCGCCGGCGGTCGGCCGAGATCGGAAATTGGGGGGTCATGTGGCATGTCTCCTTGGTCGACGGAAGGTGGGGAGCAGGACGGACAGGACGGACAGGACGGAGAGTCACGGGGACGAGGGCACCGGCCTTGTACGAGGACGGGCCCGGGGTCCGATCGGCAGAGGTCTCAGAGTCGTCGGGTGTGCGCGGAGGCACGCGAGAGCACCGCCGCCGCGTGGACCAGCAGGGCCAGCGCGGCGGCGCCGCAGGCGAGCGTCGGCACGGCGGCGGGCCCCCAGGCGTCCACGACGGCCCGCACCGGCACGCCCAGCGCACCGCCCCCCGGCAGCCGCCCGGCCAGGACGGACACACAGGCCAGCCCCTCGGCGGCGCATGCGGCGCCGAGCCCCGCGGAAGCGGCCTCCGCGTACCCGTGCACGGCCAGCAGCCGGGCCAGGAACAGCAGCAGACCCAGGGCGACGGCCGGGGCGAACGCGCCGGGCACCGTGCCGGGCACCAGCCGGGCCAGCGCCAGCAGTCCGGCCAGCGCGCAGAGCTGGAGGGCGACGACGGCCAGCAGCAGAGGGCGGGCCCGGGCCGTGAAGTCGGTGAGCCCGCGGCTCCCGGCGAGCCTGCGCCCGGCCCGTACGGCGTACAGCCGGGCGCATCCGGCGGCGGGCGGCACCGCGAGCGCCAGCCCCAGCACCGCCCCGGTGGCGGGGGACCACGTCCGGTCGACCCCGCCCCGGAGCAGCTGGCCCAGCAGTCCGTCCCCGAACGCCGCGTACAGCACGAGCAGCGGTGTCCACACCGGCATCCCGGGCACCCCCCGCCCCGGCGCCCGCAGGGGACCCCGCCGCACACACCACACCCCGGCCCCGACGAGACCCAGCGCACCCGCGGTGGTGAGGGCGAGCCGCAGGGGTCCGGTGGTCAGGGCGTGACCGGCCGCGGTGAGCCCGCAGACGGCTCCGGGCAGCAGTGCGGCGGGCAGCCACGGCCGCTCGGGTTCGCCCGCCCGGTCCCGGCCGGGCGCGGCGTCCGGGGCGGCGGCCCCGCCCCGGGGCACGCGCGCGTACAGCTCCTCCGCGAGGGAGAACACGTCCCGGTGGCGGAAGCGGGCGGCGGTCCGGTCGGTGACCCCGTGGGCTTCGAGACCTGCGGCGATCTCCAGTGGGTCGACGGCCCGTTCACACAGGTCACGGTGGCGGTGCAGGAGCACCTTCACGGGGTCGACGGGCCCGCGCGGCGGGGCCGTGGCGGCGCGGCTCTCAGACATGGACACCCTCCGCGACCGTGGCGGCCCAGGCGGGCGCGGGGCGCGGGGCGGCCGTCCAACGGCCGGCCACATGGGCCTCGGCGGGATGGGCGAACGGCACGGGCCAGCCGTACGGGCTCTCGGTCTCCCGGCGCACGGGCGCGAGGGCCAGGAGTTCGAGGTAGAGGGCGCGGAACGCGGCGAGGTTCTGCTCGACGGTGAAGAGTTCCAGCGCACGGGCGCGGGCGGCGGCCCCGAGCCGCTGCCGGCGCTCCGGATCGCGCAACAGCGCGAGGCAGGCGTCCGCGAGCGCCCGCGGGTTGCGCGGGGGCACGACCAGGCCCGTGCCGCCGATGACCTCCACGACCGCCCCGACGTCGGTCGAGACGGTGGCCCGGCCGCAGAGCATGGCTTCGATGAGGCCGACCGGGAAGCCCTCGACGACACTGGAGAGCACACTCACTGACCCGGCGGCGTAGGCGTCGGCCAGGTCGGGGGCCTCGGGGCCGCCGATCTCCTCGAACGAGACGGGATTGTCCCCGACCGCGTGCGCGCCGGCGGCCTCGTCGGGGAACAGCTGGGCGGCCAGCCCCCTGCAGTGGGCGAGATAGCCGCCGGCCTCCCGGTCCCGCACGGGGGCGGCGATGATCCGCAGCCGGGTGTGCGGAAGCTGCTTGCGGATCTCGCCGAACGCGTGGAGGAGTCCGACGAGGTCCTTGGCGGGTTCGACGCGCCCGACCCATACGACGGTCCGGCCGTCGCCCGCGCCGCCCTCGTCCGCCCGGTCCCCTACGGCGGCGAACCGTTCCGCTTCGACCCCGGGGTAGACCGTCCGGATCCTGGCCCGGTCGGCACCGCATCGCTCCTGCCAGCGGCGGGCGTGCGTGTTGCCGGGCGTCAGGGCGTCCGCCTGGCGGTAGACCTCGGTGGTGAGCCGCCTCTGGAAGGCGGCGAGGAGGGTACGCAGGGGCGGGCTGTCCGGGGTTCCGGCGGCGGTCAGGTAGTGGGCGCGCAGCTGTACGCCGTACTCGGTGACCAGGAGCGGGACCCCGAAGAAGCGTTTGGCCACCAGCCCGGGCAGGGCCGCCGCGCCGCTGGACGCGGCGTGGCACAGGTCGGTGGAACCGAGACCGTCCGCCGTGTCGTACCAGTCGAGCGACAGGGGCCGCAGGGCGCGTTCGAGCCGGTCGGCGAAGGCGAGGTAGTCGGGGACGGTCGCGGGGTGCACGCTCCGGTGTGCGCCGGGAGCCCGGCAGGCGGCCTCCAGCACGCGGGCGGCGCTCTCAGAGCGGAGGGCGGCGCACAGTCCGCCGCGCTCGCGGGCGAGGTCCGCGAGCCCGTAGAGCCCGGAGGCGAACCGGGCGGCGAGCGGGTCGTCACCGGTCCCGCCCGCGGCCTGCGGGGTGCGGCTCAGGGCGGTGACGAGATCGGCCAGGTGGGTGGTGAAGCGGCGGCGGTCGCGGCGCCCGTAGGTGCGGCCGTCGTCGGCGGGCGCCCACAGGGGCGCGGTCCGTACGAGCCGCACGTTCGCGGGCTGCCGGAACGGTCCGCCACCGCCCCGGGTGCCGGCGCTGCGGCTCAGCGCGTAGACGTCGAACTCGTGCTGCGCGAGCCCGCGCACGAGCCGGTCACACCAGACCCTGGACTCACTCGACGCATACGGATAGCCACCCTCTGTGAGCACTCCGATTCGCACGAGTACACCCCCGATCTCCCTTGTGTGCGGCCGCCGTTGGTCCGGCGACTCGCGGCGGGACGACGGTAAGCGGACAGAGCGGTGGCGCGGCGGACGGTTGTCCATCGCGCCACCGGAAGGGGTGAATGCACGTAACTTTCGCGCGCTGGTAGCGTTCTGTTGCGCTAGACCGGGTATTGGTCACACTCCGTCAGGCTGACGGGTACACCCAGGGGTTGGGACGGCAGGTCACGCCGCCGATCTCCAGGGTCTTCGTCTGCTGCTGCATCACCGGAGCGAGCGCGTTCTGCTTGCGGCAGGTCTCGTGGTTGTGACCGAGACGGTGACCCACCTCGTGGTTGATCAGCATCTGCCGGTACGCGAGCATCGCGTCGGGCCCGAAGGTGTCCGCGCCCTGCGCCCAGCGCCAGGCGTTGATCATGATGCGCCGGGTGGCGGCGGAGTCGCACGAGACGTTGTCGACCGTGGTGTCGAGCCCGGACTTGGCGCACCAGACGCCGGTCGTGCCGGGGCTGGCGAGGGTGATCACGAACTCCGGCTGCCCGCTGGAGATCCGCTCGAAGGTCATGACCCCGTCGTGGGCCCAGCTCCGGTCGTCGTTGAGGGTGTCCTGCACGGCCCGCGCGAACAGCTCGGAGTCCAGGCCGAGGCCCTTCTCCACGTCGATCCGGTAACGCACCTTGCGTCCCTTGCCGGGCGCGGGGTCGGTCCCGCCGACGGCCTCGAACTCGCCGGACCCCTTCAGCTCGGGGTCGAGGTCGAACTGGAGGGCCATCAGCTCCTCGTACGTGGGTGGCGGGGGCTTCTCGGGCGACGCGGACGCCGACGGCGACGCCACCCCTTCGGACGGGGTGGGCCGCTGGTCCGACCGCGAAACGGAGTCCGCGTCACCGGGCCGCATGGCGGCGTCGACCGGCGACACGGCCTGCCCGTCCCTCCTCTGCCCGTCGGCCACCTGCCCGGCCACGACGAACGCGAGCACGGTGGTGACGGCGGCGGCGGCGATGCCGGTGAACGTACGCCCCAGGCCGGACCCGCCCTCCCGGCCGCCGGCCGGGAGGGCGGCGTCCGGGGCCTTCGCGCCGCCTTCCGCCCTGCCGTCGGGACCCCCGGCGGGATCGCCCGCCCCGCCCGAGGGCGGCGGCCCGTCGAACGCCTCGACGAACTCCTGCCGGGGCCCCGGCACCCGTGGCGGCGACTGCGCGGTCCGCGGCGCGGCTGCCGCGTACGGCCCGGCCCCCCAGCCACCGCCCGGCTCCCTCTGCTCGGGGTGCCCGCCGCGGACGGGGCGCGCCGGATCGGGACCGGCCCCCTGCGACCGTGCCCTCTCCTGATACGCCGCGCCCTGGTACGGCTCCTCCGCCTGCGGCTTGCGGCGCCGCCCCGTACCCGTGCCCACCGCGCCGCTCCGCGGGGGTGTCGCGGAGCGGCCGCCTTTGCGGCTGTGCCGTCCCACGCCCCGCTCAGCTCCCCGCCGGCCCGCCGGGACGCTCCCGGCCGGCCGGTTCGTGCTCGGTGACCAGCTCCCGTACCGCGCGGGCGACCGTCTCGGGGTACTCCATCATCGCGACATGCCCCGCCTCCGGCAGCGTCAGCAGCCTCGCGTCCCGGAACGCGGCCGCCGCCTTGCCGGCCATCCGGTACGAGACGAGCTGGTCGCGCCCGCCGTACACCAGCAGCGTCGGTGCGAGCACCCGCTCGGCCTGCCGCCACAGGTTGTGCTGGCCGCCCAGCGTGTACGCGTCGACGATGCCGCGCGCCGAGCGGGCCATCGCGTCCCAGAAGTACGGGAGCTCAAGGCGCCGCTCCATCTCCTCGACGGCGGCGCGCCGTGCGTCCTCGGTGACCCGGCGGGGGTCCCCGTAACAGAGCGAGAGGACACCCTGCACGTGCTGCTCGGGCGTCCACTCCCGGGTCATCCTGGCGAACACCCGGGAGACGCCCGGCACCGCGAGCATCGCGGTGGGCCACGCGTTGCGCTGGGCCCTGAGCTCGGGCAGCGCGGGCGAGACGAGCGTCAGTGTGCGCACGAGGTCGGGACGGACGGCCGCGACCCGGGTGGCGACGGCGCCGCCGAGCGAGTTGCCGATCAGATGGACCGGACCCCGGTCGCCGCTGTCCAGCAGCCGGATGACGGCCCGGGCGTGTCCGGTCACCGAGTAGTTGCCGTCGTCCGGCGGCAGCGAGTCACCGAAGCCGGGCAGATCGACGGCCTCGCCGTCCAGCAGGTCGTCGAGCAGCGGCATGAGCGCCGACCAGTTCTGCGAGGAGCCGCCGAGCCCGTGCACGTACAGGGCGGGGGCCCTGCCGGGGTCCTCGGCGGGACGGAAGCGTACGTTCAGCCTCAGGCCCGGCAGTGCCACGGAGCGCAGTCTCTCGCCGTCCCCGACCCGGACGGAGCGGACCGGGGGAGCCGCTGCGGCGATGGCGGACGCGGACGCGGGCAGCTCGGTCGAAGACATGCGGCAATGTTACGAGACGATCACGCCCGATTCGGTGTGTCTGCGGTCACACATCGCGTAGCGCGGGAAGAGGCCAGCCCATAGGCTCGTTACAGGGCCTCGCGCCACACCCCGGAGCGGGCCTCCCGAGCAGGGTGGACAGCAGGGAAAGGGGACCTCATGAGCGTCGATCCCACGGATCCCGAGACGCGAGCGGAGCCGGGCGAGGAGAACGGCGCGGGAGTGATCACCGAGGACGAGGAGAGCCCCGAGGCCGACGTGGCGGAGCAGCACGCGGACCTCCGCCAGGAGCAGGACGACCCGCTGACCCGGATCGACCCGTCGACGGCCAACGAGGCGGACGCGGCGGAGCAGTCCCGGGTCGTCCAGCTGGACGAGGACGACTACCGCTGACCAGCTGCATCACTCACGATCGGCGCCCGCTTCGCCACACTTTGACCGGTCCTCGCTCGCCCCGTAGCGGTTCAAGATTGAAGCACCATCTGTCGCCGGCGTCCGGTACGTGAAATTCTGCGCTCGCGGCGCGCACAGCCGGGTTACCCGAAAGTACGATGGCGGGCGCGGCGCACAGCGCACATGTGGATCGATTTTGGGAGGCGGCGTGACAGCCATCGAGCAGACAGAGGCAGCACGCCCTAGAGGCACCCGCCTGCCGCGCCGAGCCCGACGCAACCAGCTTCTGGGCGCTGCCCAGGAGGTCTTCGTCGCCCAGGGTTACCACGCGGCGGCGATGGACGACATCGCGGAGCGGGCGGGCGTCAGCAAGCCCGTCCTCTACCAGCACTTCCCGGGGAAGCTGGAGCTGTACCTGGCGCTGCTGGACCAGCACTGCGAGTCGCTGCTGGTGGCGGTGCGCACCGCACTCGGCTCCACGACGGACAACAAGCAGCGCGTGGCTGCGACGATGGACGCCTACTTCGCGTACGTGGAGGACGAGGGCGGCGCCTTCCGGCTGGTCTTCGAGTCGGACCTGACGAACGAGCCCGCCGTGCGGGAGCGCGTCGAGCGGGTGTCGCAGCAGTGCGCGGAGGCGATCTCCGAGGTGATCGCGGAGGACACGGGGCTGTCGAAGGACGAGTCGATGCTGCTGGCCGTGGGGCTGGGCGGGGTGTCCCAGGTGGTGGCCCGGCACTGGCTGGCCAGCGAGTCGCCGGTGCCGCGCGACCGCGCTGTGGAGCTGCTGACCTCCCTGGCCTGGCGGGGCATCGCCGGGTTCCCGCTGCACGGGACCGAGGGGACCTGAACCCCCTCCGGGACTTCCGGTGGCGCCGCTGTTCGCTGTTGGCGTGCGCGGCCGGGCCGTGGGGCGTCCCCTCTCCGGGCTAATGTGTGCAGCGTACGGCGCGGCTGGCCGCGCATCGCTGACCGTTCGGAGGGACATAGCCGTGGAGGTCAAGATCGGCGTGCAGCACGCGCCCCGGGAGATCGTTCTGGAGAGCGGGCAGTCCGCCGAGGACGTCGAGCGTCTGGTGGCGGAGGCACTGTCGGGCAAGGCGCAGCTGCTGAGCCTGACCGACGAGAAGGGCCGCAAGGTGCTCGTGCCGGCCGACCGGCTCGCGTATGTGGAGATCGGTGAGCCCACGGTGCGCCGGGTGGGCTTCGGCGCGCTCTGAGCTGCGGAACGTGGGCGAAGGCCCGGCGGGATGATCCGCCGGGCCTTCGTGCTGTCCGGCCGCGTTGTGGTCCGACCGGGTGAAGAGAGCCGCCGGGACGGCCGGGACGGGCGGGGGAGGGTTGCGTTCCGGGGGTGTCGGGTAGGACGGGAACGACCGTTCTGACCCGCCCCGCCGTCCGCGAGGTGATGTGTGTGTACTGGGAAGCTCTCGGCTCCGTCCTCCTGGGACTCGCCCTGGCCTGGGCGGCCCTCCACCGACTGGCCGACCGGCTTCCGTCGCGGAGCGCCGTCCTGGTGACCGGGGTGCTGGGTGCCCTGTTCGGCGCGCTGGTCACGCACTCCGCGCTGGGCCCCGGCCAGGTGCCGGGCACGCTCGCCGGTGCGGCTGCGATCAGCGCCGTACTGCTGTCGCTGCTGATCAGGCCGGCGAGGCGCCGGCTGCGCCGACGCGCGGCGGCGCGGCCGGCCACCGCGCCGCCGGAGACGGCGCCCACCTGCTGAGTAGCCGAGACCGCCGCTAGGAGGCCAGGCCCAGCGCGGCCATGCGCTTCGTGTGGGCCTTGGTGATCCGCGAGAACATCTCGCCCACCGCCGCCAGGTCGAAGCCGTCCGCGACCCCGCCGACCAGCATCGTCGACAGCGCGTCGCGCTCCGCGACCACCCGCTGGGCCTGGGAGAGCGCCTCGCCCATCAGCCGCCGCGCCCAGAGCGCGAGCCGCCCGCCGACGCGCGGGTCCGCCTCGATCGCCGCCCGGACCTTCTCCACCGCGAAGTTGCCGTGGCCCGTGTCGTCCAGCACGCCCAGCACCAGAGCGCAGGTGTCGGAGTCCAGCCGGGTGGCGACCTCGCGGTAGAAGTCGCTGGCGATCGAATCGCCGACGTATGCCTTGACCAGGCCCTCCAGCCAGTCGGAGGGTGCGGTCTGGGCGTGGAAGTCGTCCAGGTGCCTGGCGAACGGCTCCATGGCGGCGGTCGGCTCCTCACCGATCGCGGCGAGCCGGTCCCGCAGCCGCTCGAAATGCGCGAACTCGGCCGACGCCATCTTGGCCAGCTCCGCCTTGTCCGCCAGGGACGGGGCCAGCTTGGCGTCCTCCGCGAGGCGCTCGAAAGCCGCGAGTTCGCCGTACGCGAGTACGCCGAGCAGATCGACGATCGCCTCGCGGTAGCGGGGGTCGGCGGACGCCCCGGCCCAGTCCTTGGCGGCGATCCCGGTGGGCTCTTCTGTCTCCGCGGCGGCGGCGGTGGCGTTGTCAGGCGTCTCCATGGTCCGGAGAATAGCCCGCCCGACAGGTCCTCGAAGGCCCTGGTCAGTGAGTGTGACGTGGCCCTCCTTGTGAATTGGCCCAACACACCTGCGCGAATCCGGGGTACAGTGATAAAGCGCCTGTCGAGTATGCGGACACGCTGTGCTGTGCGCCGCACGCGCTCGGTGGGCCGTTTCATGAATGAGGATGCCCGGTCGGTGGCCCGATCGGCTCCGACCCGACAGCCCTCCGTGCGCCCTCGCACCGAGGGGCCCCTCAGCGGTATGACGCTAGAGCGACGGCAGTGGTCCCGCGCCATCCGGCCGCGTTCCCTGGCCGGCGGTCGACTCCGGACCGGCGTGGTCAAGACCCCCAGCGTTCGCCTCATACCGCGGCTCACAGAAGAGGCGACACCCTGACTACGCAGCCTACGACTTTCCGAGAGCTCGGGATCCTTCCCGAGACCGCCGAGGCCCTTGAGGCCGTCGGCATCGTCACCCCCTTCCCCATCCAGGAGATGACCCTCCCGGTCGCACTCTCCGGCACGGACGTCATCGGCCAGGCCAAGACCGGCACCGGCAAGACCCTCGGTTTCGGTCTGCCGCTGCTGGAGCGGGTCACCGTCCCCGCGGACGTCGAGGCCGGCCGGGCCGAGCCCGGGCAGCTGACCGACACCCCGCAGGCGCTCGTCGTCGTTCCGACGCGCGAGCTGTGCACCCAGGTCACCAACGACCTGCTGACCGCGGGCAAGGTCCGTAACGTCCGCGTACTCGCGATCTACGGCGGCCGGGCGTACGAGCCTCAGGTCGAGGCCCTCAAGAAGGGTGTCGACGTGGTCGTCGGCACGCCGGGGCGCCTGCTGGACCTGGCCGGGCAGAAGAAGCTGAACCTGGCGCACGTCCGGACCCTCGTCCTCGACGAGGCGGACGAGATGCTCGACCTGGGCTTCCTGCCGGATGTCGAGAAGATCATCGACATGCTTCCGGTGAAGCGCCAGACCATGCTGTTCTCCGCGACCATGCCGGGCGCGGTCATCGGACTGGCCCGCCGCTACATGTCGCAGCCCACGCACATCCGCGCCACCGCGCCGGACGACGAGGGCGCGACGGTCGCCAACATCACCCAGCACGTGTACCGCGCGCACTCCATGGACAAGCCGGAGATGGTCGCGCGCATCCTGCAGGCCGAGAGCAGGGGGCTTGCGATGGTCTTCTGCCGCACCAAGCGGACGGCGGCGGACATCGCGGAGCAGCTGGAGCGGCGTGGCTTCGCGTCCGGCGCCGTGCACGGCGACCTGGGCCAGGGCGCCCGCGAGCAGGCGCTGCGGGCGTTCCGCAACGGCAAGGTCGACGTGCTCGTCTGCACCGATGTCGCGGCGCGCGGCATCGACGTCGAGGGCGTCACGCATGTGATCAACTACCAGTCGCCCGAGGACGAGAAGACGTACCTCCACCGGGTGGGCCGTACCGGCCGCGCGGGCGCGGCCGGTACGGCGATCACGCTCGTCGACTGGGACGACATCCCGCGCTGGCAGCTGATCAACAAGGCGCTGGAGCTGGACTTCAACGACCCGGTCGAGACGTACTCGACGTCGCCGCACCTCTACGAGGACCTCGGCATCCCGGAGGGCACGAAGGGCGTCCTGCCGCGCGCCGAGCGCACCCGCGCCGGGCTGGACGCGGAGGAGCTGGAGGACCTCGGCGAGCCGGGCAGCCGTGGCCGCGGAGGCCGCGCGGGGCGCGGGCGCGAGCGCGAGCGCGAGGAGGAGCGCCCGGCAGCGCCGCCCCGGTCCCCGCGCCGCGCCTCCGCGGAGCGCAGGCGGACCCGCGGCACCCGCCTCACCCACGCCCTCACCGGCCTGCGGTCGCCGCCCTGCGGGATGGGGTGCCCCGCAGCGGTGGGGTCCCCTGCCTGAGTGCAGCCGAGGCCCGGGGGGTGAGGGGAGCCGCACCACACGCGGACCCGCACGAGCCGTCGTGAGGAGGTGAACCCCCGGAGCGCCCCGACGCACCTGCCGCCGGGAGGCGCGGCACCCCCCCGGCGGAGGATCCGTGCACGGCGGGAGGGCACCCGCAGGGTCCCGCCGGGACCGGACCGGCCACCCGCACGGGGAAAACGCGACGCCCCTGCCGCCTCGGGCGAGGGGCAGGGGCGTCGGGACGACCTGGTCAGGCGTCCGGGGTGGACGGCTTGCGGGTGCGGCGGCGGCGCGGCTTGGGAGCTGCCTCCGCCGCGGGCTCCGCAGCGGGGGCGGCGGCCGCAGTCGCGGCCTCCGCGG
>NZ_JADWYO010000031.1 GCF_022414595.1 Streptomyces sp. MUM 203J | reverse complement strand
ATGGTGTAATTGGCAGCACGACTGATTCTGGTTCAGTTAGTCTTGGTTCGAGTCCAGGTAGGCCAGCTCGCAGAGCTCATCTGCAAAGCCCCCGTTGTGTAGCGGCCTAGCACGCTGCCCTCTCAAGGCAGTAGCGCCGGTTCGAATCCGGTCGGGGGTACAGATCCTTCCCGCGAGGTCATCCGGGTCGCACCCGATGTACGTCGATGCAGGATCGCTAGGGCCCCCGTTGTGTAGCGGCCTAGCACGCCGCCCTCTCAAGGCGGTAGCGCCGGTTCGAATCCGGTCGGGGGTACCAACTGGTCTCATCCACCAGTGGCCTATGGTGTAATTGGCAGCACGACTGATTCTGGTTCAGTTAGTCTTGGTTCGAGTCCAGGTAGGCCAGCTCGCAGAGCTCATCTGCAAAGCCCCCGTTGTGTAGCGGCCTAGCACGCTGCCCTCTCAAGGCAGTAGCGCCGGTTCGAATCCGGTCGGGGGTACAGATCCTTCCCGCGAGGTCATCCGGGTCGCACCCGATGTACGTCGATGCAGGATCGCTAGGGCCCCCGTTGTGTAGCGGCCTAGCACGCCGCCCTCTCAAGGCGGTAGCGCCGGTTCGAATCCGGTCGGGGGTACCAACTGGTCTCATCCACCAGTGGCCTATGGTGTAATTGGCAGCACGACTGATTCTGGTTCAGTTAGTCTTGGTTCGAGTCCAGGTAGGCCAGCGGGATCGCGCAAGTGATCCACGCCCCCGTTGTGTAGCGGCCTAGCACGCCGCCCTCTCAAGGCGGTAGCGCCGGTTCGAATCCGGTCGGGGGTACGCACAGGAGAAGCCCTCCCCATCAGGGGAGGGCTTCTTCGTGTCGTACGCGCACGGTCGTGTGCGGGCGGCAGGCATCGGACAAGTGAACAGAGACACGACTCCGGCCCGTCGCTGCGGCGTTGAAGCGAACGGGCCGGAGTCGTACAGGACAGGACCAGGACAGGACAGGGCGGGGTCAGCCGGTGCGGCGCAGCGCCTCCGTGAGGCGCGCCGCCGCGTCGATGACCGCCTGGGCGTGCATGCGGCCCGGGTGACGGGTCAGGCGCTCGATCGGGCCCGAGACGGACACGGCGGCCACCACGCGGTTGGACGGGCCCCGTACGGGTGCGGAGACGGACGCCACGCCCGGCTCGCGCTCACCGATCGACTGGGCCCAGCCGCGGCGCCGTACGCCCGACAGGGCCGTCGCCGTGAAGCGGGCGCCCTGGAGGCCCCGGTGCAGCCGCTCGGGCTCCTCCCAGGCCATCAGGATCTGGGCGGACGAGCCGGCCTTCATCGTGAGCGTCGAGCCGACCGGCACGGTGTCCCGCAGGCCGGACAGCCGCTCGGCCGCCGCCACGCAGATGCGCATGTCGCCCTGGCGGCGGTACAGCTGCGCGCTCTCGCCGGTCACATCGCGCAGGTGTGTGAGCACGGGCCCGGCGGTCGCCAGCAGGCGGTCCTCGCCCGCCGCCGCGGCCAGCTCGGCCAGCCGGGGGCCGAGGATGAACCGGCCCTGCATGTCCCGCGCCACCATGCGGTGGTGCTCCAGCGCCACAGCCAGCCGGTGGGCCGTGGGCCGGGCGAGTCCGGTGGCCGCGACCAGCCCCGCGAGGGTGGCCGGACCGGACTCCAGAGCGCTCAGTACCAGAGCTGCCTTGTCGAGAACGCCTACGCCGCTACTGTTGTCCATGCAACGATACTCGCGTCTCACTCTGTGAAACGCAAGTTCAATTTTCCCGGGACCTTGCCACTCTGGAGGGGCGGTCCGAGAACAACGGTCCGCTGCCGGCGTCCAGCACGTGGGATCGCGTGTGATCACTGGATGAGATTCGGGCGTGGGCGCACGTATCTCTAGACCGTCGGCACATCCACGCCGGCCGGAGGGAAAGCGATGGGTAGGACACTCGCGGAGAAGGTCTGGGACGACCATGTCGTCCGGCGCGCCGAGGGCGAGCCCGACCTCCTCTTCATCGATCTGCACCTGCTGCACGAGGTGACCAGCCCCCAGGCCTTCGACGGCCTCCGCAAGAGCGGCCGGCAGGTCCGGCGGCTCGACCTGACCATCGCCACCGAGGATCACAACACCCCGACCCTCGACATCGACAAGCCCGTCGCGGACCCCGTCTCCCGCGCCCAGCTGGAGACCCTGCGCAAGAACTGCGCCGAGTTCGGTGTGCGCCTGCACCCGCTGGGCGACGTGGAGCAGGGCGTCGTGCACGTGGTCGGCCCGCAGCTGGGCCTGACCCAGCCCGGCACCACCGTCGTGTGCGGCGACTCCCACACGTCCACACACGGCGCCTTCGGTGCGCTGGCCTTCGGTATCGGCACCTCGCAGGTCGAGCACGTGCTGGCCACCCAGACGCTGCCCATGGCCCGCCCCAGGACCATGGCCATCACCGTCGACGGCGAGCTGCCCGAGGGCGTCACCGCCAAGGACCTGATCCTGGCGATCATCGCGAGGATCGGCACCGGCGGCGGCCAGGGCTACGTCCTGGAGTACCGCGGTTCCGCCATCGAGAAGCTCTCGATGGAGGCCCGGATGACCATCTGCAACATGTCGATCGAGGCCGGTGCCCGCGCGGGCATGATCGCCCCCGACGAGACCACCTTCGCCTACCTCAAGGGCCGCGCCCACGCCCCCGAGGGCGAGGCCTGGGACGCCGCCGTCGCGTACTGGAAGACGCTGCGCACCGACGACGACGCCGTGTTCGACGCCGAGGTCGTCATCGACGCCGCCACGCTGTCCCCGTTCGTCACCTGGGGCACCAATCCCGGCCAGGGCGCCCCGCTTTCGGCCTCCGTCCCCGACCCGGCCTCGTACGAAGACGCCTCGGAGCGCCTGGCCGCCGAGAAGGCCCTGGAGTACATGGGCCTGACCGCCGGGCAGCCGCTGCGGGACATCGCGGTCGACACCGTCTTCGTCGGTTCCTGCACCAACGGCCGGATCGAGGACCTGCGTGCCGCCGCCGACGTGCTGCGCGGCCGGAGCGTCGCGGACGGCCTGCGGATGCTGGTCGTCCCCGGCTCCGTCCGGGTCGGCCTCCAGGCCGTCGACGAGGGCCTGGACCAGGTGTTCAAGGCCGCGGGCGCCGAATGGCGGCACGCGGGCTGTTCCATGTGCCTGGGCATGAACCCCGACCAACTGGCCCCCGGTGAGCGCTCCGCGTCCACCTCCAACCGCAACTTCGAGGGCCGGCAGGGCAAGGGCGGCCGTACCCACCTCGTGTCGCCGCAGGTCGCCGCCGCCACCGCGGTCCTGGGCCGCCTGGCCTCGCCCGCCGACCTGTCCACCGCCGACGCCACCACTCCCGCGGGGGTCTGAGAACAGCCATGGAAGCTTTCACCACCCACACCGGCCGCGCCGTTCCGCTGCGCCGCAGCAACGTCGACACCGACCAGATCATCCCCGCCCACTGGCTCAAGAAGGTCACCCGCGACGGGTTCGAGGACGGGCTCTTCGAGGCCTGGCGCAAGGACCCCGAGTTCGTGCTCAACCGCCCCGAGCGGCAGGGCGCCACGGTCCTGGTCGCCGGACCCGACTTCGGCACCGGCTCCTCCCGCGAGCACGCGGTCTGGGCCCTGCAGAACTACGGGTTCAAAGCCGTCGTCTCGTCCCGCTTCGCTGACATCTTCCGCGGCAACTCGCTGAAGAACGGCCTGCTCACGGTAGTCCTCGACCAGAAGACGGTCGACGCGCTGTGGGAGCTGACCGAAGCCGACCCGACCGCCGAGATCACCGTCGACCTGGAGAACCGCCAGGTCCGCGCGGACGGCGTCACCGCGGACTTCGAGCTCGACGAGAACGCCCGCTGGCGGCTGCTGAACGGCCTGGACGACATCAGCATCACGCTCCAGAACGAGGCGGACATCGCCGCGTACGAGGCCGGGCGGCCCTCACACAAGCCGCGCACGCTCCCGCTCTGACCCCGGAGCCGTCCCACCCGACGGTCCACCGTGCCCCCGGCCGACCTTCCGGCCGGGGGCATCGTCATGCCGTGGCGCCACGGGCGTACCGAGGACCGGCACCCCGGACCGGTGGCGTGAAACCGCCCTTTGCGGGCTCCCGGGCGACGCCCGCACGACGGCAGGGCGGCCATCCGGCTGATGTCGGCCGACCAATCCCGAGACCCCCTCGCACCCCTGCCGCACCCGTCCCCCGAAGGGGCCAAAATGGTTTGCGCCGCAGGTAGTTGGGCATTCGCCGGGTACCGGAGGAAGCTTCTCGCGCTGAGCCCGCAACCCCTTCCCGCAGACGCCAGTTACCCCCTACGGAGGCGACAACTCGCCCCAGATGGCACAATCGGCGCATGGAACGCGACAGCCAACTCGAACTCTACGAGGCCGTCGCAGCCCGGCTGAAAGAAGCGCACGCCCGAGTGCGCACACTGCAAGTCCCGGAGGGCGTAAGGATGGCGCTGTCCCGGAAGCTGCTGGTCGTCACGGCAGCGGCGAAGCACGATCTCGCGGACGCGGCAAGGCGTCTCGACCGGTTGATGAAGGACCTCGACGAGGGCCGATTCCCTGAAGGGGACTGACCATCCGATGTGCTCGGCAGCGTACTGCGTTGCGGCACAAGGGTGATTAGCCCGTTTCGTGTTTGATTTGCGGTATATATCTGCCTAACGTGCGAAAAAGCTTGAACACTTTCGTTCCGGCAATGTCTCCGAAGGGGAAGACGTGAACAAGGCGCAGCTCGTAGAAGCGATTGCCGACAAGATGGGTGGCCGCCAGCAGGCCGCCGACGCCGTCGACGCGGTGCTGGACGCCATCGTCCGCGCCGTCGTCGCAGGCGACCGGGTCTCGGTCACCGGTTTCGGATCGTTCGAGAAGGTCGAGCGTCCGGCCCGCTACGCCCGCAACCCGCAGACCGGCGAGCGCGTCCGGGTCAAGAAGACCTCCGTTCCGCGCTTCCGTGCCGGTCAGGGCTTCAAGGACCTGGTCAGCGGCTCCAAGCGGCTGCCCAAGGCGGGCGAGGTCTCCGTCAAGAAGGCCCCCAAGGGCAGCCTCACCGGCGGCAAGGCGACGGTGAAGAAGGCCGCGGCGAAGAAGGCCACGGCCAAGAAGGCGGCGGCGAAGAAGGCGGCACCCGCCAAGAAGGTGACGGCGAAGAAGACCACCGCCAAGAAGACCACCGCCAAGAAGACGGCGGCCAAGACCACCGCCGCGGCCAAGAAGACCACGGCGAAGAAGACCGCGCCGGCCAAGAAGACCACGGCGAAGAAGGCGCCCGCGAAGAAGACCACGGCGCGCAAGACGGCGGCCAAGAAGGCCACCGCACGCAAGAAGTAGCACCAGCGCGTAAGCGGCGCGGCGGCACCGAGCCACTCACACGCGGGGCCGGACTCCCCTCAGGGAGCCCGGCCCGCGGTGTGTTGTGGCGGTGTGCGGCGCCGGCGGCGCCAGGCCCGGACCGCTCCGGGCGGCCCGCTTCAGAGCGTCTGCAGTGTCACCAGCGTGATCCGCGGCGGCCCCGCCTCGCCCTCCGTCTCGATCCGCACCCGCTGCCCCGGGCGCAGCAGCAGCAGACCGCCCGCGTCGAACGCCTCCGCGCCGAACTCCACCGGGGTGCCGTCGTCCAGCAGCACACTCCCGCTGCGGGTCTCTGGGTCGTACGTGTACGCGGTCGCCTGCATACCCGCACCCTACCGCCCGTCCCAGGCCCCGGCCCCGGCACCGAGGCGGGCCGACGTCCGGACCCCCACCCCCAGCGCCAGCGCGGCCCGCAGGTCCGTGGCCGTGTCCACGTCCCGGCGCACGGACGGGACCCCGTGCAGCCGGATCTCCGCCGCTCCCGACGACAAATGCCGCACCCGTGACGCACCCCCGAAAGCCGGGTGCAATTCAATTCCCGGGCGAGCCGACAGAAACGTCGTACCGATATCGGCCGCATCCGCCAGAAAGGCCCGCGGAAAACGCCCCGCCGCTGTCAGCACCCGCGCCAGTTCCGCCGCCCGCAGCGCCGGAAGGTCCGCATTCAGCGTCGCCACCGCCGCCCCCGGCCGCCGTGCCCGCGCCATCGCCGCGCCATACGCCAGCGCCGCGTTGAGGCCCGCGCCGGGGCGGTCCGGCACCACACGGGCACCCAGCCCCGTCAGTGCCCCCGCCGCCTCCCGGTCGTCCGTGACGACCACCACATCCCGTACCGCTCCGCAGGTCAGCGCCGCCGCCACCGTGTCCAGCGCGAACGCCAGTGCCAGCGCACGCCGCTCGGTGGCGCCGAACGCGCCAGCCAGCCGGGTCTTCGCCGCGCCCAGCGGCTTCAGCGGCACCACCAGCGACCAGCGCCCCCGCCGCCCGTCCGGATCCCTCCCCGTGTCCATCCGCCCCATTGTGTCCCGCCCCGCCGACGCCGGGGGCGGGACACCGCCGCCGGAACCTGGGCGTACGGTGTTCTCGACAGACCAGGGGCATGGGGCGACACTTGACCCCCGGCAAGACGAGAACCACCAGCAGGTCCACAGGAAGGTGTCCGCGTGTCCCGCCGCAGAATCGGCTTCTGGTACCGCCTCGCGGCGGCCATCGCCAAACCGCCGCTGGTGGTGTTGTTCAAGCGGGACTGGCGCGGAATGGAGCACATTCCGGCCGACGGCGGATTCATCACCGCCGTGAACCACAACTCGTATCTCGACCCGCTGTCCTACGCGCACTACCAGTACAACACCGGCCGGGTGCCGCGTTTCCTGGCGAAAGCCGGGCTTTTCAAGGGCGCGTTCGTCGGCACCATGCTCCGCGGTACCGGCCAGATCCCCGTCTACCGCGAGACCGCCAACGCCCTGGACGCGTTCCGCGCCGCCGTCGGCGCCATCGAGCGCGGCGAGTGCGTCGCCTTCTACCCCGAGGGCACCCTCACCCGCGACCCCGACATGTGGCCCATGGCCGGCAAGACCGGTGCCGCCCGCGTCGCCCTGATGACCAGGGCCCCGGTCATCCCGGTGGCCCAGTGGGGTGCCAACCTGGCGATGCCGCCGTACGCGAAGGAGAAGAAGCTCCGGCTCCTTCCCCGCAAGACGCTGACCGTCGTCGCGGGACCGCCGGTCGACCTGTCCCGCTTCCACGGCCTCGAACCCACCAGCGAGGTGCTGCGCGAGGCCACCGAGGAGATCATGGCGGCCATCACCCGCCTCCTTGAGGACGTCCGGGGCGAACAGGCCCCCGGCGAGCCGTACGATCACCGCAAGGCCCGGCTGGAACAGCGCCGCAGGGGCGCAGGGGAGGAAGCCAAGTGACACGCCCGGTCAAGGCAGCCGTCTACGGGACCGGCTCCTGGGGTACCGCCTTCGGCATGGTGCTCGCGGACGCAGGCTGCGACGTGACCCTCTGGGCCCGCCGTGCCGAGGTCGCCGACGCCGTCAACGCCACCGGCACCAACCCCGAGTATTTCCCCGGTGTCCGGCTCCCCGCGGGCCTCCGCGCCACCACCGACGCCGCCGAGGCCGCCGAGGGCGCGGACTTCACGGTCCTGACGATTCCCTCCCAGACCCTCCGCGAGAACCTCGCCGCCTGGGCGCCCAAGCTCGCCCCCGACACCGTGCTCGTGTCCCTGATGAAGGGCATCGAACTCGGCACGTGCAAGCGGATGAGCCAGGTCATCCAGGAGGTCGCGGACGTTCCCGCCGAGCGCGTGGCCGTGGTCAGCGGGCCCAACCTCGCCAAGGAGATCGTCGCCCGCATGCCGGCCGCGTCCGTCGTCGCCTGCACCGACGAGACGGTCGCCCGGCGGCTCCAGGCCGCCTGCCACACCCCGTACTTCCGGCCGTACACCAACACCGACGTCGTCGGCTGCGAACTCGGCGGCGCCGTCAAGAACGTCATCGGTCTCGCCGTCGGCATCGCGGACGGCATGGGCCTCGGGGACAACGCCAAGGGCTCCCTCATCACCCGCGGCCTCGCGGAGACCACCCGCCTCGGCCTGGCCATGGGGGCCGACCCGCTGACCTTCTCCGGCCTCGCCGGACTCGGGGACCTGGTCGCCACCTGCTCCTCGCCGCTGTCCCGCAACCACACCTTCGGCTTCAACCTCGGCAAGGGCATGACCCTCCAGGAGACCATCGCCGTCACCCGGCAGACCGCCGAAGGCGTCAAGTCCTGCCAGTCCGTGCTGGACCTGGCGACCCGGCACGGCGTCGACATGCCCATCACCGAGACCGTCGTCGGCATCGTCCACGAGGGGAAGCCGCCCATGGTGGCCCTCAAGGAGCTGATGTCCCGCAGCGCCAAGGCCGAACGGCGCTGACGCAGGACCCGGAAGCGGAACCCGGACGCGACCCCGGCGCGGAACCCCCACGCCGGACGCTGACGCCAACCGTACGAGCGGGTACGCTCATCGCGATATGAGCAGCGAGAACCTCCCCACCACCCCCGGGCGCAAGCCGCGTGTGGCCGTCGTCTTCGGCGGACGCAGCTCCGAGCACGCCATCTCCGTCGTCACCGCCGGCGCCATCCTCAGCGCCATCGACCGTACGAAGTACGACGTGCTGCCCATCGGCATCACCACCGACGGCCGCTGGGCGCTGACCGCAGACTCCCCGGAGCGGATGGCCATCACCGGCCGGACGCTGCCGAGCGTCGACGACGTCGCGGAACCCGGGGACGGCACCGTCGTCCTCTCCGCCGACCCCACCAGCCGGGAGGTCGTCTACACCGAGCCCAGCGCCGTCCCGAAGGCCCTGGGCGAGGTCGACGTGGTCTTCCCGATGCTGCACGGCCCGTACGGCGAGGACGGCACCCTCCAGGGCATGCTGGAACTCGCGGGCGTGCCGTACGTGGGCGCCGGAGTCCTCGCCTCGGCTGTCGGCCAGGACAAGGAGTACATGAAGCGGGTGTTCACCTCCTTCGGGCTGCCCGTCGGCCCGTACGAGGTCATCCGCCCCCGCGAGTGGGATCAGGACCCGGCCGCCGCCCGCAAGCGGATCGTGGACTTCGCCGACGAGCACGGCTGGCCGCTGTTCGTGAAGCCCGCCCGCGCCGGGTCCTCCTTCGGCATCACCAAGGTCGACGACGAGTCGGGCCTGGACGCGGCCGTCGAGGAGGCCCGCCGCCATGACCCGAAGATCCTCGTCGAGTCCCTGCTGACCGGCCGCGAGATCGAGTGCGGCGTCCTGGAGTTCGAGGACGGCCCCCGCGCCAGCCTCCCCGCCTGGATCCCGCCGGTCAGCGACCACGACTTCTACGACTTCGAGGCCAAGTACATCGACTCCGCCTCCGGAGTCGTCCCCGCCCCGATCACTCCCGAGCAGACCGCCGAGGTGCGGCGCCTCGCCGTCGCCGCCTTCGAGGCCACCTCCTGCGAGGGCCTGGTCCGCGCGGACTTCTTCCTCACCGACGACGGCGAGTTCGTCATCAACGAGATCAACACCATGCCCGGGTTCACGCCCATCTCCATGTACCCGCGCATGTGGGAGGCCACCGGCATCGGCTACGCCGAGCTCGTCGACCGCCTCATCCAGGCCGCTCTGCGCCGCCCCACCGGTCTGCGCTGATCCCCGACCCCGTACACGGCTGCGGGCCGCCGGTCCCACGGCGGCCCGCTCAGCCTTGTCGGCGCACCCTCACAGGTGCACGACGGGGCAGGTCAGCGTCCGCGTGATGCCCTCCACCTGCTGGACCTTGGCGACCACCATCCGGCCCAGCTCGTCCACCGTGTCCGCCTGGGCACGCACGATCACGTCGTACGGACCTGTCACGTCCTCGGCCTGGATCACGCCGGGGATCCGTGCGATGGTCTCGGCGACCGTCGACGCCTTGCCCACCTCGGTCTGAATCAGGATGTACGCCTGTACCACGAAACCTCCAGGGCGGCCGCGAGGATCATCCTGGGTGGGGCCTCCCCGGGAGAACCCCGGGAAAACCAGCGGAACCCAGGAAACCCAGGGAAGAAAGAGACGCCACGGTATCGCGTCGCCGCACGTCGCGGGGAGACCCGCGGGGCCGGTGGCGCGCCCGCGGCGGGCGCACGGCAGACAGAAGTTGACGGCTCGGCCCGTCTGCCCGACCGTACCTACAGCAGTGACGGCTCGCGACCGCAACCGCACCGGAACACCACCGGAACCGAACCGGTCGTACGGTGAGCCCACGACGACATGGAGAGGTGAACCTCGGTGAAGGGCACAGTCGGCGAGCTCGGGGAGTTCGGGCTGATCAGGGAGCTCACGTCCCGGCTCACCACCACCCCGGCCGTGCGCATCGGCCCGGGCGACGACGCGGCCGTGGTCGTGGCGCCCGACCGGCGCGTGGTCGCCAGCACGGACATCCTGGTGGAGAACCGCCACTTCCGGCGCGACTGGTCCACCGCCTACGACGTCGGCCGCAAGGCCGCCGCCCAGAACCTGGCCGACATCGCCGCCATGGGTGCCGTCCCCACCGCCCTTCTCCTCGGACTGGTCGTCCCCGCCGAACTCCCCGCGACCTGGCCCAGCGAACTCATGGACGGGCTGCGCGACGAGTGCCAGGTCGCCGGAGCCGCGGTCGTCGGAGGCGACGTCGTACGCGGCGACACCATCACCGTCTCCATCACCGCCCTCGGAGACCTCCGGAACCACGAGCCCGTCACCCGCGGCGGCGCCCAGCCCGGCGACGTCGTCGCCTACACCGGCTGGCTCGGCTGGTCGGCCGCCGGGTTCGCCGTCCTGTCCCGCGGTTTCCGCTCCCCCCGCGCCTTCGTCGAGGCGCACCGCCGCCCCGAACCGCCCTACCACGCCGGGCCCGCCGCGGCCGGGCTCGGCGCCACCGCCATGTGCGACGTCAGCGACGGCCTGATCGCGGACCTCGGGCACATCGCGGAGGCCAGCAAGGTCCGCATCGACCTGCGCTCCGCCGCCATCGACATCCCCACGCAGATGAACGACATCGGCCAGGCCGTCGGCGTCGACCCGCTCCAGTGGGTGCTCACCGGGGGAGAGGACCACGCGATCGTCGCGACCTTCCCGCAGGACGTGAAGCTGCCCGCCCGCTGGAAGGTCATCGGCGAGGTCCTCAACCCCTCCGCACTGCCCCAGGTGACCGTCGACGGCGCCCCCTGGCACACCAAGGGCGGCTGGGACCACTTCGGAGGCCACGAGTGACCTCCTCCGCCCCCGCGGCCCCTGTCGCGGCCCCGCCGCGCGTCCTGACCGTCGCCGGCTCCGACTCCGGCGGCGGGGCCGGTATCCAGGCCGACCTCAAGACCATGCTGGCCCACGGCGTCCACGGCATGAGCGTCCTCACCGCCGTCACCGCCCAGAACTCCCAGGGCGTCCAAGGCGCCTGGGAACTGCCCGGCGAGGCGATACGCGCCCAGTACCGCAGCGTCGTCGACGACATCGGCGTCCAGGCCGTCAAGACCGGCATGCTCTCTTCCGCGCCCCTCGTGGAACTGGTCGCGGAACTGCTCGCGGGGACCGGCGCCCCGGCCGTCGTCGACCCGGTCGGCGTCTCCAAGCACGGCGACCCGCTGCTCGCCGCCTCCGCCCTGGAGTCGGTACGGAAGCGGCTCCTCCCGGTCGCCACGGTCGCCACCCCCAACCTGGACGAGGTGGACCGGCTCACCGGCGTACGGGTCGAGACGGAGGACGACCTGCGGCGGGCCGCCGACGCCCTCCTGGGCTTCGGCCCGCGCTGGGCGCTCATCAAGGGCGGGCACCTCCCCGGCGACGCCGCGGAGGCCGTGGACCTGCTCACCGACGGCACCGAGGAACACTGGCTGCGCGCCCCCCGGCACGACAACCGGCACACCCACGGCACCGGCTGCACCCTCGCCTCCGCCGTGGCCTGCGGTCTGGCCAGGGGACTCACGGTGCCGGAGGCCGCGCGCGAGGCGAAGGCGTACGTCACGGGCGCGATCGCCGCCGGATTCGCGCTGGGGGCGGGCATCGGGCCGGTCGATCACGGGTGGCGTCTGCGCGCCTAGGTCCGGTCGCGGCCCCCGGACATGGCAAAAGCCGGTCCACCAGGAGGTGGACCGGCTTTCAAGGCAACCGCAGAGGCTGCGCTACGACAGAACGTCGCGATTAGCGCGAGACCTTGCCGGCCTTGATGCACGAGGTGCAGACGTTGAGCCGCTTCGGCGTCCGACCGACCACGGCACGCACGCGCTGGATGTTCGGGTTCCAGCGACGGGACGTACGGCGGTGCGAGTGCGAAATGTTGTTGCCGAAGCCCGGCCCCTTGCCGCAGACGTCGCAGTTGGCAGCCACGGGTCACTCCAAAGACTTCAGATGCACTTACATTGAAATCCGGCAGAGCCGGAATCAGATCGGTGACATGAGGGTCGGTGACTGAAGTGGCGTTGCCGGGACGGCCCGACTTTCGTCGGGCAACCGGAGCAGCATACAACGGCCACTTCGGCAGTACGAAACTACCACGGACGGCCGGGACCCCGCCCCGGGCCCGGGGCGGGGACGGCCCCCGCCACGGGGTCTACCCTGCGGTGCAGCCGAATCGAGGAGGATCACGCAGGTGCCGCAGACCGCCGAGACCATCGACTCCGCAGCGGTCCGCGCCTGGTGCACCCTGGCGCTTCAGGCCCTCGGCCGCGAGCGCGAGGAGATCGACGCGATCAACGTCTATCCCGTCCCCGACGGCGACACCGGCACGAACCTGTACCTCACCGCGGAGTCCGCGAGCCGGGCCGTGGAGGCTGTCTTCACCGCGCACGGGACCGGGACCCCGGACCTGGCCGACGTCGTACGGGCCATGGCGCACGGCGCGCTCATCGGCGCCCGCGGCAACTCGGGCACGATCCTGGCGCAGCTGCTGCGGTCCATGGCCGAGGTGCTGGCCCGCGGCTGTGACGGGGACCACCTGGCGGACGCCCTGCGGGCGGCGTCCGCCTCCGCCCGCCAGGCCGTCGCCCACCCCGTGGAGGGCACGATCCTGAGCGTGGCGTCCGCCGCGTCGGAGGCCGCACCGTCCGGTGCGGGCAGCGGACCGGCCGCGGTCGCCCGTGCCGCGTACGACGGGGCCCGCACGGCCCTGGAGGCGACGCCCGGACAGCTCGCGGTGCTGCGGGAGGCGGGGGTCGTGGACGCCGGGGGACGGGGGCTCGTGACCGTGCTGGGCGCGCTCGTGGAGGCACTGTCGGGCGAGGCGCCCGCGCGGACACCCCGCCACCAGCGGGCCGTCGTGGCCCCGCACGCGGTGCCCGAGGTGAGCTGCGGGGGCGGCGGGCCCGCGTACGAGGTCATCTACCTGCTGGAGGCCGACGACGCGGCCGTGACCCGGCTCCGGGACCGGCTGGACGGGCTGGGCGACTCGCTGGTCGTCGTGGGCGGCGAAGGGCTCTGGAACGTCCATGTGCACGTGGACGACGCGGGTGCCGCCGTGGAGGCCGGCATCGAGGCGGGACGCCCCTACCGGATCCGGATCACGCACTTCGCGGCTGAGGGACCGGCCCTCGCGGGAGAGCCCGCCCAGCGGGCCGTCGTCGCCGTGGTCCCGGGGGAGGGGCTGGCGGCCCTCTGTGCCGAGGCGGGCGCCACGCCCGTGGTCGCCCGGCCCGGGGAACCGCCGGCCAGCGGCGAGTTGCTCGACGCCGTGCGGCGGGCCCACGCACGCGAGGTGGTGCTGCTGCCGAACGACGCCGACCTGTGGCACCCCGCCGCCGCGGCGGCCGAGCAGGCCCGCGCCGAGGGCGTCCGCGTGGCGCTCATCCCGACCCGGGCCGCCGTCCAGGGCGTCGCCGCCCTCGCCGTCCACCAGCCGGAGCGCCGCTTCGACGAGGACGTGGTCGCCATGACCGCCGCCGCCGGCGCCACCCGCTACGGCGAACTGGCCGTCGCGGCACGCCAGTCCTTCACCTCCGCCGGGGTCTGCCAGGCCGGGGACGTCCTGGGGCTCATCGAGGGCGATGTCGCGGTGATCGGCCGCGACCTGGCGGCGACCGCGGAGACGGTCCTGGACCGGATGCTCGCGGCGGGCGGCGAACTCGTCACGCTCATCCTCGCCGAGGACACGCCCCCGGCCCTCGCGGAACGCCTCGAAGCCCATGTACGCGACCGCTACCTGGCGGTCGACACCTGCGTCCACCACGGCGGCAGCCAGCAGGCCCCGCTGCTGATCGGCGTCGAGTGAACCCGGGTGCCCCGCCCCCGGACCCGGTCCGTCCCAGCAGCCTCTTCGGGCAGGGCCGCCCCGGAGCGACACGCGCCCCCGGACACCGGGCGGGCTGACACACCGCCTCTGTCAGAGTCGTGGTGTGCAATAGGTTGCGTGCCCGCGCTCGAAGAACCCCTGACCAAGGCCACCGGCCCCGCCACCGCCGAGGTGTTGGCCGAGCGCCCCGGCCTGCGGACCGTCCGGGGCCTGTCGCCTCTCGGAGGCACCGCCCGATGAACGTGCGAGACGAGGTGTCGTTCCCGTGCTGAGCGAACCACTGGCGAAGGTCCTCGGACCGGCCACCGCCAAGGTGATGGCCGAGTACCTCGACCTGCGGACCGTCGGGGACCTGCTGCATCACTATCCGCGCCGGTACGCCGAGCGCGGGGAGCTGACGCGGCTGGCGGAACTGCCGCTGGACGAGCATGTCACGGTCGTCGCGCAGGTCGCGGACGCGCGCGTGCACACCTACAGCGGGTCCCGGGGGCGGGGGCAGCGGCTGGAGGTGACCATCACCGACGGCAGCGGGCGGCTCCAGCTGGTCTTCTTCGGCAAGGGCGTCCACAAGCCCCACAAGGAGCTGCTGCCCGGCACCCGCGCGATGTTCGCCGGCAAGGTGTCGCTCTTCAACCGCAGGCTCCAGCTCGCCCACCCGGCCTACGAGCTGCTGCGCGCCGAGGACGGCGCCGACGCCGTGGGCTCCTGGGCCGGGGCGCTCATCCCGATCTACCCCGCCACCACCAGACTGGAGTCCTGGAAGATCGCCAAGGCCGTCGACGCCGTCCTGCCCCGCGCCCACGACGCCGTCGACCCGCTGCCGCCCGCCCTGCGCGAGGGGCGGGGGCTCCTGGAGCTTCCGGACGCGCTCCGCAAGGTCCACCGGCCCCGGACCCAGGCCGACATCGCGGACGCCCGCGACCGTCTCAAGTGGGACGAGGCGTTCGTCCTCCAGGTCGCCCTCGCCCGCCGCCGCCACGCCGAGACACAGCTGCCCGCCGTCGCGCGCAGACCGGTGCCCGGCGGGCTCCTCGACGCCTTCGACGCCCGGCTGCCGTTCACGCTCACCGACGGCCAGAAGGCCGTGTCCCAGGAGATCTTCGACGACCTGGCCACCGAGCACCCCATGCACCGGCTCCTCCAGGGCGAGGTCGGCAGCGGCAAGACCCTCGTCGCCCTCCGGGCCATGCTCGCCGTCGTGGACGCGGGCGGCCAGGCCGCCATGCTCGCGCCCACCGAGGTCCTGGCCCAGCAGCACCACCGGTCCGTCACCGAGATGATGGGCGACCTGGCCGAGGGAGGGATGCTCGGAGGGTCCGAACAGGGCACCAAGGTCGTGCTGCTCACCGGGTCCATGGGCGCCGCCGCCCGCCGCCAGGCCCTCCTGGACCTCGCCACCGGCGAAGCCGGCGTCGTCATCGGCACCCACGCCCTCATCGAGGACAAGGTCCTCTTCCACGACCTGGGCCTGGTCGTCGTCGACGAGCAGCACCGCTTCGGCGTCGAACAGCGGGACGCCCTGCGGGGGAAGGGCAAGCAGCCGCCACACCTGCTGGTCATGACCGCCACACCGATCCCGCGCACCGTCGCCATGACCGTCTTCGGAGACCTGGAGACCTCCGTCCTCGACCAGCTCCCGGCCGGGCGCTCCCCGATCGCCAGCCACGTCGTCCCCGCCCAGGACAAGCCGCACTTCCTGGACCGCGCCTGGGAACGCGTCCGTGAGGAGGTCCAGGGCGGCCACCAGGCGTACGTCGTCTGCCCGCGCATCGGGGACGCCCTCGACGAGGCGACGGAGAACGGCAAGGGCAGGAAGGAGTCCGCCGAGGACGCCGCCGAGAAGCGGCCCCCGCTCGCCGTCACCGACGTGGCCGAACAGCTCGCCAAGGGCCCCCTGACCGGCCTGCGCGTCGAGATCCTGCACGGCCGCATGCACCCGGACGACAAGGACGCCGTCATGCGCCGCTTCGCCGCAGGCGACGTGGACGTCCTGGTCGCCACCACCGTCATCGAGGTCGGTGTCAACGTCCCCAACGCCACCGTGATGGTCATCATGGACGCCGACCGCTTCGGCGTCTCCCAGCTCCACCAGCTCCGGGGCCGGGTCGGCCGCGGCTCCGCCCCCGGGCTGTGCCTCCTCGTCACCGACATGCCCCAGGCCACCCCGGCCCGGCAGCGCCTCGCCTCCGTCGCCGCCACCCTCGACGGCTTCGAACTGTCCCGCATCGACCTCGAACAGCGCCGCGAGGGCGACGTCCTGGGCCAGGCCCAGTCCGGGGCCCGCTCCTCCCTGCGGATGCTCGCCGTCATCGAGGACGAGGAGGTCATCGCCGCCGCCCGCGCCGAGGCCGACACCCTCGTCCGCGCCGACCCCGGCCTGGACCGGCACCCGGCGCTGCGCACCGCACTGGACGCCCTGCTCGACAAGGAGCGGGAGGAGTACCTCGACAAGGGCTGAGGCGGCCCTCCCCGAGCCCGGAGCCCATATCGTGGAGGCGAGCCCCCGAAGGACCTCAGCGACAAGGACCCCACAGACATGACCCGCGTGATCGCCGGTGCCGCCGGCGGACGCCGCCTGGCCGTCCCGCCGGGCAACGGCACCCGCCCCACCTCCGACCGTGCGCGCGAGGGCCTGTTCTCCACCTGGGAGGCGCTCCTCGGCACCCTCCGGGGCATCCGCGTCGCCGACCTGTACGCCGGATCCGGCGCCGTCGGCCTGGAGGCCCTCTCCCGGGGCGCCGCCCACGCCCTGCTCGTCGAGGCCGACAACCGGGCCGCCCGCACGGTCCGCGAGAACGTCAGGAACCTGCGCCTGCCCGGAGCCGAGGTACGCACCGGCAAGGCCGAGCAGCTCGTCACCGGCCCCGCGCCCACGGAGCCGTACGACGTGGTCTTCCTCGACCCGCCCTACGCCGTCCCGGACGACGATCTTCGGGAGATACTCCTCACACTCCGCCGCCAGGGGTGGCTCGCCGACGACGCGATCGCCACCGTGGAGCGCAGCACCAGAGGCGGGGAATTCGCCTGGCCCCGAGGTTTCGAGCCGCTGCGGGCCCGTCGCTACGGCGAGGGAACGTTTTGGTACGGTCGCGCCGCCTCTACGTGCGAAGACGCACCATGACCGGACCGGAGAGCGAGGGACTTCAGTTGCGCCGAGCAGTCTGTCCGGGGTCGTTCGACCCCATCACCAACGGACATCTCGACATCATCGCCCGCGCCTCCAAGCTGTACGACGTCGTGCACGTCGCGGTGATGATCAACCAGTCCAAGAAGGGCCTCTTCACCGTCGAGGAGCGGATGGACCTCATCCGCCGGGTCACCGCGGAGTTCGACAACGTCGTGGTGGAGTCCCACCACGGCCTCCTGGTCGACTTCTGCAAGGAGCGGGACATCCCCGCCATCGTCAAGGGCCTGCGCGCGGTCAGCGACTTCGACTACGAACTCCAGATGGCCCAGATGAACAACGGCCTGACCGGTGTCGAGACCCTGTTCGTACCGACCAACCCGACGTACAGCTTCCTGTCGTCCTCGCTGGTCAAGGAGGTCGCGGCCTGGGGCGGCGACGTCTCCCACCTGCTGCCCCCGATCGTCCACGAGGCGCTCGTCGAACGGCTCCGCGGCAGGTCCTCGGAGAAGTGATCCGCTGACAGGCCGTCACCCGGTGTCCGCGTGGTGCCGAGTGGCCGTACAGTCGTCCCGTCCGTCTCCAAAACACGGCTGTAGAGAGTGGCGAGCACACGGTGGACGTGCAGAAGAAGCTCGACGAGATCGTCGAAGCGGTCGGGAACGCCCGGTCCATGCCCATGTCGGCCTCCTGCGTGGTCAACCGCGCCGAGCTGCTCGCCATGCTGGAGGACCTGCGCCAGGCCCTGCCCGGCTCCCTGGCCGAGGCCCGGGAGCTGATCGGCGGCCGTGAGCAGATGGTCGAGCAGGCCCGCCAGGAGGCCCAGCGGATCATCGAGGCCGCCCACGCCGAGCGCGGCACGCTCGTCTCGGACACCCAGGTCGCCCGCCAGTCCCAGGAGCAGGCCGACCGCATCCTCTCGGACGCCCGCCGCGAGGCCGAGGAGATCAGGGCGGAGGCCGACGACTACGTCGACTCCAAACTCGCCAACTTCGAGGTCGTTCTCACCAAGACCATCGGCTCCGTCGACCGGGGCCGTGAGAAGCTCCTCGGCCGCGGTCCCGGCCTGGACGCGGACGGCTACGCCGACGAGGACGCCCCCGAGTACAGCGAGGACCCCCGCACCCTCGTCGGCCGCGCCGACGAGTACGTGGACGCCAAGCTGAGCGCCTTCGAAGCGGTCCTCTCCAAGACCCTGGAGGCCGTCGGACGGGGCCGCCAGAAGCTGCACGGCCGGACCACCTCCGACGACCTCGGGGAGCACATGGCCGCCCAGGACGCGGCCGGACAGGCCCAGGTGCACACCAGCGACGCCGACTACCTCGCGGGCCTGGCCGAGCTCGCGGACCCCGCGCCCGCCGCGCAGCCCGCCGCGATCCCCCAGCAGCTGCCGCCGCAGCCCGCACACCAGCCCGACCCGTACGCCGCCGCCTACCAGGCCCAGCCGGCCCAGGACGGCTACGGCTACGGCCAGCAGGACCCGTACGCCTACCAGCAGCAGACCGGATACGACCAGGGCCACGACCAGACCCACGGCTACGGCCAGGGCGGCTACGCCCAGCAGCCCGACCCGTACGCGTACCAGCAGCACCCTCAGGCGGCCCCGCAGGAACAGGCGCAGCCGACGGCCGCGCTCGACGAGACCAGCTTCTTCGACACGAGCATGATCGACCTGGAGCAGCTCCGCCGGTACGAGCAGGGCCACGGTCAGGGCCACTGAGCCGCTGCGTCGCGGCGGCCGGATTGGGCCTGGGGCGGAGCGTCCAGTATCCTGGCTCTTCGGTCGCGAGTACGTCCGCGATCCCGGCTGCCCGTTTCACCACCCGGAACGCACGGGGCGGCCCCCTTCACGATTCCGCAGGAACCCGAAACGCAGGAGAAGCCCTGAGCACGCGCCTCGACCACCGCAACCCCCTCGTGTTCGACACACACGAGCTGGGGCGGCGTCCCGGTGCCCTCCAGCGGCTGGCCCGCGAGGTGGCGGCCCCCGCCGACCTCGGGATCGAAGGAGTCATCGGCGTACCGGAGGGCTCGCCCGTCGAGCTGGAGCTCCGCCTCGAGTCGGTCATGGAAGGGGTGCTTGTCACAGGCACCGCCCGTGCGACCGCCGAGGGGGAGTGCGTAAGGTGTCTGGAGCCGCTGGGCCGTGAGGTCGAAGCGGACTTCCAGGAGATGTTCTCGTACCCCGACGCCGACGACCGGGGCCGCAGCAAGCAGGCGGAGCCCGGCGACGACGCCGAGGACGAGGACATGATCCCCCTCGAGGACGGCATGTTCGACCTCGAACCCGTGCTGCGCGATGCGGTGGTGCTCGCACTGCCGATGCAGCCGGTGTGCCGGGAGGACTGTGCGGGACTGTGCCCCGAGTGCGGGGTCGGTCTCAACGAGAACCCGGACCACCACCATGACGCCGTCGACATCCGTTGGGCGGCACTGCAGGGACTCGCCGGTTCACTCGGAGCCGGTGAGAAGGACGACATGAGCGGCGCCGATTCGGGCGTCGACGAGAAGCAGGAGAAGTAGCCGTGGCTGTTCCGAAGCGGAAGATGTCGCGCAGCAACACGCGCCACCGCCGGTCGCAGTGGAAGGCTGCGGTCCCCACCCTGGTTTCGTGTGAGCGTTGCCAGGAGCCGAAGCAGCAGCACATCGCGTGCCCCAGCTGCGGCACGTACAACAAGCGCCAGGTCCTCGCGGTCTGAGCGGCTGGTGAGAGGCACCGTGTCTGGCCAGAAAATGGCGGATGACGCCAAGAAGCAGGCGGAGAACACGGCCTCGTCCCACACGCTTCTGGAAGGGCGGCTCGGCTATGAAGTCGAGTCCGCCCTTCTGGTGCGTGCGCTGACCCACCGCTCCTACGCGTACGAGAACGGCGGCCTGCCCACCAACGAGCGGCTGGAGTTCCTCGGGGACTCCGTGCTCGGCCTGGTGGTCACGGACACGCTGTACCGCACCCACCCCGACCTGCCCGAAGGCCAGCTGGCCAAGCTGCGGGCCGCGGTGGTCAACTCGCGTGCGCTGGCGGAGGTCGGACGCGGCCTCGATCTGGGCGCCTTCATCCGGCTCGGCCGGGGTGAAGAGGGCACAGGAGGCCGGGACAAGGCGTCCATCCTCGCCGACACCCTGGAAGCGGTGATCGGCGCGGTCTATCTCGACCGGGGTCTGGAGGCGGCCTCCGAGCTGGTGCACCGCCTGTTCGACCCGCTGATCGAGAAGTCCTCGAACCTCGGTGCCGGACTGGACTGGAAGACCAGCCTCCAGGAACTCACCGCGGCCGAGGGCCTCGGTGTTCCGGAGTACCTGGTCAGCGAGACCGGCCCGGACCACGAGAAGACCTTCACTGCTGCCGCCCGCGTCGGTGGTGTCTCGTACGGCACCGGCACCGGCCGCAGCAAGAAGGAAGCGGAGCAGCAGGCGGCGGAGTCCGCGTGGCGGTCCATCCGCGCCGCGGCGGACGAGCGCGAGGCGGCGGCGAAGGCCGCGGCCGAGGGCACTGCCGCCGCGACCGGCGGGAGCGCGGGCACAGGAGAGGCCGCCGACTCCTCTTCCGCACCCGACACCCCCGGCAGCGCGCCCTCGGCCTGACAGCCGAAGGGACCGGCAGCGGCTGGTGCGGCCGGCCCGCGTGAGCGGGCCGGTTCCTCGCGCCGATGCCGGGCCGCGGGGGTTCGCCCCGCGCTGTGCGGTCGGCCGTGACATCGGCTGTCTTCGCTTCCGTGCCCCGTCGTACCATCCCGGTGCGGCGGGGCTCTCCCGTTGCCCCGCTGTGAAGGAGATCCGTCCCGTGCCCGAACTGCCCGAGGTGGAAGTGTGCCGCCGGGGCCTCGAACGCTGGGTCGGCGGCCGTACCGTCGCCGGCGTCGAGGTGCTGCACGCACGGGCGGTGCGGCGTCACCTCGGAGGCGGGGAGGACTTCGCCGCCCGGCTGAAGGGGCACCGCTTCGGGGTGGCGCGGCGGCGCGGCAAGTACCTGTGGCTGCCGCTGGAGGACGCCGGGGCCGCCGTGCTGGGGCATCTCGGCATGAGCGGTCAGCTGCTCGTCCAGCCCGAGGGGGCCGAGGACGAGAAGCACCTGCGGATCAGGATCCGCTTCGACGACGCGCTGGGCACGGAGCTGCGGTTCGTGGACCAGCGCACGTTCGGCGGGCTGTCGCTGCACGACACCACACCGGACGGACTGCCCGACGTCATCGGGCACATCGCCCGCGACCCGCTGGACGAGGGGTTCGACGACGCCGCGTTCCATGCCGCGCTGCGCCGGAAGACCACGACCATCAAGCGGGCGCTGCTGGACCAGAGCCTCGTCAGCGGCGTCGGCAACATCTACGCGGACGAGGCGCTGTGGCGCTCCCGCCTGCACTACGAGCGGCCGACGGCGACCTTCACCCGGCCCCGCTCGTACGAGCTGCTGGGCCATGTACGGGACGTGATGAACGCGGCGCTGGAGGTCGGCGGCACCAGCTTCGACAGCCTGTACGTGAACGTGAACGGCGAGTCCGGGTACTTCGACCGCTCCCTGGACGCCTACGGGCGCGAGGGCGAGCCCTGCCGGCGCTGCGGCACACCGATACGCCGCCGCCCCTGGATGAACCGCTCCAGCTACTACTGCCCCCGCTGCCAGCGCGCACCCCGCGCGGCGTAGCGGATCGTCCTCAGCCGCGCCCCGCGTCGTACCGCTCGCGCGCCGACAGGACCTCCGGCATGCGGGACTCCAGCAGGCCGATGAGGGACAGAAGGCGCGCGGCGACCTCCCGGCCGAGGGGTGTCAGCTCGTAGTCGACGCGCGGCGGGTTCGTGAGCTGCGCCTCGCGGTGCACCAGCCCGTCGCGCTCCAGGGCGTGCAGGGTCTGGGAGAGCATCTTCTCGCTCACACCGTCCACCCGCCGCCGCAGTTCGTTGAAGCGCAGGCTGCCCTCGTACAGCGCTCCCACGGTCAGCGCGCCCCAGCGGCCGGTCACATGCTCCAGCGTGCCCCGCGACGGGCACGCCCGGGCGAAGACGTCGAACGGCGGCTCACCGCTCTGCGGGCGGGTCTCAGCGGCGGCGGTCGCGTCCATGGGACCCACGATACGCCGCACAGCGCCACCCGGCGGAGGGCGCTTTCCCTTCTTCAGCGCGAGAGCGGGCAGAGCCCGGCGCGCGGGTGGCTCCCGGTCATGCTCAGCTGTTCCGGTGGATTCCTGCCCTCGGGTGCCCTCGGTGCGCCCTGGGACGCAGCGATTCAGGGGTGGTCGACGCCGAACTCGTACGCCACTTCCCACCGGACGTCCGGCACGACGATGTCGGCTGTCTCGACGGGGCGGCCGTCGGTGTCGTAATAGGTCCGCTCGATCATGAGCAGCAGGTCCCCGGGGTGGATGCCCAGGAGATTCGCGTGCTCCTGAATCGTCTCTGAGTCAGGGCGTGACCGGCAAGGCGCGACTCCAGAGCTCCTCCGCGTGGTCGCGGAAGCGGTCGAACATGCCGCCGCTGCCCTGCCGGTGGAGGTGCAACAAGGGCGAGTCGTGGCCGACCAGTCGTGCGAGGTGAGGCGTGACCAGCGCGTCTTCATCAAATCGGAAGACGCTCAAGCTCACGTGGTTCACCGCGTCGGAGGAAGCCGAGAACCTTGTCTCAAGTCCTTCCGGCGAACCGAGGCGGCCCAGGTGCTCCAGGGTGATACGGATCCGAGTGGAGACCGTCAGGGCCGTGTCCTCGATGGCCTCCCGCTGTCGTGTTACCTCGCCGTCGGGATCCCCGAGCAGGAAGCGGACCCGCACCCCGGAATCGATCTTGCGGCGCAGCATCTCCGAGAATGCTGGAACGGACGTGAAGAGGAAGTAGTTCGTGTACCCGGCAAGGTAGATCTCCCGCGCGGCACCGTCGACCAGTTCGGCCCACAGAGAGGACGGGGCTGCGGACCGGTATGGGTAGCTGTGGGTGATCTCGCGATCCGTGCCGGTCTTGATGCGGTCCTTGACTGCCTGGGGCCAGATCATTTCCTCGTCCACTCCCAGAGCGCGGGCGGTGTCTTCGCGGTTCCTGGCGTGTGGCGTTAACGCCTCGTTCGAAACCCATCGTTCCACTTGCTTCGGGGATACCCCCACTCGGTAAGCGAGCTGCCGGGCGGTGAGCCCCGCGTCATCCATGGCAGAACGAAGTCTGACGTTCAAGTCAACCCCTTCGACAGGGACGTTTGGGCCTTCTTACGACCCTAGCGCCGCAAGGCCCAACTGTCCCTGCCCATGGCCAGATACGTCCCTTACGGGGGCTCATGATCGTGAGGACGTAGAAGGCCCCCGCGACGGGTGGAGCCGTCCGGGGGCATGGCCAACGCTTACGAGGAGCGTCGACATGACAGACCCTACCCACCGGATCCCCACCCGGCTCCGACTGGTGTTCGCGCCCGGTACCGGCCGTCGGCGGGCGGATGCCCGTCCGGCCGCACCGGCTCCCGCCGCCAAGCCCCGGACCCCGCGCCCCTCGCGCCGACAGGTCGCGTGGTGCGGCCCGGGGTGGGGGTGGACCGCGCGGCCCTGGTCCCCGTACGGGCACCGGCAGGAGCGGGCCCGTCAGCGGCGGCGGTGCCTGACGCTCGTGACGGCGGCGCACTTCGGTATCGACCTTGACCGGCGGGTTCTGCACGGAGCGGGGGCGGGCCGGTGAGCGAGGTGACGTCCGGCGCCGCGCGGCCGACGGCGCGGAGGCCGGTCCGCATGTGCGTGCGGTGCCGGCACATCACGGACACGCCCATGGTGGTGGCGGAGATCGACTCCGCGACCGGGCCCGGGTTCAACGTCTACTGCTGCCCGGAGTGCGCCCGGTACTACTTCGCGCACCCCGAGGGCCGGTCCGACTGGCCCGGCAGCGAGGACGGGGCCCTGTGAGCGCTCGCCGCACGGTCACCGCGTACACCCTTGACCGCGGCCCGGCGGCGGAGCCGGAGCGGTGCCGGGGGCACGGCCGGGAGGCGCCGCAGCCCCACAGGGTGCGGACGTCCGCGGACACCGGCGCACCCGAAGGCGGCGACCGGTGAGCGGGCGGGGCCCCGCGGTCACGGCCGCGTGGGTGGAGATGGACCGTACCGGGAGGTCGGGGGCCTGCGTGATCGGTGAGTGCGGCTACTGCACCCCGCCCCTGGACGTGTACGTGGTGACGCGCGGGCGGCCGGTGGTCGGTCCGCCGGTCGTCTCGATCAGGTGCACGTGCGCGTGCCACGCGGGCCGCCCGGTCCGGCGGCAGGTGGTCACCGTGTAGACAGTCCGTCCCGCCTCTCCGCAATCGGGTGAAGGGGAGCGGCCTCTGACTGCCTCCCGTGTCCGGCGTCCAGAGCCTCCTGCAGCCGGGTACGGGAGGTGCCGGACGCCCTGTCCGCCCGCCTCGGGAAGGGAACGCGGCGGACAGCCGTCTCACATGACCTTCCTGCCTATCGGTACAGGTGAGTCATCGTCTCCTCGCTCACGGGACAGGGGCGTTCGTCCGGCAGGAGCCGCCGGGCGGCGCCCAGCTCTCCACCCTGTACGCGGGCGTGGATCATGCGGGCCAGGGGTGTGACCTCGGTGATGGAGACGATCCACTCGTCCGCGTAGCGGCGTGCGGCCTCGCCGGTGAGGCCGAGCTGCAGCGACCGGTGAGGAAGGGGCTGAAGGTGCAGGTCGCGCTCGGGGTCCCACTGCACGCGCACGGGAGCCCGCCTCAGCTCGCGCCTCCACGTGTCGCGGTCGGCGTGGAGTCCGCGCTCGTAGTGGGACAGGCAGGCGTGCCGCAGTGCCCACTCGAAGCCCTCCCGGGTGATCTCGACGGCGAGGACGTGCTCCTGACCTTCCTTGGTGCCCCACCCGGAGCGGTACATCATCCACAGAAAGGACGGCTTGATCCACGTCATCCGGTCGCGCCGCCACGCTGCCGGGAATCGACCGTCCCGGGCCGCCTCCGGCCCGATCCCCGGCGCGTACGCCTGGTAGACGGTGATCGTCGAGTCCGTGTGAAGGGCTCTGATCTGATGCCTCGGTTGTGTCACCGGACCAGCGTGATCACACCGCTTCGCGCGCGCGACCGAATTACCGCCGCGGCGCCCCCGAGTCCGCCGCGGCAGATGAGAGTGCAGGGCCATGCCGGTGCAGGCGAGGATGCGGTCGGCTTCGCGTTCGCAGCGCCGGTCAGGTCGGCGGTGACCGGAGGGCCGGGCCGCGGTCCGTTCGATGGTCCATCGGTGACGGCCGGGCCGCTGTGACGGCGCCCTGTGCTTCCGCGTTGCCGGGCGAGGGGGGCCGTCGAGGCCCTGTCCGGCCTCATCGAGGGGCGAGCGCCCCCGTGTGCCCGCGCAGAAGACGGCCGCGGCTGCTGTGCGGCTCAGCCGACAGGTCTGCTCAGAAGCCGAAGTTCTGCGTCCACCAGGGACCGCCGTCCGCGAAGTGGACGCCCACGCCCAGCGTGTTGAAGTCGCAGTTCAGGATGTTCGCCCGGTGGCCCTCGCTGTTCATCCAGGCCTCCATCACGGCAGCCGCGTCGGCCTGGCCGCGGGCGATGTTCTCGCCGCCCAGTCCCTCGATGCCCGCCTTGGCCGCCCGGTCCCACGGCGAGTTGCCGTCCGGGTCGGTGTGCGAGAAGAAGTCCCGCTCGGCCATGTCCGTGCTGTACGCGCGGGCCAGCGCGCCCAGGTCCTTGGAGGCCCGCACCGGGGAGCAGCCGGCCTTGGCGCGCTCCTTGTTGACCAGGTCCAGCACCGCCGCCTCGGCGGCGTCGGCCCGGCTGACGTCCGTATCGGGGGTGGTCGGGGGCTTGGGCTTCTGGGTGGGGGCGGGTGCCGTCGTGCGGGGGGCGGTGGTCGCCACCTTCGTGGGGGTCGGGGACGGCTTCTTCTTCTCAGCCGTCTTCGACGGACTGGGGGAGGGCGAGGCCGTCGTCCGGGAGGGCGACGGCGACGGGCTCGTCGACGGGGCCGCCGCCGACGTGGGGGCGGTGGGGGTGGCCGGGGCGGAGGCCGAGGCCCCGCCCGCGCCCGGGCCGTCGGTGGAGCCGCCCTGCGCGTTCAGCCCCGAAGGGTCGCCGGAACGTATCTGCTCGTCCGGGGAGCTGCTGCCCAGGGTGAAGGTGTCCCCGCCCGGCAGCAGGCCCGACGCGACCGCGACCGCGCCGACCGCCATCGCGGCGGAGGCGCCGAGCAGTCCGCCCTTGACCGGCAGTCCGCCGGAGCGCTTCCTGCGCCGCCGCCGGCCGGAGGCGTGGTCCTCGGTGGCCCCGCCCGTGGTAGCGGCTGAGGCTGCGGCGTCCGAGCGTCGGTGGCGTCCCATCTGCTGCGCCCTTCCTGTCCGGTCGCTGTTCTCGTTGCGGTGTGCCGCGTGGGCCTTCGGGCCCGCTCGTCCAGGTGGTGCACCTGGGACACACCCGAACGAGTGAGGCTCATTGGGTGGGGACTGTACGCCATGGCGAGTGGAGCGGAAGTGATGCCGGAGGCGATGGCCGGTTAGCGTGCAGCCATGAACGACGACGCACGGATGACCGCCTGGGTGCGCGGCCGGGTACAGGGAGTGGGATTCCGCTGGTTCACCAGGGAGAACGCCATGCGGATCGGCGGCCTCACCGGTTTCGCCCTCAATCTCGACGACGGCCGCGTCCAGGTCGTCGCGGAAGGCCCGCGTGAGAATTGCCACCGTCTGCTCGACTGGCTGCGTACCGGCGACACACCCGGACGCGTTGACGGAGTCACTGAGATATGGGCCACGCCACGCGGGGGTTACGACGGATTCGAAATCCGCTGACGGGTTCCGTCCTGATCCCCGGCAGGCCCGGAGAACGCCACCGTCAAGGGGTACGCGGGGCGCCCGCGGGGCGACCGGGAGCGCCTCTCGCGCCGCCCTCCGGGACGGAAAGGGCCAGGTGATTGGCGAGAAGGGCTTGTGATGCGCGCGTCGGCGCGCAAGGATGATCTCCACGCCCCACGGATCACCGCGCGCGAGGCGCTGCCGCCCACCTCGGCGGCCGCGGACCCCCCGGTTGCCCCGTGATACGGGGCGTGATCGTGTTGACCGTCAAACTTTTTGGTGAGACGCTGGAAGCCCCGGGCACCTCAGTTGTGTGGCAGTAAGAGCGCAGCGGCACCACCCCATACTGCCGAGCACCGCGGGGTGCGAATCCCTCACGACCCACACCGCTTCGGTCGGTCACTCAGTGTGGAGGACCATCCATCATGGCAAAGGCGCTTCTCGGTTATGTCGGCGGTACCGACCCGCGACTGCTCGCCGAGATGCGACGGCTGCAGCAGCGCGTCCAGGACCTCGAATCCGAGCTCGTACGGATCCAGTCCGAGAACGACGCGTTGACCGCCGCCGCCGCTCACCGTGAGCCGCTGCTCGACGGCATCGACATCGACGTACCCAAGAGCGAGCCTGCGCTCACCTGACCCCCGCAAGGGACTCCCGCGCATGTGAACCTGCGGGACGGTGAGAAACAATCTCGCGAGACAGATATGCAAGGGACGCTCCGGCGTCCCTTCCTTCTTTTCCGCCCTCCCCCGTTCCTGCTTACCGAGTGATCTGCCCTTCGTGTTCCCGGGCCAAACGAAACCCGCCCGGTAGAGTCCCGCCGTGCACCTCAAGGCCCTGACCCTGCGTGGTTTCAAGTCGTTCGCCTCCGCCACCACCCTGCGGTTCGAACCGGGCATCACCTGCGTCGTCGGTCCCAACGGCTCCGGAAAGTCCAATGTCGTCGACGCGCTCTCCTGGGTCATGGGAGAACAGGGCGCCAAGACCCTGCGCGGCGGCAAGATGGAGGACGTCATCTTCGCCGGCACCACCGGCCGCCCGCCCCTCGGCCGCGCCGAGGTGTCCCTCACCATCGACAACTCCGACGGCGCCCTGCCCATCGACTACACCGAAGTCACGATCACCCGGATCATGTTCCGGGGCGGCAGCAGCGAATACCAGATCAACGGCGACACCTGCCGTCTCCTCGACATCCAGGAACTCCTCAGTGACTCCGGAATCGGCCGTGAGATGCACGTCATCGTCGGCCAGGGCCAGCTCGACTCCGTCCTGCACGCCGACCCCACCGGCCGCCGCGCCTTCATCGAGGAGGCCGCCGGAGTCCTCAAACACCGCAAGCGCAAAGAGAAGGCGCTGCGGAAACTGGACGCGATGCAGGCAAACCTGTCCCGCGTCCAGGATCTCACCGACGAGCTGCGCCGCCAGCTCAAACCCCTCGGCCGCCAGGCCGCCGCCGCCCGCCGCGCCGCCGTCGTCCAGGCCGAACTGCGTGACGCCCGCCTCCGCCTCCTCGCCGACGATCTCGTACGTCTCCGGCAGGCCCTGCAGGCGGAACTGGCCGACGAGGCCGCCCTCAAGGAACGGAAGGAGGCCGCCGAGGCCGCGCTGAAGGACGCCCATGCGCGCGAGGCCGCCCTAGAGGACGAGGTACGCCGCCTCGCCCCCCGCCTCCAGCGCGCCCAGCACACCTGGCACGAGCTGTCCCGGCAGGCCGAACGCGTACGCGGCACCGTCTCCCTGGCCGAGGCCCGCGTCACCAGCGCCACCAGTCGGCCCCCCGAGGAACGGCACGGCCGCGACCCGGAGGACCTGGAACGGGAAGCCGCGCGTGTACGGGAACAGGAAGCAGGACTCCAGGCCGCCCTGGAGGCAGCGGAACACGCCCTGGACGACACCGTCGCCCACCGTGCCGAACTCGAACGGGCCCTGGCCGCGGAGGAGCGCCGCCTCAAGGACGCCGCCCGTGCCCTGGCCGACCGCCGCGAGGTCCTCGCCCGGCTCACCGCCCAGGCCGGTGCCGCCCGCTCCCGCGCCGCCGCCGCACAGGCCGAGATCGACCGGCTCGCCGCGGGCCGCGACGACGCCACCGAACGGGCCCTCACCGCTCAGGAGGAGTACGAGCGGCTCAAGGCCGAAGCCGACGCGCTCGACGCCGACGACGCCGGGACCGGACAGGCCCACGAAGCCGCCGAGGCGGAGCTGACGGACGCCGAAGCCGCCCTCGCCGCCGCACGCGACGCCGTCACCGACGCGGAGCGGCGCCGCGCCGCCACCCAGGCCCGCCACGACGCCCTCGCCCTCGGACTGCGCCGCAAGGACGGCACCGGCGCCCTTCTGGAAGCCCGCGACCGGCTCACCGGACTGCTGGGCCCCGCAGCGGAACTGCTCACCGTCACCCCCGGCTACGAGGTTCCCCTCGCCGCCGCGCTCGGCGCCGCCGCGGACGCCATCGCCGTCACCGGGCCCGCCGCCGCGGCCGAAGCCATCAGGCTGCTCCGCAAACAGGACGCGGGGCGCGCGGCGCTGCTGCCGGGCGGCGCGCCCGAGGAGGAGCCCCGCCCCGGGAACGCCGGCCTGACCTGGGCGGCCGGTCTCGTGAGCGGACCCGACACACTCCTGCCCGCCGTGCGGCGCCTGCTGCGGGACGTCGTGGTGGTCGGCACCCTGGAGGACGCCGAGGAACTCGTGTACGCGCGGCCCTCGCTCGTCGCGGTCACCGCCGAGGGCGATGTGCTGGGCGCCCACTTCGCGGCGGGCGGCTCCGCCGGCGCCCCGAGCCTCCTGGAGATCCAGGCCTCCGTCGACGAGGCCGCCGCCGAGCTCGAAGAGCTCGCCGTGCGGTGTGAGGAGCTGGCCGCCCGCAGGGAACGGGCCGCCGAGCGGCGGCAGCAGGCCGCGGTCCGCGTCGAGGAACTGGCCCAGCGGCGCCGCGCCGCCGACCGGGAGCGGTCCGCCGCCGCGCAGCAGGTCGCCCGCCTCGCCGGGCAGGCCCGCGCCGCGGCGGGCGAGGCCGAACGCACCGCAGCCGCCGTCGCTCGCGCGCAGGAGGCCCTGGACCGGGCGGTGGAGGATGCCGAGGAGCTGGCCGAACGGCTGCTGACCGCCCAGGAGGAACCCGTGGAGGAGGAGCCCGACACCTGCGTACGGGACCGCCTCAACGCCGACGGGGCCAACGCGCGCCAGACCGAGATGGAGGCCCGCCTCCAGGTCCGTACCCACGAGGAACGCGTCAAGGCGCTGGCCGGACGGGCCGACTCCCTCGACCGCGCCGCCCGCGCCGAGCGCGAGGCCCGCGCCCGCGCCGCACAGCGCCGCGCCCGGCTGCGCCACGAGGCCGAGGTCGCCGGGGCCGTCGCCGCCGGGGCCCGGCAGCTGCTCGCGCACATCGAGGTGTCCCTCGTACGCGCCGAGCAGGAACGGTCGGCCGCCGAGACCGCCAAGGCCGCCCGTGAGGAGGAGCTGGGCGCCGCCCGCGCCCTGGGCCGAAACCTCAAGGCCGAGCTGGACACACTGACCGACTCCGTGCACAGGGGGGAGGTGCTGGGCGCCGAGAAACGGCTGCGGATCGAGCAGCTGGAGACCCGTGCCCTGGAGGAGCTGGGTGTCGAACCGGCCGCGCTCGTCGCGGAGTACGGACCCGACCGGCCGGTACCGCCCGCGCCCCCGGCCGACGGCGAGCAGCTGCCTGAGGGGCCCGAGCACCCCCGCAACCGGTCCCGTCCCTTCGTACGGGCCGAACAGGAGAAGCGGCTGAAGGCCGCCGAGCGGGCGTACCAGCAGCTCGGGAAGGTGAACCCGCTCGCACTGGAGGAGTTCGCGGCACTGGAGGAACGCCACAGGTTCCTCAGCGAGCAGCTCGAAGACCTGAAGAAGACACGCACGCACCTGCTGCAGGTGGTGAAGGAGGTCGACGAGCGGGTCGAGCAGGTCTTCACCGAGGCCTACCAGGACACCGCCCGGGAGTTCGAGGGCGTGTTCTCCCGGCTCTTCCCGGGTGGCGAGGGGCGGCTGGTGCTGACCGACCCCGGCAGCATGCTCACCACGGGCGTGGACGTCGAGGCCCGGCCGCCCGGCAAGAAGGTCAAGCGGCTGTCGCTGCTGTCCGGCGGGGAGCGTTCGCTGACGGCGGTCGCCCTGCTCGTGTCCATCTTCAAGGCCAGGCCCAGCCCGTTCTACGTGATGGACGAGGTGGAGGCCGCGCTGGACGACACCAACCTCCAGCGGCTCATCGGGATCATGCGCGAACTCCAGGAGAGCTCGCAGCTCATCGTCATCACCCACCAGAAGCGGACCATGGAGGTCGCGGACGCGCTGTACGGGGTGTCGATGCAGGGCGACGGGGTGTCGAAGGTCGTCAGTCAGCGGCTCCGCTGAGCCGAGAGAACCCTTTTCGTTCAACTTCTGAAGATTCATCAGGGGCGGCTTCGGCTCGCATCACATCTCGCTAGGTCTTGACTTCGAGTCTTGAACGCATAGTCTCTCCAGCGTTGCTTTTTGCCTTCATGCCCGGCGACGAGGCCGGCGCCCAGGAGAACTCGTGACCAGCACCACGCGGCCCCCGGCATCGGGCGCCGGACAGGCCCAGGCGGACCACCTCAGCCACGTCGTCTTCATCACGGCCGCCGCCGCGATGGGCGGCTTCCTCTTCGGCTACGACAGCGCTGTCATCAACGGCGCCGTCGAGGCGATCCGGGACCGCTACGCCGTGGGGTCCGGTGCCCTGGCGCAGGTCATCGCCATCGCCCTCATCGGCTGCGCCGTCGGCGCGGCGATCGCCGGCCGCCTCGCGGACCGGATCGGCCGTATCAGCGTCATGCGGATCGCCGCCGCCCTCTTCTCCGTCAGTGCGATCGGCTCCGCCCTGCCCTTCACCCTGTGGGACCTGGCGCTCTGGCGGGTCGTCGGCGGCGTCGCCATCGGCATGGCCTCGGTGATCGGACCCGCGTACATCGCGGAGGTCGCGCCGGCCGCCTACCGGGGCCGCCTCGGTTCCTTCCAGCAGGCTGCCATCGTCATCGGTATCGCCGTCTCCCAGCTGGTCAACTGGGCCGTCCTCAACCTTGCGGACGGCCGGCAGCGCGGTGAGATCGCCGGGCTGGAGGCCTGGCAGTGGATGCTCGGCGTCGAGGTGCTGCCCGCCGTGCTGTACGGGCTGCTGTCCTTCGCCATCCCCGAGTCCCCGCGCTTCCTCATCTCGGCGGGCCGTCACGACCGGGCCCGCGAGGTCCTCGCGGAGGTCGAGGGGCGGGGCGTCGACCTCGACGCGCGGGTCGCGGAGATCGAGGACGCCATGCACCGAGAGCACAAGTCCACCTTCAAGGACCTGCTCACCGGCGGCCCGGGCCGGTTCCGGCTCCTGCCGATCGTCTGGATCGGCATCGGACTGTCCGTCTTCCAGCAGCTCGTCGGCATCAACGTCGCCTTCTACTACTCCGCCACCCTGTGGCAGTCCGTCGGCGTCGACCCCTCCAGTTCCTTCCTCTACTCATTCACCACCTCGATCATCAACATCGTCGGCACCGTGATCGCGATGGTCCTCGTCGACCGGGTCGGCCGCCGTCCGCTCGCCCTCGTCGGGTCCGCCGGCATGGCCCTCGCCCTCGCCCTGGAGGCCTGGGCGTTCTCCGCCGACCTCGTCGGCGGGAAGCTGCCCGGGACCCAGGGCGTCGTCGCCCTCGTCGCCGCCCACGCCTTCGTGCTCTTCTTCGCCCTGTCGTGGGGCGTCGTGGTCTGGGTGCTGCTCGGCGAGATGTTCCCCAACCGCATCCGCGCCGCCGCGCTCGGCGTCGCCGCCGCCGCTCAGTGGATCGCCAACTGGCTGATCACCGCGACCTTCCCGTCGCTGGCCGACTGGAACCTGTCCGGCACCTACGTGATCTACACGGTCTTCGCCGTGCTCTCCATCCCCTTCGTGCTCAAGTTCGTGAAGGAGACCAAGGGCAAGGCGTTGGAGGAGATGGGCTAATCCCCGCTGCCCCTCTCCTCATTCCTCCGGCTGCCCCGGCCCGCCTCCAGAGCGCGGTCCGGGGCAGCCGCTCGCCGTGCGGAGTGCGCGGTCGTACGAAAGGGCCGCCGGGCCCCGTACACCAGCGCCGCCACCACTGCCGTCAGCATCCACCCCAGCCCGTGCCGTCCCGGCCAGCTGTCCGCCAGCGGCCCCGCGAACCACTCCACGCGTGTGAACAGCAGCCCCACCACCAGTCCTGAAGCCCACCCGGCCACCGCCCGCCACGCGAACCCTCCCCGGTACCAGTAGCGACTCGACCGGGACGTGTCGAGCAGCGCCCCGCCGTCGTACGACCTGCGGCGCAGCATGTCCGCTCCGAACACCCCGATCCACGCGGAGAACGCCACTCCCAGCAGCGCCAGGAACGACACGAACGCGTCCAGGAAGCCCGTCGCCACCAGCATCAGCAGCGCCCCCAGCACCACGCTGATCACCGCGTTCAGCGCCACCGCCCACGCCCGCGGCAGCCGGAAACCCAGCGTCTGGGCGGTGAACCCGGCCGAGTACATCGACATCGCGTTGATCAGCAGCATGCCGACCAGCGCGATCAGCAGATAGGGCACCGACAGCCACAGCGGCAGCAGCGCCCCGATGAACGACACCGGATCCTGAGCGCGTGCCAGCCCCGGCGCGGAGTCCGCCATCACCGCCCCCATCACCACCAGCGGCAGCACCACGACCACCGCGCCCGCGACCGTCGCCCCCACCACCGCCCGGGCTGACGCCGTGCACGGCAGATAACGCGTGAAGTCCGGCGCGGACGGCGCCCAGCTGATCGCCCCCGCCACCAGCGTCCCCACCCCCACCACCATCAGCGGCACGGGACCCGCCGGGCGCGAGAACACCGCGCCCCAGTCCGTGTACGCCACCAGATGGCCCAGCACCAGCAGCGAGAACACCCCGAACAGATACGCCGACCAGCGGCAGCACCAGTGCAGCGCACCGATCCCCAGGCCCGACACCAGGAACGTGCCGCCCACGAACAGCAGCAGTGTGACCACGGTCAGCGGGGTGCCGCCCCGTACCCCGAACAGCAGGTCCAGCACCGTCAGCAGCGCGTACGAGCCGGTCACCGCGTTGACCGCCTCCCACCCCCAGCGCGCCACCCAGATCACCGACCCGGGCAGCAGGTTCCCGCGCTGCCCGAACACCGCCCGCGACAGCGCCATGCCCGGCGCGCCACCACGTTTGCCCGCGACCGAGACCAGACCGACGATCCCGTACGACACGACCGGCGCCGTCGCGGCCACGGCGAGCACCTGCCAGAAGTTCAGCCCGTGCAGCACGACCAGGCCCGCGCCGATCGTCAGCAGCAGCACCGTGATGTTCGCCGCCACCCAGGTCGGGAACAGTTCACGGACCCGGCCCACACGCTCGCTGTCGGGGACGGGCTCCAGGCCCCGGCTCTCGTACATTCACCGCACAATTCCCTAAAAGGGGACATTCGGGCAAGGGGGCCAGGGGTGTTCCGGTGGTGTCGCGCATACTGGACGCACCATGGAATTCGTCATCCTCGCTGTAGTCATCGCCCTGGTCGCGGTCGGAGCGGCCGGCTACCTCGTGGTGACCGGCCGCCGGAGCAAGCAGCTGCCGCCGTCCGGGGCCCCGACCGCCACCCCGACCATCACCGCCCCGCCCGCCGAACCGCACGTCGGCGAGGAGGCGGAGGAGCCACGAGAAGAGCCTCGCCGCACGATCGAGGAGGTCGCCCTCCCGACCGCCGAGGAGATCGTCGAGGAGCCGACCGCCGTCGAAGACCCGGTCATGGCCGCTCCCCCGGCGCCCGAGATCGAGGTCCCGGCGCCGACCGCGGGCCGCCTCGTCCGCCTGCGGGCCCGGCTGGCCCGGTCCCAGAACTCCCTGGGCAAGGGTCTGCTCACGCTGCTCTCCCGCGAACACCTCGACGAGGACACCTGGGAGGAGATCGAGGACACCCTCCTCACCGCGGACGTCGGTGTCGCGCCCACCCAGGAACTCGTCGAGCGCCTGCGTGAGCGGGTCAGGGTGCTCGGCACCCGCACCCCCGACGAGCTGCGCGCCCTCCTCCGCGAGGAGCTGCTGGCCCTGGTGGGCACCGACTTCGACCGCACGGTCAGGACCGAGAGCGACACGGACGCCCCGGGCATCGTCATGGTCGTCGGCGTCAACGGCACCGGCAAGACCACCACGACCGGCAAGCTCGCGCGGGTCCTCGTGGCCGACGGCCGCTCCGTCGTCCTGGGTGCCGCCGACACCTTCCGCGCCGCCGCCGCGGACCAGCTCCAGACCTGGGGCGAGCGTGTGGGTGCCCGTACCGTGCGCGGGCCGGAGGCCGGGGACCCGGCTTCGGTCGCGTACGACGCGGTGAAGGAAGGTATCGCCGAGGGCGCCGACGTCGTGCTCATCGACACCGCCGGCCGCCTCCACACCAAGACCGGGCTCATGGACGAACTGGGCAAGGTCAAGCGCGTCGTGGAGAAGCACGCACCGCTCGACGAGGTCCTGCTGGTCCTGGACGCCACGACCGGTCAGAACGGGCTCGTTCAGGCGCGGGTCTTCGCGGAGGTCGTCGACATCACCGGCATCGCCCTCACCAAGCTCGACGGCACCGCGAAGGGCGGCATCGTCGTCGCGGTCCAGCGCGAACTGGGCGTCCCCGTCAAGCTCGTCGGCCTGGGCGAGGGCCCGGACGACCTGGCGCCGTTCGAACCGGAGGCGTTCGTCGACGCCCTGATCGGCGACGGGGCCTGACCTGACCGCCGGGGGCTCCGCCCCCAGGCCCCCGCTGCCGCGGCTTCGTCACTCGTCCTCGAACGCCGGGCGGGCTTGTCCGGCCCTCCGGCGTTCGAGGAGCAGGGGTCCGGGGGCGGACCCCCGACTACGCCCGGTGGCAGATGTACGCCAGCGTGCCCAGCAGCAGCCGTGCCTGCGGCGGCGCGTGGGGCGCGTCCAGCGACGGGGCCCGCAGCCAGCGCACGGGACCCTCGCCGCCCAGGTCCGACGGCGGCGCCGTCATGTGCGCGCCCGGCCCGAGGCACCGCAGGTCCAGGTCCGCGTCGTCCCACCCCATCCGGTACAGCAGCCCCGGCAGTTCCCGCGCCGCGCCGGGCGCGACCAGGAACTGCGCCCGTCCTGTGGGCGTCACACACACGGGGCCCAGCGGCAGCCCCATCCGCTCCAGCCGCACCAGGGCCCGCCGCCCCGCCTCCTCCGCCACCTCCAGCACGTCGAACGCCCGCCCCACCGGCAGCAGCAACGACGCCCCCGGGAACCGGGACCAGGCGTCCGTCACCGCGTCCAGCGGTGCCCCCGACGGCACCACCGGCGCGAAACCCAGCGGGTGCGCCCCCGGGGCCGTACACGAGGCGTCGCCGCAGGAGCACTCGCCCGCCGAGGCCCGCGTGCCCGGCACCACGTCCCAGCCCCACAGGCCGGTGTACTCGGCCGCGGCCGTGCACTCCGCCGAGCGGACCGCCCGCCGACGGGACCCCGTCAACCCCGTGAACCCGGTGAATCCCGTCCACCCGGAGCGCATGTCGCGGATGCGCGTGCCGCCGATCGTGAAGCCCATGCCCCCTCCAACGGGTCCGCCTCGCCGGTGGTTACGACCCGGAGTTCTCGTGTGACGCTGTGTACCGCCGTCCCTCTTTCGAGTGGCGTACGGAAGTGAGCGCCGTAGTGCGCCCGCTCGCGCGCGCCGCCCGGAGCGTCAGTGCGCCGGGCTCCAGATCGTCATGTGTCAAGTGAATCGCGCCCCACCTCAGGCGGGTTCATTCGAAGGGGTGGCGAATGGTGGCGTTTACGGAAACCGCCTCGCGGGGCGGGTGATCGTAGGATTACTTTCGGTGCCCGAACCCCGGGTACGGTCCTGGCTCGTGGGTATGCCGGAGGCAACGAGTTCACGCCGGATTCCCGTGCGGAGGGGTCAACTCCGGGACGGCAGGCCACAACAGGCGGCAGTCTGATACAGGTTCGGGCAACACACAGCGACACGGCGGATGGGGGCCTTCCAGTGGGTGGCAGCGGCGCAGACGGTCAATCGGCTACCGGGAAGCGCCCGAACGAGCAGCTCAGCTCGTGGTTCGTGCGCAGCGGCTGGTCGAAGGGCGAGCTGGCGCGACAAGTGAACCGCCGGGCGCGCCAGATGGGCGCACATCACATCAGTACCGACACCTCGCGCGTGCGCCGCTGGCTCGACGGAGAGCAGCCCCGCGAGCCCATTCCGCGCATCCTCTCCGAACTGTTCTCGGAACGCTTCGGCGCGGTCGTCGCCATCGAGGACCTCGGGCTGCGCGCAGCGCACCAGTCCCCGTCGGTCGGCGGTGTCGACCTGCCCTGGGCCGGCCCCCAGACCGTCTCGCTGCTCAGCGAGTTCTCCCGGAGCGACCTCATGCTCGCCCGGCGCGGCTTCCTCGGCACCTCCCTCGCCCTCGCCGCCGGCCCGGCCCTCATCGAGCCGATGCAGCGCTGGCTGGTCCCCACCCCCGGCGGCGACCGGCTGGAACCCGCCGGAGCCGGCCGCCGCTCGTACAAGCTCTCCAAGGCGGAACTGGAGATGCTGGAGACCACCACCGTGATGTTCCGCAAATGGGACGCACAGTGCGGCGGCGGACTGCGCCGCAAGGCCGTCGTCGGCCAGCTCCACGAGGTCACCGACCTGCTCCAGGAGTCCCACCCCGCCGCCACCGCCCAGCGCCTCTTCCGCTGCGCGGCCGAACTCGCCCAGCTCGCCGGATGGATGAGCTACGACGTGGGCCTCCAGCCCACCGCCCAGAAGTACTTCGTCCTCGCCCTGCACGCCGCCAAGGAAGCCGGGGACAAGCCGCTCGGGTCGTACATCCTGTCCTCGATGAGCCGTCAGATGATCCACCTCGGACGGCCCGACGACGCCCTCGAACTCATCCACCTCGCCCAGTACGGCAGCCGCGACTGCGCCACCGCCCGCACCCAGGCCATGCTGTATGCGATGGAGGGCCGCGCCTACGCCAACATGGGCCAGCCCAGCAAGTGCAAGCGGGCCGTCCGCATGGCCGAGGACACCTTCGTCGACGCCGGACTCGACGACACCCCGGAACCCAACTGGATCGGGTTCTTCTCGGAAGCCGAACTCAACGCCGAGAACTCCCACTCGTACCGGGACCTCGCCTATGTCGCCGGACGCAGCCCCAGCTACGCCTCCATGGCCGAACCCGTGATGCAGCGGGCCGTCGACCTGTTCGCCAAGGACGACGTCCACCAGCGTTCGTACGCCCTCAACCTCGTCGGCATGGCGACCGTGCACCTTCTGAAGAAGGAACCCGAACAGGCCGCCCTCCGCGCCGGCCAGTGCCTCACCGTCGCCAAGCGCGTCCGCTCCGAACGGGTCAACACCCGGCTCCGCAAGACCGTCGCCAACGCCGCCCGTGACTACTCCGACCTGCCGCAGGTCATCGACCTCACGGAACGGCTCGCCGCGGAGCTTCCCGAGAACGCCGACGCCGCCGTCTGAACCGAACGGCCCGGTCCTCCGGCCGCCCGCGCCGCACGGCCCCGCACACTCCGGCCGCGACAGTCCACCCCGTACAGCCCGAACCGGTTCCCCCACCGCCAGGTCGACGGGTGCGACTGCCGCGGCCGGCCCATGCCCGCCACCGCCTCACGGGGCACCGACGCGGGCAGAGGGTACTCCCGTTACCCAACCGTGATGCGCGAGTTCATGGTGACGTAACACGCCCCGCCCGTTCGTCACCGCCCCGAAACAACCCGCGGCATCCGCCGAAACCGCGCTGCGACAGCCTCCTGCGTCATAACCGGCCACCCCTCTTCAGCCGCGCAGCCTCCCCGGCTCCGCACCCCGCACAGGCCGACCGACGACGAGGAGACCGCCGAGATGTCCCCAGGCATCCTGACGCTTGCCGCAGAGGAAGCACCCGCCATCTCTGCCGCCAACACCGGCTTCATGCTGATCTGCTCCGCCCTGGTCATGCTGATGACCCCGGGCCTCGCCTTCTTCTACGGAGGCATGGTCCGCGTCAAGAGCACCCTCAACATGCTGATGATGAGCTTCGTCAGCCTCGGGATCGTCACGATCCTCTGGGTGCTCTACGGCTTCAGCATCGCCTTCGGCACCGACACCGGATCGGTCATCGGCTGGTCCTCCGACTACGTCGGACTCAGCGGCATCGGACGCGACGCGATCTGGGGCGAGACGAACATCCCCGTCTTCGTCTTCGCCGTCTTCCAGCTGATGTTCGCCATCATCACCCCCGCCCTCATCAGCGGCGCCCTCGCCGACCGCGTCAAGTTCGGCGCCTGGGTCCTCTTCATCACCCTCTGGGTCACCGTCGTCTACTTCCCGGTCGCCCACTGGGTGTGGGGCGACGGCGGCTGGCTGTTCGACATGGGCGTCATCGACTTCGCCGGCGGCACCGCCGTCCACATCAACGCGGGAGCCGCCGCACTCGGCGTCATCCTGGTCATCGGCAAGCGCGTCGGCTTCAAGAAGGACCCGATGCGCCCCCACAGCCTCCCGCTCGTCATGCTCGGCGCCGGCCTCCTGTGGTTCGGCTGGTTCGGCTTCAACGCCGGCTCCTGGCTCGGCAACGACGACGGCGTCGGCGCCGTGATGTTCGTCAACACCCAGGTCGCCACCGCCGCCGCCGTCCTCGCCTGGCTCGCCTACGAGAAGGTCCGCCACGGCGCCTGCACCACCCTCGGCGCCGCTTCCGGCGCCGTCGCCGGCCTCGTCGCCATCACCCCGTCAGGCGGCTCCGTCAGCCCCCTCGGCGCGATCGCCGTCGGCGCCGTCGCCGGTCTCCTCTGCGCCATGGCCGTCGGCCTCAAGTACAAGTTCGGCTACGACGACTCCCTCGACGTCGTCGGCGTCCACCTCGTCGGCGGCATCATCGGCTCGGTCCTCGTCGGCTTCTTCGCCACCGGCGGCGTCCAGTCCGACGCCAAGGGCCTCTTCTACGGCGGCGGCGTCGACCAGCTCATCAAGCAGGTCATCGGTGTCGTGGCCGTCCTCGCCTACTCGCTCGTGGTCTCCGGCATCCTGGCTCTGATCATCCACAAGACCATGGGCATGCGGGTCAGCGAGGACGACGAGATCTCCGGCATCGACCAGGTCGAGCACGCCGAGACCGCCTACGACTTCAGCGGAACCGGCGCCTCCTCCCGGAAGACCGCCGTCTCCGCCGCCGCTCCCTCCGCCACGCCCGGCGGGACCACCGCCGAGGCGCAGGCCACGACCAAGAAGGTGGACGCATGAAGCTCATCACGGCCATCGTCAAGCCGCACCGGCTGGACGAGATCAAGGAGGCCCTCCAGGCCTTCGGAGTCCAGGGCCTGACCGTCGCCGAGGCCAGCGGGTACGGCCGCCAGCGCGGCCACACCGAGGTCTACCGGGGCGCCGAGTACACCGTCGACCTCGTCCCCAAGATCCGCATCGAGGTCCTCGTCGAGGACGACGACGCCGAACAGCTCATCGACGTCATCGTCAAGGCCGCCCGCACCGGCAAGATCGGTGACGGCAAGGTCTGGAGCGTCCCGGTCGAGACCGCCGTACGCGTCCGCACCGGCGAACGCGGCCCCGACGCGCTGTAACCCGACGAACGGACACGGCAGACGGAACCCGGCCCACGGGTTCCGGCGTACGGACAAGGAGCTGCTGGGCGTGACGAGCCTCGATGTGAACGACACCGACGAAGACTCGGGACCCAGCGGCTACGCGGCGGCCCGGCTGAGCCTCCTCCGGCAGGAGGCCCGGCCCGGGCCGCCGCGCCGTGCCGCCCTCGCCCGGCTCACCGACGACTGGCTGGCCGCGCTCTTCACCGCCGCCGCCCCGCCCCGCGGCACCGCCCTCGTCGCCGTCGGCGGCTACGGCCGCGGCGCCCTCTCCCCGCGCAGCGACCTCGACCTGCTCCTCCTGCACGACGGCACCGCCGACCCCGGCGCCGTCGCCGCCCTCGCGGACCGCGTCTGGTACCCGGTCTGGGACCTCGGCCTCGCCCTCGACCACTCGGTCCGCACCCCGGCCGAAGCCCGAAGGACCGCCGGAGAGGACCTGAAGGTCCAGCTCGGACTGCTCGACGCCCGCCCCCTCGCCGGGGACCTCGGCCTCGTCGCCGCCCTGCGCACCACGGTGCTCGCGGACTGGCGCAACCAGGCCCCCAAGCGCCTCCCCGAACTCCACGAGCTGTGCACCGAGCGGGCCGAGCGGGCCGGCGAACTGTCCTTCCTCCTCGAACCCGACCTCAAGGAGGCCCGCGGCGGTCTCCGCGACGCCACCGCCCTGCGCGCCGTCGCCGCCTCCTGGCTCGCCGACGCTCCCCGCGAAGGCCTCGGCGACGCCGCCCGCACTCTCCTCGACACCCGCGACGCCCTCCACCTCACCACCGGCCGCGCCACCGACCGCCTCAGCCTCCAGGAACAGGACCAGGTCGCCGCCGCCCTCGGCCTCCTCGACGCCGACACCCTGCTGCGGCACGTGTACGAAGCGGCACGCACCATCGCGTACGCCTCCGACGTCACCTGGCGCGAGGTCCACCGCGTCCTGCGCGCCCGCTCCACCCGGCCCCGGCTCCGCGCCCTGCTCGGCGCCCGCGGCCCGTCCGGCGGGAAACCCCAGCCCGAGCGCACACCGCTGGCCGAAGGCGTCGTCGAGATGGACGGGGAAGCCGTCCTCGCACGGACCGCCCGCCCCGAACGCGATCCCGTCCTGCCCCTGCGCGCCGCCGCGGCCGCCGCCCAGTCCGGACTCCCGCTGTCCCGGCACGCCGTACGCCGCCTCGCGGAGGGCGCCAAGCCGCTGCCCACGCCCTGGCCCGCCGAGGCCCGCGAACAGCTCGTCACCCTGCTCGGCGCGGGTGAGGCCACCCTCGCCGTATGGGAGGCGCTGGAAGCCGAGGGCCTGGTCACCCGGCTCATCCCCGACTGGGAGCGGGTCCGCTTCCGTCCCCAGCGCAACCCCGTGCACACCTGGACCGTGGACCGCCACCTGGTCGAGGCCGCCGTACGGGCCTCCTCCCTGACACGCCGCGTCGGCCGTCCCGACCTGCTGCTCGTCGCGGCGCTCCTGCACGACATCGGCAAGGGCTGGCCCGGAGACCACTCCGTCGCGGGCGAGACCATCGCGCGCGACGTGGCGGTGCGGATCGGGTTCGACCAGGACGACGCCGAGGTCCTGGCCGTCCTCGTACGGCACCACCTTCTCCTCATCGACACGGCGACCCGGCGCGACCTGGACGACCCGGCCACCGTCGAGTCCGTGGCCAAGGCGGTGGGCAGCGTGCCGGCCCTTGAGCTGCTGCACGCCCTGACCGAGGCCGACGCTCTGGCGACCGGGCCCGCCGCCTGGTCCTCCTGGCGGGCCTCCCTGGTCGCGGACCTGGTCGCCCGAGTGGCGGCGGCGCTGGCCGGAGACGCCCCGCCGGTCGCGGCGGTCGCGGCGCCCAGCGCCGAGGAGGAACGGCTGGCCGTGGAGGCGCTGCGCACCGGGGAGCCGGTGCTGAGCCTGCACGCCGAGGCCGCCCCGCAGGACGACGAGCCCGAGCCGGTGGGCGTGGAGCTGCTGATCGCCCTGCCCGACCAGGCGGGTGTCCTCCCGGCCGTCGCCGGGGTGCTGGCGCTGCACCGGCTGACCGTGCGGTCGGCGGACCTGAGGGCCATCGACCTGGACGCCATGGGCGCCGCCGGGCCCCCTGTCCTGGTGCTGAACTGGCGGGTGGCGGCCGAGTACGGGTCGCTTCCGCAGGCCGCGCGGCTGCGGGCCGATCTCGTACGGGTGCTGGACGGGTCCCTGGACGTGGCCGCCCGGCTGGCGGAGCGGGACGCCGCCTACCCGAGACGGCGCGGGGTCCAGGCGCCTCCGCCCCGGGTGACGGTCGCCCCCGCGGGGTCGGCGGCGCGTGCGACGGTGCTGGAGGTGCGGGCCCAGGACGCGCCGGGGCTGCTGCACCGGATCGGGCGGGCGCTGGAGGGGGCGGACGTGCGGGTGCGGAGCGCGCATGTGAGCACCTTGGGGGCCAATGCCGTGGACACGGTGTACGTGACGTCACCGGAGGGTGCCTCGCTGCCGGCGGCGGAGGCGGCCGAGGTGGCGGGCATGGTGCAGAGGGCGCTGTCCTGAGCGAGTCCCGGCCGCCGCCGAGGTGCTGGACGGGCCGGAGCGCTTCCCGCGCCGACCGTGTCCGCGCCCGGCGTGGTCACCTGCTCCCCGCACACGCGGGGCTCGGCCCCTTCTTCCGAATCCGGCGGGCGAGGGCGTTCCCATTGCGCGGCCAGATACCCTTGAGTCCGACTGTCCACCCGCCCCCTAGACCCAAGGATCCGCGACCGCCGTGTTCGATACCCTCTCCGACCGCCTTGCAGCGACTTTCAAGGGCCTCCGCGGCAAAGGCCGTCTGAGCGAGGCGGACATCGATGCCACCGCCCGCGAGATCCGTATCGCGCTGCTTGAGGCGGACGTCGCCCTGCCCGTGGTGCGGGCCTTCATCAAGAGCGTGAAGGAGAGGGCGACCGGCGCCGAGGTCTCCAAGGCGCTGAATCCCAGCCAGCAGGTCATCAAGATCGTCAACGAGGAGCTCGTCGGGATCCTGGGCGGCGAGACCCGCCGGCTCCGTTTCGCCAAGCAGTCCCCGACGGTGATCATGCTGGCCGGTCTCCAGGGTGCCGGTAAGACCACCCTCGCCGGAAAGCTCGGCAAGTGGCTCCAGGGCCAGGGCCACGCGCCGCTGCTCGTCGCCTGCGACCTTCAGCGGCCCAACGCCGTCAACCAGCTCAGCGTCGTCGCCGAGCGTGCGGGCGTCGGGGTCTACGCGCCGCAGCCGGGCAACGGCGTCGGTGACCCGGTGCAGGTCGCGAAGGACTCGATCGAGTACGCGCGGACCAAGCAGCACGACATCGTGATCGTCGACACCGCCGGTCGCCTGGGCATCGACCAGGAGATGATGCAGCAGGCCGCGGACATCCGCGACGCCGTCGGCCCCGACGAGATCCTGTTCGTCGTCGACGCCATGATCGGTCAGGACGCCGTCAACACCGCCGAGGCGTTCCGCGACGGCGTCGGCTTCGACGGCGTGGTCCTCTCCAAGCTCGACGGCGACGCCCGCGGTGGTGCCGCGCTCTCCGTCGCGCACGTCACCGGCCGCCAGATCATGTTCGCCTCCAACGGCGAGAAGCTGGACGACTTCGACGCGTTCCACCCGGACCGCATGGCGTCCCGCATCCTCGGCATGGGCGACGTCCTCTCGCTGATCGAGAAGGCCGAGCAGACCTTCAGCCAGGAAGAGGCCGCCAAGATGGCCTCCAAGCTGGCGAGCAGCAAGGGCAAGGACTTCACACTCGACGACTTCCTGGCCCAGATGGAGCAGGTCCGGAAGATGGGCAGCATCTCGAAGCTCCTGGGGATGCTGCCCGGCATGGCGCAGATGCGGGACCAGATCAACAACATCGACGAGCGGGACGTGGACCGCACCGCCGCGATCATCAAGTCCATGACTCCGGGCGAGCGGCAGGACCCGACGATCATCAACGGCTCGCGCCGCGCGCGTATCGCCAAGGGCTCCGGTGTGGACGTCAGCACCGTGAAGTCGCTGGTGGAGCGGTTCTTCGAGGCGCGGAAGATGATGTCCCGCATGGCGCAGGGCGGCGGCATGCCGGGGATGCCGGGCATCCCCGGCATGGGCGGTGGCCCCGGGCGGCAGAAGAAGCAGCAGAAGCAGGCGAAGGGCAAGCGGCGCAGCGGCAACCCGATGAAGCGGAAGGCCGAGGAGCAGGCCGCCGCCGCGCGCCGGGAGCAGACGCAGGCCGAGCAGGCCGGAACGGCCTTCGGGCTTCCGGCGGGCGAGCCCGGCAAGGACTTCGAGCTGCCGGACGAGTTCAAGAAGTTCATGGGCTGACGGCCCGTCCTCGTGGCGGACCGGCAAGGGGCACCCTTCCCTGGAGGGTGCCCCTTGCGCATGCCGCGACGTACGGGCAGATCGCCCACTCATATGCATCCCATATGTCGGAGTTATGGTCATACAGCGATAATCGCTCCGTGACCAGTTCCGTGCCCCCGCGCGACCGCACCGATCAGCCCTGGCGCTCCGAGGGGGCGCCGCCGCCCCCGCCCGCCAGGCGGAAGATGCCCGGGGGCTGGCTGGGGCTGCTGCTCGCCGCCGCGGTGGTGTTCCTGGTGACGAACCTGATCCTGCAGTCCTTCAACGGCGGCGACGAGCCGACGATCTCGTACACGGAGTTCAGCAGGCAGGTCGCGGCGGGCAACGTCTCGACCATCTACTCCAAGGGCGATGCGATCGAGGGGGAACTGAAGGACAAGCAGCCGGTCCCGGACGGCGACGGCGACTACACGAAGTTCACGACGCAGCGGCCGCTGTTCGCCGAGGACGACCTGTGGCAGCAGCTGACGGCGCAGAACGTGACGGTGACGGCCGAGCCGGTGGTGGAGCGGCCCGGGCTCCTCACGAATCTGCTGTTCTCGATGGCGCCGATCGTGCTGCTGGTGGTGCTGTGGTTGTTCATCGCCCGGCGGATGAGAGCGGGACTGGCCGGGGGAGCGGGCGGCATGCTGGGGCGGAAGGAGCCGCCGAAGCCGGTGGAGGTGGAGGCGGGGAGGCGGACGACGTTCGACGACGTGGCGGGGATCGACGAGGTGCGGGGCGAGCTGAACGACGTCGTGGACTTCCTGAGGAACCCCGAGGCGTACTGGCGCATGGGTGCCAAGATGCCGCGCGGGGTGCTGCTGTCCGGTCCGCCGGGAACGGGCAAGACGCTGCTGGCGCGGGCCGTGGCGGGAGAGGCGGGGGTGCCGTTCTTCTCGGCCTCGGCGTCCGAGTTCATCGAGATGATCGTGGGTGTGGGCGCGTCCCGGGTGCGGGAGCTGTTCAACGAGGCCCGCAAGGTGGCTCCCGCGATCATCTTCATCGACGAGATCGACACCATCGGGCGGGCCCGGGGCGCGGGCGCCGGGATGGGCGGGCACGACGAGCGTGAGCAGACGCTGAACCAGATCCTCACCGAGATGGACGGCTTCTCGGGCTCCGAGGGCGTCATCGTGATCGCCGCGACGAACAGGGCGGACGTTCTCGACCCGGCGCTGACCCGGCCGGGCCGCTTCGACCGGGTGGTCAGCGTGAGCCCGCCGGACCGGGGCGGTCGTGAGGCGATCCTGCGGATCCACACGCGGGGCATCCCGCTGGCCCCGGACGTGGACCTGCTGCAGGTGGCGCGGACGACGCCGGGGATGACGGGCGCGGACCTGGCCAACCTGGCGAACGAGGCCGCGCTGCTGGCGGTGAAACGGCGGCAGGAGCAGGTGACGCAGTCGGACCTGTCGGACGCGCTGGAGAAGGTCCAGCTGGGGGCCGAGCGGCAGCTGGTGATGCCGGTGGAGGAGCGGCGCCGGACGGCCTTTCACGAGAGCGGTCACGCGCTGCTGGGGATGCTGCAGCCGGGCGCGGACCCGGTGCGGAAGGTGACGATCGTGCCGCGCGGGCGGGCGCTGGGGGTGACGCTGTCGACACCGGACACCGACAAGTACGCGTACACCGAGGAGTACCTGCGGGGGCGGATCATCGGGGCGCTGGGCGGGATGGCGGCCGAGGAGGTCGTGTTCGGGGTGGTGACGACGGGCTCGGAGAGCGATCTTGAGCAGGTGACGAATCTGGCGCGGGGCATGGTGGGGCGCTGGGGGATGAGCGACCGGGTGGGGCGGCTCACCGCGATTCCGTCGGATGCGCAGCAGGCCTACGGGCTGTCGGCCGCGCCGGGCACGCTGGACACGGTGGACAGTGAGATGCGGCGGATCGTCGACGAGTGCTACGAGAGCGCCTGCCGGCTGCTGCGGGACAACCGGGCCCGGCTGGACGGGCTGGCCGGGGCACTGCTGGAGAGCGAGACGCTCGACGAGGACGCCGCGTACCGTGCCGCCGGTGTCCCCCGTCTCAGGAAGAACGGCGACCAGGGGTAACCCGCGGCCCCGGCCCGACCCGGGGTCCGGCTGGGTTTACGGAATCCTAGCGACGAGGTAACGGAACACGTTCGGCATCCACACCGTGCCGTCGGGCCGGGTGTGCGGGTGCAGCGCCTCGGTGATCTCCTTCTCCACCGTGGCCAGGTCGCAGGCCCGCACCGCGGCGTCGAAGTGCCCGGTGGACAGCAGTCCGCGGACGGCGCTGTCGGTGTCGGCGTAGCCGAAGGGACAGGACACACGGCCCGAGCCGTCAGGGCGCAGGCCCGCGCGGGCGGCGACGTCCTCCAGCTCGTCGCGGAGTGCGGGCCGCCAGGCGTCGCCGGGGCGGAGCCGTTCGGTGAGCCGGGCGGCGACCTGCAGGACGCCGGAGGTGGCGCAGCGTTCGGGCGGTCCCCACCCGGCCAGGACGACGGTGCCGCCGCGTTCCGCCAGCCGTGCGGCGGCGCTGAGGGTGGGTACCAGGGCGTCGGCGTCCCCGGCGGTGCACCCGATCGGCTGAAGCGCGGTGACGAGGTTGTACGCGGGCCGGCCGGGGTCGGTGGCCTGCGCGGCCTCGTCCGGCCCGCCGTACAGGAGGGTGGTCTCCAGCCGGGGCGCGTCCCTGTGACGTGTCCCGGAAACAGCCGGGTGGGCGGTGACGGCGGGGTCGGGCAGCAGCCGCTGCCGGGCGAGGTCCACCCGTGCGTGGTCGGTGTCGACACCCGTGACCCGGGCTCCGCGCGCGGCGGCCATGAGGAGGGCCAGGCCGGAGCCGCAGCCGAGGCCGAGCAGCCGCGTTCCGGTGCCCACTTCCAGGCGCTCGTACACCGCCTCGTAGAGCGGCACCAGCATGCGCTCCTGGATCTCCGCCCAGTCGCGGGCGCGCCCCGGCGCGCGGGACACCGCCGGAGCGGCCGGGGCCGGGTGGGGGTGGTGCTGGACGAGCATGGGTGTCATCGAAAGCGCCCCAATCAGCCGAGAGGTCCACCTGTGCGTCCGTGCCCTGATTGACAGCCCCCGTGTGCGCGCCCGCACGTCCGTGATGCCGGAGTACTCCGCATCCATGCCAGAGAACTCCGCATCCGGCCCCGCGTCCAGGGGGCGGGCGCGGGTTGGGCGGCGCAATGCGCGCGTGCCCCGGTCGTGCGCCCCCTGGGCCGGCACGAACCTTCTCCATAGTGAGGGCGCCGTACGATTCCCGCCATGCCAGCGAGGTCGGTGCCCCGTGCACCGTGTCGCCCGGGTACTGTCGCCTCCGCGCACTCCGGCTCGCCTCCCCGCCCCACCGGCCCGGCAGGAGCTACGTACCACCTTGCGGCGGGCTGCACGGCTTGTTCCGTACAACGGCGCACCGGCCCTACATCGGCGCACTGGCCCTCGTCAGAGCACATCAACGGCAACTGACGGGTACGTGCAAATTATTTGGGATGCCCCGTAATGGAACCCCCTGGACCTCCGGCTCGTTGTCACGACGTGAGCACGACACCACCTGTCCTCGCCGCAGAACTGGCACAGGCGTGGGCCGACATTCAGCGGTACCACCCCGAGCTGCCCGATCTCGCCGCACCCGAGTCCCTGATCGGAGAGTCGTCGTCCGCCTGTGGCGCCGAGCTCTCCTTCGAGCGACTGCTCCATGAGGCAGTCCACGGCATCGCCGCCGCGCGAGGTGTCCGTGACACCTCGCGCGCCGGCCGCTACCACAACCGCCGTTTCTTGGCGATCGCCGAGGAGATGGGCCTGGACCACCCGGACGAGCCACATCCGAGCAGTGGCTTCTCCCTGGTCGCGCTCAATCCCGAGGCGCGGCGCCGGTACCGGCCGACCATCGAGCGGCTCCAGCGCGCCCTGAAGGCGCACACGGCCGCCACGGCCGCCGACACCAAGCGCTCCTTCCGTGGGCCGGCCGCACGGCACGGCTCTTCGGGCGGCGGTGTGCGGGTCAAGGCGGTGTGCGACTGCGGCCGCAACGTGCGGGTCGTCCCCTCTGTCCTGGCGCAGGCGCCGATCGTCTGCGGCGGCTGCGGAAAGCCGTTCCGCATCCCGGAGACCGTCGGCGCGGCACGGTGACAGGCCGTCGCCGGGTGCCACGCCCCGCGGCCGGACAGGCGCGCGGGGTGTGGCACAATGGCTAGCTGTACTCGACAGTCGAACAGGACCCCTCTCTCCTCCGGCTGACGCGTCCATCGGGCAATTCGAGTACCGCAACCCCACGCGGCATCTCGTCGTGCCCCACCTCGTCAAGACCAGGAGACACCACACCCGTGGCAGTCAAGATCAAGCTGAAGCGTCTGGGCAAGATCCGTTCGCCTCACTACCGCATCGTCGTCGCCGACTCCCGCACCCGCCGTGACGGCCGGGCCATCGAGGAGATCGGTCTGTACCACCCGACGTACAACCCCTCGCGCATCGAGGTCGACTCGGAGCGCGCGCAGTACTGGCTGTCCGTCGGTGCCCAGCCGACCGAGCCGGTTCTCGCCATCCTGAAGCTGACCGGTGACTGGCAGAAGCACAAGGGCCTGCCCGCCCCGGAGAAGCCGCTCCTGACCCCGGCCACGAAGGAAGAGAAGCGCTCGACCTTCGAGGAGTTCGCCAAGACGCTCGAGGGCGACGACACCAAGGGTGAGGCCATCACCCCCAAGGCCAAGAAGGCTGACAAGGCTGACGCCGAGTCCGCCGACGAGTCGACCGAGGCCTGAGCATGCTCGACGAGGCTCTTGAGCACCTCGTGAAGGGCATTGTCGACAACCCCGACGATGTGCGGGTCGCCTCCCGCGACCTGCGCCGCGGACGCGTGCTGGAGGTCCGGGTGCACCCCGACGACCTCGGCAAGGTGATCGGCCGCAACGGCCGCACCGCCCGCGCGCTGCGCACCGTCGTGGGGGCCCTCGGCGGGCGCGGGATCCGGGTCGACCTCGTCGACGTGGACCAGGTTCGCTGAGCGAAGTCGCTGTGTTCTCCGGGGGATGACCCCCGGACTCCCAGCCGGACAGCAGGTCTGCCGACCTGGCCGGCATGGGCCTCGCACGGCGAAGCTGGATGAGCACCGGCGCACGGGCCGGGGAGGGCTGCGGCCCACCCCGGCCCGTCGTCGTACGACAGGAGAGTGTCAGAAAGTGCAGCTGGTAGTCGCACGGATCGGCCGCGCCCATGGCATCAAGGGCGAAGTCACCGTCGAGGTACGCACGGACGAGCCCGAGCTGCGGCTCGGGCCCGGAGCCGTGCTGGCCACCGACCCGGCCGGCACCGGGCCGCTGACCATCGAGAGCGGCCGGGTGCACAGCGGCCGACTCCTCCTTCGGTTCGAAGGCGTCCGTGACCGGACCGCGGCGGAGGCGCTGCGGAACACCCTGCTCATCGCGGACGTCGACCCGGAGGAGCGGCCGGAGGACCCCGACGAGTACTACGACCACCAGCTGATCGACCTGGACGTGGTCCTGGCCGACGGCACCCCGGTCGGCCGGATCAGCGAGATCTCCCACCTGCCCTCCCAGGACCTGTTCATCGTCGAACGGCCCGACGGCAGCGAGGTCATGGTCCCGTTCGTCGAGGAGATCGTCGCCGGCATCGATCTCGACGAGCAGAAGGCGGTCATCACCCCGCCGCCCGGCCTCATCGACGACCGCGCCGAGGTCGCCTCCGCACGCGAGGGCTCCGGCGCTGCTTCCGACGCCGACGCCGACGCCGACGCAGGCTCCGGATCCGGTGAGGACGCGCGCTGATGAGGCTCGACGTCGTCACGATCTTCCCCGAGTACCTCGACCCGCTGAACGTCTCCCTCGTCGGCAAGGCACGCGCGCGCGGCCGGCTGGACGTCCATGTGCACGACCTGCGGCGCTGGACGTACGACCGGCACCACACCGTCGACGACACTCCCTACGGCGGCGGCCCCGGCATGGTCATGAAGACCGACCCCTGGGGCGACGCCCTGGACGACGTCCTGGCCTCCGGATACGAGGCCGGAGCCCACGGTCCCGTCCTTGTCGTCCCCACCCCCAGCGGTCGCCCCTTCACCCAGGAGGTCGCGGTCGAGCTGTCCCAGCGCCCGTGGCTGGTCTTCACCCCCGCGCGGTACGAGGGCATCGACCGGCGCGTCGTGGACGAGTACGCCACCCGGATGCCGGTGTACGAGGTGTCCATCGGGGACTACGTCCTGGCCGGGGGCGAGGCCGCCGTCCTGGTGATCACCGAGGCCGTGGCCCGGCTGCTGCCCGGCGTCCTCGGCAACGCGGAGTCGCACCGCGACGACTCCTTCGCCCCGGGAGCCATGGCCAACCTGCTGGAGGGCCCCGTCTACACCAAGCCGCCCGAGTGGCGGGGCCGCGGCATTCCCGACGTGCTCCTGAGCGGCCACCACGGGAAGATCGCCCGCTGGCGCCGTGACGAGGCATTCCGCCGTACCGCGGAGAACCGGCCCGACCTCATCGAGCGCTGCGACCCCGCCGTCTTCGACAAGAAGGACCGGGAGACCCTCTCCATCCTGGGCTGGGCCCCCGAGCCCGGTGGCCGATTTTGGCGTAAGACCGAGGCCGTGGAAGAATAGACCGCTGCTGTACGTCCGGACGGCGCCCCTGCCACAGGGGGTCGTGCGCCGCCCCCGACGGACAGTCGCTCGAACCCCGTTTCTAGTTGCCGCTGATGACCTGTGGCATCAGTGAGGAAGCAGACGACATGTCTCACGTGCTCGACGCCGTCAACTCCGCCTCCCTGCGGACCGACATCCCGGCGTTCCGTCCCGGTGACACCGTGAACGTCCACGTTCGCGTCATCGAGGGCAACCGCTCCCGTATCCAGCAGTTCAAGGGTGTCGTCATCCGCCGCCAGGGCGCGGGCGTCTCCGAGACCTTCACCGTCCGCAAGGTCTCCTTCTCGGTGGCCGTCGAGCGTACCTTCCCGGTGCACAGCCCGATCTTCGAGAAGATCGAGCTCGTCACCCGTGGTGACGTCCGCCGCGCCAAGCTGTACTACCTCCGTGACCTGCGCGGCAAGGCCGCCAAGATCAAGGAGAAGCGCGAGAACTGAGCATCCGCTCAGCCCGCGCGGTGCGCAGCGGATGAGTCCTCACAGGCAGGCCGGATAGGCTCTGGCCTCCATGGACACCGAAGCACAGCACACGGAGCGCGATCTGCCTCCCGACGCCGACAGGCGCACGGAGGGCGGGTCGCGCTCTGCGCGTTTCCGGCGACCGGCCGCGCCGGACCCCTCGGATCCGGCCGACTCCGCGGATCCTGAGGCCCCGGACGCCGGCCCGCCCGCCGACGGCGGCGCCGAGGGCGTGGCGTGGCTGGGCGGGCTGTCCTGGCGGCGGATCGGGATCATCGGCCTCGTCTGCGCGGTGGCCGTGCTGCTGGTGGGCCGGTTCGTCCTCTCCCCCTACCAGATCCCCAGCCGTTCGATGGATCCGACGCTTCAGGTCGGTGACCGGGTCCTCGTGAACAGACTGGCGTACGGCTCCGACGACCCGCCCCCGCGCGGGGACGTGATCGTCTTCGACGGAACCGGATCGTTCGTCCGGAACGTTCCCGAGGAGAATCCGGTCACCGGAGCACTGCGCGGACTCGCCGCGGGGCTCGGGCTGGCCGAGCCGTCGGACACCGTCTTCGTCAAGCGCGTGATCGGCGTGGGCGGTGACCGGGTGACGTGCTGTGACAAGGAAGGCAGGGTCCAGGTGAACGGAGCAGTGGTCGACGAGCCGTACCTGTATCCGGGCGACTCCCCGTCCCGGGTGCCGTTCGACATCGTCGTGCCGCCCGGCAGGCTCTGGGTGATGGGTGACCACCGCAGCCAGTCCCGGGACTCCCGCGAACTGCTCGGCGCGCCCGGCGGCGGCATGGTCCCGGTCGACCGGGTGATCGGCCGGGCCGACTGGATCGCGTGGCCGGCCGGGCGGTGGTCCACCGTCGGCCGGACCGGTGCCTTCGACGCCGTACCGGCCGGGGGAGCGGTGGTCGGCGGAGGCCATGGGTAGGCGCGGGCGGCCCGGCGGTCACGGTGCCGACACCCGGCTGCCCACCGGGACCCGGCCCACCGACGGGCGCTCCCCGCTCCCCGGGCGCGCGGAGCGGCGCAGGCTCGCCCGCAAGGTCAAGCGGCGCCGCCGACGGTCCGCGGTCAAGGAGATCCCGCTCCTCGTCACGGCCGCCGTGCTGATAGCGCTCGTCCTGAAGACCTTCCTGGTGCAGGCGTTCGTCATTCCCTCCGGCTCCATGGAGGAGACGATCCAGATCGACGACCGGGTGCTCGTCGACAAGCTGACACCCTGGTTCGGGACGAAGCCGCAGCGCGGCGACGTGGTCGTGTTCGAGGATCCCGGCGGATGGCTCCAGCAGGACCAGCTTCCCGAGGAGGACGACCCGTTCCTCATCAAGCAGGTCAAGGAGGGCATGACGTTCATCGGGCTGCTGCCCTCGGACGACGAACAGGACCTCATCAAACGTGTGGTGGCCGTCGGCGGCGACACCGTGAAGTGCTGCGACGACAGCGGGCGCCTCACCGTCAACGGCGTTCCCCTGGACGAGCCGTACGTGCATCCGGGCAACTCCCCCTCGGAGATCAGATTCGAGGTCCGGGTACCGCCCGGGCGCCTCTTCGTCATGGGGGACCACCGCGCCAACTCGGCCGACTCCCGGTTTCATCTGGACGAGGAGTTCCAGGGCACGATCCCCGAAGAAGGCGTCGTGGGCCGGGCCGTCTACATCGGCTGGCCGGTGGGCCACTGGCAGGGGCTGGAGCGACGGGATGTGTTCGGGGCCGTACCGGACGCGCCGTCGCCCGGTGCCACGACGGCACTCGGCGCGTCGCATAGTGTGTCCTCTCGGAATCCGAATGGATCGCTACGGCTCCCGACCCCTGCGGAACTCCCGCTCGTTATGGGAGTAGTGGGCCTTCCCCTGCTCTGGGGCGGGCGAACGCATGGACTGAGGAGTGGATGTGGGGGATCTGGCGGTCGGCGCACGATCCGGACGAGACGAGCCGGAGCCGGGGCGCGAGCAAGTCGCTGAGCGATCCCCCGGTCCGGCCGGAGGCCCCGCCGTGGACGGCACCGGCGAGGCGGCCCCGGGGGGACCGCGGGACGCGGTCGGCGCGGCCCCGCAGGGCGCGGGCAACACGTACAACGCGGAGAACGCCGAGGGCGGCAGCGTGGACAACCACACCGACGGCAATGACGGCACCGGCGGCGCGTCCGGGGGCGGGGACGGCACCCCGGACGGGGACGGCACCCCGGACGGTGAGGGGCCGGGGAAACAGCGGTCCTTCTGGAAGGAACTGCCGCTGCTCATCGGTATCGCGCTGGTTCTGGCGCTGCTGATCAAGTCCTTCCTGGTGCAGGCGTTCTCCATCCCGTCCGAGTCGATGATGAACACTCTGCAGCGCGGCGACCGGGTGCTGGTCGACAAGCTGACCCCGTGGTTCGGTTCGGAGCCCGAGCGCGGCGAGGTCGTCGTCTTCCACGACCCGGGCGGCTGGCTCAACGAGCCCGCGCCGGAGCCGAACCCGGTGCAGCGGGTGCTGAGCTGGATCGGACTGATGCCGGAGTCCGACGAACAGAACCTGATCAAGCGCGTCATCGCGGTAGGCGGCGACACCGTCGAGTGCAAGAAGGGTGGCAAGGTCGTCCTCAACGGCAAGGAACTGGACGAGACCGCCTACCTCTACCCGGGCTCGACGCCGTGTGACGACCAGCCGTTCGGGCCGATCAAGGTGCCCGAGGGCAGGATCTGGGTGATGGGCGACAACCGCCAGAACTCCCTGGACTCCCGCTATCACCAGGAGCTCCCGGGCGGCGGCACGGTCGAGAACAAGGAGGTCGTCGGCCGGGCGGTCGTCGTGGCCTGGCCGGTCAGCCGCTGGGCCACGCTGCCCGTGCCGGACACCTTCGACCAGCCGGGGCTGAACGCGGCCGCCGCCCTCGCGGCCGGGCCCGGGGCGCTGGGCCTCGCGGGCGCGGTGCCGCTGGTGCTGTGGCGGCGCCGGCGGGCGGTGGCGTCGGCCTCCGCCGGGGCGGTGTCCGCGTCGGCGTCCGCCGACGGTGCGACGGCTCCCGGCACGGCCGGCCCTGACCGGACGCACCGGGACGCGTAAGGGGCGTACCGCCGGTAGCGACCCGCGGGTAGGGTGCCGTTCCAGGGCACCGGTCGAGGACCGGTGCGGGCACCGATCCGGAAGCGGGGGAGCGCCGGTATGGGCGGAACGACAGGCAGCGGTGGCGACGGCCACGGCCGCCTCGGCAGAATGCTGTCGGGGCTGGCCGTGGCCGTCGGCTGTGTGCTGTTCCTCGGCGGGTTCGCATGGGCGGCCCTGGTCTACCACCCGTACACCGTGCCGACCGACTCCATGAGCCCGACGGTGACGGCGGGGGACCGGGTGCTGGCCGAGCGGGTCGGCGGCGCCGACGTGCGGCGCGGCGACATCGTGGTGTTCAGCGACCCCCGCTGGGGCGGCGTCACGATGATCAAACGGGTCGTGGGGGTGGACGGCGACGAGGTCGTCTGCTGCGACGCCGACGGGCGGCTCACCGTCAACGGCACGGCGGTCGACGAGCCGTATCTGCACCCGCAGGTGTGGGAGGACGCGAAGGCCGCCTCGCCCGGCGCGTTCTCCGCGACGGTGCCCGACGGGCATCTGTTCCTGCTCGGCGACCAGCGCGCCAGCTCCCAGGACTCCCGGGTGCACCTCACGGAGCCCGGACAGGGTTCGGTTCCCAGAAGCGCGGTGACGGGACGGCTGGACGCCGTGGTGTGGCCGCTGGAGGGGGTTCTGGAGCGGCCCGCCGCGTTCGCCTCGCTGCCGGGCGGGGTGTCGCGGCCGGGGCCGGTGGAGCCGCTGGCCTGGGCGTTGGCCGCGGGTGTGGGGCTGATCCTGGGCGGTGCCGCGTACGGGCCGGTCGCGGGGGTGCTGCGGCGGGCCGTGGGCCGCGGTGGCTCCGGCGGCGCGGGCGGGCGCGGGGCCGGTTCCGGCGAGGCGGTGGCGCGTGGGTGACATGCCGGCGGCGGGCGGAGGTGTGCCGCCCGAAGGGCTGCCGGGAGGGCTGCCGCCCGGTGAGCTGCGGAAGGTCGCGCGGGTCGTGCTGCTCGACCCCGACGACCGGATCCTGCTCCTGCACGGCTGTGAGCCGGGTGACCCGGCCCAGGACTGGTGGTTCACCCCGGGCGGCGGCGTGGAGGGCGACGAGACCCGGGAGCAGGCCGCGCTGCGGGAGCTGGCCGAGGAGACCGGCGTGACCGACGCCGAACTCGGGCCGGTCGTGTGGCGGCGGGTCTGCTCGTTCCCGTTCGACGGGCGGCGCTGGAACCAGGACGAGTGGTATTACCTCGCCCGCACCTCCCGTACCGAGGTCGGCCTGGGCGCCGACCTCACCGAACTGGAGACCCGCAGCGTCACAGGACTGCGGTGGTGGACCTCCGGCGAACTGTCGGCGGCACGTGAGACCGTGTACCCGACACGACTCGCCGGGCTGTTGCGCACACTGCTCGACGACGGCCCTCCGCGAACGCCGCTCGTCCTGTCCCCGGAAATCGTCTAGGGGTACGGATGACTGGCGCACAATGGGGGCACGCACGGCTGAAGGGGAACATGCCATGAGCGCCGAGGACCTCGAGAAGTACGAGACCGAGATGGAGCTGAAGCTCTACCGGGAGTACCGCGATGTCGTCGGGCTGTTCAAGTACGTCATCGAGACCGAGCGCCGCTTCTACCTGACGAACGACTACGAGATGCAGGTGCATTCGGTGCACGGCGAGGTCTTCTTCGAGGTGGCGATGGCGGACGCCTGGGTCTGGGACATGTACCGGCCTGCCCGCTTCGTGAAGAAGGTCCGTGTTCTGACCTTCAAGGACGTGAACATCGAGGAGCTGAACAAGACGGACCTGGAGCTTCCCGGCAGCTGAGTCACTCGGGCGGGTGACGGCGATATCCACATCGGGCGAGCTGTCCACCAAGATCCACAACTGAGTGCGCGAGGCGTCACCGTCGGTACCGGAGGTGGTGCCGAATGAACGCGACCGGGGCACTCGGACAGTACGGAGAAAGGCTGGCGGTACGCCGGCTGAGCCAGGCCGGCATGACCGTGATCGCCAGGAACTGGCGCTGCGGGCGGCGCGGCGAGATCGACATCGTCGCCCGGGACGGAGACGCCGTCGTCGTCTGCGAGGTCAAGACCCGCAGGGCGGGCACCTTCGAGCACCCCTCTGCGGGCGTCACCCCGGCCAAGGCCGACCGGCTCAGGAGGCTGGCCGCCTGCTGGCTCGACCGGCACGGGGCGCCACCGCCCGGCGGCATCCGCATCGACCTGGTCGGAGTGCTCCTGCCGCGCCGCGGCGCGCCGGTCGTCGAGCACGTACGGGGGGTGGCGTGATGGGCTTCGCGCGTACCTGTTCCGTCGCACTCGTCGGCGTCGACGGCGTCGTGGCGGAGGTCCAGGCCGATCTGGAACCCGGCGTCGCCGCGTTCACCCTGGTCGGGCTGCCCGACAAGAGCCTCTCGGAGGCCAGAGAGCGAGTCAGGGCCGCCGTGTGCAACTCCGGCGCCGAGTGGCCGCAGAGGAAACTGACCGTGGGCCTCAGCCCCGCGTCCGTGCCCAAGGCGGGATCCGGCTTCGACCTCGCGGTCGCGGTCGCCGTCCTCGCCGCCGCCGAACTCGTCGACCCGCGCGCCATCGCCGACCTCGTCCTCATCGGAGAACTCGGGCTCGACGGCCGCGTCAGGCCGGTCCGGGGCGTCCTCCCGGCGGTCCTCGCCGCCGCCGAGGCCGGATACGACCACGTCGTGGTGCCGGAGCAGACCGCGGGGGAGGCCGCACTCGTCCCCGGCGTCTCCGTCCTCGGCGTCCGCACGCTGCGCCAGCTCCTCGCCGTCCTCAACGACGCCCCCCTCCCCGACGAGGGACCGCGCGAGGAGGGCAGGCCCGATCCGGCACTCGCCGGGCTCCTCGTGCCCGGTGCCGGCCTCGGCACCGGACTGGCCACCACGCCCGCCGACACCCCGGACCTCAAGGACGTCGCGGGGCAGCGGGCGGCCCGCCTCGCCCTGGAGGTCGCCGCGGCCGGTATTGGTGGAGGCGGATATCAGAAGTTGCGCAATGGCCCTCCTTCTGAGCTTCGTCAGCGGTTCGGGTCCCCCGTCTGGGTATGCTCGTCCCATGGGACGGAAGGCAGCAGGGGCAGATCGGGGGACCCGCGCTGCCGCGAAGGCCGAAGGTGCCAAGAAGCAGGGCGCCAAGAAAGAGCCCAGCGACCCGATCAGTCGCGCGAACGTTGCGCGAATGGCAGGGAAGCCCGAAGCCGAGCTCCGGGCTCTGCTTGGCGCGTATGGCTCCAAGGGTCTCGCGCGGATCCGCCGCCCGCGCTCGGCGCAACGCGGGGCGAAACAGACCCTCTCTTCGACCCAGCGACGCATGGCAGAGCAGGTTGTCGCCTGGAAGGCTGCCAACCAGCGGACCCGGACCCGGGGTGCCAAGTACGAGGCCGAAATGAAGGCGGCTCTTCCGGACAAAGCTCGCGAATCGCTGGAACGACGGTTGGCCGAAGGAACCATCCCACGTCGAACTGTGGCACCCGCCGAGTGAACTCTGTCAACTGGCGCAGGGCGATCAAGCAAGATCGTGCCCTTCTGAACGGCTTCACCTGCACTCCGAAGCCGAAGAAGGACCGCAAAGGGCGGCCTCTGCATAACAGCTTGCCGTGGGAACGCAGTGTTCAGTCCTGGTTTCGGGATGAGTCCCTCACCAGCACTGCAAAGGCTGCCGCTGCAGATCAACAGCTGTGGATTCTGCCGGAGAACGGCCGCATCGCCGCTGCCTATGCCCACGCTCGCTGTTCTCTCGTCGACTATGCAGGCCCTCAGCGCCTGATCATGGCGCTTGCCGTGTCCATGAAACATCGCAGAGCGGGACGGAAGGTCGCGGACGCCACCTTCGAGCACGCTCTGTCCACGATCCGGGGTTCAGACTCGGGGAGTCCCATTCTTGTTCTCGGCAAGATCGACACGCGGAACAAGGCGAGCGAGGCCCTGGCGGCCCGGGCAGGGATGGCTCTAATCGATCACCTGGATGGTGACGACGGCTCTCGGCTCGGCCTGTGGGCCGTCGAGGTCGGCTGATTCACGCCTTGGGTGGCATGCGACGGCGGGCCACCTCGGCCGCGTAGTTCGCCCACTGACCGCCGGCCTTCCAGCGGTCGACCGAGGAGATGCTGATGCCGAGGAGCCGGTTGATCACGGCCTCGGGCAGGGCTGTGGTGAGGTCCCGGAGGGCGGCGTGCTGGGTGGCTCGTGCCGTGATTCCGAGCTCTTTGAGCCGTTCCAGGAGTGTCGCTGGGCTGAGGTGCTGTTCGGGATGCCGGCCAGGGAAGAGCCAGGGGCTTGTGCTGTTTCGCCCAATGGCGGAGTAAGCGCGTCGGTCGGTTGACAGGTGTGTCACCAGCTCTCCGATGGCGCCTGGCAGGTGGAGTGGTTCTCGTCCGAAGGCGATATGGACGCCTGCATCGGTGTGAAGAACCTGGTCGATGCGGATCTTCGTGATGGTCGTAACGGGCTGGGCGAAGAGTACGACCATGAGGCCGGCGACGCGCAGGTCCAATGCGAGGGTGGCGTCCGTCAGGAGCCGCCGGGAGAGCTCGATCCGCTTCTCGGTGTCGAGGGGCGGCGTCGGGTTGGTGCGGCTCGGTGGCGGGATCTGCAGACCAGCGGTGTGGCCGCGGGCGGCTGCCCACTTCACGAAAGCGCGGGCATGCAGGTGCACGGACTTGCCCTCCGACAGCCATAGATCAATCTCGCGCTGGCTGCATCTGGACAGGTCAGTGTCGTGATTGCGGAGCCACGCCATCAGGCGGGCACCTTGCTTCACCTGGACCCGAATGGTGTTGATCTGGTTGTAGGTCGCCGGACGACCTGCGAGGCGTCGCCGGAGCCTGCCGAGCTGGTCCCACTGGGTGAAGGCCTGGAGCAACTTGCGGTCGTCGCTGTCCGAGATGCTGTTGAAGATCTCGCTCAGTGACCGGTGGAGGGCCACCATCTGCTCATCACGGTGCGGAAGGGCGCCCGCGGTGACCAGGACTCCTCGCAGGTAGTCGATGGCTCGGCTGCGAGGGTACTGATCGAGCGTGCTGTGATCGACTGGGAACCCGTCGGTTCCCAGCTGAGCCAGCACGGTGGCAGCCCTGGTCCTGGGCGCGATCCACGAGAGGACCGATCTTGGGTCGTCAGCAGAGCTGAGGGCCTCGAATGCCAGCTGTAGACCGGGGCGGATGGAGCCGTCGGAGCCGGCAAGGAGTTCCGTGAGGCGGCGGGTGCAGGCGCAACGAGGGCAGAGTCCGTGGTGCCAGAGAATGGCGGACTGACCGCAGCCGGTGCAGGTGCGGTAGGCGACCGGGTCCACTCTGTAGCAGGTCTGGCAGAGGTAGCCATCCGGTGTGCGGGCTCGGGGGTAGAAGGTCTTTCCGCATCGGTGACAGGGGTGCTTGACCTGGTAACAGGTTTCGCAGCGAGGCGTCGTCGTACTGGCTCCGATGCATGGCCGGTTCCGGCCGCAGAGGCCGCAGCGGTCGACGGGCAGTCGGTAGCAGGCCCGACAGTGAGGCCCGTCGGGTGTCCGCCGTCCGACGGGGCGATGGCGGCGGCACTGGATGCACTGCTCGAACTTCTCGGGGTCCTGGGCTGAGCACGTGCCACAGAGGGCTCCGCCACTGTTAGAACGGGAGACGACCGGGCGGTCATTCCCGCAGCCTGTGCAGGGCTGGGCTCGTTCTGCGTCATAGCAGCCGCGACAGACACGAAGGCCACTCTTGCCGCGGAACAACAGCGGGCGTGCATCCGAGCACTGCGGGCAGGCTGGGACAACGATGCCGCTCGCGCCGATCTTGTGAAGTTCTATGAGGAGCCGCATCAGATGCGGCGAGCCCTGGGCACCCTCACCCGTCAGGAGCGCGGGACGATCCTCGATCTCCCAGGAGACCTTGAGCAGGGCGTACGACTGCTTGTTGGAAGCCTGAATCGCTGCCTGAAGTTGTTCGGATTTCAGGCCCGGGGCCAAAGGGGCGACCTGGCCAATCAAGCGGGCCACCGGGTCTTCTCCGTCGCCCGGTCGGCAGCCGCGGCAGACGGGACGTCCCTGACGGTCCCGGCAGTTGACGTTGAGGGTGGACCCGCAGGCCGAACAAGGTCGCGTGTTGGCACGGAACGACGTTTTGCAGGTCTGGCAAACGCGTTGGCCATCCAGCTTCTCGCTGAGCAGAGCCGTCTGGGTGCCGCACTTGGGGCAGCGGGGGGCGACCAGCTGTCGGGCGCCAGCTGCAATCAGAGCGTGGATCAGCTGATCGACGGCGACCGGCCCGTCGGGACGCCCGCAGGTGAGAAGGCCCGGATCGCCTTCCAATGCGCGGGCGACTCGGCGGCGCTTGGTCCGGGCGACGCACGTCTGCGCCAGCACGGTTCGGATTACGGACTCCCGAAGCCGGGGTTCCACCCCGTGGACGACGGCCACGATCGCGGCCGTGTCGTCCTCGACGGAAGCCGGGGCCGGCACGGGAGTCGCCATCAGGAATCAACCCCCGAGATCCGGGCCCGCTTCGGCCGGAAGGAACCGACGCCGGCGTCACCGGCCAGTTCGGCGCCGGCGGCCTTGCGCGGTCGGGCCGCTGCCGCTGCGGCCACCGGCTCGATCAGCTCGTCCATCGCGCAGCCGAGAATGTCGAGCAGGGCCATGAGGACCTTCATGCTCAACCGCTCGGGCTTCTCCGTCACCAGGCGATAGACCTGGCTGGTGGACAAATTGATCCCACGCTCGACGAGCAAGGGCTGAAGCGCGGTGGTGGAGAACATGCCCTGCTTCGCCATGAGCTCGCGCAGGTGCCAGCGGTAGTCAAGTTTGGAAGGCATCGTCATCCCATCGGAGCGAGGGTCTGGTCCAGGTGCTGGCGCATCATCGTGTTCATGAAGTCACCGCTGACCGACGTATAGATCGCAGTCGTGGACTTGTAGCGGTGCCCGACCTGCTGCTGTACGAAGGTCTCATCGGCACCGTCCTCGATCAGGTGCGTCACGTAACTGTGCCGCAGACAGTGAGGAACCAGTTTCTCGTCAAGCTCCAGATCCGTGCGGTAGTCGGCGAACCGATCGTCGATCTCCCGCGGGCGGACACGGCCACCCCGCTCAGTCACCCACAGGGCCGGATGGTCCGGGAACCCGAAGCGAGGCCGGACGTTGGTGACGTAGTCCTCGACGGCCTCGACCGCCCAGTCCATCACTGACAGCACCTCGCGCCGGCGATAGGCCGACCCACGAGTGCGCTTTCCGTATCGGACCTGGAGGCCGCCGTATCGGCCGAACTCCGGAGCCTTGGGGTTGCGGTGGAAATCCGACAAGTCCAGCCGCGAAGCCTCCGTGCGACGAAGGCCCCAGGCGTAGATCGCCTTGAACATCGTGGCGTCGCGATAGGCGTGCAGAGCCCCCTTCCGCCCCTTTCGGACAGCTCGCTCGACCCGGCCGTCGCAGTAGTCGAAGAATGCCTGCAACTCGTTCCGGGTGAAGGGCCGACGGTCCTCGTCCCCCTCGTAGTCGACGAGGTGGGCGAGGGTGTTCCACTCGTGGCAGATCTGCACCGGGTGCGTACCGAACCGTTGCTCGCACTCCTCCACCCACCGGTAGTGCGGGTTGATCAGGTAGTCGCAGAACAGCCTGATCGCACCTTGGTAGTTGCGGATCGTGGAGGGCTTCCTGTGAAGCTCAGCGATCAGGTGACTCGACCAGTCGTCCATGTGGGCCGCGTTCCAGTGCCACGGATACTCGCCCGCGAATTCCATGAAATCCCGGACGCGTGCCTGCCGGTCGCTGATGGTCTTGCGCTCCAAGTTCCGTCCGCCCCGTTGCTGCCGGTCCCAGCCGTCAAGCATTGCCTCGAAGATCGCGTCCTCGGGGTGCAGCAGGGTGACGCCCGAGACGACCTGCAACCGTGCGGACCCCTCCGGTTCGAACCGATCTGACACCGAACCCCCCTTGCCGCTAGACGACCGAATCATGCATCCAATGAATGATCGTTGGCAAAGTGCCAGGTGGGAGGCTTGCTAGGGCGATCGCTACCGCCCTAGCATCTCTGCAGATCAGCCCGGCAAGCCGCCTCAGGGTCGTGCATCAGATGCAATTCCGCCCGGTTCGGTCACCATCTGTTTCTGTCCGGGCCGCCCGGCGCGGGCAAGACGATGCTCGCGGAGCGCCTCCCCGGCGTGCTGCCGCCCCTGACCCGGCGCGAGTCCCTCGAAGTCACCGCCGTGCACTCCGTCGCAGGTACCCTCCCGCCGGGCAGACCCCTGGTCAGCTCGGCGCCCTACTGCGCGCCGCACCACTCGGCCACCATGCAGTCCCTGGTCGGCGGCGGCAATGGCGCACCGCGGCCGGGTGCCTGCTCCCTCGCCCATCGTGGCGTGCTCTTCCTGGACGAGGCCCCCGAGTTCTCCGGCAAGGCGCTGGACGCCCTGAGGCAGCCCCTGGAGTCCGGTCACGTCGTCGTCGCCCGCGCCGCCGGAGTCGTACGGCTCCCGGCGCACTTCCTGATGGTCCTGGCCGCCAACCCGTGCCCCTGCGGGCGGCACACCCTGCGCGGCGACAGCTGCGACTGCCCGCCCTCCGCCGTCCGCCGCTACCAGGCCCGGCTCTCGGGTCCCCTCCTCGACCGCGTCGACCTGCGCGTCGAGGCCGAACCCGTCTCCCGGGCCGACCTGCTGAACGGCGCCGGCGAACCCACCGCCACCGTCGCCGCCCGTGTCCTGAGCGCCAGAGAACGGGCGGCAGCCCGCCTCGACGGCACCCCGTGGAGCCTCAACGCCGACGTTCCGGGGCACGAGCTGCGCACCCGCTGGCAGCCCGCGCCCGGCGCTCTCGGCAACGCCGAACGAGGCATCGAGCGGGGGCTTCTGACCGCCCGTGGGCTCGACCGAGTCCTGCGCGTCGCGTGGACCCTGGCCGACCTGGCGGGACGCGACCGACCCGTTGCCCGTGACGTCGACCTGGCGCTGGAACTGCGCACCGGCATCACCCGTGGGGTCCCCCTCGCGATCGGACAGCGGGCATGACCCCCTCCGTCGGACCGGGTTCGACGAAACCGACTGCGCGTCACCGGAGGGGAAAGCATGCCCGCACCTGATGAGGAGAGGCGCGCACGGGCGGCTCTCTGCCGGATCATCGAGCCGGGAGACGAACACGGCGGGCGCTGGCTCCGCGAACTCGGAGCCCGGGAACTCCTGTACCGCCTCACCACCCACCCGTACCGCCCCGGATCGCTTCCCGGAGCCGGCGAGCGGCGCGTACAGGGACTCCTCAGGCGTGCCGCCCGCAGCCGCCCCGACCAGGACCTCGAAGCCGTCCGGGCCCTCGGCGGACGCTTCGTCGTGCCCGGTGACCGGGAGTGGCCCAGCCAGCTCGACGACCTCGGCGACGCCCGCCCGCTGGGGCTGTGGGTGCGCGGCACCCAGGACCTGCGCCGGTGGGCCCTCCGGTCCGTCGCCCTGGTCGGCGCCCGCGCCTGCACCGCCTACGGCGCCCATATGGCCGCGGACCTGGGAGCCGGCCTGGCCGAACGCGGCTGGGTCGTCGTCTCCGGCGCCGCCTTCGGAATCGACGCCGCAGCACACCGCGGCACCCTCGGTGCCGGAGGAGCAACCGTCGCCGTCCTCGCCTGCGGGGTCGACGTGCCCTACCCCCGAGGGCATGACGCCCTCATCCGGCGCATCGCCCAGCAGGGCCTCGTCATCGGGGAACTGGCACCGGGCGAGCACCCCACGCCCAGCCGGTTCCTCCTCCGTAACCGGGTCATCGCCGCCCTGACCCGGGGCACCGTCGTCGTCGAGGCCGCCCACCGCAGCGGCGCCCTCGCCACCGCGCGCGACGCCCAGCACCTCGGCCGCCACACGATGGGCGTCCCCGGCCCCGCCACCAGCGGACTCTCAGCCGGTGTGCACGAACTGCTGCGCGGCGGCGCCACGCTCGTCTCGGACGCCGACGACGTCACCGAGCTCGTCGGCGCCATCGGGGACCTGGCACCCGCCCGGCGCGGACCCGTCCTCCCCAGAGATCTCCTGGACCCCGAAACGGCCCGCGTCCTCGAAGCCCTGCCACCTCCCGGACGCCCGGTAACCCTCTCCGACCTGGCGACAACCGCCGGGACCGACGTTGACGACACACTCGGCAGGCTGTACGAACTCCACTCCCTCGGATACGCCCGCCGCGAGGGCGACCGTTGGTATCTCGTCCGGACCGCCGCACATGCCCCGAACAACCGGCGAGGCGGTGCTTGACCTGGGGCATTCGGGTGAAAAGGTAATCCCGACGGTCCTCGGATCACTGCCCGGCGCCGGTCCCTCCGCCGCCGACCGCGCCGTCGGCCCCATTCGAAGATGCGGCCGACGGCACGCCCCCACCAAAGGGCGATCCCCACGACTTCGCTCACAGCAACAGTCCAGTCACGCTACGCTCACCATCGCCCGCCTTCCGGCAAGCCCCCCACCCGAACCCCGATCCGAGCCACACCCCGGCCCTCACATCCGTCCCCCCGCTCACCACGGCAGAACGGCTCAAGGCGACGTATGCCCCAGCACACCTCCGGGTCCCACCGCGCGGCAGCTCCCCCCGCCGCCGGGAGCACCGTACGGCCGCCCGCCCCCTCGACGCTCGACGAGCTGTGGCGGTCGTACAAGGAGACGGGCGACGAGCGGCTACGGGAGCAGCTCATCCTGCACTACTCGCCCCTCGTGAAATACGTCGCAGGCCGCGTCAGTGTGGGCCTGCCCTCCAATGTCGAACAAGCCGACTTCGTCTCCTCCGGCGTCTTCGGACTCATCGACGCCATCGAGAAGTTCGACCTCGACCGCTCCATCAAGTTCGAGACCTACGCCATCACCCGGATCCGCGGCGCCATGATCGACGAACTGCGCGCCCTCGACTGGATCCCCCGCTCGGTACGCCAGAAGGCCCGCGCGGTAGAGCGCGCCTACGCCACCCTCGAAGCCCGGCTGCGGCGCACCCCCACCGAGGGCGAGGTCGCCACCGAGATGGGCATCCCTCTCGACGACCTGCACGGGGTGTTCAGCCAGCTGTCGCTCGCGAACGTCGTCGCCCTCGAGGAGCTCCTGCACGTCGGAGGGGAGAACGGCGATCGGCTCAGCCTCATGGACAAGCTGGAGGACACCGCTGCGGACGACCCCGTCGAGGTGGCCGAAGGCCGCGAACTGCGGCGCCTCCTCGCCCGCGCGATCAACACGCTTCCCGAGCGCGAGAAGACCGTCATCACGCTCTACTACTACGAAGGGCTCACCCTCGCGGAGATCGGCAACGTCCTCGGCGTCACCGAAAGCCGTGTCAGCCAGATCCACACGAAGTCCGTCCTCCAGCTCCGCGCCAAGCTGGCGGATGTCGGACGCTGACCCGACACCCCGCCCCGACGCCCGGCCCGCCGCCGTACAGTTGTCCCGTGCCAAGGATTCGAGCGGCCTCTGTGGCCGAGCACCGGAGCATGCAGCGCGCCGCCCTGCTGGAGGCCGCGCGCACCCTGCTTTCCGAAGGCGGGACGGAGGCGCTGACCTTTCCCGCCCTGGCCGAGCGCACCGGCCTGGCGCGGTCCTCCGTGTACGAGTACTTCCGCTCACGGGCCGCCGTCGTCGAGGAGCTGTGCGCCGTCGACTTCCCCGTCTGGGCCGCCGAGGTCGAAGACGCCATGGCGCGGGTCGCTGCCCCGGAGGCCAAGGTCGAGGCGTATGTGCGGCGCCAGCTCGAACTGGTCGGTGACCGCCGCCACCGGGCCGTCGTCGCCATCTCCGCCGGTGAGCTCGACGACCGGGCACGCGAGAAGATCCGGGCTGCGCACGGCGGGCTCATCACCATGATCGTCCAAGTGCTGGCCGACCTCGGCCAGCCGGAGCCCCGCCTGGCCGCGATGCTGCTCCAGGGAGCTGTCGACGCGGCCGTCCGCCGCATCGAACTCGGCGCGGCCGAATCCCCGGCCGTCATTGCGGACACGGCCGTGGCCATCGCTCTCAACGGTGTCCGCGGCTCCCGGGCGCGGGGCTAGGTGTATTGCCCTGTGAGGTTGGGAACGCGGCTGGCAGGTGGTTGGCCCTTCAGCGCGGTGTGTCCGCG
>NZ_JADWYO010000030.1 GCF_022414595.1 Streptomyces sp. MUM 203J | reverse complement strand
CCCGCGCGCCGCCCGCGGCGGTCGCCGGGGCCTGGCCGTCCGGGCAGGGCGCGTCCACCGCGGGCCGGGTCTCCGGCTTGCCGGACAGGCACGTACCGCCCGTGTGCGCGGACTCCTGGTGCGGGTGCCCGTGCCCCGCGCCCTCCCCGCCCGGGTCCTCGTGGTGCGCGGCGGCCACCACGCCGGGCGTGGCCGTGCCCGGCTCCACATGCGCGGTGCCGTTCTCGACGCCGAGCCCGTGCGACCAGGCCACCGCGAGCAGCAGGATCAGCAGCGGCCACCACCGGCGGACGCCCGTGCCCGGCGCCGTGCCCGCGAGAGCGCGGGCACGCCGGACGGCGCGTACGCCGAAGAGTGACCGGCCTGTGACCATGCCGTGATGCTAGCGGTACGGCGGGCGGGTGCCCCAGACGGGTCGCCGAAGAAGGCCGGAATCGTTCCGTGCGTCCGCCCGCGGGCGGCGTGACCCGCAGGCATGGACGGCGGAGGCCGGGGGCGCCCTGCTCGAAGGGCGCGGGGGAGCCCCCTCTCAGGTGCCGGACGGGCTCAGGAGTTCGCTCAGGTGCTTGACGGAGGCGTCCCAGGACCAGCTCTCCTCCACCCACTTCCGTCCCCGCTCGCCCATCTCCGCGCTCAGGTCCGGTGATTCCAGCGCCGCCACGACCGCCCCCGCGACGGCCGTCACGTCACGGCCGTCCACCACGTGGCCGTTCTCGCCGTGCCGTACGGCGTCGGGGGCACCGCCCGAGTCGCCCACGACGACCGGGAGTCCGCTGGCCGCGGCCTCCAGGAACACGATGCCGAGACCCTCCGCCTCCAGGCCGCCCTTACGGGTGCGGCAGGGCATCGCGAACACGTCGGACGCCGCGTAGTAGTCCGCCATCTCGGCGTGCGTCCGGCCGCCCGCGAACACGACCGTGCCGCCGGGGCACTCGCGGGCCAGCTTCCGCAGCCGCTGCTCGTCCGGGCCGCGCCCGACCACCAGGAGCACGGCCTCCGGTATGTCCCGCAGGATGCGGGGCAGCGCCCGTATGAGCGTGTCCTGACCCTTGCGCGGCACCAGCCGGGCCGCGCACAGCACCACCTTCCGGTCCGCGCCGATCCCGTGCCGCTCCCGCACGGCCCGCCGCCCCTCCGCCGCCCGGTCCGGCCGGAACTCCGCTGCGTCGACGCCCGGGGTCAGCCGGCTCATCCGCGCCCGCGGCCCCAGCGCGGGCGCTATCCGCGACCGGGTGTACTCCCCGAGGTAGGTGACGACGTCCACGTGGTCGCCTATCCGTCGCAGCACGCGCCGGGCGGCCGGGGTGCGGGCCCACCAGATCTCGTGGCCGTGCGTCGTCGCCACCATCCGGCGCACCCCGGCCCGGCGCAGGTCGGGCGCCATGTACGCGAGCGGCGCCGCCGCGCCGAACCACGCCCGGTCGCAGCCGTACGCCCGGGCCAGTTCCATCGCGCGGCGGGTCACCCGGGGCGTGGGCAGCAGGTTCCGCATGGAGTCCCGGATCACCGGGAACGGCAGCGTCCGGTCGTACGCGTCCATGCCGGGTTCCCGGGAGGTGTAGACGACGACGTCCCCCGGCATGCGGGTCACCATGGCGTGGACGAAGGTCTCGATGCCGCCCTGGCGGGGCGGGAAGTCGTTGGTGATGACGAGTGTGGTGCTCACAGCGCGGGCCGCCTTCGGTTCTGGTCTCCCCCTTGACCGTCCCAACCTACCGGGGGCGGCTGACGCTCCCTCAGGCGCCTTGCCCGTAAAGACCGTTCTGATCGTTCTGCCGTGATCCCCCTCGTTCTGTGCCGGTATTCGTTTCTCGAATTCCCCTATCGGATTGGTCAATGGATTTCCGCTTGTGGGCGGTCTGAATTCTTTCCTAGTATTCCTGTGCAGGAGTTGAGCGCCGCGTCCGAGCGGCGGATATGCATTCCAAGGGAGCGGGAAATGAAGCGCACCATTCTGTCGCGTCGAGGCAAGGTCCTCACCACTGTGGCCCTGGCCGCGGCCCTGGGCGGGGTCTCCGGTGTCGCCACGGCGAGCGCGCCGCACGGAGCCACGCTGACCACGCTGGCGGAGGGCGACTTCGTCGAGCCGCACGACATCCGGGTCAAGAACGTGACGGACGTCGTGCAGCAGACGCTGACGATCAAGCCCGGCGGCGACACCGGCTGGCACATCCACCCCGGAATCGTGGTCCTGACGGTCAAGAAGGGCACCATCACCCGCAAGAACTACGACTGCAGCGTCGAGGTCTTCACGGCCGGCACATCCTTCGTCAAGCAGGGCTGGATGCCGCTGAACGGCGTCAACGAGGGCAGCGAGGACCTTGAGGTGCACCTCACCTACCTGAAGCCCGAGGGCACCCCGCTGCGCTACGAGCGCGAGGCCCCGCAGCACTGCGACTTCAACTGACCCGAAGCGGTCGGCTGACCGATCCGGCTCCCCGCCCGCCCGGCGCACGGCGGAGGGGAGCCGGATCTCTTTTCTTCTGCGGAAGGCGAAATCGGAGTGACGGGAAGGAGGCGGGAAGGGTGCGGCAGGTGAATACACGGAAGCAGGCCCGCACCCCGGGGGAAAGGGTACGGGCCTGCTCTTCTTCACCACTCCTGGAACCTCGCCTGTTCTCAGGCCGCGGACTCGGATTCCTGGAGTGCGCTCCGGTAGAAAGCCAGCCGGGCGGTGCGTCCGATGGTCAGCGCGCCGACGAGCCGCCCCGCCCGGTGGTAGCTGACCTCCAGGCGGCGGCCCGGCAGGTCGTGTTCGACGATCCGCGCCGCGTCCGCGGTGGCGGGCAGGCCCACCGAGCGGATCCTGGCGCCGTACAGGTCGGACCAGAAGGACGGCACCTCGTCGAACCGTGCGGGTGTCTGAGGGGCCAGCAGGTTCGCGGCGGCGGCCGTGCCCTGCTCGACGGCGTTGGTCCAGTGGCCCAGCGCCAGCCGCTCCCCGCCCGCCAGCCGGTGCGGGACCCGCGCGACGTCGCCGGCCGCGACCACGTTCGGCACGACCGAGCCGTCGGCCAGCAGCGCGCGCAGATACGGGTCACAGTGCACCCCGCCCTCCAGGGCCAGGCCGGAACCGGCCAGCCAGTCCGTCGACGGGACCGCGCCGAGCGCGAGCACCGCGATGTCGGAGGCCAGGGACGAGCCGTCGGAGAGCTGGACACCGGTCAGCCGTCCGTCAGACGTGGCGTGGAAGTCGGTGACCGTCGTTCCGGTACGGAGATCGATACCGGCCTCCCGGTGCAGCGCGGCGATGTAGGCGCCGGCCGCGGAGCCGATGGCCCGTTCCAGGGGCTGGGCCGCGGCTTCGACGAGCGTGACCTCCAGGCCGCGGGCCCGGGCCGCCGCCGCGATCTCGCCGCCGAGGAACCCGGCGCCGACTACCACCAGCCGCCGCCCCGGCTCCAGGGTGGCCCGAAGAGTGAGCGCGTCGTCCCAGCCGCGGAGGGTGACCACCCCGGCCGGCGGTACCGGCCGGCCCGCCGGCCAGCCGCGCGCGGCCGAACCGGTGGCGATGACCAGCCCGTCGTACGGGAGCCCGGCGCCGTCCTGCAGGGTGACCGTGCGGGTGTCCAGGTCCAGTCCGGTCGCGGCACGGCCGAGCAGCCAGTCCGCGGACAGGCCGTCCGGACGCGGCAGTTCGGTCACATCGGGCCGTACGTCCGAGGTCAGCACCTGCTTGGACAGCGGAGGGCGGTCGTACGGCAGGTGCGGCTCGTCGCCGACGATGGTCAGGGTTCCGGTGAAACCCCGGGCGCGCAGGGCCTCCGCGGCGCGCAGTCCGGCCAGCGAGGCGCCCACGACCACCACGGTCTTCAGAGGGGCCACGGGCCTGCTGCCGTTGAGGGCGGCGCCGTTTCCGCGCATCGTGCTCATGGCTGGTCCGGGGAGACGCTGATGGCCCGCACGGGGCAGACGGCGGCGGCCTTCTCGACCTTGTCGCGCAGCGCGTCGGACGCCTCGCCCCGGTGGACGAGGTAGTCGTCGTCGTCGAAGGAGAAGACCTCAGGCGCCGCGAAGACGCACTGCCCGTGGCTTTCGCACAGGTTCATGTCCACGGTGATCTGCATGACTGGCTCCGTTGCGGTCGGGGAACGGGCCCGGCGTCGCGGTGCGCGGGTTCTCGCACTGCACGGGGACACACGTGCGGGCGCGGGGCCGGGAAGAGTGGTTGGCGGGTGCCGGGCGCCAGGCGGTACGGCCCCGCGGAGGAGGAGCCGCGGGTGGCGCCGTACCGCCTGGCGGCGGCGGATGCGGGTCGGCCGCAGGGGAGAAGGGGTCAGCCGACCGGCGGGTTGAAGCGGGAGTATCCGGGGTCGGTCCAGCGCAGCGGCGAGGCCGCGGAGATCTCCCGTACGGCTTCCACGGAGAACTCGACCAGCCGCTGCGCACCCGGTACCCGGGCCGCCTCCTCGGCGTCCCACACGGTCCTGGCCGTACCGGACAGATGCAGCACCGCGCCGGTCTCCCAGTCCGGGAACAACAGCCCGGCGGCCGGGTTGAGCAGCAGGTTGCCGAGCGTCAGGAACATGGCGTTGCCGATGTAGTCGGGCCAGCGCAGCAGGGTCGGGGAGACGACCTGGACGAAGCCGGGGTTGCCGCCGCGGTGGGAGGCGTCGGCGTCGCCGCGGTCGGAGGCGGTGGCGACGAAGAACGTGTCCGCCGTGCTCACCGTCAGCTGCTGGGCGGTGCTGAGCGCACCCGCCGCCTCGACGGCACGGCCCCCGGGGCCGCCGTCCCGGCCGGGCCCGGCCCGGTGGTGGTCGCGCTTCTGGAGGTACTTGGGGCAGTTGGAGATGACCTGGTCGAGATCCACGCGCAGCGCGTCGCCCGCGCGGTGGACGCGGCCGTTCATGCGCATGCGGCGCCGGGTGGCGGGCTCGATGGCGATCATCCCGATCAGGGCCGGAGCGTCCGGGCCCGCCGCGTCCAGGACGCCGGCGAGCGGGTCCTCCGGGATGGGGAGCGCGTCGATCAGGAGGGTGCGCGGGTCGGGCACCCGCAGGAATCCGGGCTCCCCGGTCAGCTGGGTGGCCCAGATCCGCCCCTCGGCGTCGGCGCCGCCCAGCACGATCAACGGCTGCTCGGCCAGGAAGTCCCGCGCGACGGGCGGGACGGTCTCACCGATACCGCCGAGCGAGAACCGCGCCTGGTCGGCGAGCCCGGCGCGCTCCTGCACCGCGATCTCACCGCTGTGATACGTGCCCACGGCTGTCTTCCTTTCCGGACATCCAGACGGACTGCGGTCGTTGCGCACCGGGGCCGCCCCCGGTCCTGCTGTGGGCAGTCGTTCCGCGGAACGGTGGGCACAGCAGGACCGGCCCGGCGGCCGGCGCCCAGGCTCGGGCGCCCGCTCGTACGCGCGGCGCGCGTGATTCCTCGGCTTAGAAGAAGCCGCAGGTGGGCGCACCGGTGGTGGGCGCCTCGGCGCCCTCGGCGCCGGAGGGCGCGTAGATCTCCAGCCGCGTCCCGTCGGGGTCGGAGAAGAAGATGCCGCCGGACGCAGCGCCCTCACCGTGCGGCACGACACCGTCGTACGCGAACTCCGCGCCCAGTCCGCGCAGCACCTGCTCCGCGGCCTTGACCTCCTCGATCGTGTCCACCTGGAAGGACAGGTGGTGCAGCCCCGGCCGGTCCGCGGCGAAGGTGCCCGAGCTCTGCTGCCAGAGGGTCACCAGCAGCTTGCCCTCGCGGCCGAGGAAGGCGAAGCGGCGGCCGTCCTCCTTGCCCTCACCGATCACCTCGAAGTCGAAGACCTCCCGGTAGAAGGCCAGCGAGCGGTCCATGTCGGTGACGTTCAGGCCGACGTGACCGGTCTGCAGGTTCTTCGCCTTGCTCATCGTCAATCACATGCCTTCGATCGGGGCTGCGAGTCCGCCTCGCAACCGGTAAAACTGAATTTAGCGGTTAGAACCTGGATTGGCAACCGGTGATCAAGGGATGACCGGTTATCGTGGGTGGAGAGCCGCACAGCCCGCCGCACAGGAAGGACCTGAACCGTGTCGCCACCTCCCGAGGCCGACCCCAGGCCGCTGACCGGCGAGCCCCTCGCCATCGACCTGCTGAACACCCGCTGGATCGACGGCGCGGGCCGTCACGACCTGCTGGACTCCGTGGACGGGCTGGCCGTCTGGCTGGGCGGGGAGGCGGTACGGGAGGCCCTGGGCGACCGGACCGTGCCCGTCGACCGGAGCACGCTGGACCAGCTCCTCCAGGCCCGTGCCGCGCTGGACGAGGCCGTCGCGAGTCCCGGCGGGCCCAGCGCGGCGGCCGTCACGGCGGTCAACGCCGTCCTCACGCACGGCTGGGTGCGCCATGTGCTGGAGCCGGACGGCCCGGCCACCGCGGTCGAGGTGGACGCCCCCGGCCGGCTGCCCGGCTGGGCGGCCGTCGCGGACTACCTGCGGCTCCTCGCGGAACGCCCGGACCGCATCCGGGCCTGCGGCAACCCGGACTGCATCCTGCACTTCTACGACGTGTCCAAGAACGGCACCCGCCGCTGGTGCTCGATGGCCGGCTGCGGCAACCGGGCGAAAGCCCAGCGGCACTACGCGCGACACCGTTCCTGAGGGACGCACGGCAAGGGGCCCGGGAGTCGGCCGAAAACCGACTCCCGGGCCCCGACGTCGCAGCCCGTCCGGCACGCAAGGAGTGAGCGGGGTCCGGGGGCGCGGCCCCCCGGACGACTACTCCACCCGGTGCTCGTGTCCCGCGACCCGCTCCCGCAGCTCCGCCCGGCGCACCTTGCCGGAGGTCGTCCGCGGCAGCGACGCGACGAACTCCACGACCCGCACCCACTTCTCCGGCGGCAGCTCCACCCGCACCCGGTCCAGAATCCGCCGCGCGGTCGCCTCCCCGCCCGGATGCCCGGCCGCGGGCACCACATACGCCTTCGGCGCCCACAGCCCGACCGGATCCGGCACCGGCACCACCGCCGCGTCCGCCACCGCCGCGTCCCGCAGCAGCACGTCCTCCAGCTCACGTGGCGAGATCCGGTGGTCGAACGCCTTGAACATGTCGTCGGCCCGCGCGAGATAGGTCAGCGAGCCGTCCTCGGCGGAACGGACCGCCAGGTCACCCGTGTGGTAGTAACCGCCCGTCAGCGCCCTGGCCGTACGCTCCGGGTCCCCGACATAGCCCTTCATCAGGCCCAGCGGCGGATCCGCCAGGTCCAGGCACAGCTCGCCCGGAGAGCCGTCCGGCACCTCCCGGCCGGTCTCCGGGTCGATGAGCACGACCGTGTGGCCGGGCAGCGGGAAACCCATGCTGCCGGGCGCGGGGGCGCGGCCGGGCGGGTTGCCGATCTGGCCGGTCGTCTCCGTCTGCCCGTAGCCGTCTCTCAGGTGCACCCCCCACTCCCGGGCGACCTGCTCGATCAGCGAGGGCTCCAGCGGCTCACCGGCCGCCGTCGCTTCCCGCAGCGCGGGCGGCCGGGGCCCGAGCCCGTGCGCGGCCATGCCCCGCCACACCGTCGGCGGCGCGCAGAACGCGGTCACCTCGCGGCTGCGCAGCACGTCCAGGATGTCGGCCGGGGCCGAGCGGGCCGCGTCCAGCGCGACGACCGTCGCCTCCGCGTTCCACGGCACGAAGAACGAACTCCACGAGTGTTTCGCCCAGCCCGGCGCCGAGATGTTCAGCTGCACGTCACCCGGCTTGACGCCGTTCCAGTACATGCCGGACAGGTGGCCGACCGGATAGCTGACGTGGGTGTGCTCCACCATCTTCGGCTTCGACGTCGTCCCCGACGTGAAGTAGCGGAAGAGAGGTTCGTCCGCGGGCGTGGGACCGGCGGGGCGGTAGTCGCACGCCGCGCCCGCGGACAGCTCGTACGGCAGCCAGCCCTCGACGTCGCCGCCGACGCTGATGCCCGTCCAGAGCGGGACGTCCGTGCCGCCGCCCCGCACCTCGTCGAACCGGCCCGCCAGGCCGGCCTCCGCGATCACGTACCGGACGCCGCCCCGGTGCAGCCGGTCCGCCAGCTCCGCCGGGGTCGCCGTGGTGTACGTGGGGATGACGACGACGCCCAGCTTGACGGCGGCGAGCAGGGCCTCCCACACCTCCACCCGGTTGCCCAGCATCAGCAGCACCGGGTCGCCGCGCCGCACCCCCAGGTCCAGCAGCCAGTTGGCGACCTGGCCGGACCGCCGGGCCAGGTCCCCGAAGCCCAGCACCCGGTCGGTGCCGGGCCCGCCGTCCCCGACGATCCGCAGCGCGGGCGCGTCGGGCCGCTCGGCGGCCACCACGTCGAACCAGTCCAGCGCCCAGTTGAAGTACCGCGGGCGCGGCCAGCGGAACTCGGCCGCCGCCTTCGCCAGATCCGTACGGTGCAGCAGCAGGAGGTCCCGGGCCGCCCGGAACTGCTCCGTCGGCGACAGCCCCGTCATGCCGCACCCCCCGGCGCCGCCGCCGCGACCGCCCCGACCGTCTCGCCCACCGGGGCGTCCAGCGGGCGCAGCGCGTCCTGCGCGATAGCGTCGGCGTCCCGGTAGAACAGGGTGCTGACCCCCGGACGGCTGCTGCCGACCTGGGTGAACCAGCGGGTGTGCTCGGTCGGGATGCCCAGCGCGTACAGGTCCGGCTGCGGCACACCGTGCGTGTCGACGACGTGGAACGGGCTGTCCGTCACCTCGAGCCCGCCGGTGGTGAGGCCGTTCCCGCCCGGGCCCTCGATCACGTACGTGCGGACCAGGCCCTCCTCCAGGAGCTGCCGGGACAGCGGCGAGGTGTCGCGGTACAGGTCCGGCGTCGGGATCCGGGCGTCGACCAGTGCCTGCACGGTCCTGCGGGATCCGGCCACCTGCGGCGACTCCACCACGAAGCCGCCGGCCTCCTCGTCGGTGCCGAAGCGGGTCCCGGGGCCGGCCACCTCCACCACGCCGCCCTCGATCAGCGCCCGCAGCTGCTCCACCCGGTACATCGGAGGACCGGCGCTCAGCAGCGCGTTCACCGGCAGGAACCTCCGGTGGAAGAACCCGGTGTGCGACTCGGGCAGCAGCCCGCCGAAGTCGACGGCCAGCCGCACCACGTTGCGGATGTCCCGCAGCACGTCCAGCGCGGACTTCAGCGGGCCGTCCAGCGTGCCCAGTTCGGCCGCCGCCAGGTCCTCGTCCATGATCTTCAGCAGCCGCCGCCGGAAGTCCTCGGGCGACCCGAAGGTGTCGTCCCCGAACGGGCGGGCCAGCGCGTCGAGGTCGACCGGCGGCACGTTGCCGAGCCCGGCCGCCGCGAGCAGCGCCGTCCGGTCCTCGCCGGCCCGCAGCGCCCGCGCGTGGCGGGCGGCGAACTCCTCGGCGGCCGCCGGACCCTGGGATATCCGCACGTGCGTCACGTAGTAGACGTGGTCCACCTCCTGGAGCAGCAGAGGCAGCACGTCCTGTGCGAAGTCCAGCTGGCCGGTGCCGCCTGCGGCGCGGCGAGCCGCCCGGGCCCGCTCCAGCGCGTCCTTCGTCAGGAACTGCGCCTTGTGGCTGAAGTCCGGCTCCTTCTGGTTGCGGCCGCGCGCCGGGATCGGCAGACCGCTGCGGGAACCCGCGACGATGTGCGGCTCCCGGCCGCTGGGCCGGTATCGCAGGGTGCCGTCCTCACGGGTGTGGAAGGTCCCGCCGCGGCCCACGGTCAGCGACAGCATCACGTCGTAGAAGGAGAGCCCGATCCCGCGGATGCCGACCGCGGCGCCCGCCGGGACGGTGTCCTCGCCGAGCGGCATGTCGGCCGCCGAGTCGCCGCACAGGTAGTGCGTGCCGGGAGTGCGGGCGGAGAACTCCAGCATCTCGCGCTCGAAGTCGTCGGGCGCGTTGACCGGGTGGCCGGTCGCCAGTACGACTCGGTCCGCCTCCAGCAGGTGCGGGGCCGTGTCCAGGCTCAGCAGGTAGCCGCTGTCGGCGCCGGTGCGCAGGGTGGTCACCCGGCCGCACACCGGGAGCAGCTCGACATGCGCGGGCAGGCTGCTGACGATCGTCTCGTACACGTCGACGAGGTACTCGCCGTACCGGACACGCGGCGCGTAGTCGTCGGGACCGAGCGGTTCCTCGCCCGCGACCCGGGCGCGCTCCTCGATCCACTGGCCGAGGGAGGGACCGGCGCCGGGGCGGGCCGGGCCGCCGTCCGGGTCGCCGGAGTACATGGTGACCTGACTGATGACGGTGTTCATGGTGAACCAGTCGTCCTGGTCGGTGCGCCAGACCCGGCCGGCGCCGACCTCGGTCGCGTCGATCAGGTGGATCCGGACCGGCCGGGGCTCGGCGCCGCGTTCCGCGGCGGCCTCGGCCTCGGCGGTCGCCCGCACGGCGAGCCGCTCCAGAACCGAGATGCCGCGCGGGCCGCTGCCGACGATGGCGATGACGAGGGGACGCGATGCGGATGTGTGTCCGGGCACAGGGAGTCCTAGGTGGTGAGGAGGAACGCCCGAGGAGGATCGGGTCGCGGGACGGTGGTGGCGCGGCGCGGGCGGTTCCGGGGGCGGCGCACCGACGGGTACTGCGGAGTCGTGGGACGGATACGGTCACGACGGGCGGTCCGGTCAGGGGCCCCGCCCGGCGGCGCCTGCCGGCCGGATCCGGCGGCACGGGCCGGGTTCACGTGGTGTGTTCCGGGTCCGGTGCGCGCCGGCCGGGTTTCGGCGGGTACGGGCCGAAGCCCGGTCTCTGCCGACCGGGGGCCGGCGGGCTCGGGCCGACGGCGCTTCCCCGCCGCCGGGTCCGGTGGCGCGAGCCGAGCCCGCACCCGCCGACCGTGTCCGGTGGCGTGTTCCGGGTCCGGCGCACCCGCCGGGTTCCGGCGGTCGGGGGCCGGAGTCCGGCCCTCGCCGGGTCCGGCGCCCGGCGAGCAGGCCCTGTCGGCACGAGCCGGAGTCCGGGGCCTGCCAGCCGGGTCCGGTGGCTCCGGGCTACGAGGAGAGGGCGGCCGTTCTTCCCGGTTCCCCGTCACCTGTGGTGAGAGCGGCGCGGTCGAAGGCCTCCTGGGTGTGGGAGAGCATGCCCAGGAGGTCGTCGGCGCGGAGACGGTCGCGGCCCGGCGCGGGAACGGCCCGGATCGGCATGGCGCCGGTCGCGTGCCACTGGAGGCTGCCGCGCCCGTCGATGTAGCTCCGGGAACGCTGCGCGTTGTCGGCGTGCAGGCAGTACGGCACGTCCAGGACGCCCCGCCGGAACGCCTCGACCAGCGCGCGGCCCATGTCCGGGTTCAGCTCCATGACCGCCTCGACCAGCGCCCGCGCCTCGTCGAGCACCCCGAACTCGTTCCCCGGCGGGACGGGTCCGCCGTCCTGCCGGGCAGCCCGGTGCGCGGCTCCCGCCTCCTCCAGGGCGTGCACGTTGTCCTGGATGGTCGGGATCCGGTGCGCCTCGGCCGGTGTCTTGACGATCATCCGCTCGGTGCCGGTGAGCGCCGCCAGCCGCGCGCTGTCCCGCAGCAGCTCCAGCGCCCCGCCCGTGGTGCGCGGGAACACGCCCATGTACGTGTAGAGCACCACGTGCCAGTCGAGCCCCGCCAGGTGCTCAGCCGCCAGAGTGCGCAGTGCCAGCAGCGCCTCCACGTCCTGGCCGCGGTGGGTCTGCTGGGCGTAGCTGAGCGAGACGCTGCGCAGCCCGTACTGCTTGAAGAAGATCCCCTCCAGGACGGAGAGGGCGACGAGCAGGCTGGGCGGGCAGAGCTGGCCGAGCATGCAGCCGCCGAAGCTCTCCAGGTGCGTGCCGGGCCGGGAGGCGAGGAGCTCGCAGCTGCGGGCCCAGGCGTCGACCGCCTCCGGCAGGGGTTTCCTGCTGTAGGGGAGGCAGTACGAGACGGGTCCGCCCTCGGTCGCGTCCAGCCCCGAGTCGAGCAGGGCGCGGATGATGTCGACCGGATCGGCGGAGCCGTGCCGTACCTGGACCGCGAACCGGTCGCCGACCAGCCCGGACACCAGCTGCCGGGTGGTGTCGGGGCCGTGCGCGACGATCGGGTAGCCGTTGAGGTCGGTGCCCTCGGCCAGCGCGAGGCGGGCCGACTCGTTGTCGTTGACCCGGGTGTAGCTGTCGATGGTGAGCGTGCCGACGGTCCGTGCCCGGGCCTGCTTCACCGCCTCCAGGCCGCCGCGCATACGGGGCAGGTCCGCGAAGCCCATCCGGGGCTGCACGACCAGCTCGCCGTCCCGCCCGGCGGCGGCGACGGCCGACGCGAACGAGCCGAGCGACACGTCGGCCCGGGCAACGGTCACCGGACGGGTGACCGGCGCCGGGACGTGGGACGGGTCCGCGGCGGCCGGGGACTCCGGGGCGTGGCCGTTCACCGGGCACCCGACGCGGCGGCGATGGCGGGCGTCGAGGACTCGGAGAGGTAGCGGCGGAACTCCGCGACCCCCGCCGCGTCCTCGAAGACCGCGTCGAATCCGGCGGACAGCAACTCAGGCCCGTAGGTGCCCGCTCCGGCGCCGGTGACACCGAGCTTGCCGCCGATGACGACCCGCACGTCCCGCAGGTCCGGCTGGTCCCGCAGCCTGCGCACGGCCCGGGCCCCGTCGAGCGCTCCGTGGCCGTTGACGCTGCTGATGACCACCAGCTCGGGCCTGACCCGCCGGCACTCCTCGATGAGCAGCTCGTCGGGCACGCACGAACCGATGTTGGTGACCTCGTGGCCCATCTCCTCCAGCAGCAGCTGAAGGAAGACCAGGTTCCAGGTGTGGGAGTCGGAGGAGACGCTTGAGACGAGTACACGGCGGCCTCGGCGCTCCACGGCGCCCTCGGCGCTCTGCTGCGGAGCGTCCTGGCGGCGGCTCTGCTGCGCATGGACGGGGTACGTGGTCAAGACTGGGCTCTTTCGGCTCGGCGCGGTGCGCGGGTGACGGCATGGCGGAAAGGACGGAACGCCGACCGGCGCATCCGTCTCTCGGGCTCGCGAAGGGAGCGTGGGGGAGGGCGGGGCGGCGAGTCAGGGCATGGACGGCCGCCCCGCCCGGCCGGTCAGGGCGCCGCGGTGACGCCGACCGGACGAATCTCCTTCTGGGGGTCACGGGCGGAGGCGGGCCGGGTCCGGATGGCGAGCACGGTGCAGCCGGTGCGGCTGGACATCTGGTGCTCGGTGCCCGGGCCCTCGACGACGAGGTCGCCCTTGACGTAGGAGATGCCGTCGCTGTGGTCCAGGACCCCGTCCAGGACGAGCATCAGCTCGAAGCCCAGGTGCTCGTGGAAGTCGCCGTGCGCGCCCGGGGGGAAGCGCAGGAGCAGGCCCACCGAGTCCTCGTTCCTGGACTCGTCCGGTGCCCACAGCACGTGGTGCTCCACATTGGCCCGGCCGGGTTCGTCCCACGACGTCCATTCCAGGTCGTCCAGCTCGAACCCGCTGCGGAACACGTTCGGGATGTACTCGATGTCGGACACAGATTTGCCTCTCCCGGTGAATTTCCTTCTTTCTTTCGCAAGGTTATGAGGCAGGGAGAGACGCTGTTCCCCGTATACCTCGATGCCGGGTATCGGGTTTCCCGATGGGAGGGGGTCGGGCGTGATGAACAGATGGAATACGAAAAGAAAAGGCGGCGCTCGGGAAAGCGAATGTTCCGCTTTCCCGGGCGCCGCCTCCACTGTTTTCCGCGAGGCTCTGACGGGGTGGCCGTCAGGCCGGCTGCGAGACCTTCGCGCGGCCCTCACGGCCCACCCGGGTGGCGACGTCGCACACCGCGGAGACCGCCGGCCTGGCCAGCTCCCGCCCGGCCCACAGGGCCCGCACGGTCAGCCGCACCCGGGGCAGCCCCGGCAGCGGCGTAAGTCCGCCGCCGTTCTCGGCGGTGCCCACCGACTCGTACGGCAGCATCGCGATGCCGTATCCGGCGCGGGCCAGTTCACGGGCGCCGCCCATGGAGCCCGCCTCGATGACGGGCGCGTCGATGCCGTACACCTCCCGGAGCGCGGCGACCAGCACCTGGTGGGAGGCGCAGTCGGGGTCGACGGCGAGGACCCGTACGTTCGCCAGCGCCTCGGCCGGGTCGGGTGCGTCCACCAGGGACGGCGCGGCCACCGGGACCACCTCCAGGTCCGGCAGCACCTCCTCGGTGAGGCCGGCGGCGGGGGAGTCCCCGGAGGTGCACTCGCCGTGCACCAGAGCCACGTCCACCTCGCCGCTGCGCACCGCCTCGTACGCCCGGCTGATCGGCATCTGGCGCAGCGACACCTGCACCTTCGGGTAGCGGTAGCGGCACTCGTGCATCAGCGCGCCCATCCGGGTCTCCAGCAGCAGCGCCGAGGCACCGATCGTGATGCGGCCCTCCATTTCGCCGGAGGGGTTGAGCGCCGAGGCCATCTCGTCGACGACGTGGAAGATCCGCTGAGTGTATTCCTGGAATATTTCTCCGGAGGGTGTCAGACGCACTCCGTGCGGAAGCCGCTGGACCAGTTGCATGCCCAGTCGCGACTCCAGCGACCGAATGTGTGAGGTGACGCTCGACTGCGCGTATCCCAGGCTTCTGGCGGCCTTGGTGAAACTTCCGAGGCGAGCTACTTCGCGAAATGTTCTGAGCTGGTAGAGAGCGAGATCTAACGACACGTTGTCCCCCAGGAAACACGGATCCGCTGTCATCCCGTCAGCCCGGCTGCGGCCTCACCGGCCCGTACCGGAGCCCCCGGGAATCGATCAACCCCCCGACAGTGCTGGCCGCTTCCCCACGCGGCCTACTGCCGGACCCGCTGCCAGACTAACGGCTCTGGGAGCGGTAGTGCGTTAGATTGAGGATCCTGCCACGTGTCCACTCCGATCGACAAGTCCTGGCAAGCTCCGCCCGTATATGCCCCCGACTCCGTCAACTCCCGCCCCTGACAAGCCGGATGAGTGATCATGATGCCTTCCGACCCCCGACTGTCGGTGCCCGCCGACGTACCTCCGCTGCATGGTGAGCCCCTCCCGCTCGAGTTCGCCAACACGGTCTTCCCGGTGCGCGGTGAGCACCGGGACATCCTCGACTCCCCCGAAGGGCTCGCCTGGTGGCTGGGTGCCTGCCGCAGCCGGCTCACCACCCCGCTCCCGGACAGCGCCCTGCGCGGTATCCGCGCCGCCGACGTCGACTGCTTCGTGATGCTCCGCGACGCGGCGCGCCGACTGGTCGACGCGCACATCCACGACAGCCCGCCCGACGCCTGGGACGTGGCGCAGATCAACCGGGTGTCCAGCGTGGGCAGGCCCTGGCTGCTGCTGCGCTGGAGCGGTGAGGCGCGGCCCTCTTCGCTGGAGGTCTCCGCCGCGCCGCCCCTCGTGGCGGTCCAGGCGGAGATCGCACACGCGCTGATCACCCTGCTCTGCGGGGCGACGGACGTGGAACCCCGGGCCTGCAGGGCGCCGGGCTGTGTGTTCTTCTTCGACCACGCTCGCTCCAGGCGTGAGTGGTGCTCGACCGGGTGCGGCAACCGCGCGCGGGTGGCCCGCCACTACGCTCGACGCCAGCACAAGCGGGTCTAACGGGTGGATGAAGACGATGCGTTAGATGCAGGCGGCCGTCCGGTGAACTCGACGGAAGGGTGCGGTCTCGCGGCGACGACGGCCTGCCCGCCCGGGCCCATCGGAAACCCCGATCGCTGTCATCTGTGAAGCCACCGTCGCCCCCGCTCCGGGGCGCCGTAGATTCGACGAGGACGCACCGGGTCCCGGAGAGGTTCCGTCCCGCACCGGCGGGGCACCCGGACGCGCCCGATGACTCCCTGGCCGTCGCGGAGCCGCGGACGGCCAGGGCTGCGAGCCCCGGCCGTTCACCCGCGCGGCCGGGCACCGCTCGGCGGCACCGGGCCTGGCGCGGACCCCCCCTCCGTGTCCGGACCGGTGCCGCCGCCGTCTTTCGCGCGGCGGCTGTGCCGGGCCACCCGTACCCGGTTGCCGCAGCCGGCCGTGCACCATGCGCGGCGCGCGTGGCTCTTGACGAAGTACAGAATGCAGCCGGGCGCTCCGCACGCCCGGATCAGCGCCGCCCGGTCGCCCGAGAACAGTGACACGGCTGCCGCCGCCACCTCGCCGAGCGCGACCCGCCGCGGATCGGCCTCCAGCCAGCGGGGCACCGCCGCGAAGGCCGCGCCCGGTGCCAGCTCCCGCCACCGTGTGGCCAGCCGGGCCGCCGTGTTCACCACGTCCACCGGCCCGGGCTCCGGAGCCGTACCCGAGGTGCGGGCCGCCGCCAGGTCGCGCAGGGCGCCCCGCAGTTCCGTGAACGCCTCGACATGGGCCGGCCCGGCGGGCCCGGAGTCTTCGAGCGCCTCGGTCAGCGCGGGGCTGAACTCCGCCCGGTGGGCCGCCAGCCAGGCGTCCAGGGCCTCCGGCACGGTGAGCGCGTCCACCAGATGGCCGCGCCGGCCGCCCTTGATGTACGTGGTGTTGACCAGGTCCAGGGGCAGTGGCTCGCCGGCCAGCGGAAGCTGCCCTACCGCTTCCCGGCCGTCCTGCCCCGGTTTCGTACTGTCGCCCATCTTTCCATCCTGCCGTCCCGGGACTTCTTCCCTGACACCCTCCCTGAACCTAATGCATGAGGCTATGATCCATCCGTTAGCTTACGAGGTTCACGTCCGCTCCCCGAGGGAGGAGTCACCCATGTCCGAGTCCACCGTGACCGACGCCCCGGCCCAGACCGAGGTCACCGCCTTACGGCGTTTTCGCGCCGCCTTCGCAGGCAAGGCCCCCGCGCGCGCCCCGAAGGCCGCCATCTCGGTGGCCACGCTCGGCAGCGTGGCCGCGCTCGTCGCCCTGGTCGTCATCGGCGTCCTGCTCGACCAGACCGTGCTGATCCCGCCGCTCGCGGCCAGCGCCGCCCTGGTCTTCGCCGCCCCGGCGCTCCCGCTGTCGCAGCCGCGCAGCGTGGTCGGCGGTCAGCTGATCTCCGCCGTGGTCGGTTTCCTCTGCCTCGCGGTCGGCGGCAGCTCGATGTGGACGGCCGCGGTGGCCGGCGGTCTCGCCGCCGGTGCGATGGCCCTGGCCCGTACACCGCACTCGCCCGCCGCGGCCACCGCGGTGATCGTGGTGCTCACCCAGCCGTCCACGGCCCTGTTCCTGCTGCTTCTGCTGCTGGCCACGCTGGTCCTGGTCGGCATCGGCATCCTCGCCGGACGCTCGGGCAAGACCGCCCGCTACCCCACCTACTGGTGGTAGGGCGCCATGACCAGCAGATACGGACAGTTGCTCTTCACTCCGCAGGCGCAGCGGCACCAGGAGAAGCACGGCAGCCGCCGCAGCTACGCGAACATGACGGCCGGACCGGCAGAGGCCGACCGGCTCACCGAGGACGAGGCGGCCTTCGCGGCCAGCCGGACCAGCTTCTACCTGGCGTCCGTCAGCTCCACCGGCTGGCCCTACCTCCAGCACCGCGGCGGCCCGCCCGGCTTCCTGCGGGCCGTCGACGAGCGGACTCTGGCCTTCGCGGACTACCGGGGCAACAAGCAGTACATCACCACCGGAAACCTCGACCACGAGAACCGGGTGGCACTGTTCCTGATGGACTATCCGGCCAGGGCCCGGCTGAAGATCCTGGGCCGCGCCCGCACGGCCGGGCCGGAGGAGTGGCCGGACACGGCGGGCCCGCTGCTGCCCGGTGACTACCGGGCGGTGGTCGAACGGGTCGTCCTCATCGAGGTGGAGGCGTTCGACTGGAACTGCCCCCAGCACATCGAACCCCGCTACACGGTGGCCGAGGTGGAGGACGCGATCGCCCCGCTCCGCAAGCGCATGGCGGAACTGGAGGCGGAGAACGAGCGGCTGAAGGCGGAGCGGGCACAGCCCGCCGGGGGCCGCGCATGAACCTGCCGGTGCCCCGCAGCCCCACCGCGCGGCGGCGTGCGGGGCTGCGGGGCAGGTGGCACCGCGAGACCTGGTACTTGCGGGCCGAGGCCGCCCGGCAGGAGCGGACGAGCGGCTCGCCCGGCCGGGTGCGGCGCGTGCGCCGTGACGGTCTGGGCGCCGCGCGCGGTGGCCGGCACCGTCTCCCGTGCACGGATGGACGGTCGCCTCGGCAAACGGAACGTCTCCGGCGACGGCACCTCCGCGTACTCGTGCGCCGTGGTGTTCACGGTCTGCCGCTGCCCGCGCTCCATGGCCGCGGGCAGGACTGCGGCCCGCGAGCAGCCCGCGTCGGGAGGCCAGGGGTTCGGGGTCCACGTCCGTGCCGCGTTCCTCGGGGTGACCGAGGGCCGTGCGCGCACCGTCCTGGACGCGGGCGGCACCGGTCTCCCCGAAGCGGCCCTGGGCCACGTGACCATGATCCGCCGCATCCCGGTGGGAGGCCGCGAGGTGCCCTTCGCCCCGGCCTCGCCGTCGCGGCGTGGACCCGGGCGACCGCACCGGCGTGAGGCCCCTCTCGCGCCGGACGTGGTGCCGTCAGGCGAAGACAGGTGCCGGGGCTGTGGCGTTGAGAGCCTTGACGATGATCTGCTCCTCGTACGCGAAGTGCTCCTCCAGCCGGTCCGCGAGCTCCTCGAGCTCGGTGCGCACCCGCGCCGGGTCGCTCTCGCCGGGGACGAATCCCTCGACGAGTGCTCCGATCTCGTCCTGGAGCCCGGCCACCACCGCATGCTGCTCGCCCAGCTCGGTCAGTGCCGGGGCGAGCCCCGGGAACTGCTTGGCCAGTACGGGGAACATCGCGGCGTCCTCGCCCGTGTGGTGCCTCTTGAGCGCACCGCAGAACTCGAAGCAGTGCGTGCGGAGCTGCTCCGCGAGCCCGGGGTCCGGCAAGCCGACCGACACGGACTCCGCCGTCCCGTCGACCAGCGCGTCGAACTGGACGCGCAGCCCGGCGAGCTGTTCGCGGAGCCAGTCGTGGACCTCCACGATCCAGTCGCCCATGCCCTTGACCCGCTCGGCGCCCGGTTCGGGGCCGGTCCGGTGCAGCACCACCACCGGGATCACCCGGGTGGTCTTCACCTGGTAGTCGCCGTAGCCCGGTGCCACCTCGACGACCCGCTCGAAGAGCCGGTCGCGTTCCTCTCCCTGCGGAATGGAGGCGATCGCCTCGTAGGACGCCCGGGCCGGGGTCTTCGCCCAGGACGCGGGTGCGGGGCCGCGAAGTGCGGGGGAACAGTTGCGGCTCCGCCGCTCGGCGGCCCCCCGGTCGGTCTCCGTCCTGGAGGGTCTCGCGGCGTCGCGCACCGACGGTGGTCCCGGCCCGCTGCGAGCTCGGCACCCGGCGCCGCCGCCTGAGGGGCCGCGTTGCGGGGCCTGGGGCCGTCGTCAGCCGCGCCGCCTGGACGGCCGTCGACGGCGACGAGGCCACGAGGGCGCCGCCTTCGCGTCCGCGCCATCGGAGCCGGCCCCGCGGCCGAGGCGTGCTCCGTGTCCGGTGGCGTGCCGCCTGATGTCTCCACGAACGACGTGCTTCGGGGGCGCCCGCGACCCGCACCCGGAGGGCACAGCGACCGCGTCGCGCACCCGGCCTGCGTAGCCCTCGCGACCGTCGGCCTCGCGGCCTTCGCCCCACAGGATCTGCCAGGGATCCCCTCTTGGGCCCCCTCGGCGGCGCCGCACCTCATCCACCTGATCGCCCTGAGTCCCCGTGTCCGCTCGGCGGAAGGCCGCCCGCACGGGCCGTACTTCCGCCGACGGCGCCCGGGCCGCACCGTGTCACCCTCTTCAGGAGCGGCTGCCCGCCTGTTCCGTGACCGTGACGAGTCCCGCGCGGATCGTCGCCAGCCGCGGTGCGCGCCGGGCCAGGGCGGAGTCGTGCGTGACCATGACGAAGGTCAGCCCGTGTTCCGTCCACAGCCCCTCCAGCAGCTCCATGACCTCGTCACGGGTCGACTCGTCCAGGTTCCCGGTCGGCTCGTCGGCCAGCAGCACGGCGGGACGCTTCACCAGCGCGCGGGCGATGGCCACCCGCTGCTGCTGCCCGCCGGACAGCTCGGCCGGCAGGTGTCCGGCGCGTTCCGCGAGGCCCACCGAGGCCAGCGCCTCGGCCGCACGCTCCCGTCGCTCCCCGGCCTTGAGCCCGAGCGGGACGAGCGCGGTCTGGACGTTCTCACGGGCCGTCAGTGTCGGGACCAGGTTGAAGCTCTGGAACACGAAACCGATCCTCTCGGCCCGCACCCGGGTGAGCCGCGCCTCGGGCAGCGCCGCGAGATCGGTGCCGTCCAGGACGACGCTTCCTGTCGTGGGACGGTCGAGCCCGCCCAGCATCTGCAGCAGGGTGGACTTGCCGCCGCCCGTCGGCCCCTGGATGACAAGCCGTCCACCGTCCTCGACGGTCAGGTCGACGCCGTCGAGCGCCTTCACGGTCTCCTTGCCGCGCCGGTAGCACTTGGTGACGCCGCTCAGCTGGTACATGGGGGTGTTTCTCCTGTCGTACGTGGAAGGGGGCGACGCGCGTTCACGTGACGCGCCGCAGCGCGTCCGCGGGCCGCAGCCGGGCGGCACGCCAGCCGCCGAAGCCGCCCGCGACCAGCCCGCCGGCGGCCGCGAGGCCCACGGCGAGGACGATGGCGGTGAGCGAGACCGGCGCGGTCAGGGCCACGTCCACGGCCTGTCCGGCCGTCTGACGCAGTCCGTCTCCGCCGGGACCTCCCGGCCCGCGCCCAGCCGCCGCGCCCCCGCCCAGCCGGGCGGTCAGCGTGGGACCGAAGGCACCGACCGCCCAGGCGCAGGCCACACCCAGGGCGATGCCGAGCGCTCCGCCGACCAGCCCGTTGACCAGTGCCTCGCCGACGACCTGCCGGATGACGCGGCCACTGCGCCAGCCCAGTGCCTTGAGCGTGCCGAACTCCCGTACCCGACGGCTCACCGCGGACGACGTGAGCAGCCCGGCCACCAGGAACGCGGCGGCGAGCACCACCACGGACAGCCACCTGCCGATGCCCGTCGCCAGGTCGGACGCAGTGGTCAGCGACCCGGACACCGTCTCGGCCAGATCCTCGGAGGTCGTCACCGTCGTGCCCGGCACGTTCTTCTGCACCACGGCCTTGACCTCGTCGATCTGCCGGGAGTCGACCGCCCTGACATACACGGTCGTCACCTTGTCCTGGGCGTCTGCGAGTTCCTGCGTCCTGGCCAGCGGAAGATAGACGTCGGCGGCGGCGTCGCCGCCGGTCGCGGTCGCGATCCCGACCACGGTGAACTCCGCACCGGAGATCTCCAGGACCCCTCCGGCCGCCAGCTCGTGCTCCTTCGCGTACGCGCTGTCGACGACGGCGACGTCGGCCGAGGAGTCAGCGGAGGTGAAGCCGCGCCCGGAGGTGATGGCCGAGGTGGTGAGCGGCCCGAGCCCGAGGTGCTCCACGTCGGTGCCGTACACGCTGAACGAGGCGACGTCGAAGGCCGCACCTCCGCCGCGTACCCGCCCCTCGCCTCCCGGCTGCCGCTGCCCGGGCTGCTCCGGTTCGGCCCGGCCGCTGGTGAACTCGCCGCTGACCTTCATCACCCGCACGTTCAGCCCGCCGACGGCCTCGGCCACTCCGTCCTGCCCGGAGACCTGACCGACCGTGGAGAAGGCGAGCGTCTGGAAGCCCTGCACCATGACGACGTCCCGGCTCTGCCGGGTCTCCTCGCCGCCCTCCTCGCTCGCGTCGAACTCGAAGCGGGGCCGCCGGACCGCGGTGTCCCCCTCGCCCGGCGGTCCGGCGGCCCTGGTGACGGTCATGTCGGTGCCCAGCCCGTACAGCGACTGAAGAACCTGGCTCTGGGCCTGTCTCATACCGGCCGTGACCGAGTCGACGACGATGACCAACGCGATGCCCAGCGCCAGTCCGGAGGCCACGACCAGCGCCGCCTTCCGCCGACGGCGCAACTCGCGCCGGAGATAGGTGAAGAACATGCGCCGAAACGTAGGCAGCCAAGGTGAGCACGGGATAAGCCGTCGATGAGAGCGCGATGAGAAGGCTGCCCCGTACCGGACCGCGGCGCCGGGGCCGGCGAAGCGCACGGAAGCGATGTGGCGAGACGAGGCGTCGGTGTGCTCCTGGCGGCAGGGCCTTCCCGCCTCCCGGCGCCTCTCCCGGTGCGGCGGCACCGGATGCGCCGTGCGGTGGTGCCGAGCCGGTACGGCCCCGCGGGACGCCTCGGCCGGACGTGCTGCGCGCCGACCGTGTCCGGCCCGTACGGCGGGCGGGTGGCACACCTTCGAACGGAGCGCCGGCCGGGGCGTCGTTCATGAGGGAGTGGCGGAAGGGGGCGGCGGCGGTGGTCCGGCGCCCGGTACCCTGGTCCGGGCCGCGGTGTCCCCGCCCCGGCCGTCCTGGGAGACCCGGGATCCGGGCCGTCTCCAGGGAGGGTCCGCTCTCCTCCGCGGCCTGTCCGCTCTGGCGGAACCGGGGTCCGTCAGGGTGTGGTCCCCTGGGCCGGGGAGCGTGCGGCAGCGGTCGCCGGGACCGGCGCCGCCCTGTGAGCGAGCGCCCCCGGCAGGACTCGAACCTGCGGCCAAGCGCTTAGAAGGCGCCTGCTCTATCCACTGAGCTACGGGGGCCGGTGGTGGCCTTGTGGCCTCTGGAGCCCGGGGTGGGTGGTCCGTGACCTTGCCGGGGTCAAGGATAGGGCTCCGATCGCCTTGGCCCGGTCGCTTCGCCTGCGTGGCACGATGTGGAGGTTCGGTGAAGCGACCCCGATAATCGCAGGCAGGTGCGATTCCCGCAGCGCTTTTCGCGCCTCACGCGCCGGGTGTTGTGCACTCGTTATGCCTGGGTCCCACTCGTCCCCTCTGTCCCCTGCACCCGGTCGGCGCGCAGGGAGGGGCATACGCTTCAAAAAGATGGTGAAATTGGGCATTCTTCACATGTGGTGACCTTGGACGTACGGCCTCAGCTCCTCGACGCACTCTCCGCCCTGCGCGACAGTGTCGCCGCTGTGCGTCTCCCGCTGTCCCTCCCCGGCGCCCCTGGCGCCCGAAGGGCCAGATCCGAGCTGCTGGCCCAGCTCGACGACTACCTGGTCCCCCGCCTCACCCGCCCCGACGCGCCACTGCTCGCGGTCATCGGCGGCTCCACCGGTGCCGGCAAGTCCACGCTCGTCAACTCCCTCGTCGGACGCCGGGTCAGCGAGGCCGGAGTGCTCAGACCCACCACCCGCACGCCCGTCCTCGTCTGCCACCCCGCCGACCAGGGCTGGTTCGCGGATCCCCGCGTGCTTCCCCAACTCGCCCGCGTCCGCGGCCCCCACCCCGAGGACACCGGCGACCGCGACGAACGGGACACCCTCCCGCCCCCCGCGAACACCCTGCGCGTCGAACTGGCCGACACCCTGCCTCCCGGACTCGCCCTGCTCGACGCCCCCGACATCGACTCCCTCGTCGTCGAGAGCCGCGAACTCGCCGCCCGGCTCATCTGCGCCGCGGACATCTGGGTGATGGTCACCACCGCCTCCCGCTACGCCGACGCCGTCCCCTGGCACCTCCTGCGCACGGCCAAGGAGTACGACGCCACGCTCGTCACCGTCCTCGACCGCGTCCCCCACCAGGTGATCGACGACGTCGCCCGGCAGTACGAGGCCCTCCTCACCCGCTCCGGACTCGGGGACGTCCCCCGGTTCGCCGTTCCCGAACTCCCCGAGTCCGCGGGCGGCGGCACCGGTCTCCTCCCCGACACCGCCGTCGCCGCCCTGCGCGCCTGGCTCGCCCACCGCGCCCAGGACCCCGCCGCCCGCCAGCAGGCCGTCGGCCGCACCGCCAACGGCGTCATCGACTCCCTCCGCGGCCGGATGCCCGAACTCGCCTCCGCCGTCGCCGCCCAGTGCGCCGCCGCCGACCGTCTCACCAGCGCCGTCGAGGCCGCCTACGAGAAGGAGCGCGACCGGGTCCGCGCCGAACTGCGCCGCGGCGCCGTCCTCGCCGGGGACGCCCGCACCCGCTGGCGCGCCCACCCTCACGACTGCACGGCCACCGAACTCCTCGACGCCCTCGTCGAATCCCTCACCGCCCTCCTCCACTGCGCCGTCGCCGCAGCCGACGAACGTCTCCACGAAGCCTGGCGCCGCGAACCCGCCGCCGACGTCCTGCGCCACCGCACCCCCGTCACCCGGGTCGACCGCGAGGCCTCCGAGCGCATCGCCATGGCCGTACGGCGCTGGCGCCGCGTCCTCGAAGAGCTCGCCGACGACGAAGTGCACCGCACCGAACGTCCCGCAGCCCCGCCCGCCTCCGAAACCGTCGCCGCCCTCCTCGCCACCACCCTCCTCGGCGGACGCCGCGCCCGCGGCGCGGGCGAGCAGCTCGCGGAACTCCTCGGCGCCCAGAGCACCCTCCGCCTCCGCGACAAGGGCGCCGAACTGACCACCACGTCCATCGACCGCATCCTGCGCGAGGAACGCGACCGGCGCCTCGCCCCCCTCGACGACCTCGGTGTGACCCCCGAACCGCAGGCCGCGCTCATCGCCGCACTGTCCGTACTGCAGAAGGAGAGGTGACGGCGGGTGAGCGCCGTGGAGCAGAGCTGGGACGACGGGCTCATCGCCCGCCGCGTGGACGGTCACGCCGTCTACGACGACACCTCCCACCCGTACGACCCCCCGGCGGGGAACGCCGACGACACCGCACACGCCCTGGAGACCGTCCCCTACAAAGGCACCCTCCGCACCCGCCTCGACGCCCTGCGCGAACTCATGGGTCTGTCCGCCACCCGCGTCGACACCGAGGTCCTCGCGGAGGCCGGCCGGGTCCTCGACGAGGCCGCCGCCCGGCAGCGCCTGTCCTCCCGGCACACCGTCGTCGCCATCGCGGGCGCCACGGGAAGCGGCAAGTCGACCTTGACCAATGCGCTGGCCGGGGTGCCGATCTCCGAGACCGGCCTCAGAAGGCCCACCACGGGCGCGCCCATCGCCTGCGTCTGGTCCGACGGCGCCGCAGGGCTCCTCGACCGGCTGGCCATCCCCGGCCGCCTGCGCCGCCTACCCCTCGCCGGCGGCACGGGCGACGAGGCCCTCCAGGGACTGGTCCTCGTCGACCTCCCGGACCACGACTCCGCCGTCACCGCCCACCGCCGCCAGGTCGACCGGGTGCTCGCCCTCGTCGACGCCGTCATCTGGGTCGTCGACCCCGAGAAGTACGCCGACGCCGCCCTCCATGAGCGCTACCTGCAACCCCTCGCCGGGCACGCCGAGGTCACCTTCGTCGTCCTCAACCAGATCGACCGCCTCCCCGGCGACGCCGCCCACCAGGTCCTCGACGACCTGCGCCGCCTCCTCGACGACGACGGCATGGCCCTCGGGGAGCACGGCGAACCCGGCGCCACCGTGCTCGCCGTGTCCGCCCTCACCGGCGAAGGCGTCGGGGAACTGCGGGACATGCTCGCCGCGTTCGTCCAGAGCCGCGCCGCCGCCGCCCGCCGCATCGCCGCCGACGTCGACGCCGCCGCCGACCGGCTGCGCACCGCCTACGTCGGCCACGGCAACGTCGGGCTCGGTGAACGCTCCCAGGACGACTTCGCCGCCCGCCTCGCCGTCGCCGTCGGCGCCACCGCCGCCGGAGAGGCCGCGGAACGCGAATGGCGCCGGAACGCCGGCCGCGCCTGCGGCACCCCGTGGCTGCGGCTGTGGCGCTGGTACGAGCGGCTGCGCACCCCGGGCGGCGGCGAGCCCCTGGAACCGCGCCCCGCGGAGGACGAGCCGACCGCCCGCCAGCGGGTCGAGCAGGCCGTGCGGATCGTCGCGGACGAGGCCTCCGACGGCCTGCCCACCCCCTGGGCCCAGGCTGTCCGGGAGGCGGCGGTGCGGGGGGCACGAGGGCTGCCGGAGGCACTGGACGACCTGGCGGTGAGGTTGCGGCGGCCGGAGGGGCAGGACGCGGACGAGGCAGGGGAGGGGCGCGGCACGGGCGCTGAAGGGGACGCGGGCGCGCTGGACGGAGCGGGAACCGTCGGGGAAGCGGGCGGGGACACCGACGAGGGTGCGGCGGGGGAGCGGGACGGGAAGGGGACGGCGGCCGACGGGACCGGGCGGGGCCGGTCGCGGGACGGCGCCGGGCCGGGCCGCTTCACCTCCCGCCGCCGCGCCGGGTCCCGCTCCGGCAGGGTGAGGAACCGGCCGTCCCGCCCTGCCTGGTGGCCTGTCGCCGTGCTGCTCCAGATGGCCATGACGCTGTTGCAGATCGTCGGCGCGCTGTGGCTGGCCGGCCAGATCATCGGCGTCCTGGAACCCGGGCTTCTGGCCCCCGTGCTCGTCATGCTCGCCGGGATCGTCGGCGGCCCGCTCCTCGAATGGGGCTGCGCCGCCGCCGCGCGGGGACCCGCCCGGCGATACGGCCAGGACGTGGAGCGGCGGCTGCGGGAGGCCGCGGCGGCCTGCGGGCGCGCCATGGTGCTCGACCCCGTCGCCGCCGAGCTGATGCGCTACCGCGAGGTGCGCCAGCAGTACGCCAGAGTGTCCGGCACCAGCCGCCTCCGCAGCAGGTGACGCCGGATGACGAACACCACGGACGACCCCGGCAGCCGACCCCGGCAACGCCGGGAGACGACGTCGGCAGACAACGCCCACAGGTAGCTCCGACGGGTGACGGAGTTGTCCACAGCGGGGCGCTCCTCCACAGCTCTCAGCGGGATTCGCCTCCCACCTCCACGATGGGGACACGGACGAACACACCGCGAGCAGGAGGAGCGAGACATCATGAACGACACCCTGGTGACCGTGGTCGGGAACGTGGCGACGAGCGTGGAGTACCGGGAGACCCGCACCGGCGGAGTGGCCCGGTTCCGCTTCGCGGCGACCCCGCGCCGCTGGGACCGGCAGCGCGGCGCCTGGGCCGACGGGCCCACCAACTTCTTCACCGTCAACGCCTGGCGCCAGCTCGGTGCGAACGTCGCCGCCTCCGTCTCCGTCGGTGAACCCCTCGTGGTGCACGGACGGCTGAGAGTGCGGGAGGACGGCGACTGGGAGGGCCGGCGCAAGACGTTCGTCGACATCGACGCCGTCGCCGTCGGCCACGACCTGACCCGGGGCACGGCCGCCTTCCGCCGCCCGGCCAGGTGCACGGACACACAACAGCCGGAGCGCGCACCGGACATGGCGGAGGAGGCGACGGACGCCGCCCCACCGGAACCGGAGAGGGAACTGGTGGCGACCTGAGGAGTGGGGCCCCGTCGGCGAGGCCCGCAAGGGGCGCAGCCGAAACGGGAACTTGGGAGACTGATCTGCCGAAGGGAGCGCCGCACGGGGGTGGTTCAGCGTAACGATTGAGATTCGGAATGATTGACCGCGGGTATCACGGGGGATTCGGCCCGGCCGCCTCTCTAGGATTCCGCGTACTCACGGGGCACTTGAGACGTACGGCGAGTCCCACCCCCCATGTGTCTCACGGCGCGCGTGCCGCGCCCCCGGGGGCCTCGCCCAGAGGGGAAATTCGTGTTTGGTTCTTCGGTAAAGCGGCGCAAGCGGTTGGCCGGCCGTCTTGCCGCCGTGGCCCTGGCGTCCGGCCTGATCGCCGGGGGGTCCATAGCGGGGGCCGCCACGGCCACAGCGGACGAGGGCCCGCAGCAGAGCGGCGCCTCCGCCACCCTCAACGGGCTCACCACCTTCGACCAGGCGGTGCTCGTGGAGGACGGCGAACGCAAGAAGCTGCCCGCCGGGCTGTTCGAGATGGCGGTCGAGGGCGGCGGCACCCTCAAGACGTACTGCATCGACATTCACAAGCCCACCCAGCAGAAGGCCAAGTACCAGGAGACACCCTGGGGGCAGACCTCTCTCGGGGGGAACGAGGACGCAGGCCGGATCCGCTGGATCCTGCAGAACTCCTACCCTCAGGTCGACGACCTGGAGAGCCTGGCCAAGAAGGCCGGCGCGGGCGCCCTGACCAGGGAGACCGCCGCCGCGGGCACGCAGGTCGCCATCTGGCGCTACTCGGACGACGTCGAGGTCGAGGCCCTCGACCCGGCGGCAGAGAAGCTCGCGGACTGGCTGGAGAAGAACGCGAAGGGCCTTGAGGAGCCCAAGGCCTCACTGAGTCTCGACCCTGCCGCGGTCTCCGGGCCGGCGGGCACCAGGATCGGGCCGGTCACCGTCCGCACCAATGCCGAGCGGGCCTCCGTGAACCTGCCGTCCGAGGTCGCCGTCACCGGGGTCAAGGTCACCGACAAGGCGGGCAAGCCCCTCACCGAGGCCGGCGACGGCAGCGAGCTGTACGTCGACGTCCCGGCCGACACACGGGACGGCTCCGCCACCTTCGCCGTGCAGGCCACCACCTCCGTCTCCGTCGGCCGCGCCTTCGCCAGCCTCAGCAGGAGCCAGACCCAGATCCTGGCCGGCTCCAGCGAGTCCACGGTCTCCGCCACCGCGACCGCCTCCTGGGGCACCCCGGCGCTGTCCGCGAAGAAGAACTGTGCCGAGGGCGGCGTCGACATCACCGCCACCAACAAGAGCGACGAGCCCTTCGCCTTCGAGCTGATGGGCCTCAAGTTCTCCGTCCCCGCCGGAGAGTCCAAGACAGTGACCGTCCCGGTCGCGGAGGACCAGCCGTACGAGTTCACCATCCCGCTCCCCAACGGCGAGAAGAAGACGTTCAAGGGCGTCCTGGACTGCAGGACCACGAGCAGCACGACGCCGGACACCGGCGGGGAGCAGCCCGATGAGGGCCCGAGCCCCCAGTCCGGCGGCACCTCGTCCGGCACGGGCCCGGAAGGTGCCACGGCCGCCGGAGGAGCCACGGCCGCCGGAGGCTCCACCGGAGGCGGCACGGCCACCGGAGGCGCCACCGGCCCCACCGGCGACCTCGCCGAGACCGGTGCCTCCGGCGCCACGCCCATGATCGCGGGCGTGGCCGCGGTGTTCCTGCTGGTCGGCGGGGGAGCGGTGTTCTTCCTCCGCAGGAAGAAGGACGCGTAGGGGCAAGCCCGGGGGGCTCAGCCCCCCGGGCCCGCCGAGGTACTCGTTTTCGCCCTGGGGTGGCGGTACGGCAAGATGGGGTGTATCTGCCCTGATGCGGCGGAGACGCGGATCGAACCCTACTGACTGCCGGACGGTTTCTCTTGGCTGAGTACATCTACACGATGCGCAAAACGCGCAAGGCGCACGGCGACAAGGTCATCCTCGATGACGTGACGCTGAGCTTCCTGCCCGGTGCGAAGATCGGTGTGGTCGGCCCGAACGGCGCCGGTAAGTCCACCGTGCTGAAGATCATGGCAGGCCTGGAGCAGCCCTCCAACGGTGACGCGTTCCTGTCGCCCGGCTACTCCGTCGGCATCCTCCTCCAGGAGCCCCCGCTCAACGACGAGAAGACCGTCCTGGAGAACGTCCAGGAGGGCGTCGCCGAGATCAAGGGCAAGCTCGACCGGTTCAACGCCATCGCGGAGGAGATGGCGACGAACTACACCGACGAGCTGATGGAGGAGATGGGCAAGCTCCAGGAGGAGCTGGACCACGCCAACGCCTGGGACCTCGACGCCCAGCTGGAGCAGGCCATGGACGCCCTGGGCTGCCCCCCCGGCGACTGGCAGGTCACCAACCTCTCCGGCGGTGAGAAGCGCCGCGTCGCGCTCTGCAAGCTGCTGCTGGAGGCCCCCGACCTGCTGCTGCTCGACGAGCCCACCAACCACCTGGACGCCGAGTCCGTGCAGTGGCTGGAGCAGCACCTCGCCAAGTACGCCGGCACCGTCGTCGCGATCACCCACGACCGGTACTTCCTCGACAACGTCGCCCAGTGGATCCTGGAGCTGGACCGGGGCCGCGCCTACCCGTACGAGGGCAACTACTCCACCTACCTGGAGACCAAGCAGACCCGTCTCAAGGTCGAGGGCCAGAAGGACGCCAAGCGCGCCAAGCGGCTCAAGGAAGAGCTGGAGTGGGTCCGCTCCAACGCCAAGGGCCGCCAGGCCAAGTCGAAGGCCCGCCTCGCCCGCTACGAGGAGATGGCCGCAGAGGCGGAGAAGGCCAGGAAGCTGGACTTCGAGGAGATCCAGATCCCGCCGGGCCCGCGCCTGGGCAACGTCGTCGTCGAGGTGGAGAACCTCAGCAAGGCGTTCGGTGAGAAGGTCCTCATCGACGATCTGTCCTTCACCCTCCCGCGCAACGGCATCGTCGGCGTCATCGGCCCGAACGGCGCCGGCAAGACGACCCTGTTCAAGATGATCCAGGGCCTTGAGGAGCCGGACTCCGGCGACATCAAGGTCGGCGATACCGTAAAGATCAGCTACGTCGACCAGAGCCGCGAGAACATCGACCCGAAGCGCACGCTCTGGGCCGTGGTCTCCGACGAGCTGGACTACATCAACGTCGGCCAGGTCGAGATGCCGTCCCGCGCCTACGTCTCCGCGTTCGGCTTCAAGGGACCGGACCAGCAGAAGCCCGCCGGTGTCCTCTCCGGCGGTGAGCGCAACCGCCTCAACCTGGCGCTCACCCTCAAGCAGGGCGGCAACCTGCTGCTCCTCGACGAGCCGACCAACGACCTCGACGTCGAGACCCTGTCCTCGCTGGAGAACGCGCTGCTGGAGTTCCCCGGCTGCGCCGTGGTCGTCTCCCACGACCGCTGGTTCCTCGACCGGGTCGCCACGCACATCCTGGCGTACGAGGGCGACTCGAAGTGGTTCTGGTTCGAGGGCAACTTCGAGGCGTACGAGAAGAACAAGGTCGAGCGACTCGGCCCGGACGCGGCCCGGCCGCACCGCGCCACGTACAAGAAGCTCACCCGAGGCTGAGGCGGGGAGCTTCACATGGCCCGGCACATATACCGCTGCCCGCTCCGCTGGTCGGACATGGACGCCTTCGGGCACGTCAACAACGTGGTCTTCCTCCGCTACCTGGAGGAGGCCCGGATCGACTTCATGTTCCGGCTGGCTCCGGGCGACGGTTCGCCGTCGTTCTCCGGCGGGTCCGTCGTCGCCCGCCACGAGATCGACTATCTCCGGCCGCTGGTCCACCGGCACGAGCCGGTGACCGTCGAGTCCTGGGTCACCAAGATCGGCGCGGCGTCGCTGACGATCGCGTACGAGATCAAGGACCCGGAGCAGGTCTACGTACGGGCGTCGACGGTCGTCGTCCCGTTCGACCTGGAGGCGCAGCGCCCGCGCCGGATCAGCGACGAGGAGCGGGAGTTCCTCCAGGAGTACGTGGACGACGGGATGTCCTCGGAGGGTGCCGCCGCATGACGGCGCCCACCGCCACGCTCCACCTCGCCGGCGCCGGGGAGGCGGCGGGCCTCGCCGCCTTCCTGACCCGGCTGCTGCGGTACGACAGGGCCGCCGCGGTCCGCCTCCGGGCGGGCGGCGGCGTCCTCGCCGTGTTCGGCCGCCCGCCGTCCTTCGAGGTCCTCGCCGTCCGTACGGCCGCGCTGCGGGACGCGGAGGTGTCGTTGGACGTCACCGTGTCCGCCGGTGAGCTGCTCGACGCGATCGAGGAGCCGGAGGGCCGGGTGGGTGTGCCCGCCGCCGTCACCGGCCCGCCGTGGAGCGGGGTCCTGCCGCCGCGCGGCGGCTGGCGCGAGCTCCCCGGGACGCCCGGGGCGGACGCGCTGCGCCGGGCGGTCGCGGCGGCGGTGGCGGAGTTCCGAGCGCGGGACGAGGCGCTGCCGCCGGAGGGCCGGACTCGCGAGGCCCGCGACCGGATCGGCCGCGAGATCTGGTCCCGCACGCTCGGGGACACCGGCCTGCCCCTGAGGGCCGCACACGCGGCGCAGTCGCTGGGCTTCCTGCCCCCGGGCGGCGCCCTGCCGCACGAGGTGCCCGTGGCACTGCTGGCGACGGGGCCGTGGCTGCGGCTGAGGACGCCGTTCGGCTCGGTGGTGGTCCGGACCGGAGCGGGGCTGGGCGAACTGGGCGTGGCCCCCCTACGGCACGGCTGACGGCCTGCGGCGGACCGGCGCGAGCCCGCAGCCGCCCCCGCCGGGCAGCGGCCTCAGTCCGCGGTGTTCACCATCGACGCGGCGGCGTACGTGAGGTAGCCCCACAGCTGCCGCTCCAGCTCGTCCGGCAGCTCCAGCTCGTCCACGGCCGTGCGCATGTGCCGCAGCCAGGCGTCGTGCGCCGCCCTGTCGACCGTGAACGGCGCGTGCCGCATCCGCAGGCGCGGGTGCCCGCGGTGGTCGCTGTAGGTGCGGGGGCCGCCCCAGTACTGCATCAGGAACAGCACCAGCCGCTCCTCGGCCGGGCCCAGGTCCTCCTCCGGGTACATCGGGCGCAGCAGCGGGTCCTCCGCGACACCCTGGTAGAAGCGGTGGACCAGGCGCCGGAAGGTCTCCTCGCCGCCCACCTGCTCGTAGAACGTCTGCTCCTGGAGTGTGTCGCGCGGGATCTCAGTCACCCGTCCATCGTCTCAGACCGCCCGGGGGAGGACCGGAGCCCTAGGACTCCGCGGGGGATACCGGCTGCTCCGGGTGCCAGAGTGGAGGTATGGGAGCCGAACGGCAGGACCCGCGCGATCCGCAGGCAGAGGCCGCCGTCGCGGCGCGGAGCCGGATGGTGGCCGTGCTCGACGCCGCCGGGGCGCTGCCCGACCCGGCCTGGCGGGCGGCGTTCGCACAGGTGCCGCGGCACCTGTGCGTGCCGTACTACTACGTGGGCGCGCTCGGCGGCTACGAGCGGCTGTGGTGCGAGGACCCCGACCCGCTGCGCCGTGAGACCTGGCTGCTGGGCGCGTACGAGGACAAGCCGCTGGGACTGCGGGTACGGGACGGCGACATGGTCTCCACGGCGAGCCAGCCGTCGTTGATGGCGGCGATGCTGCACGCCCTGGAGGCACGGGACGGCGACACCGCGCTGGAGATCGGCGCCGGGTCCGGCTACAACGCGGCGCTGCTGTGCCACAGGCTGGGCGACGACCGGGTCACCACGGTCGACCTGGACCCCGGCATCACGGAAGCGGCCCGGGCCCACCTCGCGCGCTGCGGCCACCACCCGGCCGTCGTGACCGGCGACGGGGCGCGCGGCTGCCCCGGCCGGGCGCCCTTCGACCTGGTCATCGCGACCTGCGGGCTGCCGTCGGTTCCCGCCGCGTGGATCGCCCAGTGCAGGCCGGGCGCCCGGATCGTGGCGCCCCTGTCCACCGGGGTGCTGCGGCTGCGGGTGCGGGACGCGGGGTACGCGGAGGGCCGGTTCCTGCACACCGCGGCGTACTTCGTCCCGCTGCGGGGGGCGGTGCCGCCCGCCCCGGAGGTGCGGACGGCGGGCCTGCCCCGCGGGGCGCTCGACAGCGACCTGTTCCGTTTCCTGCTGGTCCTGACGGCGGGCAGCCTCGACCCGTACGAGGCCTACGCGCTGTGGCAGCGGGAGGGCCGCCCGGAGCGCGAACGCTACGGGGTGACGGTGACGGGCGGGGCCCAGTGGGCGTGGCTGGACGATCCCGGGGGCCCGTACGCCTGGGCGCTGGGCACGACGCCGACGGGGGCATAGGGGGGAGGTGCCCTTCCCCGTGCCCCCGTCTCGGCAGGTACCGGAGGGGGCGCAACCCGCACCCCCGGGGCCCGCGCCCGCGCCTAGCCGCGCCGGACCGTGATGGTCGTCCAGGCGCCCACGTGCACCCGGTCGCCCTCCTGAAGCGGCACCGGCACGTACGGCTGGATCGGGTCCTCACCGCCGTTGACCGTGGTGCCGTTCGTGGAGTTCTGGTCCACGACCGCCCACGCCCCGTCCGGCTGCTGGACCAGGAGCGCGTGCTGGTGCGACACCCCCGGGTCCTCCGGCGCGACGGACAGGTCGATGTCGGGTGCCTCGCCGGTGGACTGGCGGCGGCGTCCGATGCTCACCTGGCCACCGGTCAGCGGAACCCGCCGGTCCGGCGAGTAGGCGGGCAGGCTGAGCCCGGCCGCCTCGGGGCCGCTGCGGCGCATCATCGCCGTGAAGTACTCCCGGTCCGGCGCCACCGAGACCGACCAGCCGACGGGCGCGGCCTGCTGGCCGTGCGAGGGCGGCGGCAACAGCCAGTCGTCGGCACCCTCACCGGCCGGCTGGTTCACCTGCGGAGGCCGCGAGTCCTGGTAGGGGCCGGGCTGTGCCGGGGGCGGCGACTGGAACCCCGGCGGCAGATCCACCCCGGACGGGGCTCCCTGCGCGCCGTACGCCCCGGTCCCGCCGTGGCCGTCGGCCCGGCCGGGCCCGCCCGGCGGACCGTAGCCCCCGGGCCCGCCGGGTGAGCCCGGTCCGCCGGTCCCGTCGAAGGCGCCGGGGCCCCCCGGTCCGCCGTGGCCGTCGGGGCGCCCGGAGCCGCCCGGTCCTCCGTGTGCGCCGAAGTCGTTCGGGCCCCCGGGGCGGTGGGATATGCCCGGTCCCCCGGGTCCACCCGGTGCCCCGGGTCCGTCGAAGCCGCCGGAGTTCCCCGGACGGCCGGGTGCACCCGGTCCGCCGTGCGTGCCGAAGTCCCCGGGGCGGCCGGGTCCGCTGGGCGTGCCGTGGGTGCCGAAGTCGCCGGGTCCGCTGGGATACCCGGGGCCACCCGGGCCCCCGGACCCGCCGTGGCCGTCAGGTCGCCCGGGTCCAGCCGGTCCGCCGAAGTCCCCGGGCCCGCCCGGCACGCCGAAGCCACCCGGACCTCCGGGTCCGCCCGGTCCGCCGTGGGTACCCGGACCTCCGGGTCCGCCCGGTCCGCCGTGGGTACCCGGCCCGCCGGGGCCCGGGCCCGGTGTGAAGCTCCAGCGGCACTCCGCGCAGAACTGCGCCAGCGGTTCCCGTGGCGTGCGGCACTGGGGGCAGAGCTCCGCCTGCTGGGTGGCGTTCGGGTCGCCGGCCATCGGGGCGGGAGGCGGGGGCGGGTAGCCGTATCCCGGGGCGGGCGGCGGCGGGGGCGGCGGCGGTGCCGCGCCCGCCCCGGCCATGCGGTGGCCGCACACCTCGCACCAGTCGCCGGACGGCGACTGGTGTCCGTTCGGGCACGTCGGCATGTCGGCCTATCCCCCTCTCCTCACCGGCCACCGGCGGCCGGCACATCCTTCGTCACGACGGCGAGCAGTGTGCGCGGGACGCCTTCCGGGCGTCGTCTCGTCCGCGTTCTCCACCTTCGCCTTCAGTCGCACAGTACCTGTCGCCATGTCGACGATGTCGACCACCTTCGAAAGCGGCTTCGCTGAATGTCCGACTCCTGTGCGTCCAGGTGCCGTTCCAGGCCCCGTCCCCGGTCGGTCCGGTCCCCGGCCCCGCCGCCGGCCTCAGGCGGAACGTGCCCCTCGCGTCGCCACCGCGAACGGCAGCACCGCCACGGTCACGTTGTCGTGCCCGCCTCCGTCCAGGGCGTGGCCGACGAGGACGCGCGCGCAGTGCAGGGGGCGTTCGGCCGCGTCCGGCGGAACGATTCGGGCCATGTCCCCTGCCGACTCCGCGTAGTTCCACAGTCCGTCCGTGCACACCACGACCACACCCGGCCGGTCCGGCTGGAACGTGGCCGTGTGCGGCTCCAGTTCGTACGCGTCGGCGCCGAGCCAGCCGGTGATGGCGTGGGCGCGCGGATCCGCGTACGCCTGGGCCTCGTTCATCAGGCCCGCCGCGACCATCTGCGCGGCCCACGAGTCGTCCTCGGTGAGCCGGGCCGGCCGGGCGGCCCGGTCGTCGGGTACCCAGTACGCCCGGCTGTCCCCGACCCAGCCCACGACGAGCAGTCCGCGCGCGGCGACCGAGGCGACGAGCGTGCAGGCGGGAGCGTTGCGGTGCCGCCGCGGGTCGTGGTCGGACGCGGCGGCACCGCCCTCGCCCTCCTCCCGCCCCGCGAGCGCGGCGACGGCCTCCCCGGCGGTGAGGATCGCGTCGTGCATGGCCCGCCGCGGATCCGCGCCCTGCGCCAGGGCGGCCGTGAGGGAGGCACGGGCGGTCTCGGAGGCGGCGGCGGACGCCTCGTCGGGGCGCGACGCGGACGACACGCCGTCGCAGACGACCGCGACGGTGGCGGGCTCGCCGCCGGGGAGGGGTGTCGCCGCCACTGCGAAGGCGTCCTCGTTGCGGTGATGGCGCAGCCCCCGGTCGCTGACGGCCGCGACGGGGCCCAGCTCCTGTTCCATGTGGTCGCGCGGACGCGGCTGGGCGTGCCCGCAGTGCTCGCAGTGGCCGTCGCGGTTCACGCGCCCCACCCGGCAGGCCACGCAGACGCCGGGGCGCGGGGCGTGCGGCTCGCGGTCGGGCCGCCCACCCGGGGGGTCGTGACGTTCGGGGCGGTCGCGTTCAGCGCTCATACCTGACACGGTAGGCCCACCCGCCCCAGCCGACGCCGACGGCGCGGAAACTGGGAGACTCCGCCCCCGGACCCCGCAGCCGCACCCGAGCCGTACTCGTCCTCAAGCGCCGGGCGGGCCTGGGCTCTCCGCGCCCGACAGCGCCTCCAGCGCCGCCTGCCGGTAGCGCTGTACGGCGGCTTCCGCCGCCCTGAGGTCGCATGGCGCGCTCCACAGCATGCGGCGGGCCACGTCGTACCGCTCGGTCAGCAGGGTGTCCTCGGCCAGGCCCTGCCGGGACAGCCGTGCCCGGTACGCGTCGAGGCGCCCCCGCAGCTCGGCGCGGACCGCCAGGGGAGCCGTGACGGCGGTCAGCGACTCGCGGGCCCGCAGCAGCTCGTCCTCCGCCTCCTGTTCCAGCGCCTCCAGCAGCGGAGACAGCCGGTGCCACTGGGCGTGCCGCCGGTACTCCGCCGCCGTCGCGAGACGTTCCTGCAGCGCCGTCGGCGGACCGCTCACCACCGGCACCTCGGACGCCGCGATCTTCGCCAGTACCTCCCCTCGCGCGGTCCGCGCCTCCGCCAGGGTGCGGTCCGCCCGGGACAGCAGGTCCCGCAGCCTCAGCAGCCGCGACTCGGAGTCCTGCCGTACCTGGAGCACCGCCTCGATCTCGCGCCGTACGTCCTCCAGTGCCCGCGCCGCCGCGTCGTACCGCTCCGTGTCCGGACGGCCGCCCCCCGGCGCCGAACTGCCCTGCGCGGGACGCCAGTACGCCAGCGGGTCGGTCAGCACTTCCGACCGAAGGGCGGTCAGCTCCGCGGTGATCTCCTCCAGGTCGTCGCCTGCCGGGTGCTCCCCGGGCCGCACGCCGGCGGAACGTGCCAGCGCCCGCGTGCGGTGCAGCTCGGCGGCGAGCAGGTCTATCCGCGCGGGCAGCGCCGACCACACGGCCTCGGCCGTCACCACCACGTCCAGGGACCGCGCGTACAGCTCGTTCACCCGGGCCACCAGCCCTTCCAGGGTGAACGTCTCGGCGGCGTCGTCCCCGTCCCGGGGCACCGCGACGCTCTCGCCGCACAGCAGCTCCGTCAGCTCGGTCAGCTCCGCCCGCCCCGGCCAGCGGCGCCGCGCCCGCACCTCCCGGGCCTCCCGCAGCGCGGCCGTGTACGCGTCGAAGTACGCCCACAGCCGGGCCACCGTCAGCTCGGTGGCGGCCCAGCGCTCCCGGGTCGCACCGGTCAGCTCCGCCCTCTCCAGCAGTCTGCGGCCCGCGTGGTCCTGGAGCGCGAGCAGCGAGTCCTCGACCGCCTGGTGCTCCGCGCCGAGCCGTGCCAGGGCACGGTCCGCCTCGTCCCGGTCCATCACCGGCCCGGGGAGTCCCGCGACGCCCATCGATCACCCCTCGCTCGTCACAGCGGCCGGAAGGCCGGCAGGTCCGAAGACCGGACCCGCGGTCAGAAGACACGGTGACAGACTGCCCGGTCAGGATCATCCGGAACAGCCACAGTCATCCGGTGCGGCCCCGGACCCGGCTACGAGAGCGCCGCCCGCAGCCGCTCCGCCGCACCCGGGCCCGCCCCCACGCGGTCCAGCCCCAGCAACGCCGCCCCCAGCACCGGCGGCGCCGTCACCACCCGAGGCTCGGCCATCGGCGCCTCCCGCCGCAACAGCGCGACGATCCGCGTCATCAGGCCCTCGTGCCCCGCCGCGAGCACGCCCCCGCCCAGCACGACCGGCACCGGCTCCACCGCCTCCCGCAGGGACAGCCTGTCCATCGCGACCACCGCCATCGCCACCGCCTCCCGCGCCATCCGCTCCACCAGTCCGTCCGCCACCGCGTCCCCGTCCGCCGCGACCGCGAACAGCACCGGCACCAGTTCGTGCCGCCGCTCCGCCGGGATCCGCCCCAGGTGCAGGGCCTCGACCAGCGCGAGCACGGAGTCCAGCCCGAAGTGCTCCGGCAGGGCGCGGGCCAGTGCGGTCGGCTCACCCCGTCCGTCCTCCGCGCGCGACGCGTGCCACAGGGCCTCCTCGGCGAGCCCCGCCCCGCCGCCCCAGTCACCGGAGATCCGGCCCAGCGCCGGAAACCGCGCCGTCCGCCCGTCCGGCAGCAGCCCCGCGCAGTTGACGCCCGCCCCGCACACCACGGCGACGCCCCTCGGCTCGTCCACCCCGGCCCGCAGCAGCGCGAACGTGTCGTTCCGGACCGTCACCGACGCGCCCCAGCCACGCGTCTCCAGCGCCCGGGTCAGCTCCCGCTCCTCGGCCGGCAGGTCCGCGTTGGCCAGACATGCGGAGACATGCACGACGGCAGGCCCGTCCGGGCCCCCGGCCGCGACAGCGGTGCCCGCCGCCCCGGCCGCCTCCACCACACGGGACGCCCCGGCCGCGCCCGAGGCCCCCGCCGCACCGGCCGCCCCCGGGTCACCGGGCCCCCGGCCGCCCGGCCGGTCCCTCCCGCTCCTCCCTCCGGCGGCCCGGGCCAGGGCCTCCTCCACCACTCCCGCCAGCATGCCGACGGCGGTCGCCACGCCCACCGAAGGCGGCCGGAAACCCCCGCCGCGCGCCGAGCCCAGGACCGCACCGTCGTCGGCCGACACGACCGCGACATCTGTTTTGCTGTTCCCGGCGTCGATGGCCAGGATCCTCCTCATGCCCATGCCAGGTGCTCCCGGTTGTGCGCGATCAGGGTGTCCGCCAGCGTGTCCGCGTACGTGTACTGACCGATCAGCGGGTGGGCGAGGAGGGCACGGAACACCCGGTCCCGACCGCCCCGCAGCGCTGCGTCCAGGGCGAGCCGCTCGTATGCCGTGACCTGTGCCATCAGCCCCGCGTACAGGGGGTCCACGGCCGGTACCGGCAGCGGCCGGGCGCCCGTCGCGTCCACCTCCGCCGGAACCTCCACCACCGCGTCGTCCGGCAGGAACGGCAGCGTGCCCGCGTTCCGTACGTTGACGGCCTGGACCGCCGGGCGCCCGCCCAGCAGCGACGCGGCCAGGTCGACCGCCGCCTCCGAGTAGAAGGCCCCGCCGCGCCGGGCCAGCAGCCCCGGCTTCTCGTCGAGGGCCGGGTCCCCGTACATCTCCAGCAGCCGCCGCTCCATGGCCGCCACCTCGGCCGCCCGCGAGGGCCTGCCGCCCAGCTCCGCCACGACCGCGTCGTGCGCGTAGAAATAGCGCAGGTAGTACGAGGGGACGACCCCCAGCCGGTCCAGCAGCGGGCGCGGCAGCCGCAGGTCCTCGGCCACCGCGTCCCCGTGCTCCGCGAGCAGCCCCGGCAGGACGTCCTCGCCGTCAGGCCCGCCCAGCCGTACGCCCAGTTCCCAGGTCAGATGGTTCAGGCCCACGTGTTCCAGGTGCAGGGCCTCCGGTGCCACGCCCAGCAGCCGTGCGAACTTCCGCTGGAAGCCGATGGCGACGTTGCACAGCCCGACCGCCCGGTGCCCCTCCTCCAGGAGGGCCCGGGTGACGATGCCCACCGGGTTGGTGAAGTCGATGATCCAGGCCGCCGGGTTGACCCGCCGGACGCGTTCCGCGATGTCCAGCACCACGGGAACGGTCCGCAGCGCCTTCGCGAGCCCTCCCGCGCCGGTGGTCTCCTGCCCGACGCAGCCGCACTCCAGAGGCCAGGTCTCGTCCTGCTCGCGGGCCGCCTGCCCGCCGACGCGGAGCTGGAGCAGCACGGCGTCGGCGCCGTCCACGGCCGCGTCCAGGTCGCCGGTCGTGGTCACCGTGCCGGGGTGGCCCTGCCGGGCGAAGATCCGCCGGGCGAGCCCGCCGACCAGCTCCAGCCGCCGGGCGTCCGGGTCGACGAGCACGAGTTCGCTCACAGGCAGGGTGCCCCGCAACCGTGCGAACCCGTCGGCCAGTTCGGGTGTGTAGGTGGAGCCGCCCCCCACGACGACTAGCCTCATATGCCGTACCCCTCCACTCACGAGTCACCTGGTGCGTCCGTGTTGCGTGTACCCGCATACGTAACCAGGTCTAGACCTCTCGTGTCAGCAGGCCGAGGCCATCGGGTCGCTCCCGCCCGGTGGCGGCCGGGGCGGGCGGGAGCGGTACGCCGCCGTCAGTGCTTGGTCAGCGAGGGCCCCGGCTGGTGCGGTATCGGGTTGGTCGCCAGCGTCTGCGGCGAGTTCGGCGCGGCGAACGCGGAGGGCGCGGCCATCCCGGCCGTCGGGTCCTTGGCCGGCTCGTCCCCGGCGGCCTGCGCCGAGCCGCCGACGATCCGGACGCCCGCCGCGTCGAACGCCCGCTTCACGCGCCACCGCAGCTCCCGCTCCACCCCGAGCGCCTTGCCCGGCATGGTCTTCACGGAGAGCCGCAGCGTCATGGAGTCCAGCAGGACCTCGGTCAGGCCCAGCACCTCCACCGGACCCCACAGCCGCTCGTTCCACGGCTCCTCCTCGGCGAGGGCCTCCCCGACCTCGCCGATCACCTTCCGCAGATGGTCCAGATCCTCCGAGGGCCGGACCGTGACGTCCACGGAGGCGGTGGCCCAGCCCTGGCTCATGTTGCCGACGCGCTTGATCTCGCCGTTGCGGACGTACCAGATCTCCCCGTCCGTGCCGCGCAGCTTCGTCACCCGCAGGCCCACCTCGACGACCTCGCCGGAGGCCGAACCGACGTCGATGCTGTCCCCGACGCCGTACTGGTCCTCCAGGATCATGAAGACGCCGGAGAGGAAGTCCGTCACCAGGTTCCGCGCGCCGAAGCCGATCGCGACGCCGGCCACACCGGCCGAGGCCAGCAGCGGGGCGAGGTCGATCTTGAACGCGCCGAGGATCATCAGCGCGGCCGTGCCCATGATCAGGAACGAGGTGACGGAACGGAGCACCGAGCCGATCGCCTCGGAACGCTGGCGGCGGCGCTCGGCGTTCACCAGGAGCCCGCCGAGCGCCCGGCCCTGCACGGCCTGGTCGGAGCCGCGGTTCATCCGGTCTATGAGCTTGGTCAGGGCCCGGCGTATGACGAACCGGAGGGTGAAGGCGATCGTCAGGATCAGGACGATCCGCAGGCCGATTCCGACCCAGGTGGGCCAGTTCTCCTCCACCCACCCGGCGGCCTCACCGGCCTGACGTGCGGCTTCGTCCAGCGAGACCGGAGGCGGCTGGGTGGCGGGGTCGGTGGGATCAGCGGATGGCGGGGCCGACCAGAGCACGACGCGGAACCTCCTGGCATCACGGGCGGGTCACAACAATCTAACGGCCCGGAGTAGCCCGTATCGCCGCCGCGTCCGATCCGCCCGTCCGTTCGAGGGAGTTTCCGGCCGCTCCGGGGGATGACACTCGGTGTGGTCGAAAACACTCCGAGCCCGTTACCCGTACGTGGTGGCGCTTCGACCAGGCATGAGGAGAGACTGAGAGCAGATCGTCCCGGCGCGAGCCACGCGCCGCCGGCGTACAAGGAGGCATCCGTGCCGCACGTCCTGGTCCTCAACGCGTCGTACGAGCCCCTCGGCGTCGTACCGCTCCGCCGCGCGCTCGTGCTCGTCCTGGAGAACAAGGCCGTGTGCCTTGAGGAGTCCGGCGCCTTCATGCACAGCGCGACCCGAGCCGTCGCCGCACCGAGTGTCGTGCGGCTGAAGCGGTTCGTGCGGGTCCCTTACCGGGGGCCCGTTCCTCTTACCCGTAAGGCACTGTTCGCCCGTGACGGCGGGCGGTGCATGTACTGCGGTGGCGTCGCAACCAGCGTCGACCACGTCATCCCGCGCAGCCGGGGCGGCAAGCACACCTGGGACAACGTGGTCGCGGCGTGCCGTCGCTGCAACCATGTGAAGGCCGACCGGCACCTCCGGGAGCTGGGCTGGAGGCTGCATCAGCCACCGGCGCCGCCGACGGGGCTGGCCTGGCGGATCATCGGCACCGGGCATAGGGACCCGCGCTGGCTGCCCTACCTGCAGCCGTACGGCGCGGACGATGCGATGGCCCGGATCGACGGCGTCTCCGCCTAGACCCGGGCCCAGCCGTTTCCGGGGCCGCCGAGCCGGGACGAACCGCCGGGCGGCAGCCGTGCACCCGCCCGGGAGGGTGTGCTCCCGGGCGTCCCGGTCCCTACGGCAGGACCGCGAAGACCTCGGCCGCGTACAGGGAGTAGCCGTACTCCGTGGCGCGCTTGTCCAGCTGGACGCGGACGTAGCGGGCCGTGGCGTCCAGGCGGACGGACTCGCGGCCCCCGCGCCCGTCGCGGACGGTCGCGGCGGTGCGCCAGACGCGCCCGTCCGTCGACACCTGCACCCGGTACCGCGTCGCGTACGCCTCCTGCCAGTGCAGGACGACCTGCCCGACCCGCGCGGGCCGCGCCAGCTCGACCTGCCACCACGCCGTCTCCTCCGGCGGCGACGACCAGCGGGTCTCCGCGTCGCCGTCCAGCGCCGCACCCGCGGGGAAGTCGGGCGTCTCGTCGCCGGACGAGGAGGCGCTGCCGGTCCTGGCCAGGTCCGGGCCGCCCGTCTTGGGGAAGGCCCGGACGGTCAGCACACGGCGTTCGCCCGCGAAGGTCAGCGGGACCTGGTACGCGCCCGCCTCCGTGCCCTCGGGCACGGTCACCGTCACCGGTATCGACGTGGCGGTACCGCGCGGCACAGTCGTCTCCTTCGGCACCTCCACCCGCACCCCCTCGGGCGCGCGCGCCGTGAGCGCTCCGCGCACGGCGCTCGGCCGCCGCGCGGCCACCACCGCGTCCACCCGCTGCGCGGCGCCGCCGATCTCCGCGTCCACCTCGCCCTGGCGCAGTTCGAGCACCGCCACGGGCTCGTCCGCGAACCACGGGGCCAGTGCCCGTACGGGTACGGCCCTGCCGCCGCCCTCCCGGACGACCCGCAGTGCGTCCGCCCGCACCCGGCCGACCGGGACCTGAGTGAACCCCGACGGCGACAACGCGCCCACGGGCCGCCAGCCCTCACCCGGCACGCGCACCTCGACCGCGCCGCCGGCCGAACCGCCGGACCCGGCCCCGGCACCCGCCCCGGTCCCTCCACCGGAGTCCGGCTCCGCCAGCACCGTCACCGCCTCGACCACCCGCGTCCGCCCCAGCTCCAGCGTGTACGCGTCACCCGACCGGTGCGCCTCGCCCCCGGTCTTGCGCGCCGTGCCGGTCCATGCCGCGGACTCCTTCCCCGCCCGGTCCAGGAACGCGTCCAGCACGTCCTTGCCGACCGTCGCCTGGCCCGCGCGCAGGGCCGTGCGCTGCGGCTCCAGGGACAGCTGGGCCCGCCAGGCCGCCGCGCCGTCGCCGTGCGCCTGGGCCTGGAGCATGTCGACCGCGGTCTCGCCCGCCCGCCCGTACCGGGAGAGCTGCTCCAGCCAGGGCCGTACCTCGTCGTCCAGCCGCCCCTCCGCGGTGCCCGCCAGGGCGTCCGGCGCCTCCCGCATCACGGTGAACGCCGCCCGCAGCTCCGCGGCCGCCCGGTCCCGCACCGCCGCGGGCACCCCGGCGGTGGTCCGCGTCCGCCAGAACGCGTCGAGCACGGGCCGCAGATACGCCGACTCCCCGTGCTGGTCCAGCAGGGAGGACGCGGCGTTCCCGGCCAGCGCCTTCAGCGCCGCCCGTGCCTTCGGGTCGCCGTCCGCCAGGTCGTCCAGCGCCGCCTCCCACGACTCGCCGGGCCGGTAGCCGCGCGGGTTCCACGCGTAGTCGGCCGCCGTGAACAGCGGGATCCGCGACGCCGACGCCTGCTCCATCGCGTTCGCCAGCAGTGCCGCCGAACCGGCCGCGACGGCCGGCTCCCGCCCGGTGTACGGGCCCAGGAAGATCCGGTCCTGCGCGTAGTCGTTGACCGGGTAGTTGTCCATGGTCACCAGGGGCCGGTGCGCGAACGCCTCCCGCGCACCCCGCAGTTCCCGCCCCGTGATGGTGCGCGGCACGACGCCGACACCGGTCCAGGCCACCTGCACCCGCGCGTCGAGGGCTCCGGCGAGCGCGGTCCGGTAGTCGGTGGCGCCGTCCTGGTAGTACTCCGTGGGCATCAGCGACAGAGGCTCCGCGTCCGGGTACCGCTCCGCCAGATGGCGGGCCAGTTCGCTCGCCGCCCGCGCGTGCGCCGTCGCCGCCGCCTCGGGGCCGCGCCCGTAGGTGTCCACGTCCTGCGCGCAGTGCCACTCGTCGTAGCTCGCGTCCTGGAACTGGATCTGGAACGCGCGCACACCCAGCGCGTACATGGCGTCGATCTTCCGCTTCAGTGCCCGCATGTCGTCCGGCGACGCCAGGCACATCGACTGCGCGGGCGCGATCGCCCAGGCCAGCGTGATGTGGGCGCGCTTCGCCCGCTCGGCCAGCTCCCGGAACGCGGCGCGCTGCGGCGCCGGGTACGGCTCGCGCCAGCGCGCCTGCCGGTACGGGTCGTCACCGGGTGCGTACATGTACCGGTTCTGTTTGGTGCGGGCCATGAAGTCCAGCTGCGCGAGCCGCTGCTGATGGCTCCAAGGCCGCCCGTAGAAGCCTTCCGTCAGCCCCCGGACCGCCGTGCCCGGCCAGTCCCGCACCTGCACACCGGGAACGAGCCGCTCCCCGGTGATGAGCTGACGCAGTGTCTGCACCGCGTGGAAGAGGCCGTCCCGGCCCGTTCCGTCGACCGCGATGACGTCCCGGCCCTCGTACCGGCCGGTCGCGAGCCGGTAGCCGCCGGTGGGCAGGTCACCGCGCTCGGGCGCTCGCAGGGCGCGCAGGGCGGCCTGCGCGCCGGTGCCGCCCATCAACACCACCGCGCCCGGGCCGGACCCGCCGTCCACGAGACCGCCGTCCCGGCGCACCTCCCGCACGCCCGCCGCCCGCAGCGCTTCCTCCAGCGACGTGAGCGCATACGGATGGGCGTCCGGCGCCGCGACCACCGACACGGTGTCACCGAGCCGTACGGCGGCCTCCGGAACGCTCCGCATGGACTGCGGGCGTGGCCACACCGGCGGGGTTCCGGCCTCCGCGTCCTGCCCGGGCCGCGCGCTCGTGGGCGCCGACGGGTCGGACGGGTCCCCCGGCGCGGCCAGTACACCGGGGGCGCCGCCCAGGAGACCGCCGATCACCGCGACCGCGATGGCGGTCGCGGTCCGCCTGCCGCGCCCGAACTGCGCGAGCTGCACGCGCGTCTCCCCTCGTACTGCGTGGTTCTGTGGGTAGCTTGGCCGGTGGGCAGGCCGTACAGGTGCTCGTACCGGTGGTTCGAGCCCACCACCCCCTCGCTGAAGGTGTCAATGTGCATGGTCGATGTGTCGTATTTGCACACGGGTCAGGCTGTGACGTCGCAGAACCGTTCAGCTCTCGGTGCGGCGGGGAGCACATACCCGCCACCGCGATGTGACGGCAATCACATTTCGCGGATGCTCCGGCGTGTGCTGGGTAGGGCTGCTGTGGTCCGCCCTTCCACCGCACAGGGAGACCACCATGGCCACGTCCGCTCAGCTGCTGCTCTCCGCCCTCTCCAAACAGGCCCACGGAGCCCCCTCCGACCGCGCCTGTGACAACCGGGCCCGCACGTCCCGCGCCGCGCACCACCGCACGCCGATCCCCCCGCAGCTCTCCGCCCCGCCCGTCACCCGGCTTCCCGCCCGGCCCGCCTCCACCTCCGCCGCCCAGTACTACGCCCCGCCGCTCACCAGCGAGCCGCCGCTGGCGAACGCGGCGCCCCTGACCAGCGAGCCGCCGCTGGCCGACGCCGCCCCCCTGACCAGCGAGCCGACCTCCCGCGGAACCGCCGACGGGCTGGAGTTCCCACCCACCTGAGCCACATGCGGGTCGATTCCTCCCAGCTCAGCCGGCCACCGACCTGATCGCGCCACTGAGCCCCTCCCAGGACCAGGAGCCCCCGCATGACCCTCGCCCGGCTCGCCGCTCTGCACGGAGTCGCCACCGCCTACTCGCCGTCCCCGGGGGTCACGGTCCCGGTGCCCGACGGCACCGTGGCCGCCGTCCTGGGGGCCCTGGACGTCGACGCGAGCACGCCCGAGGCGGTCCGCGCCTCCCTGGCCGCCACCGAGGAGGTGCGGGCGCGGCGGCTCCTTCCGCCCACCGTGGTCGTCTGGCAGGGCGACGAGCCGTCCGGCCGCCCGCGCCCGCTCGCCGCCCTGCCCTCCGGGACCGCCCTGCGGATCACCCTGGAGGACGGCACCGCCGTCACCTCGCCCGTCCCCTGGGCCGATCTCCCGCCGGGCGTCCACACCCTGACCGCGCGGGCCCCCGGCGACCGGGAGGAGGCCCGGGCGACACTGATCGCCGCTCCCGCGCGCGTACCGCAGCCGTCCGCCCCCTGCCACGGCATCCTGGTCCAGCTCTACTCCCTGCTCTCGGCCCGCTCCTGGGGCATGGGCGACCTCGGGGACCTGCGGGAGCTGACCGACTGGGCGGGCCGTGCCCACGGCTGCGGCTTCGTGCAGGTCAACCCCCTGCACGCGGCCGTGCCCGGTACCCCCACCGACCCTTCCCCGTACCGCCCCTCCTCCCGCCGCTTCCCCGACCCGGTGCACGTGCGTGTGGAGGACGTCCCCGAGTACGCGTACGTGACCGGTGCGGACCGGGCCGCGCTCGACGAACTCGCCGCCCGCGCCGGTGAACTGCGCGACGGCGTCCTGCGCAAGGGCGAGCTGATCGACCGGGACGCGGTCGGGGTGCTCAAGCGGCAGGCCCTGGAGATCGTCCGCCGGGTCCCCCTGGGCCCCGGCCGCCTGGCCGCCTTCGAAGACTTCCGTGCCGCCCAGGGGCGGGCCCTGGAGGACCACGCCACCTGGTGCGCACTCGTCGACCGGTACGGCTCCGACCGGAGCCAGTGGCCCGAGGGCCTGCACGACCCCCGGTCGGCCGCCACCGCGCGCGCGGCTGCCGCGCTCGCCGACCGCGTCGCCTTCCACACCTGGCTGGCCTGGCTCACCGACCAGCAGCTCGCCGCCGCGGCCCGCGCGGCCCGGGACGCCGGCATGGCCGTCGGCGTCGTCCACGACCTCGCCGTCGGCGTCCATCCGGACGGCGCCGACGCATGGGCGCGGCCCGGGGCGTACGCACGCGAGATGTCCGTGGGCGCCCCGCCGGACGCGTTCAACGCGCGCGGGCAGGACTGGGGCCTGCCGCCCTGGCGTCCCGACGCGCTCGCCGCCTCCGGCTACGCCCCCTACAGGGAGCTGCTCGGCTCCCTCTTCCGGCACGCGGGCGCCCTGCGCATCGACCACGTCATGGGCCTGTTCCGGCTCTGGTGGGTGCCCGCCGGGCTGCCGCCCACGGACGGGACGTACGTGCGGTACGACGCGGAGGCGATGCTCGCCGTGCTGGCTCTGGAGGCGCACCGGGCGGGCGCGGCCGTCATCGGGGAGGACCTCGGGACGGTCGAACCGGGGGTTCGGGAGACCCTGCGGCGGCGCGGAGTCTCCGGCACCTCGGTCCTCTGGTTCGAGCGCGACTGGGAGGGCACAAGGCGCCCGCTGCCGCCCGGGGACTGGCGGGCCGGCTGCGTGGCGACCGCCACCACCCACGACCTGCCGCCCACGGCCGCCCGCCTCACCGGCGACCACGTGGACCTCCGCCACCGGCTCGGCCTGCTGGCGCGGCCACTGGACGAGGAGCGCGCGGAGGCGGCCGAGGACGTGGCCGAGTGGCTCGCGTACCTGCGGGAGCTGGGCCTGCTGCGGCCGGGCGCGGACGAGGAGGAACAGGTGCAGGCCCTGTACCGCTTCCTGCGGCGCACGCCCGCGCGGATGACCGGCCTGTGGCTGCCGGACGCGGTGGGGGACCGGCGCCCGCAGAACCTGCCGGGCACCTGGGACCAGTACCCGAACTGGCGGCTGCCGGTCGCCGGGGCGGACGGCCGCCCGATGTCCCTGGAGGAGCTGGCCGCGTCACCCCGGCTGCGCGCGCTGATGGCGGTGCTGTCCGGGCGGCCGGAGCGCGCGGAGCCCCGTACGGCACCCCCGGGCGCGCGCTGCGTTTAGGCGTTCGCTACGTTTGCTCCGTGGACAAGAAGAACGCCCTGCGCACCGGCGCCGTCGCGACCGGTACGACGCTGATGATGCTGCTGATGTCGTCCCCCGCGCTCGCGCTGACCCGTGACGACGGCGACGACCCGGGCCCGGGCCTGAGCGTCGGTGAGACGCTGGGCCTGTTCGTGGCGGCCCCGATCGTGCTGTTCCTGGTCATCGCCGCCGCGGTGATGGTCCTGGACCGCTCGAAGGACCGCGTGAAGCAGCAGGGCTGACGCCACCTCACTCCTTCTGACAGGCGCCGCGCGCCGGGCCACCGCCCGCCGCGTGGCGCCTTGTCGCGCTCTCACGCCCCCGTGGCGAGCAGCAGCTTCCTCAGCAGGGCGGCCAGTTGCCTGGCCTCCTCCTCGTCCAGCCCCGCGTCAAGGGCCTCCCGCTGGACGGCGAGCCCGGCCGTGACCGCCTCGTCCACCAGCTCCAGCCCCCGCTTGCTGAGCGTCACCCTCAGCCCGCGCCGGTCGTGCGGGTCCGGGCTGCGGGCCAGCAGCCCCGCGCGCTCCAGTTTGTCCAGCCGCCCGGTCATCCCGCCCGTCGTCAGCATGAGCGTCGCGGACAGCTCGCGCGGCGAGAGGGTGTACGGCTCCCCCGAGCGGCGCAGCGTCCCCAGCACGTCGAACTCGCCGCGCGAGATGCCGTAGGGCGCGTAGGCCTGCTGCATACGGGATCCCACGGTCTGGGTGAGGCGGTACACACGGCCGAAGACGGCCATGGGCAGGGTCTCCAGATCCGGTCGGACGGCCGCCCACTGGTCGGTGATCGCGTCCACGGCGTCGGGGTGGGACCCGGCTCCGGTGGCGGTGCTGGTGCGGGGGCTGGTGCGGGCGGGGCCGGGGCCGGAGGTCGAGCGCATGTGGGCAGTCTGGCCACGGTCGAGGGTCACTCGCAAGTAACTCGTGCGCAAGCGGACGCCCAATGAGTGGCTTGCCCATAACCCACTTGCACCCAAGTAGCTTAGAGCTAAGCTACTTGCCGTCAAGGAAATTGTGACCCAGCAAGCCGGAAACCCGTCGAAGGGCTCCCTGTCATGTCCCGCCGCGCCGCCGTCGTCGCCATCACGGCCCTCGCCCCCGTCTCGTGGGGCACCACGTACTACGTCACGACCGAGTTCCTGCCGCCCGACCGGCCTCTGTTCACCGGCCTCGTCCGGTCCCTGCCCGCCGGACTCCTTCTGCTGACCCTGACCCGCACCCTGCCGCGCGGCGGCTGGTGGTGGCGCGCGGCGGTGCTGGGCGCGCTCAACATCGGTGCGTTCTTCCCGCTGCTCTTCCTGGCCGCGTACCGGCTGCCGGGCGGTGTCGCGGCGGTGGTCACCTCGGTGGGCCCGTTGTTCGTGATCGGACTGGCCGCGCTGCTGGCGGCGGAGCGGCCGACGCTGCGCGGATCCGCGGCGGCGGTGGCCGCCGCGGTCGGGGTGAGCCTGGTGGTGCTGCGCTCGGGCGCCGAACTGGACCTGGTGGGTGTGGTCGCGGGACTGGCCGGTACGGCGTCGATGTCCGCCGGCACGGTGCTGACCAAGCGGTGGGGCCGCCCGGAGGGCGTGGGGGCGCTGGCCATGACCGGCTGGCAGCTCACCGCGGGCGGGCTGGTGATCGCTCCGGTCGCCCTCCTGCTGGAGGGCGACCCGCCGGCGCTCGACGGGAACGCGCTGATCGGCTTCGCCTACCTGGCGTTCGGCAACACGGCCATCGGCTACTGGCTCTGGTTCCGGGGCATCGAGCGGCTCTCCGCGACCTCGGTGACCCTTCTCGGCCCGCTGTCCCCGGCCACCGCCGCGGTCATCGGCTGGGCGGCCCTCGGCCAGGCCCTGGGGCCGGTACAGCTCCTAGGCATGGCCGTGGCGTTCGGGGCGACCCTGGTGGGTCAGCTCCAGGGCAGTCCCTTCCGGAAGACCGAAAGGAAGCCTCAGGAAGTCTCGATGGACCTCACGGCTCCGCCGGTGCGACGTTAGGCCCATGGCGACGACGCCCACCACGACACGGCCCGCGACCGCCCACCTCCCGGCTCACTCCGTCCCGCGCACCGCCCACACCACGGCGGGGCTGCTGCCGGCGAGCGCGGCGACGGCCGTCCGGTCCGGCAGCTTCGTCGCCGCACGCGCTCCCGCGGACACCGTTCCGCCCGTCCAGGCCGCGTTCCGGCGCTGGATCGTCGCCCTCCTCGCCGCCCCGTTCGGTGCCGGGCCGCATGGCGGCGGCGTGAACCGATGCGGCGTCACCTCGGCCGGCTCACCCTCACCTCGATGCTCGGCGTCACCGCGTACGACACCCTCGTCCGACCGGCCTGTGGATCGTGGCCGCGGCCGTCCGCTTCGCCTCGTACAGAGCCCTGCTGCGGCGCCGTCGCACGGGTCAGGACGGCCCGGCGCTGCTCTTCACCGTGTTCGCTGCTCGGCGTGCCGGTGCTGCTGCCGGTGTACGCCGCCCACGCGGCCCTGCGCGGCGGCCTTCCGCTAACCGCCGGGACGGCGGGGCCGCTGCCGTACCTGGGCATGCTGTCCTCGGCGGTCGCCTTCCTCGCCTGGAACGCGGCCGTGGCCGGGATCGGAGCGGCCCGGGATCATGTACGCCCCCAGCCGCTGTGCGTGGCCCTGCTCGCGTACCTGCTGCCGGGGGAGACGATGCCGGGCACGGGGGCGGTGGCCATGGCACTGGTGCTGGGCGGGGTCGCGCTCGGCCCGGCCTCCCGCACGACGACGGTCCATGGGAGTGGCCCCGCCCGGCCGTTGGTCAGGCGGCGGGCCGGGCCACCCGGCGGGGAGCGCCGCTCCCGAGTCTCCGGGCGCGCAGGGAACACCGGCAACCGGTTCCCGCCGACTGTCGGGTGGACGCCACCGGCCGCCACGGCGGGTTGCGGCCCATGACGGACCGGGGCCTCAGGCGGGGCGGGGAGCCCCCGGAGGACACCGGACGCCCCCGCCCCGTCAGCGGTCCCTCAGCACCCCGTCAGCGGTCCGCCGCCCGGGCCTTCAGCGCGCGCTCCACACCCGAGCGCGACTCCAGCACCAGCCGTCGCAGTGCCGCGTTCGGCTCGGCCGACGCGAGCCACGCGTCCGTCTCCTCCAGCGTCTCCCGGGACACCTGGAGCACCGGGTACAGCCCGACCGCGACCTGCTGGGCCATCTCGTGGGAGCGGGACTCCCAGACGTCCTTGACCGTGGCGAAGTACTTCTCCGTGTACGGCGCCAGCAGCTCCCGCTGGTCGGCCTGGACGAACCCGGAGATCACCGCCTCCTGCACCGCGTTCGGCAGCTTGTCGGACTCGACGACCGACGCCCACGCCTCCGCCTTGGCCTCGGCCGTCGGCCGCGCTGCCATCGCCGTGGCCGCGTGCCGCTCACCCGCGGCGGTACGGTCCCGCTCGTGCTCGGCGTGGATCCCGTCCGCGCCCAGGCGCCCCGTCGCGGCCAGCCGCTCCACGAACGCCCAGCGCAGCTCCGTGTCCACCACCAGGCCGTCGACCGACACCGAGCCGTCCAGCAGCGCCGCCAGCAGGTCCAGCTCCTGGTCCGTCCGCGCGGTCGCCGCGAAGGCGCGCGCCCAGGCCAGCTGGTGGTCGCTGCCCGGCTCGGCACCCCGGAGGTGCTCCAGCGCGGCCTCGGTCCAGCGGGCCAGGCCGACCGGACGCCAGTCCGGCGCCGCGTACAGGTCCAGCGCCAGCTTCACCTGCCGGTGCAGGGACTGCACGACACCGATGTCGGACTCCTTCGCGATGCCCGACAGCACCAGATCCAGGTACGCGCGCGTGGCCAGCTCGCCGTCCCGCGTCATGTCCCACGCCGACGCCCAGCACAGCGCACGCGGCAGGGACTCGGAGAAGTCCCCGAGGTGCGCCACCACGTTCTGCAGCGACTCCTCGTCCAGCCGCACCTTCGCGTACGACAGGTCGTCGTCGTTCAGCAGCACGACGGCCGGGCGCGCCTTGCCGACCAGGGCCTCGACGCCCGTCAGCTCGCCGTCCACGTCCAGCTCGACGCGCTCGGTGCGCACCAGCTTCCCGGCCTCGTCCAGGTCGTAGAAACCGATCGCGATGCGGTGCGGCCGGAGCGTGGGCTCGCCCTTGGCGCCCTCGGGCAGCGCCGGGGCCTCCTGGCGTACCGCGAACGACGTGACGACCCCGTGCGCGTCCGTGTCGATGACCGGCCGCAGGACGTTGATCCCGGCCGTCTCCAGCCACTTCTTCGACCAGTTCGTCAGGTCGCGGCCGGAGGTCTCCTCCAGCGCGCCCAGCAGGTCCGTCAGCCGGGTGTTGCCGTACGCGTGCCGCTTGAAGTACGCCTGCACGCCCTGGAAGAACGCGTCCATGCCGACATACGCGACGAGCTGCTTCAGCACCGAAGCGCCCTTGGCGTAGGTGATGCCGTCGAAGTTGACCAGCACGTCGTCGAGGTCGCGGATATCGGCCATGATCGGGTGCGTGGAGGGCAGCTGGTCCTGCCGGTACGCCCAGGTCTTCATCTGGTTCGCGAACGTCGTCCACGAGTGCGGCCACTTCGAGCCGGGCGCGTACGCCTGGCAGGCGGCCTCCGCGTAGGTGGCGAACGACTCGTTCAGCCACAGGTCGTCCCACCACTCCATGGTGACCAGGTCGCCGAACCACATGTGGGCCAGCTCGTGCAGGATCGTCGCGGCCCGCACCTCGTACGCCGCGTCCGTCGTCTTCGACCGGAAGATGTACTGGTCGCGGATGGTGACCGCGCCCGCGTTCTCCATCGCGCCCGCGTTGAACTCGGGCACGAAGAGCTGGTCATACTTGGCGAACGGGTACGCGTAGTCGAACTTCTCCTGGAACCAGTCGAAGCCCTGCCGCGTGACCTCGAAGATCGCGTCCGCGTCCAGGTGCTCCGCGAGCGACGGACGGCAGTACACGCCGAGCGGCACGACCTGCCCGTCCGGGCCCTCGTACGTCGAGTGCACCGCGTGGTAGGGGCCGACGATCAGCGCCGTGATGTACGACGAGATACGCGGGGTCGGCTCGAAGCGCCATACGGTCGAATCGGGGCCCTCGGGCCCGGGCGTGGGCGAGTTCGAGATCACCGTCCACCCGGGCGGCGCCTGCACGGTGAACCGGAACGTGGCCTTCAGGTCCGGCTGCTCGAAGCTGGCGAACACCCGCCGCGCGTCCGGCACCTCGAACTGCGTGTACAGGTACGCCTGGTCGTCGACCGGGTCGACGAACCGGTGCAGCCCCTCACCGCTGTTGGTGTACGCGCAGTCCGCGACCACCCTCAGCTCGTTCGCGCCCTGCCTCAGGTGCTTCAGCGCGATCCGCGAGTCCCGGAACACCGAGGCGACGTCCAGCCGCTCGCCGTTCAGCACGACCTCGTGCACCGCCGGGGCCACCAGGTCGATGAAGGTCTCCGCGCCCTCCTCGGCCGACGCGAAGCGCACCGAGGTCTCGGACCGGAAGGTGCCCCCCTCCTGCGCACCGCTGAGATCGAGGTCGATCTCGTACGCGTCCACGGTCAGCAGCGCCGCGCGCCGCCGCGCCTCTTCACGGGTCAGGTTTGTGCCAGGCACCCGGTCATCTCCTCCATGTACGGCCTTTTGGAGCCATCCTTCCACGGGGGGACGCGGATCACAGAGGCAGAGAACGGGAACGGCGAAGGGCGGTCCCGCCACCCCGGCGGGACCGCCCTGTGAACAGCCCTGGGAAGCTGCCGGTGCCGGGAGGCGTCAGCCGCGCAGCTCCTGAGCCACCAGCTCAGCGATCTGCACCGCGTTCAGCGCGGCGCCCTTGCGCAGGTTGTCGTTGGAGACGAACAGCGCCAGACCGTGTTCCACGGTCTCGTCGGCCCGGATACGGCCCACGTACGAGGCGTCCTTGCCGGCGGCCTGGAGCGGTGTCGGGATCTCGGACAGCTCGACGCCCTCGGCGTCCTTCAGCAGCTCGTACGCGCGCTCGACGCTGATCGGGCGCTCGAAGCGGGCGTTGACCTGGAGGGAGTGCCCCGAGAAGACCGGGACGCGGACGCAGGTGCCGGACACCTTCAGGTCCGGGATCTCCAGGATCTTGCGGGACTCGTTGCGGAGCTTCTGCTCCTCGTCCGTCTCGTGCAGGCCGTCGTCGACGATCGACCCGGCCAGCGGCAGCACGTTGAAGGCGATCGGCCGCGCGTACACGCCCGGCTCGGGGAAGTCGACGGCCTCGCCGTCGTGGGCCAGCTCGGCGGCCCGGCCGGCGACCGCCTTGACCTGGCCGTCCAGCTCCGCGACGCCTGCGAGCCCGGAGCCGGACACGGCCTGGTACGTGGTGGCGACCAGCGCCACCAGACCGGCCTCCTGGTGCAGCGGCTTCAGGACCGGCATCGCGGCCATGGTGGTGCAGTTCGGGTTGGCGATGATCCCCTTGGGGCGGTCCTTGACGGCGTGCGGGTTCACCTCGGACACCACCAGCGGCACCTCGGGGTCGCGGCGCCACGCGGAGGAGTTGTCGATCACGACGGCACCCTGCCCGGCGACCTTCTCCGCGAGCGCCCGGGAGGTGGCGCCGCCCGCCGAGAACAGCACGATGTCCAGGCCCGTGTAGTCGGCGGTGGCCGCGTCCTCGACCGTGATGCCGTCCAGCACCGTGCCCGCCGAGCGCGCGGAGGCGAACAGCCGGAGCCGGTCCAGCGGGAAGTTCCGCTCGGCGAGGATCCTGCGCATGACCGTGCCGACCTGACCGGTGGCTCCGACGATTCCGACCTTCACGGGAACTCCTCCGTACGTGTGTGCGGCAAGGGGTGCTGCCGCCGTCCATGATGCGTATGTCCCGTGCCGCCTTGTCCAATCGGTTGTCCAGAGGGTGAGAAGCACCACGGATCGATCACGGCGGCGTCCGGGTACACGCAAGGGCGGGCGCCCGTGCCGGACGCCCGCCCTCACACTCCGTGGCCCTCCGGGCTACGGAGCGGCAGTGATCTTCGCGCGGTTCACTGCGTGACGCTCTTGATCACGACGCTGCCGGTGCCCGCGGCGGTGCCACGCGCGTTCAGCAGGCTGACCTCACCGAAGAACTGCCGTCCTTCGGGCGCCGGGCCGTTCACGACGACCTCGCCGCGGAAGACGCCGGACTCGCCGTTCTTCAGCGCCAGCGTATTCGTCCGGTCGACCTTGATCTCGCCCAGCGAGGACGAGAAGAACACGTCCTTGTAGTCGTAGGCGGTCTCGCCGGCCGGGACCGCGTAGCCGTCGACGACGATCGTGTACGTGCCGGGAGCCGGCTTCAGCAGGGACACCGACTCCTCGGAGTCGGCGTCGGCGGAGAAGCCCACCCGCACACCGTCGCGGAGGACGGTCAGGTCCAGGTCGGCGCCCTTGTCGGAGACGTTGCCGATGGCGACGTCGAACCGCTCGACACCCTCACCGATCTCGACGGTGGTCTTCTTCTGGCCCTGGTGGCCGATCGTCGGGCGGTCCACCTTCGCGGAACCCAGCGAGCCGCCCTGCGGCCTGCCCTCAAGGGCGGCGAAGCCGTTCGTGACCTGCCACTCGACCGGGGTACCGGAACCCTGGGCCGCGGACTCCAGGGTCTGCGTCTGCGGGTCGAAGGTGACGCCCAGCACCGACACGTCCAGCGTGTACGGGTTGTCGAGCAGCGGCGACGTACGGCGCGCCTCCACCTCGATCTCCCACACGCCCGGCTGCGGGTTCGGGTACGACCGCAGGTCGGGGCGGCAGGTGTTCTTCGGGCTCTCGTAGTTCGGGTAGCAGTAGATCGTCGACGTGGGGTCGGCCGGCACGCCGTACGGGTGGATCGCGATGAACCGGGTCTGGCTGTCCTTCGCCAGGCCGCTCATCGCGATCTCCAGCGCCTTCGCGCCCGCCGGGACGGTCACGAAGTACGACCGGGTCTCGTTGCGCTGCACGATGCTCGACGCCGAGTGGCTGAAGGACGGCTCGGCCAGCTCCTCCGAGGCGACGACCGTCGTCTGGATCAGCCGGTCGATGCCCTTGGTCTTCGGGTCGCTCAGCTCCAGCGCGGCGCTGTGCACTCCGGCGCTGCGCGGCTTGGCGGCGACCTTGAAGGTGACCGGCTTGTTCAGCGGAAGCACGATCTCGTCGCTGCCGACGATCCGGAAGGTGTCCTCGTGGTTGTTCTCGAACCACAGCTCGTGCCGGATCGGCTTGTCGGCGCCCGTCGTGCGGGTGACGGTGACCTCGTAGACCTTCTCCTGGCCGACCTTGATGCCGCCCTCGCGGTCGTAGAGGCCGGTGCCGAAGCCGGGCTCCTTCAGGAACTGGTCGATCGCGGTGTCGACCGGCGCCTTCACGGTGTACTCGTGGGCGTCGGCGCCGCGCAGCACCTCCTTCCAGGCGTCCACCACGTTGATCCGGCCCGCGCCCTGCTCGTGCGCCTGGGTGTCCGGGATGTGGTCGGCCTGGCTGATCACGGCGGTGCGCAGCTTCGCCGGGGTGAGGTCGATGCCCTTCTGCTTGGCGGCCGACAGCATCAGCGCCATGGCGCCGGTGGCCTGCGGGGCGGACATCGAGGTGCCCTGGAGCATCGAGTAACCGGCCGGCAGCTGGTACCCGGCCTCCTTGACCGGGTCGCCGGGCGACCAGGTCTGCGTGGTGTTGACGGCCGCGCCGGGGGCGGTGAGGGTCGGCGTGAAGCCGCCGTCCTCACGCGGGCCGCGCGAGGAGAAGGGCAGCATCTGGTACTTCTTCTCCACGGCGGAGCCGTAGTTGGCGGCCCAGGTCTCCTTGGAGATGGCCGCGCCGACGCTGATGACCTTGTCGGCCAGCGCCGGGTCACCGATGGTGTTGACACCGGGGCCGCTGTTGCCCGCGGAGACGACGAGCTGGACTCCGTACTCGTCGATCAGCCGGGTGTAGAGGCGGGCGCGCGCGTTGTTGCCGTCGTTCAGCGCCGGGAGACCGCCGATCGACATGTTGACGATGTCGACCCCGCGGTTGACGACGAGGTCGATCATGCCCTCGGTCAGGGCGACGTTGGTGCAGCCGCCGCTCCAGGTGCAGGCGCGGGAGGAGACGAGCTTGGCTCCGGGCGCGGCACCGTTCATCTTGCCGCCGAAGAGGCGGTGGGCGGCGGTGATCCCGGCGACATGGGTGCCGTGCGAGCCCTCGATGACGCCGATGCTCACGAAGTCGGCCTTGTCACCGGCCCCGTTGAAGACGACGTCCTTGCGGATCTCGACGACGAACGGGATGCGCTCGACGACGTCGGTCTTCGGGTTGTCGGTGCCGAAGTAGCCGACCTGGAAACCGTCCTTGTACGGCTTCATCGGCTCGTCGTCGGAGAAGTCGAAGTCCCCGTCGAGGTCGACCCGCACGGTGCCCGCGGCCTCGTCGTACAGCACACCCCACACATCGGTGGTGTCGCCGTCCCGGTTCAGGTCGCCCGCCATGTCGCCGCCCTCGGTGGCGGCCTCCGCGAAGGTGCGGAAGCGGTACGAGCCCTCGGGCGCCGTCCAGGTCTTGCCGGCGGCCGTGAACGTGCTCCCGGACACCGGGGTGTCCATCCGCAGCCAGGTGCCGTCGCCGTCGCTCACCGGGTCGGTGGCGGTCACCCAGTCGACGATCTTGCGCTCGCCGGTGGTGGTCTTCTGGAGCGCGGGGTGCCCCAGGTCGACACCCGAGTCGAGGATGCCGATGGTGACACCGCGCCCGTCGGCGCCGGGGTTCTTCCGTACGAAGTCCACGGCCCCGGTCTCATGGGACGGGTTGTACGGGTTGGCCGCCGGGGTGCGCTTGGTGGGCGCCGGGTACAGGTAGCCGCTGCCCGCGCTGCCCGAGGGGGCCTTGCCGCCCCGGCCGCCGTCGGGCCGCGGGTCCTCCAGCACGATCTCGTGCTTCAGGTCGATGCCCTGGACGCTGGACAGCTTGGCGGCCTTGCCGATGGCGGCCTCGGCCTGCGAGGTGGGCACGGTGGCGCGGACGTAGCCGAGCTTGTCGTGGCGCTGCCCGACGGTGCCGCCCTTGACGGCGTCCAGTTCCCTGGCGACCTGGTCGGTCTTGCCGGGCTCGGTGGCGACCATGAGCGTGACGGTCTTCTCGCCGCGTGCCTCGGCCTCCGCGAGCCGCTCGGCGTCCTCGGAGCCGAGCTTCTCCTCGGCGGACTTGCCGGGCTCGGGGGCGTTCGGCGTCGCCTCGGGCGCGGGCGCCGCCGCCGGCGCGGCGAGGACGGGCGCGGCACCGGCGGCGACCAGCGCGGCCACGAGGCCGGCGGCTGCCGCGACACGGGCAGCGCGTCTCATTCCCGGTATGGGGTTGGGGGGTTCGGGGGTCATGTACATCCCTGTGTGAGACCTGTTGTGAAGGGAACAGTCCGGAAATCGATACCGGATGACCGCTGAGCCTTTCGTATGTGACAGGTCTTTGGGGAGTGCACACCAAGTCAGATCATGCCCATGACGCAAACCCGCCATAGGGTGCAGAGCGCCACCGGGAAGAATCCCCCAGAAATCGGATGCGGGGAGAGGGGAATCCCTCCTAACCTCCCTCTATGCAAAAGAGGTTGAGGGTGGCGGCCTACGCCGTGGTCGTCCGCGGCGACGAGATCCTCCTGGCGCGCAGCCCCACCGCCGACGGCGGCCGGGAATGGGTGCTGCCGGGCGGGGGCATGGAGCACGGCGAGGATCCCCTGGAGACCGCGGTCCGCGAGGTCGAGGAGGAGACGGGCTACCGGGCCGAGATGACCACCCTTCTGGGCGTCGACTCCCACCGCTCCACCCTGGGCGCGACCGTCGACCACCACAGCCTCCGCCTGGTCTACGAGGCCCGCGTCACGGGCGGCACCCTGCGCCCGGAGCGGAACGGCTCCACCGACCTCGCCGCCTGGCACCCGCTGGTGACGGTCCCCGCCCTCCGCCGCATCCGCCTGGTCGACACCGCCCTCCGCCTGTGGCGCGAACGCCCGGACACGGGCCGTGTGGCGCGGGGGCGGGGCGGCGAGCGGGATGGCTGACGGATTCGTCCGGTGGTACCGGGAGTCGGGGGACGTGTCCGTCTTCGGCGAGCAGGCGGGGCTGTTCCGGCGGTACGGGATCGTGCTGGAGCACCCGGTGGCGGGCGCGGCCCTGGTGCTGAACGTCGAAGGGGACGACGTCCCCATGGAGCAGGAGGAGTTGCGCCGCCTGCTCGGGCTTCGCCTCGCGTCCATCACGATGAACTGGTGGTTCTCGGCCGACACCAACGTGATCGGCAGCTTCACCCATGAACCCTTCGGCTGCGAGGTCCAGACGCTGTGGCTGGACGGCCTCAGTCCGGAGGAGGCGGGGACGGTGGAGGCGGCCGTCACCGCCGCCGCGGCCGGACTGCCCACACCCAGCCGTGCGGTGATCGTCGACCGGCGAGGCATCCACGACCCGGAGGACTGGGACTCGATCGTGCTGCACGAAGGCGACGGGTTCCCCGGCGTCCCGGACTGCGTGATCGCGGGGGAGGCGGTCACACGGAAGCTTCTGGCCGCGGAGCCGGGCCTGGGCGAAGAGGACCTGGGTGGTGGCCTGGTCCGGCTCACCCGGTGACCCGGCAGGCTCATGCCGCTACGCGCAGCCGGGTGTTGCCGGTGCGGAGCCGGAGGATGCCGTCACGGCCCTGGCCAGGGCCGCGTACGCGCAGCGTGCGGCGGCTGGTCACGGTCGCCCGGTCCGTCGAGCCGGACGCGGATCAGCTCGGTGGAGCGCTTGTCGCGGCGGCGGGCGGTCAGCACCGCCCGGCCGTCGCGGACGGCGAATCCGTACGGCTCCGGCACGGGGCCGCGGCAGCCGGTCACCGCGCCGCTGAGCGGGGTGATCCGGGTCAGGTAGATGCCGGTGGCGCTGGCGCTCTCGTACCAGGCGAGCCACACGTGGTCGCCCTCGGTCGCGGCGGCCGGACCCTCCAGCGGGTGGGCGGGCAGTCGCCCCGCCGGACTCCGGACGGCACCCCTCTCGCGTCTCCAGCCCGCCGGCCCCGCGCCCGACTCGGGGTGGCCGCCGTTGATCCCCTCGTCCCCGTGGGCCGTCCAGATCCGCCGCGGCGGTCGGTGACCGGCGCGGGGATGCCGCCACCCGGGCAGAACTCGGATTCGGGTGTGCCCGACGCGGAGAACACCACGGCGTTCGGCTTCCAGACGCCGTCGGTCTCGCTTCGGGAGGAACGGCCGTTCGCCGGCAGGAACCGGCCATCGGGCAGGGGAGCCAGGTGGTTCGGGCGCATCCGGACGTCCACCGGTGGCATCCGTCGTTCCTCCCGCCCGCCGACGGTGACCAGTTCACCCCGGAACGGGATGTCCCCCATCCACCGCACCCGTCGCATCCCGTACCGGATGTGCCGCAGACGGCACCGGTGGACCAGCAGAACCGCAAGCTCCCCGCCGGGGCCGACAGTCCATGACAGGGCCCGCAACCCCCGTACGGCATCGCGAAGGGGAAGCCGCCGGGCCCGGGACACCTCGGAGCCGGAACGGGCGGCGACAGGAAGCGGATGCGTCAGAGACAGGTCCCCGGGACTCCGGGCGCCCGCGAGGCCCGAAGAGCACCACACCACCCGCGGCTCCCCAGCGTGGCCGACCGGAACGGCCGAAAGGTGATCAACTCTGGCAGGCGAGTCCGGGTCCTTCCCTGTGACCGGATGCACCGCAGTCATCCGCAGTCATCGGTGAAGGGGGACCCTCATGTCCGTACGTACCACCCGCACCGCCCTCGTCGGCGTGGCCGTGGCGACCGCCCTCGGCGCGACCTCGCTCACCTCCACCGCGGTCGCCGCGCCGACCGCGCCCACCCCGCACGGCCACCGCGCGACCCAGGCGGCCATCGACGACATCGTCCGGAACGGAGCGCCCGGCGTCGTCGCCGAGGCACGCGACCGGTACGGGGTCTGGAAGGGCGACGCGGGCGTGGCCGACCGGGACTCCGGGCGCAAGCGGCGCCACAACGACCGGTACCGCGTCGCGTCCATCACCAAGATCTTCGTCTCGACCGTGATGCTCCAGCTGGAGGCCGAGGGCAGACTCGACCTGGACGACAGCGTGGAGAAATGGCTTCCCGGTACCGTCCGGGGCAACGGCCACGACGGCCGGAGCATCACGCTCCGCCGACTGCTCAACCACACCAGCGGCATCTACGACTACACGTCCGACCCGGACTTCCGGGCCACCCGCAACGGCCCGGGATTCCTCGAACACCGCTACGACACCTGGACCCCCGACCAGCTCGTCGCCGTGGCCATGCGGCACGAGCCGCGCTTCGCACCCGGCACCGACTGGTCCTACTCCAACACCAACTACGTCCTGGCCGGCCTCGTCATCGAGAAGGTCACCGGACGCCCGTACGGCTCCGAGACCGAGCGCCGCATCATCAGGCCGCTCAAGCTCCGCGCCACCAGCGTGCCCGGCACCGACGTCCGGCTGCCCAGACCCAGCGGCCGTGCCTACTCCACGCTGGGCGCCGACCCGGCCGACCCGGCCACCACGATCCACGACGTCACCGAACTCAACCCGTCCGGAGCCTGGGCCGCGGGCGAGTTGATCTCCGACAACGCCGACCTGCAGCGGTTCCTGAGCGCTCTGCTGACCGGGCGTCTGCTGCCCGAGCGGCAGTTGAAGGAGATGACCACGGCCGTCCCCGTCGACGGGAGCAACGCCGACGACGGCTACGGGCTGGGCCTGCGCACCCTCAAGCTGAGCTGCGGCACGCAGGTGTGGGGCCACACCGGCGGCATCCGGGGCTCCTCGTCCTTCGTCGCCGCCGACCGCTCCGGCACCCACACGATGGCGGCCAATGCGAACGGGGACTGGACGGGCGGCCTGGGCAAGGTCCTCGAAGCCGAGTTCTGCCGCTGACCGGAGCCCCGCCGTCACCGCGGCAGGACGACGACATACGCCGCCGGCGCCCGGTCCTCGGCCGCCATCAGGGCCGTGCGCACCACGACCGCCTGCTGCTCCATGGAGTCCCGCAGCTTGCGCGGCGTGATGTGCACGACCGTGATGCCCAGCCGCTCCAGGTACTCCCGCTTGCGGGTGTACTCCGACCACACCGCGGCGTCGTCCTGACGCGGTGCCCGCGTGTCCAGCTCCAGCGCCACCGCGTGGTCCGGCCAGTAGGCGTCCACGCCGCCCAGATGCGGGCCGCCGGGCAGCCGCAGATCCACGTTCCACAGCGGGTCCGGCAGCCGGTGGCGGCTCACCATCTCGTACAGCCGGTCCTCCGCCAGCGCCCGGCCCTCCGCGAGCAGCGCGTCCACCGCGTCCACCACATGCGGACGCGACAGCAGCCGCGCCCGGTTCAACTCCCGTACCGCGGTGGCCGGTTCCACATGTCCGTCGCGGACGGCCTCGGTCAGCACGCCGCGCACCGCGTGCGCGTCCGGCAGTTGTGCCACCGCGTCGGCCAGCGCCCGCCCCACCGGCGCCACCGGCAGTCCGGTCAGCTCCTGGGCCACCGGCAGGTCATGGCCGGTCGCCCGCACGATCCGGACGAACCCGGTGGACCGCAGCCGCCGGGTACGCGGCACCAGTACGTCGATCCGGTCCAGCGCGAGCAGCGGGGGAGTGGACGTGAAGCCGTGCAGTGTGAGCGCCGCCAGGCCGGTGATCATCGAGTCTCCGTACCCGGGCTCGTCCGCCGGGGCCGGGCGCCGCCCGGTGTACAGCAGCGCGGCGTGCAGCCGCTCGTCGCTGGTCGGCTGTCCCGAGTGCAGCAGATAGACACCAGGCAGCAGTTGCTGCCAGGGGCCGCCCTTGCGGCTCTGCGCGCTGGCCTCGGCCGACGGTACGCCGTGCGCCCGCAGCTGCGCGGCGGAGAGCACCCGGCGCGGGGCGTCGGAGAGGTGGGACAGGGGGCGGGGGGAGAGCGGGGTCTTCTTCATGCAGCCCACGTGCCCGCCGCCGAACCCCCCGCTAACCGCTGTTACACGCCCGTCGACAAATAGGGACATCACCGCCCTAAAGTACGGGCGTTCGAATGCCGATGATGGAAGCTTTGGCCGCAGGCCTGACCCCCGTGGGCGGCGCCCCCTCGGCGGAGTGCCGCCCACGGGCGGCTCAGGCGCGCCCGTCGCACTCCTGCGCGCGCAGCGCCCGCGCCAGGTCGTCCCGCGCCTCCAGCACCAGCCTCCGCAGCGCGGGCGCGGAGGAGCCGTGCTCCGCCAGCCAGGCGTCGGTCTCCGCCAGCGTCGCCGCGTCGCCCTGGAGCATCGGGAAGAGGCCCCGCACGACGTCCATGCCGATCTGGATGGACCGCTCGGCCCACACCCGCTCGACCGCCTCGAAGTACCTCACCGCGTACGGCGCCACCAGCTCCCGCTGCGACGGCTGCCCGAAGCCCGCGATCGTCGCCTCCACCAGCGCGTTCGACAGCTGGTCCGACTCCACGACCTGTGCCCACGCCTGGGCCTTGACCGCCGCGGACGGCCGCGCCGCCAGGCACCGCACCTGGTGCCGCTTGCCCGACGCCGTGTCGTCCCGCGCCAGTTCCGCCGCCAGCACCTCCTCGTCGGCGCGCCCGTGCGCCGCGAGCGGCTCCAGCAGGACCCACCGCAGCTCCTGGTCGACGTCCAGGCCGTCCACCGACTCCGTACCGGCCAGCAGCCCCTCCAGGAACGCGAAGTCAGCGTCCCCCGCCGCCACCTCCGCGTAGAACCGCGCCCACGTCAGCTGGTGCTCGCTGCCCGGCTCGGCGGCCCGCAGCTCCCGCAGCGCGCCCTCCGCCACCACCCGGCCGCCCTCCGCGCGCCACTCCGGCGCCGCGAAATGGACCAGCGACGTCCGCGCCCACGCGTGCAGCATCTGCAGCACACCGATGTCCGACTCGCGCCCCGCGAAGTCCAGCACCAGTGCCACGAACTCCCGCGCCGGAAGCAGCGCGTCCCGCGTCATGTTCCACAGCGCCGACCAGCACAGCGCCCGCGCCAACGGGTCCGTCACATCCGCCAGATGTGCCCGCAGCGTCGCCAGCGACGCCTCGTCGAACCGCACCTTCCCGTACGTCAGGTCCTCGTCGTTCACCAGTACCAGCGCGGGCCGCTCCGCCCCCGCCAGTTCCGCGACCACCGTGCGCGCCCCGGTGATGTCCGCCTCGGCGCGCGCGTACCGTACGAGGTCCCCGCCCTCCAGCCGGTACAGCCCCACCGCCGCCCGGTGCGGGCGGGCCTCCGCGGGCCCGGACTGCTCGACGGCCAGCTCCGCGACCCGGCCCTCGCCGTCGTACGTCACCACCGGCGTCAGCACGTTGACGCCGGACGTCTCCAGCCACGACCGCGACCACGCCTTCATGTCCCGGCCCGAGGTCTCCTCCAGCACCGCCAGCAGGTCGCCCAGCGTCGTGTTGCCGTAAGCGTGCCGCTTGAAGTACCGCCGCGCGCCCTCCAGGAACGCCTCCCGGCCGGCGTATGCGACCAGCTGCTTCAGTACCGCCGCGCCCTTGGCGTACGTGATGCCGTCGAAGTTCAGCTTGGCGTCCTCCAGGTCACGGATGTCGGCCGTGACCGGGTGTGTGGAGGGCAGCTGGTCGGCGCGGTACGCCCACGCCTTGCGGTTGTTGGCGAAGGTGATCCAGCCGCCGGTGAAACGGGTCGCCTCGACCATCGAGAAGGAGCCCATGAAGTCCGCGAAGGACTCCTTCAGCCACAGGTCGTCCCACCACCTCATGGTGACCAGGTCCCCGAACCACATGTGCGCCATCTCGTGCAGGATGACGTTGGCCCGCCGCTCGTACGCGGCCCGCGTCACCTTGCCCCGGTAGATGTACTCCTCGCGGAAGGTCACCATGCCCGGGTTCTCCATGGCGCCGAGGTTGTACTCGGGCACGAAGGCCTGGTCGTACTTGCCGAAGGGGTAGGGGAAGTCGAAGGCCTCGTGGAAGAAGTCCAGGCCCTGCTTGGTGACCAGGAAGACGTCGTCCGCGTCGAAGTGCTTGGCCAGCCCCTTGCGGCACATCGCGCCCAGCGGGATCTCCAGGTCGCCGCGCCGGTAGGTGTCCGTGACGTAGTGGTACGGGCCGGCGACGACACAGGTGATGTACGTCGAGATGGGCTTCGTCTCCGCGAAGCGCCACACATGGCCGCCGGAGGCGCCGGTGCGGGATTCCTCCGCGCCGTTGCTCCACACGTTCCAGCCCTCGGGGGCCGTCACCTCGAAGCGGTACGGCGCCTTCAGGTCGGGCTGCTCGAAGTTGGCGAACACCCGGCGGGCGTCGGCCGGCTCGTACTGGGTGTAGAGGTAGACCTCGCCGTCCTCCGGGTCCACGAACCGGTGCAGACCCTCACCGGTGCGGCTGTACGCGCACTGCGCGTCCACCACCAGCGTGTTCTCCTCGGCCAGCCCGTCCAGCGCGATCCGGGCCCCGTCGAACACGGCCGCCGGGTCGAGGTCCCGGCCGTTGAGGGTCACCCGGGTCACGGCCGGCGCGATCAGGTCCGCGAACGTGCCCGCCCCGGCGCGCGCGCTCCGGAACCGGATCGTCGTCACCGACCGGAAGGTACGCGGCTCCGCCCCGGCGCTCCCGCTGTCCCCGACCGCCGACCGCACGTCCAGTGCGACCTCGTAGCTGTCGACGGTCAGCAGCGCGGCGCGCTCGTGGGCCTCGTCGCGGGACAGGTTCTCGCCGGGCACGGGCGACTCCTTCGTGGCTCGTTGGTACGAGCAGCGATCCTCCCACGGGCTTCCGGAGCCGATAAGCGGGAATGCCCTCGTTCGCCCCCGGCGTTGTCGCAAGTGAGCCGCACTGCCGTGGCCCCCGTTACCTGTGAGGAGTGACATGCCCGAGACCAGGACCACCGCCGACTTCTGGTTCGACCCCACGTGCCCGTGGGCGTGGATGACGTCGCGCTGGATGCTGGAGGTGGGGAAGGTGCGGCCGGTGGACGTGCGGTGGCATGTCATGAGCCTGTCCGTCCTCAACGAGAACCGGCACGACGAGCTGCCGCAGAAGTACGTGGACCTGCTGGCCACCGCGTGGGGCCCGGTGCGCGTGGCCGTCGCCGCCGAGCAGCTGCACGGGCCGGAGGTGCTGGCCCGCCTCTACACCGCGATGGGCACTCGCTTCCACAACAAGGGCGAGCCGGTGAACCGCGAGACGATCACCGCGGCCCTGGAGGACGCGGACCTGCCGGCCGAGCTGGCCGCGTACGCCGAGAAGGACACGTACGACACGGAGCTCCGTGCCTCCCACGCGGAGGGCATCGGCAAGGTCGGGGAGGACGTCGGCACGCCGGTCATCGCGGTGCCGGGCCCCGGCGGCGAGGAGGTCGCCTTCTTCGGCCCGGTCGTCACCCCGGCACCCAGGGGCGAGGCGGCCGGCCGTCTCTGGGACGGCACGCTTCTGGTGGCGTCCACGCCCGGCTTCTACGAGATCAAGCGCACCCGCACCCAGGGGCCGGTCTTCGACTGAGTCCTTCCTCCGGCTCATGCAGAACGGCCCCCGCGAGTCCTGTCCTCGCGGGGGCCGTCCCTTTCTCCGCCTGCCGCGTGAAGGGTGAGAAGACGATCACGAGCAGGACGCCGGGGGGAGCCGTCAGGGGGCGATCAGCGGCGTACGGTTCTTCGCGTCGGCGTAACGCTTCGCCACGTCCTGCCAGTTGACGACCTGCCACATCGCCTCGATGAAGTCCACCTTCTGGTTCCGGTACTGGAGGTAGAAGGCGTGCTCCCAGGCGTCGAAGACCAGGATCGGCACCGAGCCCTGGCCGACGTTGCCCTGGTGGTCGTAGACCTGCTCGACGATCAGCCGCCCGCTGACCGGCTCGTACGCGAGGACGCCCCAGCCGGAGCCCTGCGTGGTCGCGGAGGCCTTGGACAGGTGGGCCTTGAAGCGGCCGAAGGAGCCGAAGGAATCCGCGATGGCGTCGGCCAGTCCGCCCACGCCGTCCTTCTCCAGGGGCTCACCGCCGCCGTCGCCGGTCATGTTGTGCCAGTAGATGGAGTGCAGGATGTGGCCGGAGAGATGGAAGGCCAGGTTCTTCTGGAGGCCGTTGACCGAGCCCCACTGCTCCTTGTCCCGCGCCTCCTCCAGCTGCTCCAGGGTGTCGTTCGCCCCCTTGACGTAGGCGGCGTGGTGCTTGTCGTGGTGCAGCTCGATGATCTCCGGGCTGATCACGGGCGCCAGCGCCGCGTAGTCGTAGGGCAGTTCCGGAAGGGTGTAGATCGCCATGGACCGAGCCTCCAGCGTCGCGCGGCTTATTGCAACTCTTTCGCAAGTGCAGGCTAGCAGCAGCAAGGCTCGGAGTTGATCAGTCGATGGACCTAGGGACACAGCAGGAGGCCCCGGCGCGTCGTGCTTGGGTTCCAGGGGTCGTCGCAACACCACTTGGTTTCAGGTGGTGAGTAGATCACGTAGACGCTCG
>NZ_JADWYO010000029.1 GCF_022414595.1 Streptomyces sp. MUM 203J | reverse complement strand
CCGCCGGTGACCGTCCGGCGCGCCGTACCCGAACCGCCGCCCAGGGCTCCGCCAGCCAGGCAGCGGCCCCGGAGACCCCGGCAGCATCGGAGACCCCGGCCGCCACCGGGACCCCGGCCGCGCCCGCCCGCCCCCGTCGCGCCCGCTCGGCGAGCGAGGGTTCGGCCGGCCAGCGCGGCACCGACGCCCCCTGGAACAACCCCCGCCCCGCCTTCGACGACGCGGAACCCGGGGACCGGCCGGACGAACGGCGGGAGCAGCAGCCGGAGAAGGACCGGCCGGGGGGACGGCCGGAGGAACAACCGAAGGACCCGGCCGGGGAGCGGGCTGAGGACCGGCCGGAAGGAGACGAGGCGTGAACGACGCACTCGACATCGCACTCCGCCTCATCGTCGTCTTCGCCCTGTTCCTGACCCTGCCCCTGGTGATCGGCCAGACCGAGCACAAGGTCATGGCCCATATGCAGGGCCGCCTCGGCCCCATGTACGCGGGCGGCTTCCACGGCTGGGCCCAGCTCGTCGCGGACGGCGTCAAGTTCGCCCAGAAGGAGGACGTGGTCCCGGCCGACGCCGACCGCCGCATCTTCCAGCTCGCGCCCGCCGTCGCGCTGCTCCCGTACCTCCTCGTCCTCATCGCCATCCCGGTCGGACCCGGCGAGGGCGCGGTCGGCGTGATCGTCGACGCGGGCATCTTCTTCGTGCTCGCGGTCATGGGTGTCGGCGTCCTCGGCTCGCTCATGGCGGGCTGGGCCTCGGCCAACAAGTTCTCCCTCCTCGGCGGCCTGCGCACCGCCGCCCAGCTCCTCGCGTACGAGCTGCCGATGCTGCTCGCCGCCGCCTCCGTGGCGATGGCGGCGGGCACGGTCTCGCTGCCGGGCATCCTCGACGCGTTCGAGTGGTGGTGGCTGCCCTGGCAGATCGTCGGCGCGCTGGTGTTCTTCGTCGCGGGCCTGGCCGAACTCCAGCGCCCGCCGTTCGACATGCCGATCGCGGACTCGGAGATCATCTTCGGCGCGTACACCGAGTACACCGGCCTGCGCTTCGCCCTCTTCCTGCTCGCGGAGTACGCGGGCATCGTCATCCTGTGCGGTCTGACCACCGTGCTCTTCCTCGGCGGCTGGCACGGCCCGTTCGGCGCCGAGGGCCTCGGCTGGCTGTGGACCCTCCTCAAGACCGCCGTGCTCGCCTTCATCGTGATCTGGCTGCGGGTGAGCTACCCCCGGCTGCGTGAGGACCAGCTCCAGAAGCTCGCCTGGACGACGCTCGTACCGCTCGCGCTCGCCCAGATCGCCCTCACCGGCATCGTCAAGGTGGTGATCCAGTAGTGGCTCCGTTCCCCGGCTCCGGCCTGGCCAAGGGCCTGGCCGTCACCCTGCGCACGATGACGAAGAAGACCGTCACCGCGCAGTACCCCGACGTCCAGCCCGAACTGCCGCCCCGCACCCGCGGAGTCATCGGCCTGTTCGAGGAGAACTGCACGGTCTGCATGCTGTGCGCCCGTGAGTGCCCCGACTGGTGCATCTACATCGACTCCCACAAGGAGACGGTGCCGCCCGCCGCCCCCGGCGGCCGCGAGCGCAGCCGCAACGTGCTCGACCGGTTCGCCATCGACTTCGCGCTCTGCATGTACTGCGGCATCTGCATCGAGGTCTGTCCCTTCGACGCGCTGTTCTGGTCGCCCGAGTTCGAGTACGCGGAGACGGACATCCGCGACCTCACCCACGAGCGGGACAAGCTCCGCGAGTGGATGTGGACCGTCCCGGAGCCGCCTGCCCTGGACCCGGCGGCCGAGGAACCCAAGGAACTGGCCGCCGCCCGCAAGACCGCCGGGAAACTGGCCGCCCAGCAGGCCGCCGAGCAGGCCGCAGCAGAGGAGCCTCCGGCCCAGCAGGCCGACGGCACCTCCGAGGGAGGCCCCGCGTGACCGCCCTCGCCCTCACCGGCCCCGCCATGACGTCCGCCCCCAGCGGCTTCCTGTCGCCCACCGGTGTGGAGATCGCCTTCCTCCTCGTCGGCGTCGTCACCCTCGGGGCCGCGGTCGTCACCGTCACCAGCCGCCAGCTGGTCCACGCCGCGCTCTGGCTGGTCGCGGCCCTCGGCGGCCTCGCGGTCGAGTACCTCCTGCTCACCGCCGAGTTCATCGCCTGGGTGCAGGTCCTGATCTACGTCGGTTCCGTCGTCGTCCTCCTCCTCTTCGGCCTCATGCTCACCAGAGCCCCCATCGGCCGCTCCCCGGACGCCGACTCCGGGAACCGCCCGGCTGCCCTCGCCGTGGCCGTCGCCGCCGCGGCGGCCCTGGTCTGGGTGGTCGTCGACGCCTTCCGCACCACCTGGATCGACCTGGACGGCCCCGTCCAGGGCTCCACCCGGGTCACCGGAGAGATGCTCTTCCGGCACTGGGTGCTGCCCTTCGAGGCGCTCTCCGTCCTCCTCCTCGCCGCTCTCGTCGGCGCCATCGTCCTGTCCCGCAGGAACACCGCGGCCGACCACGCCGGAGCCGACCGCCCCGGAGCCGCCGCCGACCCGGACGCCGCCGACAGGGAGGGCGAGCGCTGATGCACCTCGCCTACCCCGCGGTCCTCGCCGCCCTGCTCTTCTGCACCGGCCTCTACGGCGTCCTCGCCCGACGCAACGCGATCCTGGTCCTGATGTCCGTCGAGCTGATGCTCAACGCGGTCAACCTGAACCTCGTCGCCTTCGACGTCTGGCTCCGCGACACCCTGCACGCCGGCCAGGCGCTGACCCTCTTCACCATCGCCATCGCCGCCGCCGAGATCGGCATCGGCCTGGCGATCGTCCTGATGGTCTACCGCTCCCGCGGCACCGCCGACATCGACAAGCTCCGCGACAACGCCGAGACCGCCGGCCCCGACGAGGGCCCCGCCGCACGGACCGGCACCGGCGAGAAGGCTGAGGCCACCGCGTGACCACCACGACCCTCGCCGTCCTCGTCCCCCTCCTTCCGTTCCTCGGCGCCACCGCCGGCCTCCTTCTCGGCAGGACCGCCCCCGGGTTCGTCCGCCCGCTGGCCGTCCTGCCGACCCTGACCGCGCTCGCGCTGGCCGTCCTGGTCGCCGTCCGTCAGGGCGGCGGGGGCGGCGCACAGGCCGTCGACGCGGCCACCCGGCTCACCCCGACCGGCTCGGTCCCGATCGAGCTGGCCCTCCACCTCGACGGGTTCGCCGTCCTCACGGCCGTCGTCGTCGGCGTCGTCGCGTCCTGCGTACAGATCTACTCGACGGGCTATCTCCGCGACGACCCGCGCTACCCCTCGTACGCCGCGCTCGTCTCCCTGTTCACCTCCGCGATGCTGCTCGTCGTCTACTCCGGCGACCTGATGGTGCTGCTGGTCGGCTGGGAGATCATGGGCATCTGCTCGTACTTCCTCGTCGGCCACTACTGGGAGACCCCCGAGGCCCGGGCCGCCTCACTCAAGGCGTTCCTCGTCACCAAGCTCGGTGACGTCCCGTTCCTCATCGGCCTGTTCGCCCTGGCCGCCGACGCCGGCACGTTCCGGATCACCGGGATCCTCGGCGCCGTCTCCGCCGGAGCCATCGACCACCCCACCGTCGTGGCGCTGCTCCTGCTCGCCGGGGTCGCGGGCAAGTCCGCCCAGTTCCCGCTGCACACCTGGCTCCCCGACGCCATGGCCGGCCCCACCCCGGTCTCCGCGCTCATCCACGCGGCCACCATGGTCGCGGCGGGCGTCTACTTCGTCGCACGTCTCCTTCCGCTCTTCGCGGCCTCCGCCGTCGCGATGACGGTCCTCGCCGTGATGGCCGCACTCACCATGGTCGGCTCGGCGCTCGCCGCGCTGGCCCAGGACGACATCAAACGCGTCCTCGCCTACTCGACCATCGGCCAGCTCGGCTACATGTCGGGCGCCCTCGCCGTCGGTGACCGCGGCGCCGCCGTCTTCCACCTCCTCTCGCACGGCGCGTTCAAGGCCCTGCTCTTCCTCGCGGCCGGCGTGATCATCCACGCCGCCGGAACCAACTCGCTGACCGCCATGTCCCGGATGAGCGGTCTGGCGCGGCGCGTCCCGGACGCCTACTGGACGACGACCATCGCCCTTCTCGCGCTCGCCGCGATCCCCCCGTTCGCCGGCTTCTTCTCCAAGGAGGCCGTCCTCGTCGCCGCCGAGCACACCGCCCTCGGCGACCGGGACATCGCCCCCGCCGGAGCGGGCTGGATCGTCCTCGTCTCCGGTCTGCTCACCGCCCTCCTCACCGCCGCCTACGCGACCCGCCTGTGGCTGCTCGCCTTCCGGGGCCGGGGAGCCGAGGCCCCCTCTCACGGCCGCGAGCCGCTTGTCATGAACGCCGTCCTGTGGGTGCTCGCCCTCCCCTCCCTCGCGTTCGGACTGGCCGCCTACGTCCTGGACGACTGGCTCGACGGCAACCCCCTCACCCCGACCGTCACCACCGCGGTCCTCAGCACCGGTATCGCCCTCATCGGCGGCCTCCTCACCTATGCAGCCTGGCGCCACCTCACCGCCCGCGCCGCCAGGTTCCCTGCTGCCGCCGCGGCCGGAACCCCCGCCGGGCCTGCCGTCCCGTCCGTCGCCGTGACCGGCCAGGGCGCGCCCGGAGCCGTACCGGAGGCGGAGTCCGCGATCGGGCCGCGTCCCGTGTCGGAGCCCGCCGCGTCGGAGGCCATGGCCATCACCGCCGCGCCGCCGCCCGCCACCACGGCCGCCACCGACCCGGGCCACCTGCTGCTCGGCCCCCTGTACCGGCACGCCGCGGTCGGCTTCCACCTCGACGCCGTCTACAGCGCCCTGTTCGTCCGGCCCGTCCTGGCGGCGGCCTCCCTGGTCCGCTTCCTGGACCGCGAGGTCGTCGACACCTACGTCCGCGGCGCGGGCCTGACCACCCGGCTGCTCGGCACGCTCGTCCGCCGGGCTCAGACCGGCAACGTGCAGACCTACCTCAGCGTCCTGCTGGCCGGCTCCGTCGTCCTGGCGGTCACCGCCGTCGTCCTTGCCACCGTCAACGCCGGGTCGTGAGCCGTGATCGATATCAGCGAGTCCGTGATGCAGTTCCTTCTCGCGTTCCTCGTCGTCGCCCCGCTCCTCGGTGCCGCCGCCGCCCTCCTCCCCGCCCCGCCCGGGCTGAAGGGGAAGTCACCCGGCCAGGCCGTCCTGCGCCACGGCGTCACCGTCACCGGCGCCGTCCTCCTCGCCGCCGTCGTCCTCGCGTTCGGCTTCGACCACGACCAGCCGTCGAGGATGCAGGCCACGACGGACATCAGCTGGATCAAGGCACTCGACGTGCGGATCCACCTCGGTGTCGACGGCATCTCCCTCCCTCTCCTGGTCCTGACCGCGCTCCTGAGCTTTCTCTGCGCGCTCTACAGCTACTTCAAGCCACCCGCGGGCCCGTCCCCGAAGGCCTTCGTGGCGCTGCTCCTCGTCCTCGAGTCCGGCACGCTCGCCACCTTCGCCGTCCTCGACCTGCTGCTGTTCTTCCTCGCGTTCGAGATGGTGCTCATCCCGATGTACTTCCTCATCGCCCGCTGGGGCGGCGAGGGACGGCAGGCCGCCGCCTGGAAGTTCATCCTCTTCACCCTCCTCGGCTCCGTCGTCATGCTGCTCGGCTTCCTGCTCATCGGACTGAAGGCCGGCACCTTCGACATGGTGGCACTGGCCACTGACAACGGCCGTGGACTGAGCACGTCACTGCAGGTCATCGCCGTTCTGGCGATCGGTGTCGGGCTCGCGGTCAAGACCCCGATGTGGCCGCTGCACAGCTGGCTGCCCGACGCCCACACGGCGGCCCCGACCGTCGGCTCCGTCCTCCTCGCCGGTGTGCTGCTGAAGATGGGCACGTACGGATTCGTACGCATCGCTCTGCCGGTCGCCCCCGACGGCATGCGGGTCTTCGCCCCCTACCTCGCCGCCTTCGCCGTCGCCGGGATCATCTACGGATCCCTCGCCTGCCTCGCCCTGGCTCTCCCGTCGACCGGCCGCCGCACCTCGTCGGGGGGCTCCGCGCCGCCGTATCCGACGGGCGCCAACGGCGACCTGAAGCGGCTCATCGCCTACTCCTCCGTCGGCCACATGGGCTTCGTGCTGCTCGGCATCGCGACCATGACGCCCACCGGTGTCAACGGCGCGCTGTTCGCGAACATCGCCCACGGACTGATCACCGGCCTTCTCTTCTTCCTGGTCGGCGCACTCAAGGACCGCTGCGGCACCGCCGACCTCGACACCCTCGCCGGAGCCACCGGCGCCGCCCTCTACGGCCGGGCGCCCCGCCTCGGCGGCCTGCTCGCCTTCGGCGCCGTCGCCTCCCTCGGCCTGCCGGGGCTCGCCGGGTTCTGGGGCGAGATGCTCGCCATGTTCGGCGCCTTCCAGCCCGCCCCCGGTCTCAGCCGCCCCGCCTTCCTCACCTACATGGCCGTCGCGGGCTTCGGCACGCTGCTCACCGCCGCATACCTCCTCGTCGTCGTGCGCCGCGTCTGCATGGGCGCCGCACCCGCCGGCGACCAGCCGCGCCTGGCCGACGTCCAGGCGTACGAGTTCGCCGCCTGGACGCCCCTGGTCGTCCTCACCGTCCTCGCCGGACTCTGGCCCGCGGTCCTCCTCGGCCTCACCGACCCGGCCGTGCAGCAGCTCCTCGCAGGAGGCAAGTCGTGACCCCCGCCGCCACGAGCGCCGCCCTTCTCCCGACCGCGTCCACCGCCGGCGACGTCGTCCAGACCGTCGACTGGGCCGTGATCGCCCCGCCGGTCATCGCGGCCGTCGTCGCCCTCGCCGTCCTCGTGGCCGACCTTTTCGTGTCACGGGACCGCCGTACCCTCCTCGGCTGGGCGGCCGTCGCCGGACTGGCCGCCGCGCTCCTCAGCCTGGCGCCGCTCCGCTCCGGCGAACGCTCCACCTTCTGCCTCACCACCGGCACCGACGCCTGCAGTTACGTCGCGGACCACTTCACCGTGGTCATCCAGTTCCTGGTGCTCGGCGGCGCCCTGCTGACGGCCCTGCTGTCCCTCACGGACACCCGGGACAAACTCCCCGCCGGGGAGTTCTGGTTCCTCCTGCTGGCCTCGGCGGCCGGAGCCGCGCTGCTGCCCGCATCCCGGGACCTGGCGACCCTCGTCGTCGCCCTGGAGGTCGCCTCCCTGCCCGCGTTCGCGCTCGTCGGCCTCAAGCGCGGCGACCGGATGTCCGGCGAGGCGGCCCTGAAGTTCTTCCTGTCCTCCGTGACCGCGACCGCCGTCACCCTGCTCGGCGTCAGCTTCGTGTACGCGGCGACCGGCACCCTCCACCTGACGGAGATCGCCCGGCAACTCGACGACGTCCCCGCTCAGCTCGGCACCCTCACCAAGACCGGAGTCGCCCTCACCCTGGTCGGCTTCGCCTTCAAGACGGCCGCCGCGCCCTTCCACTTCTGGGTTCCCGACACCTACGTGGGCGCGCCCCTGCCCGTGGCCGCGTATCTGTCCGTGGTCGGCAAGGCCGTCGGCTTCACCGGGCTGATCCTGGTGACCGTCGTCGCCTTCCCGTCGTACGCCGATGTGTGGGGCCCCGCCCTGGCCGTGCTGGCGGCGCTGACGATGACCGTCGGCAACGTCGCCGCCCTGCGGCAGGTCTCCACGCGTGCGTGGAGCGCGATTCGCCTCCTGGCCTGGTCGTCCGTCGGACAGGCCGGCTACCTCCTGGTGCCGATCGCAGCCGCCGCGTACTCCAGCGACGACCAGATCGGCGCCACCGTCGCGTACGCCCTGATGTACGCCGTCGTGAACCTCGGTGCCTTCGCGGTCGCCGCCGTCGTCGCCCGTACGCACCCGGCCAACCGCATCAGCGACTACCGGGGCCTGTACGCGACCCGGCCCGTGACCGCGCTCACCATGGGATTCTTCCTGCTGTGCCTCGCCGGGCTGCCGCCGGGCATCATCGGCCTGTTCGCCAAGGTGGTGGTCTTCTCCGCCGCCGTCGACGCTGGCCTCGGCTGGCTGGCGGTCGTCATGGGCGTGAACGTGGTCATCGCCCTGTACTACTACCTGCGCTGGACGGCGGTCCTGTTCCGCGCGCCGGAAGCAGCCCCGGAAGCAGCCCCCGAGGAGGCCCTGGCGGCGGCACCGGCGGCCGTCCCCACGGCGGTTGCCGTACGGCTTCGGGTTCCCGCCCCGCTCACCGCGGCCGTCGCGCTGACCGGAGTCGGCGGTGTCCTGCTGTCCGGCTACCCTCAGCTGGTGCTGCGTTTCGCCGCGACCTCCCTCTTCTGACCTTCCGACCCGCCCTAGGAGCAGGACCCGTGCTGAACGGCTTCAAGGACTTCATCCTCCGCGGAAACGTCATATCCATGGCCATCGGTCTGGCCGTGGGTGCCGCTTTCACCGCCGTGGTGACGGCCTTCACCCAGGCCTTCATCACGCCGCTGATCGGCCGCGCGACCGGTGCCGCGGGCGACTTCAGCGAGGCCACCTTCGAGCTCGGCGGCACGGAGTTCCCGTACGGCCTGTTCGTCAACGCGGCCCTGGCCTTCCTGATCACCGCGGCGGTCCTGTACTTCTTCGTCGTCGTCCCGATGAACAGGATCCAGGAGCGGCTCAAGAAGGAGGAGCCGTTCGACATCAAGGCCCAGACGCGGGACTGCCCCCGCTGCTACACGGCCGTCCCGGCCGTAGCCAGCCGTTGCGCGCACTGCACGAGCGAGATCAAGCCTCTGCCCGAGGCCCTGGAGAAGGCCGGGCTGCCCGCCCCGCGCTGATCCCGGCAGCTCCTTCCGAATCACCCGGACGGCCGAGCCCGCCGCCCCGTCGTACCCCGTGAGCCCTGGGGAACCAGCCACTTCCGCCTGGCGTTGACCAGTACGGGAGGGTCCACTGGACAGTGGAGAAGACCAGCGAGTGGTTCCCCTGGCACCACATGGAGGGCGTACCGTGCACCGCCGGCACAATGGGTTCAGGACCGCCGTACTCCTCGGAGGACTGTCCGCGCTGATCATCCTGATCGGCAGCTTCTTCGGGCGTACGGGCCTGGTCGTCGCCGTCGTCATCGCCCTCGGCACCAACGGGTTCGCGTACTGGAACAGCGACAAGCTGGCGCTGCGGGCCATGCGCGCCCGCCCGGTCAGCGAGTTCGAGGCGCCGCAGCTCTACCGGATGGTGCGGGAGCTGTCCACGCAGGCCAGGCAGCCGATGCCCCGGCTGTACATCTCCCCGACCCAGGCCCCCAACGCGTTCGCGACGGGCCGCAACCCGCGCAACGCGGCGGTCTGCTGCACGGAGGGCATCCTGCGCCTCCTCGACGAGCGCGAGCTGCGCGGCGTCATCGGTCATGAGCTGAGCCATGTCTACAACCGCGACATCCTGATCTCGTCGGTCGCCGGCGCCCTCGCCTCCGTGATCGTGTTCCTCGTCAACTTCGCCTGGCTGATCCCGATCGGCCGGTCCGAGGACGACGAGGGCCCGGGGCTGCTGGGGATGTTGCTGATCATGATCCTCGGCCCGCTGGCGGCGTCGGTCGTCCAGCTCGCGATCAGCCGCTCGCGGGAGTACGAGGCGGACGCCTCGGGGGCCCGGCTGACCGGCGACCCGCTGGCCCTGGCCAGCGCCCTCAGAAAGCTGGAGACCGGGACGCAGCGGCTGCCGCTGCCGCCGGAACCCAGGATCGAGACCGCCAGTCATATGATGATCGCTAATCCGTTCCGGCCGGGACAGGGCATGTCCCGCCTGTTCTCCACCCACCCGCCGATGGCGGAACGCATCGCCCGGCTCGAACAGATGGCAGGACACCGCCCGTGAAGACCATTCTCAACATCATCTGGCTCGTCCTCAGCGGCTTCTGGCTGTTCCTCGGCTACCTGGTGGCCGGCCTGATCCTGTGCGTCACGATCATCGGCATCCCCTTCGGCCTCGCCGCCTTCCGGATCGGCCTGTACGCCCTCTGGCCCTTCGGCTACACGGTCGTCGACCGCCGCGACGCGGGCGCCCCGTCCTGTGTGGGCAACGTGCTGTGGCTGCTCCTCGCGGGCTGGTGGCTCGCGCTCAGCCACATCGTCACGGGTATCGCTCTGTGCGTGACGATCATCGGCATCCCGCTGGGCATCGCGAACTTCAAGATGGTCCCGGTGTCCCTGCTGCCGCTGGGCAAGGAGATCGTCCCGACGGACCAGGCCATGGCGGGCAGCTGGTAGGCCGGCCGGCTGGAGGAGTCTTCCACAGGCGGGGTTGTCCACAGGCATGGCGAGCGGCCGCGGGGCCCTTCACCATGGGAGATCCAAGCCCGTCCGGCCTTCGGGGACGAGTGCCGTTTCGTCGTGAGCGGAGGCCTGGGGGCGAAGCCCTCCCACGCGGCGGCGCCGCGTACCGATACGACCGGAAGGAGCGGGGCAGAGGAAGGAGCCGCCGGTCAGGCCCCGGCCTCAGTCCCGCCGCCCACTCTCCGGCATGCCCCCGCCCCGCACCGCGTACAGCACCGCCCCCGCCGCGACGACCCCCGCACCGGCCATGACCGACGACAACGGAAGGGAGAACGCCAGGGCCAGACACCCCGCCAGCCCGCCCGCCGCCAGGACGCGCGTCCAGGACAGCCGCGCCGTCAGCGTCCACGCCGACGCGTTCGCGACCGCGTAGTACAGCAGCACACCGAACGACGAGAACCCGATCGCGTCCCGCAGATCAGCCGTGGCCGCCACGGCCGCGACCAGCGCCCCCACCGCCAGCTCCGCGTGATGCGGCACCCGGAACCGCGGATGCACGGCGGCGAGCGTACGGGGCAGATGGCCGTCCCGGGCCATCGCCAGGGTCGTACGGGACACACCCAGGATCAGCGCCAGCAGCGAACCGAGCGCCGCCACCACCGCGCCCACCCGTACCACCGGGCCCAGCCATTCGGCTCCGGCCGCCCGCACCGCGTCCGCCAGCGGAGCCGCCGACCGGCCCAGCTCCCCCGAGCCCAGCACCGACAGAACGGAGACCGCCACGCACACATACGCCACCAGCGCGATACCCAGCGCCAGCGGGATCGCCCGGGGGATCGTCCGCTCCGGCTCCCTGACCTCCTCGCCCAGGGTCGCGATCCGCGCATAGCCGGCGAACGCGAAGAACAGCAGTCCGGCAGCCTGCAGCACACCACCGGCCGAGGCGTCCCCGCCCAGTTCCAGCCGCCCGAAGTCCGCTGCGTCCGCACCGAGGGAGGAGACCACCACGGCCGCGAGCACCGCCAGCACCACCGCCACGACGGCGCGCGTCACCAGCGCCGACTTCTGCACCCCTCCGTAGTTCACCGCGGTCAGTGCCACCACCGCGCCGACCGCCACCGCGTGTGCCTGCTCCGGCCACGCGTAGGCGCCGACCGTCAGCGCCATCGCCGCGCACGACGCGGTCTTGCCGACGACGAACGACCAGCCCGCGAGGTACCCCCAGAAAGGCCCCAGCCGTTCGCGGCCGTACACATACGTGCCCCCTGACGCCGGGTAGCGCGCGGCCAGACGCGCCGACGCCATCGCGTTGCAGTACGCCACCACCGCGGCCAGCGCCAGGCCCACCAGCAGCCCGCTGCCCGCAGCCCCGGCGGCCGGGCCGAGCGCGGAGAACACGCCGGCGCCCACCATCGACCCCAGTCCGATCACGACCGCGTCGAAGACACCCAGAGACCTCCGCAGTTCCCCTGTCATGGACCGCACCCTACTGACCAGCGCAACCTCCGCAGGTACCCCTGGCGTCCTCCCGGACGACACCCGTGGAACGTACGAGAGAAGGGGACCACATCCATGACCATCATCAGCTGGATCGTGCTGGGCCTGCTGGCCGGAGTCATCGCCAAGGTCCTGCTCCCGGGGCGCGACCCGGGCGGGCTGATCGGCACCACCGTCATCGGCATCGCCGGAGCACTCCTCGGCGGCTGGATCTCCGCCCGCTTCCTGGACCGGCCGATCAGCAACGAGATCTTCGACGGAGCGACCTGGCTCGCGGCGATCGGCGGCTCACTGGTGCTGCTGATCGGGTACCGGATCCTGTTCGGCCACTCCCGGTCCCGCTAGCGTGCGGCGTCGGTCCCGTACCGCAGGCCGGTCTCGCGCAGGGTGATGTTGAGCCGCCCGGCGCGCATCCCCAGGGCCGGGTCGCCCGTGCCCGGATACACCCTCGGAACAGCGTGATACGCGAACCGGGACGCCCCGCCGAAGACGAACAGGTCGCCGGAGGCCAGCTCCACGTCGGTGTACGGCCGCCCCCGGCTCTCCGGGTTCCCGAACCGGAACACACAACGGTCACCGATGCTCAGCGACACGACCGGCGCGTCGGAGCGCTCCTCCCTGTCCTGGTGCATGCCCATGCGGGCCTCGGCCTCATAGAAGTTGACCAGTGCGGCATCCGGGGCGTAACGACGTGCCTCCGCGCGGTCCCCTGCGAGGCCGCCCCCGTCAGCGCCGTCCCCGTAAGCGGCGGCCACCGCTGCCCGCCCCAGGTCGCCCAGCCAGTCCGGGAAGGGCACGACCCGGGCCCCGTTCACATCGTCGGCGGTCCGGGAGTAGCGGTACGGCAGCCAGTGCCAGCCCAGGCACACCGTGCGGACCGACATGACGCCGCCTCCCGGCAGCACGGTGTGCCGCAGCGGAACCGGGCCGCGGGCCCAGGCCCGGCAGGCTGCGACCAGTTCCCGTTGCCGGGTGACGGACAGCCAGTCCGGTACGTGCACGGCGCCGGGTGCGATCTCGGTCCGCCGCCGGGGCAGGACGAACAGCCCGCCGCCCGTCACCGGACGAGTGCCCCCTCCAGGCCGAGCAGCAGTTCCTTGCGTTCGGACCCGGCCGCATAGCCGCGCAGCGAGCCGTCCGCGCCGATCACGCGGTGACAGGGCCGCACCACGAGCAGCGGGTTGCGTCCGATGGCGGTGCCCACTGCCCGTACCCCGGCGCCGCGCGAGCCCACCCTCGCCGCGATCTCCCCGTACGTGACGGTGGTGCCGTACGGGATGCCGTCCAGCGCCCGCCAGACGCGCCGCTGGAACTCGGTGCCGGCAGCGGCGGCGTACGGCACGTCGAACCGGGTGAGGCATCCGGCGAAGTACGCGTCCAGTTGCCGGGCGATCAGGGCGAAGGCGCCGGGCGTCTGCCGCCATCCGTCCTGCACCGTCGCGCCGCCCTTCTGCTCCGGCAGCGACAGGGAGGCCAGCGCGGCACTTCCGTCCGGCCGCTCCTCGCCCACCAGAAGGATCTCGCCCAGCGGGCTCCCGACCCGCGTGTACACAGTCATGCCTCGCCGTCCCTTCCTCTGCCGCCAGTGTGACGCGCGGGTCCGCCGGGTGGCTGGCGGTTTTCCGACACGAGGGTCACCGCACGCGCGGCCCGGCGAGCGCGGCCCGGCGCGAGGCGGGGGCGGACCGGCTGCTCGCCGTGTCCGCCCCCGTCCCGACCGCGCACGTCACATGAGCCGCGAGAGATCAGCGGTAGTTCACGAACTGGAGGGCGAAGTCGAAGTCCTGACCCTTCAGCAGGGCGATGACGGCCTGGAGGTCGTCGCGGCTCTTCGAGCTGACCCGCAGCTCGTCGCCCTGCACCTGCGCCTTGACGCCCTTGGGGCCCTCGTCGCGGATGATCTTCGCGACCTTCTTGGCGTTCTCCTGGGAGATGCCCTCCTCGATGGTGGCGAAGATCTTGTACTCCTTGCCGGAGATCTGCGGCTCACCGGCGTCCAGCGACTTCAGCGAGATGCCCCGCTTGATCAGCTTCGACTGGAAGACGTCGAGGATGGCCTTGACCCGCTCCTCGGAGTTGGCCTGCATCAGGATCTTGTCGCCGGACCACGAGATCGACGCGCCGACGTTCTTGAAGTCGTAGCGCTGCGCGATCTCCTTCGCCGACTGGTTGAGGGCGTTGTCGACCTCCTGCCGCTCGACCTTCGAGACGATGTCGAAACTGGAGTCGGCCATGTCCTGTGGCTCCTTGCGTCGGGGGCGTGGGGATCGGCCGGAACGCGCCGACCGCGATCCCAAAGCCTAGCCACCCCCACCCACCCCGGTCGCTGATCGAATCCGGTGGCGGAGCACCCCACGGGATCAGGTATTGTTTACGTCGTTGCCGGGGAGCGCCGCCGAGAGGCCGGTCTCCAGGGCGATATCCCAGGCGGTGTGCCCGAGTGGCCAATGGGAGCGGACTGTAAATCCGTCGGCTTAGCCTACCCAGGTTCGAATCCTGGCGCCGCCACGCCAAAGAAGCGGCCCCGGCCAGCAGAGATGCTGGCCGGGGCCGCTTGGCGTTCGGGCTCAGAGGGGCGGGGCGGCCCCGGAGGGCCGGGGCCGGCTCAGTTGCCCGCTACGGCCTTCACCGCGACCGGGACCGGGACCGAGCCGGCGATCAGCTCCAGGGTCAGGCCGGCGGTGGCCGGAGTGTCGACGAGCTCGGCCAGGGTGGCTGCCACGTCGTCACGGGAGACGGGGCCGCGGCCTGTTGAGGCTTCGAGGCAGACCAGGCCCGTGCCCGGTTCGTCGGTGAGCAGACCGGGGCGCAGGACCGTCCAGTCGAGACCCGGGCGGGCCCGGATGTTCACGTCCGCCTCGCCCTTCGCGCGCAGGTAAGCGTCGAACACCTCGTCGCCCGGGTGCGCCGGGTCGGCGCGCATGGCGGAGACGACGAGTACGCGCCGCACCCCCGCGCGCTCCGCCGCGTCCGCGAGCAGGACCGCCGCGTCCCGGTCCACCGTCACCTTGCGGGCCGCACCGCTGCCCGGGCCCGCGCCCGCCGCGAACACCGCGGCGTCGGCGCCCTGGAGCACCGCCGCCACCATCTCCACCGACGCCGACTCCAGGTCCATCACGACCGGCTCCGCGCCCGCCTCCCGCAGGTCGTCCGCCTGCTCCGGCTTGCGGATGACGCCCGCGACCTCGTGCCCGGCCGCCGCCAGCAGCCGTTCCAGGCGCAGGGCGATCCGACCGTGTCCTCCAGCGATGACAATGCGCATGCTCACGACCGTACGGCCTGCCACGCGAGAACGCTCACGGGCGCGTGTCCGGGCGTGCCTGGCGGGGGAGTTCGAGCGCCGCCGCCGAGTCGCAGTACTCGCGCACCGCGCTGGTCCGCGCCACCACCCGTCCCCGGTGGATCACGATCCTGCTGTACGCGAGGGACAGCACGCCCGGCAGCCCCTCCCCCCGCACCGCCAGCAGCTCCGCCGGGAACCCCGCCTCCACCCGCACCGCCGGCAGCCCCATCGCCTCCCGCGCCGCCGAGCCCACCGCCCCGTACGCCTCCTCCGGTGCCAGCCCGGCCTGCGAGGCCAGCAGGTACGCCGACTCCAGCGGGTCGCCCCGCCCCACCGGGTTCGCCACGTCCCGCAGCGCCCCGCTCCCCGCCGCCAGCCGCACCCCGGCCGCCCGCAGCAGGCGCGCCGGCGCCACCGCCCGCACCTCCGTCCCCCCGCACCCGCCCTGCGGCAGGCACACCACCGTCACGTCCGCCGCCGCCAACTGGTCCGCCACCCGGCTCCGGGCGTCCCCGGGCAGCCGCCCCAGCGCCCCGCACGGCCCGATCGCCACCCCCTGCCGCTGCCCGCCCGCCACCGCCGCCAGCCGCGCCAGCCGGGCCGGATCGTCCCCGTCCGTGTGCAGGTCCACCGGGCACCCGTGCTCGGCCGCCACCTCCAGCACCGCCTCCACGTACCCCGCCGGATCCGGGTCGAGGTCCGGACAGCCCCCCACCACCGCGGCGCCCATCTTCACCGCGTCCCGCAGCATCGCCAGTCCGTCCGCCCCCGCCACCCCCGTCAGCAGCCTCGGCACCGCCACCGCCGTCAGCTCCGTCAGCCCGCGCAGCGCCCGCCGCGCCTGGAGCACCGCCTCCAGCGACGCCAGCCCCTGCACGTCCCCGATCCGCACATGGGCGCGCAGCGCCGTCGCCCCGTGCCCGAGCTGGAGCAGCGCCGCCTCGGTCGCGCGGCGCTGGACGTCCTCCGGCGCGTAGGACACGGGTCCCGGCGGCTCGGCGCTGAGTGCCGTGTCCGGGTGGGCGTGCGGCTCGGCGGGGGCGGGGAGCAGCAGGTAGCCGGCCAGGTCCACCCGCGTGCCCCGCGCGTCGAGGCTGCCGGGCGTTCCGACCGCCTCGATACGGGCGCCCTTGAGTCTCACGTCGACGGTGCGGCCGTCCACGAGCCGGGCGCCGCACAGCAGCAGCGCGGTCGTGTCGGTGGTGGCGCCCTCGGGCCGCCGAGGCTGCTGGCTGTCGGAGGACATGGGGCTCCTCGCGGGAAGGGGGGAAGATCGCGGAGCGTGAGGCGAGCCTAGGCGCCGCCAGGCCGGGCTTCGAGGAGGAACGCAATAGTCGTACCGGCTCGGGCGTCCGGGGGAGGCCGGGATCCGGGCCGGGGCCGGGACCTGGATCGGGCCGGGGCCGGGCGGGAATCGGATTTGGGTGAACCGGCGCCGACCGTGTAATGTCTTCATCGCTCGCCCCAATAGCTCAGTCGGCAGAGCGTCTCCATGGTAAGGAGAAGGTCAACGGTTCGATTCCGTTTTGGGGCTCTGGTGTTGGGTGATCCTCACCTTCCGGTGAGGTGATCCGTGGCATCAAAGCGGTGTAGCTCAGTCGGTAGAGCAAGCGGCTCATAATCGCTGTGTCACCGGTTCAAGTCCGGTCACCGCTACTTTCAGTAGCCGATTGTGGGGTCGGTCCTTCGATCGGCTACTCTTTTCTGCGTTCCATCCGTCCATCCGTCCGTCAAGGAGCACTCACGTGGCTGCCACCGACGTCCGCCCGAAGATCACGCTGGCCTGCGTGGAGTGCAAGGAGCGGAACTACATCACCAAGAAGAACCGGCGCAACAACCCGGACCGTCTTGAGATGAAGAAGCACTGCCCGCGCTGCAACGCGCACACCGCGCACCGCGAAACGCGCTGAATCAGGCTCGCACACGAGGCCGTCCCCACCGGGGGCGGCCTCGTGTCGTTTCCCCGCAGATCACCGAGTACGGCTCACCGAGCAAGACCGCAGGAGGTACGCGTCCATGGCGCTCGACCAGTCCTTCGTGGGGCGGACCTACCCGCCCACCGCCCCGTACGAGGTGGGGCGGGAGAAGATCCGCGAGTTCGCGGAGGCCGTCGGGGACTCGAATCCCGCCTTCGTCGACAGGGAGGCCGCACAGGCCCTCGGCCATGCCGATGTGATCGCCCCGCCCACCTTCGTGTTCGCCATCACCTTCAAGGCCGCCGGCCAGGTCGTCCAGGACCCGCAGCTCGGGCTGGACTACAGCCGCGTCGTGCACGGCGACCAGAAGTTCGCGTACAGCCGTCCCGTACGGGCCGGGGACCGGCTCGCCGTCACCTCGACGATCGAGGCGATCAAGTCCCTCGCCGGGAACGACATCCTCGACATCCGCGGTGAGGTGCACGACGAGGCGGGCGAGCATGTCGTGACCGCGTGGACCAAGCTCGTCGCGCGCGCGGCAGAGGAGGCGTGAGACAGATCATGACCGCGAAGATCGCATTCGACGAGGTCGAGGTCGGTACGGAACTCCCGGCGCGGAGCTTCCCCGTGACGCGCGCCACGCTCGTGCAGTACGCGGGCGCCTCCGGCGACTTCAACCCGATCCACTGGAACGAGAAGTTCGCGCGGGAGGTCGGGCTGCCGGACGTCATCGCGCACGGCATGTTCACCATGGCCGAGGCGATCCGGGTCGTCACGGACTGGGTGGGCGACCCCGGCGCGGTCGTCGAGTACGGCGTGCGGTTCACCAAGCCGGTCGTCGTGCCGAACGACGACGAGGGAGCGGTGATCGAGGTCAGCGGCAAGGTCGCGGCGAAGCTCGACGACAAGCGGGTACGCGTCGACCTGACGGCCATGAGCGGCGGCCAGAAGGTGCTGGGCATGTCCCGCGCGGTGGTCCAGCTCGCCTGACCGCGGCCGCCCCGAGGGCGTGCACGCGTGCGGGCCCGCGCCCCTTAGGCTTGCACGCGTGCAGGAACTTCACGATGCTCCCCTCGCCCCGCTGACCACCTTCCGGCTCGGGGGGCCCGCCAACCGGCTGCTCACCGCCGCCACGGACGACGAGGTCGTCGCCGCCGTCCGCGAGGCCGACGCGGCGGGGGCACCGCTTCTGGTCATCGGCGGCGGGTCCAACCTGGTCATCGGGGACAAGGGCTTCGACGGCACGGCCCTGCGCATCGCCACCCGCGGTCTCACCCTCGACGGCACCCGCCTGGAGCTGGCCGCGGGCGAGGTCTGGACCGACGCGGTCGCCCGTACCGTCGAGGCCGGGCTCGCCGGAATCGAGTGCCTGGCCGGCATCCCCGGCTCGGCCGGGGCGACCCCGATCCAGAACGTGGGGGCGTACGGCCAGGAGGTCTCCTCCACCATCACCGAGGTCGTCGCCTACGACCGCCGCGCCGAGAGCGTCGTCACCCTCGCCAACGCAGACTGCGGATTCGGCTACCGGCACAGCCGGTTCAAGGCCGAGCCCGAGCGGTACGTCGTGCTGCGCGTCCGCTTCGAGCTGGAGGACGCCCAGGGCATGAGCGCGCCCGTCCGGTACCCGGAGACCGCCCGCGTGCTCGGCGTCGAGGCCGGTGACCGCGTCCCGCTCGCCACCGCCCGTGAGACCGTCCTCGGCCTGCGCGCGGGCAAGGGCATGGTCCTCGACCCCGACGACCACGACACCTGGTCCGCCGGGTCCTTCTTCACCAACCCGATCCTCACCGACAGCGCGTACGAGGAGTTCCTGGGGCGTGTGCGGGACCGGCTCGGGCCCGACGTCACCCCGCCCGCCTACCCCGCCGGGGACGGCATGACCAAGACCTCCGCCGCCTGGCTCATCGACAGGGCCGGATTCGCCAAGGGATACGGCTCCGGACCCGCGCGCATCTCCACCAAGCACACGCTCGCTCTCACCAACCGCGGCGACGCCACCGCCGAGGACCTGCTGGCCCTCGCCCGCGAGGTCGTCGCAGGCGTACGGGACGCCTTCGGCGTCACGCTCGTCAACGAGCCGGTGACCGTGGGCGTCAGCCTCTAACCGCCCGCCGGGGGCATCGCCAGCCAGTCGTCGATCCCGTCCAGCAGTTTCCGCTTCACGTCCTCCGGGGCCACCGAGCCCCGGACCGACTGCCGGGCCAGCTCCGCCAGCTCCCCGTCCGTGAAGCCGTGGTGCGTGCGGGCGATCTCGTACTGGTCCGCGAGCCGCGCTCCGAACAGCAGCGGGTCGTCCGCGCCGAGCGCCATCGGCACGCCCGCCTCGAACAGCGTCCGCAGCGGTACGTGACCGTGCTGCTCGTACACCCCGAGCGCCACGTTCGACGCCGGGCACACCTCGCAGGTCACGCCCCGCTCGGCCAGCCTGCGCAGCAGCCTCGGGTCCTCGACCGACCGCACCCCGTGGCCGATGCGGGACGCCTTCAGGTCGTCCAGGCAGTCCCGCACCGACGCGGGCCCGGTCAGCTCACCGCCGTGCGGCGCCGCCAGCAGCCCGCCCTCACGCGCGATCGCGAACGCCCGGTCGAAGTCGCGGGCCATCCCGCGCCGCTCGTCGTTCGACAGGCCGAAGCCCACCACGCCCCGGTCCGCGTACCGCACCGCCAGCCGTGCCAGCGTCCGCGCGTCCAGCGGGTGCTTCATCCGGTTCGCGGCCACCAGGACCCTGATTCCCAGGCCCGTCTCCCGCGAGGCCGTGTCCACCGCGTCCAGGATGATCTCCAGCGCCGGGATCAGCCCGCCGAGCCTCGGCGCGTACGAGGTCGGGTCGACCTGGATCTCCAGCCAGCCGGAGCCGTCCCGTACGTCCTCCTCGGCGGCCTCCCGCACCAGCCTCCGGATGTCCTCCGGGGCCCGCAGGCACGACCGGGCGATGTCGTACAGGCGCTGGAACCGGAACCAGCCCCGCTCGTCGGTCGCCCGCAGCTGCGGCGGCTCCCCGCCGGTCAGGGCCTCCGGCAGATGCACGCCGTACTTGGCGGCCAGCTCCAGGAGGGTGGCCGGACGCATCGAACCCGTGAAGTGCAGGTGGAGATGGGCCTTCGGCAGAAGTCTCAGATCGCGCACGTGCTCCATTCGGGGATCCTGCCGCACGAGGCCGCCCGACGGCAGCCCCTTTCTCCGAACGGGGAGATCTGGAACGAACATGCGAAGAGGCACCGACTCACGTGAGCCGGTGCCCCCCTGGTGTCCCGGAACCGCGTCAGTCCCGCGCCTCCGCCAGCAGCTTCTGCATCCGGCTCACGCCCTCGACCAGGTCCTCGTCGCCCAGCGCGTACGACAGCCGCAGATAGCCCGGGGTGCCGAACGCCTCACCGGGCACCACCGCGACCTCGACCTCCTCCAGGATCAGCGCGGCCAGCTCGACGCTGGTCTGCGGGCGCCTGCCCCGGATCTCCTTGCCGAGCAGGCCCTTCACGGACGGGTAGGCGTAGAACGCGCCCTCCGGTGTCGGGCAGACCACGCCGTCGATCTCGTTCAGCATCCGCACGATCGTCTGGCGGCGGCGGTCGAACGCCTCGCGCATCTTCGCGACCGCGTCCAGGTCACCCGAGACCGCCGCGAGAGCGGCGATCTGGGCCACGTTGGAGACGTTCGAGGTGGCGTGCGACTGGAGGTTCGTCGCGGCCTTCACGATGTCCTTCGGGCCGACGATCCAGCCCACCCGCCAGCCCGTCATCGCGTACGTCTTCGCCACGCCGTTCACCACGATGCACTTGTCCCGCAGCTCGGGGACCAGCGCCGGGAGCGAGGTGAAGACCGCGTCGCCGTACACCAGGTGCTCGTAGATCTCGTCCGTCAGCACCCACAGGCCGTGGTCCGCGGCCCAGCGGCCGATCGCCTCGGCGTCCTCGCGGGAGTACACCGCGCCGGTGGGGTTGGACGGGGAGACGAAGAGCACGACCTTCGTACGCTCCGTGCGGGCCGCCTCCAGCTGCTCGACGGACACCCGGTAGCCGGTCGTCTCGTCGGCCACGACCTCCACCGGGACACCGCCCGCGAGGCGGATCGACTCGGGGTACGTGGTCCAGTACGGGGCCGGGACGATGACCTCGTCGCCCGGGTCGAGGATCGCGGCGAACGCCTCGTAGATGGCCTGCTTGCCGCCGTTGGTCACGAGGATCTGGGACGGGTCCACCTCGTAGCCGGAGTCGCGGAGCGTCTTGGCGGCGATCGCCTGCTTCAGCTCCGGCAGGCCGCCGGCGGGCGTGTAGCGGTGGTACTTCGGGTTGCGGCAGGCCTCGACGGCCGCCTCGACGATGTAGTCGGGGGTCGGGAAGTCGGGCTCGCCCGCGCCGAAGCCGATCACGGGGCGGCCGGCGGCCTTGAGGGCCTTGGCCTTGGCGTCCACCGCGAGAGTCGCGGACTCGGAGATGGCGCCGATTCGGGTGGAGACCCGGCGCTCGGTGGGTGAGGACGGAGTTGCAGCGCTCATGGGTGCCATGCTTGCAGACCGGACCCCGGCCGTGTGGGGCCACCCGTCCGAGCGGGCCGCCTGTCCGGTGCGCCGCCCATGGGCACGACCGGGTCCCGGCGCGGGGCTCGCGGGCATTCTGTTCGACGTGGGGGCCATGACCACGTACACTCTCTGCTCGTTGGCCTTCACCGACCACGCCGCACGAGTACTCACGGAGCACTCCCGCGGATGCTGTAAGTTGGGGGAGAACCACAAAGGGTCGTAGCTCAATTGGTAGAGCACTGGTCTCCAAAACCAGCGGTTGGGGGTTCAAGTCCCTCCGGCCCTGCTACACACACCGCCAGGATGTGTGCGCAGGTATGTACTTCTTTGCACCGCCGTGCGGCTCCACCCGGGCGCGGCACGGCCGACCCGGAATCAGGTGAGAGACGTGACGGACGCCGTAGGCTCCATCGACATGCCTGATGCTGAGGACGAAGCACCCGAGTCGAAGAAGAAGACCCGCAAGGGCGGCAAGCGCGCCAAGAAGGGCCCGCTGGGCCGTCTCGCGCTCTTCTACCGCCAGATCGTCGCCGAGCTGCGCAAGGTCGTCTGGCCGACTCGCCATCAGCTCACCACGTACACGACTGTCGTGATCATCTTCGTGGTCATCATGATCAGTATGGTCACCGTGATCGACTTCGGCTTCACGGAAGCAGTCAAGTACGTCTTCGGCTGATTCCCGCGGAGGGCGCCCACCGGCGCCCCTTTTCGCATGTTCCACCCCATCTGTATCCAGGAAGAAGCAGCCACCGTGTCTGACCCGAACCTGAACGAGTCCGCCAAGGACGAGCTCGACATCGTCAAGGCGGCCGACGAGGACCAGGCGGAAGCTGCGGACGCCGCTGTCGACGAGACGGCCGAGGAAGCCGCGCTTCACGTCGAGGACGCCGAGGGCGTCGAGGCCGTCGTGGAGGGTGCAGGGGAGGAGGAAGCCGAGGAGGAGGCCGCCGAGGCCGAGCCCGAGGCTCCCGTCGACCCCGTCGCCGCGCTCCGCGAGGAGCTGCGCACCCTGCCGGGCGAGTGGTACGTCATCCACACCTACGCGGGCTACGAGAAGCGCGTGAAGGCGAACCTGGAGCAGCGTGCCGTCTCGCTGAACGTCGAGGACTTCATCTACCAGGCCGAGGTGCCCGAGGAAGAGATCGTCCAGATCAAGGGCGGCGAGCGCAAGAACGTCAAGCAGAACAAGCTGCCCGGCTACGTGCTGGTCCGCATGGACCTGACGAACGAGTCCTGGGGCGTCGTGCGCAACACCCCCGGTGTCACCGGCTTCGTCGGCAACGCCTACGACCCCTACCCGCTGACCCTGGACGAGATCGTCAAGATGCTCGCCCCGGAGGCGGAGGAGAAGGCCGCCCGCGAGGCCGCAGAGGCCGAGGGCAAGCCGGCGCCCGCCCGCAAGGTCGAGGTCCAGGTCCTGGACTTCGAGGTGGGCGACTCGGTCACCGTCACCGACGGTCCGTTCGCCACCCTGCAGGCCACCATCAACGAGATCAACGCCGACTCGAAGAAGGTCAAGGGCCTTGTCGAGATCTTCGGCCGCGAGACCCCGGTCGAGCTGAGCTTCGACCAGATTCAGAAGAACTGAAGCTGGTAGACGGCGCGCTCGCCCGCGTACTTCCGGACAGGTCAGAGGCTGGGGTTATCCCGCCTCTGACCTGCTCGGTTTTTGGACGTACACCGATACCCGTTATCGTTGTGCGGTATGCCTCCATCCGGATGATGCGGGTGGAAGCGGAAAACTCTCACTAGGACCCGGAGAGAGCAATGCCTCCCAAGAAGAAGAAGGTCACGGGGCTGATCAAGCTCCAGATCCAGGCCGGCGCCGCCAACCCGGCCCCGCCTGTCGGCCCGGCGCTGGGTCAGCACGGCGTCAACATCATGGAGTTCTGCAAGGCCTACAACGCCGCGACCGAGTCGCAGCGTGGCTGGGTCGTCCCGGTGGAGATCACGGTCTACGAGGACCGTTCCTTCACCTTCATCACGAAGACCCCGCCGGCCGCCAAGATGATCCTCAAGGCCGCCGGTGTGCAGAAGGGCTCCAGCGAGCCGCACAAGACCAAGGTCGGCAAGATCACGCCGGCTCAGGTCCGCGAGATCGCCACGACCAAGATGCCCGACCTGAACGCGAACGACGTCGAGGCCGCGGAGCAGATCATCCTCGGTACCGCTCGTTCCATGGGCATCACCGTCGAGGGCTGACCAGCTCCCTGAGTCACGCGGCGGTAGCCGCAGATCGAGCACAGCTCAGTGGCAGGACCAGGCGCTGGTCCGGACCACGACTCCATACCTGAAAGCACAGGAGAAGCAGTGAAGCGCAGCAAGGCTCTGCGGGCCGCGGACGCCAAGATCGACCGGGAGCGCAACTACGCTCCCCTCGAGGCCGTCCGGCTCGCCAAGGAGACCGCCAGCAGCAAGTTCGACGGCACCGTCGAGGTCGCCTTCCGCCTGGGTGTCGACCCGCGCAAGGCCGACCAGATGGTCCGCGGCACCGTGAACCTTCCGCACGGCACCGGCAAGACCGCCCGGGTCCTGGTCTTCGCGACCGGTGACCGTGCTGCGGCCGCGGAGGCCGCCGGCGCCGACATCGTCGGCTCCGACGAGCTGATCGACGAGGTCTCGAAGGGCCGTCTGGACTTCGACGCCGTCGTCGCCACCCCGGACCTCATGGGCAAGGTCGGCCGCCTCGGCCGTGTCCTCGGCCCGCGTGGTCTGATGCCGAACCCGAAGACCGGCACCGTCACCATGGACGTCGCCAAGGCCGTCACGGACATCAAGGGCGGCAAGATCGAGTTCCGTGTCGACAAGCACGCGAACCTGCACTTCATCATCGGCAAGGTCTCCTTCGACGAGGCCAAGCTGGTGGAGAACTACGGCGCGGCCCTGGAGGAGATCCTCCGTCTGAAGCCGTCCGCCGCGAAGGGCCGCTACATCAAGAAGGCGACCCTGACCACCACCATGGGCCCCGGCATCCCGCTGGACTCGAACCGCACCCGTAACCTCCTCGTCGAGGAGGACCCGGCCGCGGTCTGAGCCTGAGGCTCCGTCTGGTCGGACACCGGCTCCCACGCCTCTGAGGAGGCGTGGGAGCCGGTTCTCGTTGTCCGGTGAGGCCGCCGGGTGCCACCGGGGCGCCGCGGGTGCTGTGCGGCCCCTGGGCCGGTCCGGGATCGATTTGCCTGATGCGCGACCCGTCCCGTACGCTTCCACGGAAGCCAAAGACCGCTGGTCGCTGCTGTGCCCGTTTCGGGCGTGGCCGCCGAAGGATCCGCTAGCTGCGGACGGCCCGCGCAGGTGTTCATGGAAGTTTCTCCTGGGACGTTTTCGCGTTCTGGTCGAGTCACGCCCTGTGCGCCTGCGCCGGGGCGTTTCGTTTTGCCCAGTCCCTCCTTCATGCGATCCCCCGCGGTCCGAATCACCCGGAAGGAGGCCGAGGCTCATGGCGACGTCCGACAAGGTCGCAGCTGTTGAGGAGATCACGCAGAAGCTCCGTGACTCCAACGCAGCTGTGGTGACCTCTTACACCGGACTGAGCGTGGCGCAGCTCAAGAACCTGCGCCGTTCTCTCGGCGAGAACGCTCAGTACGCCGTGGTGAAGAACACGCTGACCAAGATCGCGGCCAAGGAGGCCGGGATCGAGCTGGACGAGCACCTCGCGGGCTCCACGGCTGTCGCCTTCGTGACCGGTGACCCGGTCGAGGCGGCGAAGGGTCTTCGTGACTTCGCCAAGGACAACCCCGCACTCGTCATCAAGGGCGGTGTCCTTGAAGGCAAGGTGCTGTCCGCCGACGAGATCAAGAAGCTTGCGGACCTCGAGTCCCGCGAGGTTCTGCTCAGCAAGCTGGCGGGTGCCTTCAAGGGGAAGCAGTCCCAGGCTGCTTCCGTCTTCCAGGCGCTCCCGTCGAAGCTCGTCCGCACCGTGGACGCTCTTCGCGCCAAGCAGGCCGAGCAGGGCGGTGCCGAGTAATTCGGCTCGCACATTGATCGCCGCCTGACCTAGGCGACGGTCGCAGCGGGCCAAACGTACGCCCGCCACACATGTACATCCCGGCACCAGCCGAATGAGTGGAAGGACCGCCATCATGGCGAAGCTCACCCAGGACGAGCTGCTCGCGCAGTTCGAGGAGATGACCCTCATCGAGCTCTCCGAGTTCGTCTCCGCCTTCGAGGAGAAGTTCGACGTCACCGCCGCCGCCGCCGCGCCGGTCATGGTCGCCGGCGGTGCCGCCGGTGGCGCTGCCGCCGAGGCCGTCGAGGAGAAGGACGAGTTCGACGTCGTCCTCACCGGCGCCGGCGACAAGAAGATCCAGGTCATCAAGGTCGTCCGCGAGCTGACCTCCCTCGGCCTGAAGGAGGCCAAGGACCTGGTCGACGGCACCCCGAAGCCGGTCCTGGAGAAGGTCAACAAGGAGGCCGCTGACAAGGCCGCCGAGGCCCTCAAGGGCGCCGGTGCCTCCGTCGAGGTCAAGTGACCTCTCACGGGTCCTCTGACTCGTACTGACGCCCCTTGGCGGGCGTGACGAAGGGCGATCACCCATCCGGGTGGTCGCCCTTCCGTCGTTGTGTGGCGGCCGGGTTGCACTGGGGCTCTGGGAGAGTATGGTGATCTTCGCCGTGCGCCCCGCGGGAGCCGGGGGCCTTGACGAACCGCACGCAGCGCGCAATTCTCAGGACGCGTCGGCACACGATCCAGGATCCGAGGCATGGATCGTTGACCGAACGGGCAGTATCGATGTGCGCTGGACGGCGCGAGGTGCGCGAAGTTGAGAACAACGAGGGTCGCGATCTACTCGCCCTGGACATCAGTGGGCCAAGTGGCTACACTGACCCTTTGCGCTGCCTGTTAGCTGCTCCCTGCCCGTCACCAGGGGCATCCCCTCGCAAGAGCACAGTTGACCGAGTGCCCTGACCTGGCCCTTTGGCTCCGTCAGGAACATTCCGTGTCGCTGGGCCCGGCTGGGAACCGGTACGCGCGTAGTGAGTCCGAGCCCTCGGAAGGACCCCCTCTTGGCCGCCTCGCGCAACGCCTCGACCGCGAATACGAACACCGGCGCAAGCACTGCTCCGCTGCGCATCTCCTTTGCAAAGATCAAGGAGCCCCTCGAGGTTCCGAACCTGCTCGCGCTGCAGACCGAGAGCTTTGACTGGCTGCTCGGCAACGCCGCGTGGAAGGCTCGTGTCGAGGCGGCTCTGGAGAACGGACAGGACGTTCCCACCAAGTCCGGTCTGGAAGAGATCTTCGAGGAGATCTCGCCGATCGAGGACTTCTCCGGGTCGATGTCGCTGACTTTCCGCGACCACCGCTTCGAGCCCCCCAAGAACTCGATCGACGAGTGCAAGGAGCGCGACTTCACGTACGCCGCGCCGCTCTTCGTCACGGCCGAGTTCACCAACAACGAGACCGGCGAGATCAAGTCCCAGACGGTCTTCATGGGCGACTTCCCGCTCATGACGAACAAGGGCACGTTCGTCATCAACGGCACCGAGCGTGTCGTGGTGTCGCAGCTCGTCCGCTCGCCGGGTGTCTACTTCGACTCGTCGATCGACAAGACGTCCGACAAGGACATCTACTCCGCCAAGATCATCCCGTCCCGGGGTGCCTGGCTGGAGATGGAGATCGACAAGCGCGACATGGTCGGTGTCCGCATCGACCGCAAGCGCAAGCAGTCCGTGACCGTCCTCCTCAAGGCGCTCGGCTGGACCACCGAGCAGATCCTGCAGGAGTTCGGTGAGTACGAGTCCATGCGCGCCACCCTGGAGAAGGACCACACCCAGGGCCAGGACGACGCGCTGCTCGACATCTACCGCAAGCTCCGTCCGGGCGAGCCCCCCACGCGTGAGGCCGCCCAGACGCTGCTGGAGAACCTCTACTTCAACCCCAAGCGCTACGACCTGGCCAAGGTCGGCCGCTACAAGCTGAACAAGAAGCTCGGCGCCGACGAGCCGCTCGACGCCGGTGTGCTGACCGTCGACGACATCATCGCGACGATCAAGTACCTGGTGCAGCTGCACGCCGGGGAGACCGAGACGGTCGGAGCCGCCGGCTCCACGATCGTCGTCGAGACCGACGACATCGACCACTTCGGCAACCGCCGTCTGCGCAACGTGGGCGAGCTCATCCAGAACCAGGTCCGCACGGGTCTGGCCCGGATGGAGCGCGTCGTGCGCGAGCGCATGACCACTCAGGACGTCGAGGCGATCACGCCGCAGACCCTGATCAACATCCGGCCGGTCGTCGCCTCCATCAAGGAGTTCTTCGGCACCAGCCAGCTGTCCCAGTTCATGGACCAGAACAACCCGCTGTCCGGGCTGACGCACAAGCGTCGTCTGTCCGCGCTCGGTCCGGGTGGTCTGTCCCGTGAGCGGGCCGGCTTCGAGGTCCGAGACGTGCACCCGTCCCACTACGGACGCATGTGCCCGATCGAGACCCCCGAAGGCCCGAACATCGGTCTGATCGGTTCGCTCGCCTCGTACGGCCGCGTCAACGCGTTCGGCTTCGTCGAGACGCCGTACCGCAAGGTCGTCGACGGCCAGGTCACCGACGAGGTGGACTACCTGACCGCCGACGAGGAGGACCGCTTCGTCATCGCCCAGGCCAACGCGCCGCTGACCGAGAACCTGCGGTTCGCCGAGCCGCGCGTGCTGGTCCGCCGCCGCGGCGGCGAGGTCGACTACCTCAGCCCCGAGGACGTCGACTACATGGACGTCTCGCCGCGCCAGATGGTGTCGGTCGCGACCGCCATGATCCCGTTCCTCGAGCACGACGACGCCAACCGTGCCCTCATGGGCGCGAACATGATGCGCCAGGCCGTGCCGCTGATTAAGTCCGAGTCCCCGCTCGTCGGCACCGGCATGGAGTACCGCTCCGCCGTCGACGCCGGCGACGTCGTCAAGGCCGAGAAGGACGGTGTGGTCCAGGAGCTGTCCGCGGACTACATCACCGTCACCAACGACGACGGCACCTACATCACCTACCGGCTGGCCAAGTTCGCCCGCTCCAACCAGGGCACCTCGGTCAACCAGAAGGTCGTCGTCGCCGAGGGCGACCGGGTCATCGAGGGCCAGGTCCTCGCGGACGGCCCGGCCACCGAGAACGGCGAGATGGCGCTGGGCAAGAACCTGCTCGTGGCCTTCATGCCGTGGGAGGGCTACAACTACGAGGACGCGATCATCCTGTCGCAGCGCCTCGTCCAGGACGACGTCCTCTCCTCGATCCACATCGAGGAGCACGAGGTCGACGCCCGTGACACCAAGCTGGGCCCCGAGGAGATCACCCGGGACATCCCGAACGTCTCCGAAGAGGTCCTGGCCGACCTCGACGAGCGCGGCATCATCCGTATCGGTGCCGAGGTCGTCGCCGGTGACATCCTCGTCGGCAAGGTCACCCCGAAGGGTGAGACCGAGCTGACCCCCGAGGAGCGCCTGCTCCGCGCGATCTTCGGTGAGAAGGCCCGTGAGGTCCGCGACACCTCGCTGAAGGTGCCGCACGGCGAGACCGGCAAGGTCATCGGTGTGCGCGTCTTCGACCGCGAGGAGGGCGACGAGCTTCCCCCGGGCGTGAACCAGCTGGTCCGCGTCTACGTGGCGCAGAAGCGCAAGATCACCGACGGTGACAAGCTCGCCGGCCGTCACGGCAACAAGGGTGTCATCTCCAAGATCCTGCCGATCGAGGACATGCCGTTCCTGGAGGACGGCACCCCGGTCGACATCATCCTCAACCCGCTCGGTGTGCCGTCCCGAATGAACCCGGGACAGGTCCTGGAGATCCACCTCGGCTGGCTCGCCAGCCAGGGCTGGGACGTCTCCGGCCTCGCCGAGCAGTGGGCCGAGCGGCTCCAGAGCATCGGCGCCGACCGCGTCGAGCCGGGCACCAACGTCGCGACCCCCGTCTTCGACGGCGCCCGCGAGGACGAGCTGGCCGGTCTGCTGGAGCACACCATCCCGAACCGCGACGGCGACCGCATGATGCTGCCGTCCGGCAAGGCGCGTCTGTTCGACGGCCGCTCCGGCGAGCCGTTCCCGGACCCGATCTCCGTCGGGTACATGTACATCCTCAAGCTGCACCACCTGGTCGACGACAAGCTGCACGCCCGGTCGACCGGCCCGTACTCGATGATCACCCAGCAGCCGCTGGGTGGTAAGGCTCAGTTCGGTGGGCAGCGCTTCGGTGAGATGGAGGTGTGGGCGCTGGAGGCGTACGGCGCCGCCTACGCCCTCCAGGAGCTGCTGACCATCAAGTCCGACGATGTCACCGGCCGTGTGAAGGTCTACGAGGCCATCGTCAAGGGCGAGAACATCCCCGAGCCCGGCATCCCGGAGTCCTTCAAGGTGCTCATCAAGGAGATGCAGTCCCTGTGCCTCAACGTGGAGGTGCTGTCCTCGGACGGCATGTCCATCGAGATGCGCGACACCGACGAGGACGTCTTCCGCGCCGCGGAGGAGCTCGGCATCGACCTGTCCCGGCGCGAGCCGAGCAGCGTCGAAGAGGTCTGACGGGTCCGGCCGGCCGGATGGCCCCCATCCGGCCGGCCCCGCCCAGCGACCCGTACAGACCATTGATTGACACAACCCTGAGAGGGATTGACGCATAGTGCTCGACGTCAACTTCTTCGACGAGCTGCGGATCGGCCTGGCCACCGCGGACGACATCCGGCAGTGGTCCCACGGCGAGGTCAAGAAGCCGGAGACCATCAACTACCGCACCCTGAAGCCCGAGAAGGACGGCCTCTTCTGCGAGAAGATCTTCGGCCCCACCCGGGACTGGGAGTGCTACTGCGGCAAGTACAAGCGTGTCCGCTTCAAGGGCATCATCTGTGAGCGGTGTGGCGTCGAGGTCACCCGTGCCAAGGTGCGCCGTGAGCGGATGGGCCACATCGAGCTCGCCGCCCCCGTCACCCACATCTGGTACTTCAAGGGCGTCCCGTCCCGCCTGGGATACCTGCTGGACCTCGCCCCGAAGGACCTGGAGAAGGTCATCTACTTCGCGGCGTACATGATCACGTACGTCGACGAGGAGCGCCGCCAGCGCGACCTGCCGTCGCTGGAGGCCCACGTCTCCGTCGAGCGCCAGCAGATCGAGCAGCGCCGCGACGCCGACCTGGAGGCCCGCGCCAAGAAGCTCGAGACCGACCTGGCCGAGCTGGAGGCCGAGGGCGCCAAGGCCGACGTGCGCCGCAAGGTCCGTGAGGGCGCCGAGCGCGAGATGAAGCAGCTCCGCGACCGCGCCCAGCGCGAGATCGACCGCCTCGACGAGGTGTGGAGCCGCTTCAAGAACCTCAAGGTCCAGGACCTGGAGGGCGACGAGCTGCTCTACCGCGAGCTGCGCGACCGGTTCGGCACCTACTTCGACGGCTCGATGGGCGCCGCCGCCCTGCAGAAGCGGCTGGAGTCCTTCGACCTCGACGAGGAGGCCGAGAAGCTCCGCGAGATCATCCGCACCGGCAAGGGCCAGAAGAAGACCCGCGCCCTGAAGCGGCTGAAGGTCGTCTCCGCCTTCCTGCAGACCTCCAACAGCCCCAAGGGCATGGTCCTCGACTGCGTCCCGGTGATCCCGCCGGACCTGCGGCCGATGGTGCAGCTGGACGGTGGCCGCTTCGCGACCTCCGACCTGAACGACCTGTACCGCCGTGTCATCAACCGCAACAACCGGCTGAAGCGGCTTCTCGACCTCGGCGCGCCCGAGATCATCGTCAACAACGAGAAGCGCATGCTGCAGGAGGCCGTCGACGCGCTGTTCGACAACGGCCGCCGCGGCCGCCCGGTCACCGGCCCCGGTAACCGTCCGCTGAAGTCCCTCAGCGACATGCTGAAGGGCAAGCAGGGCCGCTTCCGTCAGAACCTGCTCGGTAAGCGAGTCGACTACTCGGCCCGTTCCGTCATCGTCGTCGGCCCGCAGCTGAAGCTGCACCAGTGCGGTCTGCCGAAGTACATGGCGCTCGAGCTGTTCAAGCCGTTCGTGATGAAGCGCCTGGTCGACCTGAACCACGCGCAGAACATCAAGTCGGCCAAGCGCATGGTCGAGCGCGGCCGTACGGTCGTGTACGACGTGCTGGAAGAGGTCATCGCGGAGCACCCGGTTCTGCTGAACCGTGCGCCCACGCTGCACCGCCTCGGCATCCAGGCCTTCGAGCCGCAGCTGGTCGAGGGCAAGGCCATCCAGATTCACCCGCTCGTCTGCACCGCGTTCAACGCGGACTTCGACGGTGACCAGATGGCCGTCCACCTGCCGCTCTCCGCGGAGGCGCAGGCCGAGGCCCGCATCCTGATGCTGTCCTCGAACAACATCCTCAAGCCGGCCGACGGCCGTCCGGTCACCATGCCGACCCAGGACATGGTGCTCGGCCTGTTCTTCCTCACCACCGACGGTGAGGGCCGGCAGGTCAAGGGCGTGGAGCGGTCCTTCGCCTCCACCGCTGAGGCGATCATGGCGTTCGACGCCCGGGAGCTGTCGCTCCAGGCGCCGGTCGACATCCGCTTCCCGATCGGTTCGGTCCCGCCGCGCGGCTTCGTTCCGCCGGTCGCGGAGGAGGGCGAGCCCGAGTGGCAGCAGGGTGACGGCTTCCGGCTGCGGACCACCCTCGGCCGGGCGCTCTTCAACGAGCTGCTGCCCGAGGACTACCCGTTCGTCGACTACCAGGTGGGCAAGAAGCAGCTCTCCGAGATCGTCAACGACCTCGCGGAGCGCTACCCCAAGACGATCGTCGCCGCCACGCTCGACAACCTGAAGGCCGCCGGTTACCACTGGGCCACCCGCTCCGGTGTCACCGTCGCCATCTCGGACGTCGTCGTGCCCGAGGCGAAGAAGACGATCGTCGCCGGGTACGAGGCCCAGGACGAGAAGGTCCAGAAGCAGTACGAGCGCGGTCTCATCACCAAGGACGAGCGCACCCAGGAGCTCATCGCGATCTGGACCAAGGCGACCAACGAGGTCGCCGAGGCGATGAACGACAACTTCCCGAAGACGAACCCGATCTTCATGATGGTCGACTCGGGCGCCCGAGGAAACATGATGCAGATGCGCCAGATCGCGGGTATGCGTGGTCTGGTGTCGAACGCGAAGAACGAGACCATCCCGCGTCCGATCAAGTCGTCCTTCCGTGAGGGCCTGTCCGTGCTGGAGTACTTCATCTCCACGCACGGTGCCCGTAAGGGTCTGGCCGACACCGCTCTGCGTACCGCCGACTCGGGTTACCTCACCCGTCGTCTGGTCGACGTCTCCCAGGACGTCATCATCCGCGAGGAGGACTGCGGCACCGAGCGCGGTCTGCGGCTGCGGATCGCGTCCAAGGACGAGGCCGGAGTCCTGCGCAAGGAGGACGACGCCGAGACCAGCGTGTACGCGCGCTGCCTCGCGGAGGACGTCGTCGTCGACGGCAAGGTGCTGGCCCCGGCCGGTGTCGACCTCGGTGACGTGCTCATCGAGCAGCTGGTCGCGGCCGGTGTGGAGGAGGTCAAGACCCGCTCGGTCCTGACCTGTGAGTCCGCCGTCGGCACCTGCGCCATGTGCTACGGCCGCTCCCTGGCCACCGGCAAGCTGGTCGACATCGGTGAGGCGGTCGGCATCATCGCCGCCCAGTCCATCGGTGAGCCCGGTACCCAGCTGACGATGCGTACCTTCCACACCGGTGGTGTGGCCGGTGACGACATCACCCAGGGTCTGCCGCGTGTCGTCGAGCTCTTCGAGGCCCGTGCCCCCAAGGGCATGGCCCCGATCGCGGAGGCGGCCGGCCGCGTCCGTATCGAGGAGACCGAGAAGACCAAGAAGATCGTCATCACCCCGGACGACGGCAGCGACGAGACGGCCTACCCGATCTCGAAGCGCGCCCGTCTCCTGGTGGGCGAGGGCGACCACGTCACCGTGGGCCAGAAGCTCACCGTGGGTACCGAGAACCCGCACGACGTGCTGCGCATCCTCGGCCAGCGGGCCGTCCAGGTCCACCTGGTGGGCGAGGTGCAGAAGGTCTACAACTCGCAGGGTGTGTCGATCCACGACAAGCACATCGAGATCATCATCCGGCAGATGCTGCGCCGCGTGACGATCATCGAGTCCGGCGACGCCGAGCTGCTGCCGGGCGAGCTGGTGGAGCGCTCGAAGTTCGAGACCGAGAACCGTCGTGTGGTCCAGGAAGGCGGCCACCCGGCCTCCGGCCGTCCGCAGCTGATGGGTATCACCAAGGCCTCGCTGGCGACCGAGTCGTGGCTGTCCGCGGCGTCCTTCCAGGAGACGACCAGGGTTCTGACGGACGCGGCGATCAACGCCAAGTCCGACTCCCTGATCGGCCTCAAGGAGAACGTCATCATCGGTAAGCTCATCCCGGCCGGTACGGGTCTGTCCCGCTACCGCAACATCCGGGTCGAGCCGACCGAGGAGGCGAAGGCCGCGATGTACTCGGCGGTCGGGTACGACGACATCGACTACTCGCCCTTCGGGACGGGGTCGGGTCAGGCCGTGCCGCTGGAGGACTACGACTACGGTCCGTACAACCAGTAAGGCGCAGGTTCGACCGAAGGGCGGCCACCCCGTGGGGGTGGCCGCCCTTCGGCGTTCCCGCATCCGCTAGCGGAGCAGCTGGACGGCGGGCCGCCTGTCGCCGGTCTGCTCGTGCACGACGACGTACCGGCCGCCGCCCGCGATCCACAGGTCGGCCGGTGCGTACGTCTGTACGCCGGGTGTCGTCAGCTCCTCCTCCAGAGCGCCCGTTTGCGGTGCTGTCCGGGCCAGGCGGTCCATCGCGGCCGTCCACACCCGGCCGTCGTGCTCGGTGACCACCTCCACCTCGTCGTCCAGCTCGGTGGTCCACAGGTGGCGGCCGTCGGTGAGCGAGTACCCGACGAGCCGGCCCCTGGTGTCGATGTACGGGCGCCCGTTGTTGCCGGAGGTCCAGCGCCGGTCGCCGTCACGCACGCCCGAGGCGACGAGTACGTCACCGACGACGGCCGCCGAACGCACCGGGCGGGCTGCGAAGGCCGGGAACCCGTGGCTCGTCCCGCCGGGGAGGATCGCCACCTCGTGGTCCTGGCCCAGGGTCGGGATCGTGGTGGTGACCTCGCCCTCCGCGTCGTACACGAGGACGGCGTGGGTGCCCCGCCGCTCCTGTTCGTGGATCCAGACGGTGAGCGGGGCGGTGGCCAGGACGGCGGCGTGCCGCGGGTAGCCGGTGGCGGGCAGCCGGGCCCGGAGACGTTCCGCGCCGGTCGCCGCGGCGAGGGCGCGCAGGACCGGGGCGGTGTCCCGGCCGCAGTCGGAGACGGTGACGACCGTGGTGGCGGAGCCGTCGGCCAGGCCCGGGCGGCAGCCGGGGTGACCGGGGGCCGTCCAGCGTTCCCGGCCGTCGGCCAGACCGTGGGCACGCCAGCCGGTGCCGTGCGGCAGGACGGCGAGGTCACCGGCGACGGTGACGAGGCCGGGGCGGGGGAGGCGGTGCTCCAGGACGCCCTCAAGGACCTGGCCCTCCGGGGCGGTGACCGGCTGGGTCCACCGGGTGTGGCCGGTCGCCAGGTCCAGGGCGGCGACGCTCCCGCAGGTCCCGCCCTCCGGGGCGTGGCCCAGCAGTCCGGTGCGGGCGCCGGTGCGGCGGCTCATGGCACAGACGACGTCCTGGCGCGGCGGCTGCCAGGTCCAGGCAGGAGTCCCGTCGGCCAGCCGGTACGCGGTGACCTCCTCGGGGCGGACGCGCACGACGACCTCGCCGTCCTGCCAGCTGCCGAGGGCGGAGCTCCCGGCGACGCGGTCCTGGGGCACGGCCCATTCCTGGGTGACGGTGTCACCCACACAGAGCAGTCCCCAGGCGACCGCCGAGGCCGCGCCCAGGCAGGCGCCGGCCACAGCCGCGGGCCTGCCCCCGCCCGGGGAGACCAGCGCCGTGAGGACGAACCCGCCGAGGAGGCAGACGAGACCCCCCACCACCAGCGTGGCGAGCCCCCGCCCGCCCTGTCCGGTGAAGGCCAGCACCGCCCCGAGCGGAAGGGCGGCGGCTCCCGCCCCGACCGGCAGGGCGAGCGCGGCGGTGACAAGCCGTGTCCTGGACATCCGCATCCTGTTCGTCGGAGGGCGTTCGCCCCGGCGGTGCGGGCCTGCGCCCAGCGGGCGTGCCCCGGAGCAGGCCGGTCAGCGGGAGAGTCCGAGGTGGACCCTGCGCAGGGCGCGGGCGCCCACGGCCAGGAGGGGCGGGACGTCCTCGGCGGGAACACGGCGGGCCAGGGCCAGCACGTCCACGGCCGTCGCGTAGTCGTCGACGACCGACGCGGACGCGTTCGGCGCGGTCGCCGCAGTGGCGTATTCGGCCAGGATGTCGCCGTACTCGATGACGGCCAGCCGGACGTCGGTCTCGACGGCGTCGGTTGCGAGGTGCCGGAAGGTGTGCCGCTGCTCCTGCGCCATGACGTACCCCCGTAAGTCGAAAAGCGGTGATTTCATTGTCCGGGCGGCGTGATGAGGGCGGCAGGGGGCGGGAACGCCGTTTCGGCGGAGGTTCGTTGCCGGGTCCCGGCATATCGCGCCGTGACGGGGCGGCCGGTTCCCCGGCTTCTCGGGGCGCCTTCCCCTCGTGCGGCCGTCGGCTGGGGTGCTGTTCCCCGGCCGGTTCGTGGCGTGGCATTTGTTTTGACCGGAGTCCGTGCGATAGGTACGCTCAGACCTTGTGCCTGGGGTGTGCCTGGGCTCCTGTGCGTGTCTTCAGCCGCACGAACGGAGTCGATGACGGGCCACCGCGATCTGCGTTCCTCTCCGCCGTCCGGCGGGAGTCCGCAAGATTCGACACACCCGACCGCGTGGGTCGGCAAAGTTCCAGGTTAGCTTCACTACACGGCACACAGAAACCGGAGAAGTAGTGCCTACGATCCAGCAGCTGGTCCGCAAGGGCCGGCAGGACAAGGTCGAGAAGAACAAGACGCCCGCCCTCGAGGGTTCCCCTCAGCGCCGCGGCGTCTGCACGCGTGTGTTCACGACCACCCCGAAGAAGCCGAACTCGGCCCTGCGTAAGGTCGCGCGTGTGCGTCTGACCAGCGGTATCGAGGTCACTGCTTACATTCCGGGTGAGGGACACAACCTGCAGGAGCACTCCATCGTGCTCGTGCGTGGTGGCCGTGTGAAGGACCTGCCGGGTGTTCGCTACAAGATCATCCGCGGTTCGCTTGACACGCAGGCTGTCAAGAACCGCAAGCAGGCCCGCAGCCGCTACGGCGCCAAGAAGGAGAAGTAAGAATGCCTCGTAAGGGCCCCGCCCCGAAGCGCCCGGTCATCATCGACCCGGTTTACGGTTCTCCTCTGGTGACCTCGCTGATCAACAAGATCCTCCTCAACGGCAAGCGCTCCACCGCCGAGCGCATTGTCTACGGCGCCATGGAGGGTCTCCGCGAGAAGACCGGGCAGGACCCGGTCATCACGCTGAAGCGCGCCCTCGAGAACGTGAAGCCCGCTCTCGAGGTCAAGTCCCGCCGCGTCGGTGGTGCCACCTACCAGGTGCCGATCGAGGTCAAGCCGGGCCGCGCCTCCACCCTCGCCCTGCGCTGGCTGGTCGGCTACTCCCGCGCCCGCCGCGAGAAGACCATGACCGAGCGCCTGATGAACGAGCTGCTGGACGCCTCGAACGGCCTCGGCGCCTCGGTCAAGAAGCGCGAGGACACGCACAAGATGGCCGAGTCCAACAAGGCCTTCGCGCACTACCGCTGGTAGTCGCAACCCCCATCGAGACCGAGAGAAGACTGAAGCCTTATGGCTACCACTTCGCTTGACCTGGCCAAGGTCCGCAACATCGGGATCATGGCCCACATCGACGCGGGCAAGACGACCACCACCGAGCGCATCCTCTTCTACACCGGTGTTTCCTACAAGATCGGTGAGGTCCACGACGGCGCTGCCACGATGGACTGGATGGAGCAGGAGCAGGAGCGCGGCATCACCATCACGTCCGCCGCGACGACCTGCCACTGGCCGCTCGAGGACGTCGACCACACCATCAACATCATCGACACCCCGGGTCACGTGGACTTCACGGTCGAGGTGGAGCGTTCGCTCCGCGTCCTCGACGGTGCCGTCACCGTGTTCGACGGTGTCGCCGGTGTGGAGCCGCAGTCCGAGACCGTGTGGCGTCAGGCCGACCGCTACGGCGTGCCGCGCATCTGCTTCGTCAACAAGCTCGACCGGACCGGCGCCGAGTTCCACCGCTGCGTCGACATGATCTCGGAGCGCCTGGGTGCGCAGCCGCTGGTCATGCAGCTGCCGATCGGTGCCGAGGCGGACTTCAAGGGCGTCGTCGACCTGGTGACCATGAAGGCCTTTGTGTGGTCCGCCGAGGCCACCAAGGGCGAGATGTACGACACCGTCGACATCCCGGACACCCACGCCGAGGCCGCCGAGGAGTACCGCAACAAGCTCGTCGAGGCCGTCGCGGAGAACGACGAAGAGATCATGGAGCTGTACCTGGAGGGCCAGGAGCCTTCCGTGGAGCAGCTGTACGCCGCGATCCGTCGTATCACCATCGCCTCCGGCAAGAGCTCCGGCACCACGGTCACCCCGGTGTTCTGCGGTACCGCGTTCAAGAACAAGGGCGTCCAGCCCCTGCTCGACGCGGTCGTGCGCTACCTGCCGTCCCCCGTCGACATCGAGGCCATCGAGGGCCACGACGTCAAGGACGCCGAGACGGTCGTCAAGCGCAAGCCGTCCGACGAGGAGCCGCTGTCGGCCCTCGCGTTCAAGATCATGAGCGACCCGCACCTCGGTAAGCTCACCTTCGTCCGCGTGTACTCCGGCCGCCTGGTGTCCGGCACCGCCGTGCTGAACTCGGTGAAGGGCAAGAAGGAGCGCATCGGCAAGATCTACCGCATGCACGCGAACAAGCGTGAGGAGATCGAGTCGGTGGGCGCCGGCGACATCGTCGCCGTCATGGGTCTGAAGCAGACCACGACCGGCGAGACGCTGAGCGACGAGAAGAACCCGGTGATCCTGGAGTCCATGGACTTCCCGGCGCCGGTCATCGAGGTCGCCATCGAGCCCAAGTCCAAGGGTGACCAGGAGAAGCTGGGTGTCGCCATCCAGCGTCTCGCGGAGGAGGACCCCTCCTTCCAGGTGCACACCAACGAGGAGACCGGCCAGACCGTCATCGGCGGTATGGGCGAGCTTCACCTCGAGGTGCTCGTCGACCGTATGAAGCGTGAGTTCAAGGTCGAGGCCAACGTCGGCAAGCCGCAGGTCGCGTACCGCGAGACCATCCGCAAGACGGTCGAGCGCGTGGACTACACCCACAAGAAGCAGACCGGTGGTACCGGTCAGTTCGCCAAGGTGCAGATCGCGATCGAGCCGATCGAGGGCGGCGACGCCTCGTACGAGTTCGTCAACAAGGTCACCGGTGGCCGCATCCCGAAGGAATACATCCCTTCGGTGGACGCGGGCTGCCAGGAGGCCATGCAGTTCGGTGTCCTCGCCGGCTACGAGATGACGGGCGTGCGCGTCACCCTGATCGACGGTGGCTACCACGAGGTCGACTCCTCCGAGCTGGCCTTCAAGATCGCCGGTTCGCAGGCCTTCAAGGAGGCCGCGCGCAAGGCGTCCCCCGTCCTGCTCGAGCCGATGATGGCCGTCGAGGTCACCGCGCCCGAGGAGTACATGGGCGACGTCATCGGTGACATCAACTCCCGCCGTGGCCAGATCCAGGCCATGGAGGAGCGTGCCGGTGCCCGTGTCGTCAAGGGCCTGGTGCCGCTGTCGGAGATGTTCGGCTACGTCGGCGACCTCCGCAGCAAGACCTCGGGTCGCGCAAGCTACTCGATGCAGTTCGACTCCTACGCCGAGGTTCCGCGGAACGTCGCCGAGGAGATCATCGCGAAGGCCAAGGGCGAGTAACTCCCGCGAGTTCACGCTTTAGGCTTGTCACCGGATACTCCGGGGCACGTCGGTACGATCCACCAGATCCGTGTCGCGTGCCCCGGGACCGGCATCCCAGCAAAGATCACCTGGCGCCGATGAGTAAGGCGTACAGAACCACTCCACAGGAGGACCCCAGTGGCGAAGGCGAAGTTCGAGCGGACTAAGCCGCACGTCAACATCGGCACCATCGGTCACATTGACCACGGTAAGACGACCCTCACGGCCGCCATTACCAAGGTGCTGCACGACGCGTACCCGGACCTGAACGAGGCCTCGGCCTTCGACCAGATCGACAAGGCTCCTGAGGAGCGCCAGCGCGGTATCACCATCTCCATCGCGCACGTCGAGTACCAGACGGAGACCCGTCACTACGCCCACGTCGACTGCCCGGGTCACGCGGACTACATCAAGAACATGATCACCGGTGCCGCGCAGATGGACGGCGCCATCCTCGTGGTCGCCGCCACCGACGGCCCGATGCCGCAGACCAAGGAGCACGTGCTCCTGGCCCGCCAGGTCGGCGTTCCGTACATCGTCGTCGCCCTGAACAAGGCCGACATGGTGGACGACGAGGAGATCCTGGAGCTCGTCGAGCTCGAGGTCCGTGAGCTGCTCTCCGAGTACGAGTTCCCGGGCGACGACGTCCCGGTCGTCAAGGTCTCGGCGCTGAAGGCGCTCGAGGGCGACGCCGAGTGGGGCCAGTCGGTCCTGGACCTGATGAAGGCCGTCGACGAGTCGATCCCGCAGCCGGAGCGCGACGTCGACAAGCCGTTCCTCATGCCGATCGAGGACGTCTTCACGATCACCGGTCGCGGTACGGTCGTCACCGGCCGTATCGAGCGTGGTGTCCTGAAGGTCAACGAGACCGTCGACATCATCGGCATCAAGACCGAGAAGACCACCACCACGGTCACCGGTATCGAGATGTTCCGCAAGCTGCTCGACGAGGGCCAGGCCGGTGAGAACGTCGGTCTGCTGCTCCGCGGCATCAAGCGCGAGGACGTCGAGCGCGGCCAGGTCATCATCAAGCCGGGCTCGGTCACCCCGCACACCGAGTTCGAGGCGCAGGCCTACATCCTCTCCAAGGACGAGGGTGGCCGCCACACGCCGTTCTTCAACAACTACCGCCCGCAGTTCTACTTCCGTACCACGGACGTGACCGGCGTGGTGACCCTCCCCGAGGGCACCGAGATGGTCATGCCGGGCGACAACACCACCATGTCGGTCCAGCTGATCCAGCCGGTCGCCATGGAGGAGGGCCTCAAGTTCGCCATCCGTGAGGGTGGCCGGACCGTCGGCGCCGGCCAGGTCACCAAGATCGTCAAGTGAATCTCCTGACTGTCTGACCTGGTAGCTCTGCGAGCACCGGAAGGGCCCCGCACCGAGAGGTGCGGGGCCCTTCTCGCGTTCTCGCCGTGTCGTCAGATCGCGTCGCTGTGGGAGGCCCACGACCACGGGTACGCGTCCGCACCGAGCCCCACCGCCAGCGCCCCCTGCGGCCCGAGGTGCAAGGTGGCCGCCTCCAGCGGGACCACCCCGTGCGCCCGTGTCACCGACCGCCCGGCGACATGCAGCTGGACACGCCCGCGCAGGTCGCGCCCCAGCAGCACCGGCCCGTGCGGCGTTCCGGCCGCGCCGACGCGCCCGTACCCGTCGAACCGCGGGCGCGCGTGGGCGGGTGCGCCGTCCAGTCTTATCGCCGTCAGTTCCTTGCGGGTCGGCCGCCGGTAGTACAGCTCCAGTGAGCCGTCGGGCGCCGCGGCGAGCGCGACCGGCCCGCCCGGCTCGGGCAGCCCCGATTCCGGCCGCCAGGTGACGGGGTGCCCCGGCGCGTCCTGCGTCCAGTGGTGCACACTTCCGCGCCCCGGCGCGCACAGATGGACCCGCCCGCGCCCGTCCACCGCCGTGGCCAGTCCGTCCTGCACCTCGGCACCGCCCAGATCCAGCCACGGCCCCCAGGTTCCGTCGGTCTCCCGTACCCGGGAGCTGACGCCCTTGTCCGCGTTCCGTACGAACAGATGCACCCGTCCGTCCGGCGCGGTCACCGCGACCGGAACGCCCAGCCGGCGCCCCCGGTCGTCGACGCGCTCCGGGTTGCCGAGACCCCGCCACGCGAGGAACGGGCCGCCCGCGGTGCGCTGCTCCAGCACGACGATCTCCCGCTCGTTAGCGGCGTGGTGCCCGGCGAGCGCCGAGAATCGCAGTGCGAACAGCAGCTGACGGCCGTCCAGGAGGGTCGTGGCCGCCAGGCCCGGGGCGAGGGGGCCGCCGCCGAGGTCGTCCGGCGAGCCCCACTGGCCGCTGCCCGGCTCGGTCTCCCGCCAGCGCACGGCACGCAGCCCGAGCACCCCGTACACGGTGGTCCGCCCGTCCTGGCCGGTGGTGACGACCGGTCCGGCGCCCGGGTAGCGGTAGTGGGTGGAGCGCACCCAGCCCTTCTTGTTGGTGAGTGGCCGGATCCCGCCCACCCCGTAGTCTCCGCAGCCACTGGGGTTGCCGCACTCCCAGTCGGGGTCGCCGCCGTACGGGACGAGGTTCGCCGCCTTCCGCTGGAGCACCGCCTCCGGGAGGTTCTTGGGCCAGTGGCGGTTGTAGTACGCGCGGAAGGCGGTGGCGACGAAACCGGGTATCGCGCCGCCGCCCTCGGTGGCCTCCGCGACCCAGCGGACCATGGCGGCCCAGCTGAAGCAGGCGACGGCGGTGTGGTCGGCGTGGTCCGAGTAGCCCTTCTGCTCGGAGTCCTTCTTCCGCTTCACCTCGGTGCTGTGCTGGATGTCCGGGTCCGGGTCCAGCGTGTGGACGACGGTCGGCTGGTAGCGCTCCATGAGCCCGACCAGGGTGTCGACCAGCCCGTCGTAGTCGTACGAGGAGGAGCGGTGCACCGGGGAGTCGGCTGCCACCACGGAGGGGACGGTGAGCGCGCGCTCGTTCCACAGGTCGGGTATCGCGTAGTAGCGGCGAGGGATGTGCATGGCGAGGTTCAGGAAGACCAGCTCGACGCGGCGGTTGCCGTTGGTGAGCGTGTTGATCTCGGCCTGGCGGTCGCCGCGCAGGGTCATCACACCCTTCCGCCAGGGCGTGAACTTGTCGAGCCCGAGCATCGCGGCGTACGCCTGGCGGAGCCCCTGGTGGCGTGCGGAGGAGTAGGCGGCCTTGTCGGCCTTCGGCGGGGTCCTGTCGCCGGGGACGGGGTTCTTGCCCATGTGCTCGCCCGCGCTGACGTAGACGCAGACCAGCGGGACGCCGGAGTCCACCATCTGCCGGCAGTCGGGGTTCATGAAGTACAGATCGTCGTCCGGGTGGGCCATGATCTGCATGAGCTGGGCGCGGCGCGAGCTGGTGATCGGCATGCCGGGGGCGGGGTCGGCGGTGGGACCGGTGCGGCGTGGGGCGGGCACGGTGCAGCCGGAGAGCCCGGCCGCCGCGACGGTGACGCCCGCCGCGGCGGCGGTCGCGGACGCGAGGAACCGGCGGCGCCCGGGCCGGAAGGAGCCGCCGAGCGCGCGCAGCATGGAACCCCGTATGTCGTTCACTTGTCCCCCCGTACCGAGAACCGAGAAAGCCGAGAATGCGGCGGAAGACAGAACCGCCCTGGTCAGGGGGGTGTGCTCCGCGATCGGCTAGACGGCGACGTGCCAAGGGGGGTTGCGTAAAGGGGTATGTGATGTTCAAAACGTAATCGAACGGGCAGGGAGTGCCGGGGAGCCGCGAAGGCGCTGTTTGACCTCAACTGCACTTGAGTTTCTAGGCTCTTGAGCCATGACGCGGACAGTGAACACTCAGACAGCGCACACACAGACGAAGCCGGTCACCCGGCAGAGCCCCGCCAACCCGGCGGCCACCGACGACGAACTGGCGTCGCAGCCCGTCGGCTACTGGACGGGCGTCGCCCAGAGGGCGGTGGTCGGGTACCTCCGGGACTCCCTGGCCAGGCTCGATGTCGCCCAGCCGATGTGGTGGACGATGAACCAGGTGCTCGCGGCGGGGGAGCGGGGCATCGGCCGGGAGACGGTGGCCGAGCGCCTCGCCGACGTGGCGGACGACGCGTACGCGGTGCCGCGCGCCGTCGACCAGCTGCTCTGCCGCGGCTGGCTGACGGCCACCGGCCCCGACGGGACGCTGCACCTGACGGAGGCGGGCCTTGAGGCACACGCCCGGATCAAGCGCCGGGTCGACGAGATCCGGGCGGAGGTGCACGAGGGCGTGACGGACGAGGAGTACGTGGCAGCGCTGAAGGTGCTGCGGCGGATGCAGGCGAACGTGGCGAGGGTGCGGACCGGGGCCTGAGCGAGAGCGCGGGGCCCGGGAGCCGGAGCCCCCGGCGCGGCGGTCGTCGGACGGCCTGGAAAGCGGCACGGCCCTGCGCGCTCAGGCCGGGTCCGGCACCTCCCCGCCCTCCGCCCACTGCAGGGTGACCCCGCGCAGCCCCCGCAGCCAGCCGGAGGCGATCGTGTCGAGCGCCGCACGGTCCGGGGGTGAGGTGCCGAGCCCGACCGCGTACGTCAGGGCGCCGGCGTCCGCCGCGAAGGGCCGCGGCCACGCGTGCGCGTCCGGGACGCCCGCCTTCTCCAGCGCGGCGAGCAGCGCGTTCGCCCGCCCCCGGGTGCGCCCTTCCGCCGCACCGACGGGCACGGTGAGCAGGGCCCAGGCAGCGTGCCGCCGGTGCAGCGGAGGGGCAGCCCGCAGCCCGGCGGGGTCCCGGTCCTCCAGCAGCTCCCAGGCGCGGTACAGCTCCTGGACCAGGAGGTCACGGAAGCCGCCGGTGACGTGCGGGGTGCAGGAACGGACGGGGGCGGTGGGCGTCAGCACCGTGACCGGCGCGGGGGCGGTGGGGGACGCCTGACCGGTGAGACCCACGGGCCGGGCCCAGTCCCAGGCGGCCCAGCTCCCGAAGAACTCCCGCAGGAGGGCGTCGGGCCGCAGGTCGTCGGCGTCCCGCACGGTCCGGGCGGCCAGCACCGCCCAGGCCAGCCCGGGCAGCCCGCCGAACGGCGCCGAGTCCAGCCCCTTGCTGCGGGCCCAGCCCTTGACGTCCCGCGCGAGGCGGGCGAAGGCGTCGTGCCGCTCGCGCACGTGGGCGGCCACGGCGTCGGCGTCGCTCACCGCGCTGAGCGCGACCGCCGCGGCGTCGCCCAGCTCCGCGCGCCGCTCCAGGGCCTCCGGCGGCGGCAGGTCCCCGCTCGGAACGACGACGAGATCGACGGCGAGAGGCGCCGTCCCCGGTCCGGTCATGCGGAACCTCAGCCCGGGCACCCGGGCCCCCGTGACCTCGCGGAACCGCCCGGCCTCCGGCAGCCCTGCCCCGACCCGCGCCCGCACCTCACGCAGGCTCCCGGGCCCGGGGACGACCGCCACCAGATCCAGGTCGGCGTCCGGCGACGCACACCCCATCCGCCGCGACCCGGCCACATGAACCGTGGCGCCGGGAAGCGCCCGGGCGACCAGCCGCGCGACCCGCGCACCGGCCTCGTTCCGCCCGGCCGGTCCGGCGGGCTCCCCCACCGGAAGGACCAGCCCGGACACGCCACCGCCACGGATGCTTCCCGGGCGCGGACCACCGTCCGTCGCCACCGCCTCCGACGGCCCGGCCCCCGTCGCCGTGCCCTCGGGGCGCGGGGCCGCTCCATGCTGCGCACCGGCCCTCGCCGGCCGCGGCGGGGGACCCTCCGACGGGGCTGTGCGCGGCGCCGGTTGCCGGTCCTGCGGGCCGGTGCCGGGTGTCGTGCGGAACGCCGAGGCCGCAGCGCGCGGGGCACGGTCCGAGGCCGTCGCCTCGGACGGCCGGGTCCTCGTCGCCGAGCCCTCGGGGCGCGGGTCACCGTCCGAAGGCGCTCCCAGCGGCTCGGGGCCCTTCCCGGCGGGCGGGCGTCCCGTGACCCGGGCCCATGCGCCCGGCGGCGTCCCGCCCGGTGCCGGTCCCGTGCCGCCGGGGTTCAGGTCCGGCGCCGGTCCCGTGTCGCCGGGCCCCTCGCCAGGCGGGGGCTCGTCCGCCCAGCGCGTCTCACCCGTCCCCAGCTTCACCGTCGCCCGCACCCGCATCGGCCCGTCACCGCGCCGGGACAGCAGGGCCACCTCGCCCACCCGGGCCTCCAGCGGGCCGCCCAGCCGGGACTCGCACTCCGCCACCACCGCCAGGGGCTCGGCCGTGCGGCCCAGGCTCAGGTGCGGGGTGAAGCCGTGGTGGTGGCCCCGGCAGCGGGGGAAGCGGGCTTCCAGCAGCCGCCGCAGCTCCGCCCACGGCTCGGCGCCGCCCGCCGCCGGGTCGAGCCAGACCGTGGCGTACTCGCGGTGGCCGAAGCTGTGGACCCCGTCCAGCAGCGCGTCGAACGGTGCCAGCTCCCGTACCGCCTCGGACACCAGCCGCGCCGCCGCCTCGAAGCGGGCCTCCGGGACGAACCCGTACAGCAGGTTCACATGCGGGGGCCAGCGGTGGATCTGCGGGTCGTGGTCCTGGCGGACGGCCTGCACCGGCGGCCACAGCTCGCCCGGCGGCAGCCACGCCAGCGCCGTGCGCACGGTCGGGTCCTCGTCCAGGACCTCCAGGGAATCCCGGACGTCCAGCTCGGCCAGGACGCCGAAGTGGTCGGAGGCGTAAAGGCCGTTCCGCCCCGGGGCGTCGCCCACCAGCCGTGCTTCCGCCACCCGCAGTCCGTCCGCCCTCAGCAGCACCCGGTCCAGCCGCGCCGCCCGCCCCGACAGGGACGCCAGCGCCGCCAGCGGGTTCACCCCCGGATCGAACGTCGGTGTCGTGTCACCCCGCCCGTGCGCCTCGCTCCACGCGTCCCGCAGGCCGAGCGAGGTCTCCGGCAGAGCGGTGCCGTCGTTGAAGTCGCCCACCAGCACGACCCCCGCCTCCACTCCCGCGAACGCCTCGGCGATCCGCGCCAGTTCGGCCTCCCGCCGCGCCGCGCCGTCCTCGGAGTGGTCGCTGCTCAGGTGGGTCACCGCGACCACCAGCGGCTCCGGCGCGGTCTCCAGGACCACCGCCGCCACGGCCTTGTGCGGCCCCAGCGCCAGCACCCCCGCCTCCCGCACCGGCACCCTGCTGAGCAGCAGCAGGCCCGTGTCGTCCACGTCCCGCCCGGCCGGGTCCGTGCCCGTCGTGTACTCCCGCACCCACCCGGCGTCCAGCAGCATCCGCAGCAGCTCCGGCTCGACCTCCTGGAGGGCGATCACGTCCGCGTCCGCCTCGCGCAACGCGTCCAGCAACAGCGGCCGGCGCTCGGCCGTGGCGATGCGCTCGCTGTCGTACCGGTCCCAGAGGGTGTTCCAGGTCAGGACGCGCAGCCCGTCCACGTGCGCCGGCCCCTCCGCCGTGCCCGCGCCCGGGCCCCACGGCCGCCGCGCCTCGAAGAACGGCGCCCGCAGCAGCCGGACCTCCCTCACCCGCCCCGCCTCGGACTCGTCGAGCAGGTCGACCCCCGACCGCCGGTCCCAGACGAGCTCCCCGTCCGCCTCGAAGAACAGCACCCGGTGCCACGGAATGTCCCCGCCCGGTACGAACGAGGGCAGCGGCACCCGCTCGGGCTCCGCGCCCCTCTGCATCACGCCCACCACGAACCGCGCGGGGTCGAACCGCCCGTCCCACCGCACCCGGTGGTAGACCTCGTCACTCGTACGCACCGCGCTCACGCCTCCTCTTCCACGGTCTCACGCGCCCCGATGTACCAGGTGCGGTGCACCTGACCCGGGTACGGCGGAACGAACCGCCGAAGCTGCGCGGCCAGCACGTCACCGGGCACCCGGTGCTCGCGCACCGCGTTCCGCCGCAGCAGCTCGTCCTCGTCCACCAGCACCACGGCATGCGTGATCAGCGCGTCCCGCCGCCGGGCGACCGCGTGCACGAGCGACCGCTGGTGCGGGGTGAGCGAGGTGGCGTCCCACACGACCGTCCCCCCGGTGGAGGCACCGGCCAGCGCCGCGTCCAGCCGGGCCAGCCCCTCCCGCAGCACGTCCCCGTTCGCCCGCTGGTCGGCACGGTCGCCCCGTTCCTCCCGGATCCCGTCCAGCGACACGTACGCGCAGATCCCCGGCAGCCCCCGCGCGAACGCACTCTTCCCGCTGCCCGACGGGCCCACCAGCTGCACCAGCCGGGGAAAGCGCCCGTCGCGCCAGCGCCAGGTCGCCGCCACGGCCTCCTCCGGCACCGAGATCCGGCCCTCCGCGTACGCGATGCGGGCCTCGCCCCGGCAGCGAGCGGCCACGTCCCCCTCCAGGTCCCCGAAGGCACCGTCGGTCACCCCCGCCCCCACCTCCTCCGCGAACAGCCCCGACCACTCCACCTGCTCCCGTGCCTCCTCGTCCGGCGCGGTCGCCGCCGCCACGGCGTGCAGCACGTCCAGCTCCACGGCGTACGACATCCGCACGAGCCCCGCGCGCCGCTCGTCGTCGGGGTACGGCCGCTGGAGCGCGCCCCGCAGCCCCACCAGGTCGGCAGCCCGCCGCGCGAGCGGCAGCCCCAGGGCCGGCGCGAGCCGCCCCGGGAGCGTCCCCCGGGGCTCCCGCCACAGCAGCCCCGCCAGCACCCCGGCGAGCCGGACGTCCCCGTGCCCGCCGACCCGAGCCCCCACCTCGGAGGCCGCCCCCGCGTCACCCTCCGCAACGCCCAGTGCCGCCAGCAGCGCGTGCGCGTCGGGCCCGGCGCCCGACCGCACGTCCCACAGCGCGGCCCCCGGCCCCAGCCCGTTCGGCGTCACGGCGGCGTGCATCCAGTGCGTACCGGTCTGTACGTGCCCGCCGCGCACCCACTTGGCGACCCGCCGCCCGAACTCCTCACCGGGGAACCCGTCGACGGTCCGCACGACGTACCCCTCCTGCCGCGAGGTGTCCACCCGCAGCCGCCGCAGCGCCCGCTCGTCGAACACCCCGCGCCACAGCACGGGCGGGGTGGGCACCCCGAGCCCGCGCAGAAACGTCACGGTCTCGTCCCACCCCAGACAGCCGCCGCGCCCGTCCCACACGGAGAACCCGTAGAAGTAGCTCTCCAACTCGTCATAGGGGAGGGAGTGCCGCGCGTACACGTTCTCCCCGCACACCCGCCACCCGGCGGGAATCCGCGCCCCGATCCGCCCCTGCAGCGCCTTCACCCAGGCCCGCGAGGGATGGTGCGCCGAGTCCAGCGACCGCGCGTGCAGCCCGTCCGCGTACAGGGTGGTGTTCTCCCCGTCGAGCTTCTCGGTCACGACGACCTCGCGCCCGGCGAACCCCGCGAGCCCCCCGGCCCGCACGTCGTCCGGGGCCGCCCCGGGTGACCACGGCAGATGTGCCGTCCGCGGATAGTGCGTCCGCCCGCCCTCGCCCATGATCGACCGTCCCCTAACCCGCGTCGGCCGCACGCCCCGCGGCGTCCGAGAGGACCGCCCGGAGCCGTGCCCGGCACTCCGAGACGAACGCCGGACAGGTGTGCCGGTAGTACGAGATGCCGCTCGCGGCCACCGCGATCGCCCAGGCGCGGGCGCGGGTCCAGGTCGCTTCGTCGAGGCCCAGGGCGTTCCAGTAGGCCTGCCGTGCCTCGGGCGGGAGGTCCCAGACGGTGGCGTGCTCGGCGTCGGGGAGGCCGACCGAGAGGCCCCCGAAGTCGATGACCGCGTGCAACCGCCCCTCCCGGACCAGGAGGTTGGTGGGCTTGAGGTCGCCGTGCAGCCATACGTGTCGCGCGGAGGACTCGGGCAGCGCGAGCCCGGCTCGCCACAGCCGCTCCAGGGTGTCGACGTCCAGTTCCGCCCCGACCTCGGCCCTGCAGTCCCGGAGGCTCTCTCCGACCCACTCGTCGCAGGCCCGCAGGCCGCCTCCGCGGTACCAGCCGAGGTCGTCCCTGCGGGTCGCACCCATGAGGTCCAGGCCGTGCAGTTCCCGTACGAACGCCGCGAGGTCGGTGCCGAAGGCGGCCCAGTCCCGGACGGTGGCCGGACCGGGCTCGGCGCCGTCGATCCAGCGGTAGACCGACCAGTCGACGGGGAAGGCGCCGGTGGGCGTCCCGGCGTGGACGGGCTCGGGAACGCGGCAGGTGAGGAGAGGCGCGAGGCGGGGCAGCCACTCCTGCTCCTTCCGCACGGCCCGCGCGTTGCCGACGGTGCGGGGGAGGCGTACGAGCAGGTCGGCGCCGAGCCGGAACATGGTGTTGTCCGTGCCCTCGCCCGCCCGGGTCAGCGGCAGGCCGGCCCACTCCGGCCGCTGCGCCTCCAGCAAGGACCTGACGAGTGTTCCGTCGACGCGGATCTCATCGTGATGAAGTGCCACGCCGAGCAGTGTCCCGGCCGGACGGCAGGGGGGCCAACGACTTTCCGCCGTGGCCCCCCTGATTACATGCTCATGTCGTTAACGCGGGACGAACGGGCGAGGGCAGTGGGCACCAGGACACCGTCGGACGAGGAATGGGACGACTTCCTGCGCAGGGCCGCGCAGGAGGGCGACGCGGGCGCTCCGAAGGAGCCGTCCGCGCGTGCCCGGGAGGTGAGTGCCCGGCTGCGGAACACGGGGGAGCCGGAGGGCTGGCGGACCTGGCCCGCGTCGCGGGTGACGAACGGCACGGCCCGCGGGCGGCGGCGCAAGACGTGGGCGGCGGTGGGCGTGCTGGTCGCGCTGGGCCTCGCGGTGGTGGCCGTGAAGCCGGACCTGGTGACCGACCGCCTGCCGGGCGGGGGCGCCGAGGCCGCTGCCGCCGATCCCCTCCCCGCGGAGACTGCCCGCCCCGGCACCGCGCCGCCCGAGGAGCTGCTCCCGGACCTGCCGACCCTGGAGGAACCGTTCCGCGGCTCGCCCGCGCTGCGCTGGGCCGACGGCGCCGAAGGGATCGAGGTGCCCGCGGCGAAGGCGGTCGGCGGCCTGACCGAGGAGCAGGTCGCGGCGGCCCTGGGCACCACCCGGGAGCTGCTGATCGCCGCGAACCTGGACCCGGGCGTGCGGCGGGGCGAGCACCCCGAGAAGGCGCTGGAGCTGTTCGACCCGCACCAGGAGAAGGGCGCCGACACGCTGCGCGAGGCCCTGAGCAAGCCACGGAGGGACCTGGACCCGACGACCATGTTCAGCCGCTTCGACCCGTCGGAGGTACGGCCGGTCGGTGATGTCGTCAAGACGCGGGGCCGGCTGACGTACGAGGCGGACAAGAGGCCCGGCGGGGTGCTGGTGCACGCCGACTACACGTTCGTGTACCCGCTCCGCCAGGCCCGGCCGGGGGCGACGGAGGTCGCCCGGGCGGTGGTACGCCGGGAGATGACGGTCGCCTTCTACGACCCCGCGCGGTACGGGACGACACCGGGCAAGCTGTTCCTGATCACCTGGAACTCCGCCTCCGGCAACAACGACTGCGCCCGCCCCGCGGACGGTCACCTGCACCCGATGTTCCAGTCCGACCTCCTGGCGAGCCCCCAGCCGACGAAGGGCGAGCCCATCGACCCGTACGACCGCAGCAAGCCGCTGGACGCCCTCCCGAAGGAATGCAGGCCGGCGACGAGGACGTGACCCCGCGCCTCGCGGGGGTCGGCCGTTTCCCGGCGGGCCGACCCCTGCGGGCCTGACTACTGCTCCCCGAAGATCTCTTCGGCGTGGGTCGCGGTGATCGCCCGGTCGAACCACACGACCATGGCCTCCGGGTCCTCACACCCGGTCACCCGCTCGCGGACGCTGTCGGGGACGGTGACACCCCGCCGCTCCAGCAGCCGCAGGATGTCCTGCGCGCGGCTCTCGGCGCGGGCCTCGGCGCGGGCCTCGTCACGGATCTCTTCCACGAGGTACGACTCGTAGAACGAAAGGTCCACGGCCACCAGGTTCCTCCAGAGTTGCGCGGCCGGGCGCCTGCCCAGGCCTTGTGCGGCGCATGCCGCGACAGTGTCTCGGGGCCTGTGCCGCGGCACGGTGGACAGGGCCTTCAGTATCCGTCTGCCCCGTGGGAAAGGCCGCCGGGCGTACCGGAACCCGGCTGCCCGCGTTCCGGTACGAGGTCAAGCTCGGCCCACACCGTCTTGCGCGGTGGCGGCCCGGCCGTGACGCCCCACCGGCTGGCCAGCCGCGCCACGAGCAGCAGCCCGCGGCCCGACTCGGCGTCGGGGCCCGGTGCGTGCGGCGTTGCCGGAGGCACGCGGTCGGCCCGCGTGTCCGTCACCTGGACGCGCAGCGCCCGGTCGCCCTCCGTCACGTGCAGCTCCACGAGGAAGTCCCGCCCCGGGACCCGGCCGTGCAGCGCGGCGTTGGCGGCCAGCTCGGCCACGAGCTGCACGGCGGTCTGCGCGACGGGGCGGGTCGCGTGCCTGTCACGCAGCCAGACGGCGGCCAGCTCGCGGGCGAGGCGGGCGCCCTGCCGGGACGGGTGCATCCGAATGCTGAAGTCCCGTGTCGGAGCAAGTGATTGAGTGGCGTTGTGGCTCATGTCACACAATCCTGGGCGGGCAGCCTCTGTGGCTACCAGTGCTTTGCCGGTTGCGTACAGTCACTGTCCATGGCTTGTCCGTCGCCGTCCGGCCTGTCCGGAGGGGTGTGCGGGCAATGAGCGCACGGGTGTGGTGGTACGTGGAGGTGATGCAGTTGACGGCAGAAGCGGACAGGGCCCAGCGCCCCAAGAGCGATGCGGACGAGCCGGGTTGGGACGTGGATCCCAGGGATGAGTCGGGTGCGGCAGTCGTCGCGACGGTTGCGCGCCAGCTCAAGCTGCGCCGGGAGGCCCTGGGGCTGAAGGTCGCGGAGTTCGGTGACGCCATCGGGTACGGCGAGGACCTGGTCTACAAAGTGGAGGCGGGTAAGCGGATTCCCCGGCCGGAGTACCTGGACAAGGCCGACAGGGTCCTGCGGGCGGACGGCCTGATCGCCGCCATGAAGAAGGATGTGGAGGAGGTCCGCTACCCGAAGAAGGTCCGGGACCTGGCGAAGCTGGAAGCGCGAGCCGTCGAGATCGGGGTCTACGCGGGCCTTGGTATCCATGGCCTACTGCAAACGGAGGGTCACGCGAGGGCGTTGCTGGAGGCGCGGCAACCACCGTACTCACAGGACGAGGTGGAGCGAGGTGTGGCGGGCCGAATGGCTGCGCGGGCCGTCTTCGAGCGGTCACCGGCCCCATCGCTGAGCTTCGTCCAGGAAGAGTCGGCGCTGCGGCGCCCGATCGGGGGCAGAATGGAATGGCGTCGGCAGCTTGAACGACTTCTGGAAATCGGGCAGTTGCGGAACGTCTCGCTTCAGGTGATGCCGACGGACGTCGAGGCCCATCCCGGGCTGGACGGTGGGATCGAGGTGCTGAAGTTCGGAGACGGCACAGCGATCGGGCGCTCCGAAGGCGCGTTCAACGGTCGCGCAGTGTCGGCCCCGAAGGATGTTCGAATCCTTGAACTCCGCTATGGCATGATCCGGGCTCAGGCTCTCACGCCTCGGGAGTCACTGGCCTTCATCAAGCAAGTGCTGGGAGACACATGATGCGCAAGGCGCCTGTCGAACGCGGCTCCTCACTGGAGTGGTTCAAGAGCAGCTACAGCCGCAGCGGCAACGAGGCCGACTGCGTCGAGGTCGCCACCACCCCCGCCGCCATCCACATCCGCGACTCCAAGACCGCCCCCGACGGCCCCCGTCTCGCGGTCACCCCGCAGGCCTGGGGCGGCTTCCTCGGCTACGCCGCCCAGCAGGGCTGACCCTCCGAACACCGCGCCCCGCGCTCGGCCGGTCCGGGCGCGGGCCGCACCTCCGCGCTCAGCGCATGTCGTACTCGTCGACGTCCAGGACCGTTCCCGTCGCAGCCAGAGAAGCCGACGTGTTTCCGTCCGGGCGCGCTCGCCGGACAGCGAGAAGTACACGCACTGATCAAGACCCGTCCCGGGACGGCACCCGCGCAGGTCAGTGGCCGCGCGGGGCGTACATGATCACCGCCATACCGGCGAGGCACACCAGCGCGCCGATGACGTCGAAGCGGTCGGGGCGGTAGCCGTCGGCGGCCATGCCCCAGGCGATCGACCCGGCGACGAAGACCCCGCCGTACGCGGCCAGGACACGCCCGAAGTTCTCGTCGGACTGGAAGGTGGCGACCACGCCGTACAGGCCGAGGGCGATGACGCCGCCGCCGATCCAGGCCCAGCCCCGGTGCTCGCGGAGGCCCTGCCAGACCAGCCAGGCGCCTCCGATCTCGAACAGCGCGGCGACGAGGAACAGGGCGACGGAGCGGGCGACGGTCACGGTGCGGATCTTTCTTGCGGGCGACGGAGGCAGGGTATAGGCCCCGCCGTCCGGAGCCGGGCGACTCCAGGCGGGCCCTCCGGCGCACGGAGCCGTCCGCCGTGCCGCTGCCCGACGTCACACTCGGCTGGTCGTGGGCTGCCGAAACCGACCACGCGCGAGGGCGGGGTGCCGCTGCCGGGCCTCACGAACGGAACCCGATCACACCGAATCCCGGCCGCCGCGCCGCGTGCCGCATCCAGCCGAGGCACTGCATGACGGCCTCCACCACCTCGGGTTCCAGCGGCGGCGCCTCGCCCGACGCGTCGACCGCCCGCTTCGTGGTCTCGAACTGCTCCAGCGCCCGCGCGACGGCCTCGGGCGTCCACTCGCCGCAGCCGGGGGTGTAGGCGTACGGCAGGGGCGTGGGCAGGGAGCCGAAGCTGAAGTCCTCGACGGACACGGCCGTGACGCCCAGGGCCCTCAGGCCCTCGTCGACCACCGACAGCCAGTCGCCCCGGTGCGGTGTGAAGCAGTCGTTGTCCAGGAGCGAACCGGTGAGCGAGCACAGCCGCCGGTACGCGTACCCGTACTGGAAGGCGTGCTCCTTGTCCTCGCTGAAGGGGCCGCCGTGGACGACCGCGCGCAGCGCCTCGTATGCCGTGGGGGCGCCCCGGCCGATCGCATGGCTGAAGTAGTCGTCGTCGCGGGCCAGATCGTCCCCGAAGCTGTCGCGGATCACCTCCAGCAACTGCTCGTCGCGGGACCCGACCAGCGCGCGCGTGGCGGCGACGTCGAGCAGGTAGACGCTCAGTGAAGAACTCATGCGAGCGAACCTAGGGGCAGCCACTGACAGCGACTGTTCGGTGAGGGCGCTCCGGAAGGCTTCCGTGGGGGCGCGGGTTCCGGGGCGTGCCGGTGGTCCTTCGGGTTACGGTGGCACGGCGTGCGCCGACGGTCCGGTCCGCCCGTGGGGCCACCGCTCGACGGTGGCCCGTCGCGCCGCCTCCGTCACCGTGTGTCATGATCGGTTCATGAGCGACAACGTCTTCTTCGACATCACCATCGACGACCAGCCGGCCGGCCGGATCGTCTTCAAGCTGTACGACGACATCGTGCCCAAGACCGCCCGCAACTTCCGCGAGCTGGCGACCGGCGAGCACGGTTTCGGCTACGAGGGTTCTTCGTTCCACCGGGTGATCCCGGACTTCATGCTCCAGGGCGGTGACTTCACCCGCGGCGACGGCCGGGGCGGCAAGAGCATCTACGGCGACCGCTTCGAGGACGAGAACTTCACCCTCAAGCACTCCAAGCCCGGCCTTCTGTCGATGGCCAACGCGGGCAAGAACACCAACGGCTCCCAGTTCTTCGTCACCACCGTCGTCACCTCCTGGCTGGACGGCGCGCACGTGGTCTTCGGCGAGGTCGTCGAGGGCATGGACCTGGTGAAGCAGATCGAGGGACTCGGCTCGCGCAGCGGCGCGACCAGCAAGAAGATCACCATCGCCAAGTCGGGCACCGTCTAGGGGACGGTCCGCGGGTTCCCTCCCGTCACGCCTCCACCCCCGGTGGGCCGGAATCAGGGCTCACCGGGGGTGTCGTGCTCGCAGGGGCACAGGCCACCCCGGCGCCGTGGTCTCGAAGGCCGTGGGGCTGCGTGCCCTCTCCGGCCGACCTCAGTCCCCCCGTACGGCCTCGTGGTCGCCGGGGTGGCGGCGCCGGAGCTTCTCCTCCAGCAGGCGCGCGGTCTCGTCGTGGCCGAGGCGGGCGAGGGGCCGGACGGGACCCCAGACGGGTACGCGGACACCCCGCCAGGACCTGACCGGCCCTGCCGGGCACCCGGCGCGGACAGGCCGTCGGTGCGCGCGCCTGTTTGATCGCGCATCGGCCCGGGGTATTCTCTTCGGCTCGATTGGCGGCGATGCCGCCCCGTATGGCAGACTGTCCGGGTTGCTCGGTTGAGTGCCGATGCTGCGCGCCTCCCGCCGGGAGGACCGGAAGCGAGTCCCACAGTACTCGTCGTCCCTGCGTGGGGCGGACGTACGGGAATCTTCCGGGAAGCGTGGGCGGGGCCCTCACCAGGCACCCGGTGGGCCCCGCTGGGTACGGAGACGTACGCGGTTCCCCCGGCTTCGCGGACCTGGGTCCGTGCCCCCTTGGTTGGGATCTTCCGCATGGGAGATCTGCGTAGAGGGAGCGCGACACGCCCGACCGCGTGGGTCGGAGGATTAAGGGTCACCCACCTGGTTCCAGAGCGTTACGAGAGACAGGACTACTGAGTAGCCATGGCGGGACAGAAGATCCGCATCCGGCTCAAGGCCTACGACCACGAGGTCATCGACTCCTCGGCGAAGAAGATCGTCGAGACGGTGACCCGTACCGGTGCGTCGGTCGCGGGCCCGGTGCCGCTGCCCACTGAGAAGAACGTGTACTGCGTCATCAAGTCGCCGCACAAGTACAAGGACTCGCGCGAGCACTTCGAGATGCGTACGCACAAGCGCCTCATCGACATCCTCGACCCCACGCCGAAGACCGTCGACTCGCTCATGCGTCTCGACCTGCCGGCCGGCGTCGACATCGAGATCAAGCTCTGAGGTGACGCGCGAGATGGCTAAGAACATTAAGGGCGTCCTGGGCGAGAAGCTCGGCATGACCCAGGTCTGGGACGAGAACAACCGGGTCGTCCCGGTGACCGTCGTCAAGGCCGGGCCCTGCATCGTCACCCAGGTCCGCACCAACGACACCGACGGCTACGAGGCGGTTCAGATCGCCTTCGGCGAGATCGACCCGCGCAAGGTGAACAAGCCCCTCAAGGGCCACTTCGCCAAGGCCGACGTCACCCCGCGCCGCCACCTGGTGGAGATCCGCACCGCTGACGCCTCCGAGTACACGCTCGGCCAGGAAGTCACCGCCGAGGTCTTCGAGGCGGGCGTCAAGGTCGACGTCACCGGCAAGAGCAAGGGCAAGGGCTTCGCCGGTGTCATGAAGCGCCACAACTTCCGTGGTCTGGGCGCCGGTCACGGCACCCAGCGCAAGCACCGCTCGCCCGGTTCCATCGGTGGCTGCGCCACCCCGGGCCGCGTGTTCAAGGGCCTCCGCATGGCTGGCCGCATGGGCAACGAGCGGGTCACCACCCAGAACCTGACCGTCCACGCCGTTGACGCGGAGAAGGGTCTGCTGCTCATCAAGGGCGCGGTTCCCGGTCCGAACGGCGGCCTCGTCCTGGTCCGTACCGCGGCCAAGGGGGCCTGAGGTAACCGATGAGCACCATTGACATCCTTTCGCCGGCTGGCGAGAAGGCCGGGACCGTCGAGCTCCCCGCGGAGATCTTCGACGCGAAGGTCAGCATCCCGCTGATCCACCAGGTCGTCGTCGCGCAGCAGGCCGCTGCCCGCCAGGGCACGCACAAGACCAAGACCCGCGGCGAGGTCCGTGGCGGTGGCAAGAAGCCGTACCGCCAGAAGGGCACCGGTCGCGCCCGTCAGGGTTCGACCCGCGCGCCGCAGTTCGCCGGCGGTGGCGTGGTCCACGGCCCCGTGCCGCGTGACTACTCGCAGCGCACCCCGAAGAAGATGAAGGCCGCCGCCCTGCGCGGTGCCCTCACCGACCGGGCGCGCAACTCCCGCATCCACGTCGTCACCGGCGTGATCGAGGGCGAGGCGCCGTCGACCAAGTCCGCCAGGACCCTGTTCGGCAAGATCAGCGAGCGCAAGAACCTGCTCCTGATCGTCGAGCGGGCCGACGAGGCCGCGTGGCTCTCCGCCCGCAACCTGCCCCAGGTGCACATCCTGGAGCCGGGCCAGCTGAACACGTACGACGTGATGCGATCCGACGACGTGGTCTTCACCAAGGCCGCCTTCGAGTCCTTCGTGTCTGGCCCCAAGGCCGTTGAGACCGAAGGGAGCGCCGCCTGATGTCTGAGGCGACCGTTACCAGCAAGACCTTCACGGACCCGCGTGACATCCTCGTCAAGCCGGTTGTCTCCGAGAAGAGCTACGCGCTGCTGGACGAGAACAAGTACACGTTCGTCGTCGACCCGCGCGCGAACAAGACCCAGATCAAGCAGGCCGTCGAGGCGGTCTTCTCGGTCAAGGTCACCGGGGTCAACACGATCAACCGGCAGGGCAAGCGCAAGCGCACCCGCACCGGTTACGGCAAGCGTGCCAACACCAAGCGCGCCATCGTGACCCTCGCTGAGGGCGACCGTATCGACATCTTCGGCGGTCCGACCGCCTAAGGGCGGTCCGGATCGTCCGAATATCGGACGAGGACTGAGAAATGGGTATCCGCAAGTACAAGCCGACGACTCCTGGCCGTCGTGGCGCCAGCGTCGCCGACTTTGTCGAGATCACGCGGTCCACGCCGGAGAAGTCGCTGGTCCGCCCCCTGCACAGCAAGGGCGGCCGTAACAACACCGGTCGTGTGACCGTCCGCCACCAGGGCGGTGGCCACAAGCGCGCCTACCGAGTGATCGACTTCCGTCGTCACGACAAGGACGGCGTGCCGGCGAAGGTCGCGCACATCGAGTACGACCCCAACCGCACCGCGCGCATCGCGCTTCTGCACTACGCGGACGGCGAGAAGCGCTACATCATCGCCCCCAAGGGCCTCAACCAGGGCGACCGGATTGAGAACGGCCCCGGTGCCGACATCAAGCCCGGTAACAACCTGGCCCTCCGCAACATCCCGGTCGGTACCACGATCCACGCGATCGAGCTCCGTCCCGGTGGCGGTGCCAAGTTCGCCCGCTCCGCCGGCGCCTCCGTGCAGCTGCTCGCGAAGGAGGGCGCCATGGCCCACCTCCGCATGCCGTCCGGTGAGATCCGCCTGGTCGACGTCCGCTGCCGCGCCACCATCGGCGAGGTCGGCAACGCCGAGCAGTCGAACATCAACTGGGGCAAGGCCGGCCGCAAGCGCTGGCTGGGCGTCCGCCCGACCGTTCGCGGTGTGGCGATGAACCCGGTTGACCACCCGCACGGTGGTGGTGAGGGCAAGACCTCCGGTGGTCGCCACCCGGTCTCCCCCTGGGGTCAGAAGGAAGGTCGTACTCGTTCTCCCAAGAAGGCGAGCAACAAGTACATCGTCCGCCGCCGCAAGACGAACAAGAAGCGCTAAGGACGGGTTGAGATGCCTCGTAGCTTGAAGAAGGGGCCCTTCGTCGACGACCACCTGATGAAGAAGGTGGACACGCAGAACGAAGCCGGCACCAAGAACGTCATCAAGACCTGGTCCCGTCGCTCGATGATCGTGCCGGCCATGCTCGGCCACACGCTCGCGGTGCACAACGGCAAGACCCACGTCCCGGTGTTCGTCACCGAGTCGATGGTCGGCCACAAGCTCGGCGAGTTCTCGCCGACTCGCACCTTCCGCGGCCACGTCAAGGACGACCGGAAGTCGAAGCGCCGCTGAATCGCGGAGTGGAACGACTATGACTTACACCGAAGGGACAACCATGGAAGCCAGGGCCCAGGCGCGGTACATCCGCGTCACGCCCATGAAGGCCCGCCGCGTGGTGGACCTCATCCGTGGCATGGATGCCACGGAGGCTCAGGCGGTCCTGCGTTTCGCCCCGCAGGCCGCGAGCGTGCCGGTCAAGAAGGTGCTCGACAGCGCCATCGCCAACGCCGCGCACAACAACAACCACACGGACGCCTCGTCGCTGTTCATCAGCGAGGCGTACGTGGACGAGGGCCCGACCCTGAAGCGGTTCCGTCCGCGCGCCCAGGGCCGTGCCTACCGGATCCGCAAGCGGACCAGCCACATCACCGTGGTCGTCAGCAGCAAGGAAGGAACCCGGTAATGGGCCAGAAGGTAAACCCGCACGGGTTCCGGCTCGGCATCACCACGGACTTCAAGTCCCGCTGGTACGCCGACAAGCTGTACAAGGACTACGTCAAGGAAGACGTCGCCATCCGTCGGATGATGACGTCCGGCATGGAGCGCGCCGGCATCTCCAAGGTCGAGATCGAGCGCACCCGTGACCGTGTCCGCGTGGACATCCACACGGCCCGCCCGGGCATCGTCATCGGCCGCCGTGGCGCCGAGGCCGACCGCATCCGCGGCGACCTCGAGAAGCTCACCGGCAAGCAGGTCCAGCTGAACATCCTCGAGGTCAAGAACCCCGAGGTCGACGCTCAGCTCGTGGCCCAGGCCGTTGCCGAGCAGCTGTCCTCCCGCGTCTCCTTCCGCCGTGCCATGCGCAAGAGCATGCAGTCGGCCATGAAGGCGGGCGCCAAGGGCATCAAGATCCAGTGTGGTGGCCGTCTCGGCGGCGCCGAGATGTCCCGCTCGGAGTTCTACCGCGAGGGCCGTGTGCCGCTGCACACCCTGCGCGCGAACGTCGAGTACGGCTTCTTCGAGGCCAAGACCACCTTCGGCCGCATCGGTGTGAAGGTCTGGATCTACAAGGGCGACGTCAAGAACATCGCTGAGGTTCGCGCCGAGAACGCCGCCGCCCGCGCCGGCAACCGTCCGGCCCGTGGCGGCTCCGACCGCCCGGCCCGCGGTGGCCGTGGCGAGCGTGGCGGTCGCGGTCGCAAGCCGCAGCAGCAGGCTCCCGCCGCCGAGGCCCCCAAGGCCGAGGCCGCCGCCGCTGCTCCGGCTGAGAGCACCGGAACGGAGGCCTGACCGACATGCTGATCCCCCGTAGGGTCAAGCACCGCAAGCAGCACCACCCCAAGCGGAACGGTATGTCCAAGGGTGGTACGCAGGTCGCGTTCGGTGAGTACGGCATTCAGGCCCTCACTCCGGCGTACGTGACCAACCGCCAGATCGAGGCGGCTCGTATCGCGATGACCCGCCACATCAAGCGTGGCGGCAAGGTCTGGATCAACATCTACCCGGACCGCCCGCTGACCAAGAAGCCCGCCGAGACCCGCATGGGTTCCGGTAAGGGTTCCCCCGAGTGGTGGGTCGCGAACGTCAAGCCCGGTCGGGTGATGTTCGAGCTGTCCTTCCCGAACGAGAAGATCGCGCGTGAGGCCCTCACCCGTGCGGCTCACAAGCTGCCGATGAAGTGCAAGATCGTTAAGCGCGAGGCAGGTGAGGCGTGATGTCGGCCGGTACCAAGGCGTCCGAGCTGCGCGAGCTGAGCAACGAGGAGCTTGTCGGCAAGCTCCGCGAGGCCAAGGAAGAGCTGTTCAACCTCCGCTTCCAGGCGGCGACCGGTCAGCTCGAGAACCACGGTCGGCTCAAGTCCGTCCGTAAGGACATCGCCCGGATCTACACCCTGATGCGCGAGCGCGAGCTGGGCATCGAGACGGTGGAGAGCGCCTGATGAGCGAGAGCAACGTGACTGAGCAGAAGAACGAGCGCAACGCCCGGAAGACCCGTGAGGGTTACGTCGTCAGCGACAAGATGGACAAGACCGTCGTCGTCGCCGTCGAGGACCGCGTGAAGCACGCGCTGTACGGCAAGGTCATCCGCCGTACGAACAAGCTCAAGGCGCACGACGAGCAGAACGCCGCCGGCGTCGGCGACCGCGTCCTCCTGATGGAGACCCGGAAGCTGTCCGCCTCCAAGCACTGGCGCGTCGTCGAGATCCTCGAGAAGGCCAAGTAATCACTTGAAGGGGTAACCCTTCGAGTTCGTTCCGCCAGGCTCGGCGCCCGTGGGTTCGCCCACGGGCGCCGGGAACCGGCAGACAATCAGGAGATAGACGTGATCCAGCAGGAGTCGCGACTGCGTGTCGCCGACAACACTGGTGCGAAGGAGATCCTTTGCATCCGTGTGCTCGGTGGCTCCGGTCGCCGCTACGCGGGCATCGGTGACGTCATCGTCGCCACCGTCAAGGACGCGATCCCCGGTGGCAACGTGAAGAAGGGTGACGTCGTCAAGGCGGTCATCGTTCGCACCGTCAAGGAGCGCCGCCGTCCGGACGGCTCGTACATCCGCTTCGACGAGAACGCCGCGGTCATTCTCAAGGCCGACGGCGACCCTCGCGGCACCCGTATCTTCGGCCCGGTCGGCCGTGAGCTGCGCGAGAAGAAGTTCATGAAGATCATCTCGCTCGCGCCGGAGGTGCTGTAAGCATGAAGATCAAGAAGGGCGACCTGGTCCAGGTCATCACCGGCAAGGACAAGGGCAAGCAGGGCAAGGTCATCGCGGCCTACCCCCGCGAGGACCGCGTCCTGGTCGAGGGTGTCAACCGGGTCAAGAAGCACGTCAAGGCGAACCAGCCGGGCCGCGCCTCCCAGGCCGGCGGCATCGTCACGGTCGAGGCCCCGATCCACGTGAGCAACGTTCAGCTCGTCGTGGAGAAGGACGGCCAGAAGGTCGTGACCCGCGTCGGCTACCGCTTCGATGAAGAGGGCAACAAGATCCGCGTTGCCAAGCGGACCGGTGAGGACATCTGATGACGACCACCACCACTCCGCGCCTGAAGACGAAGTACCGCGAGGAGATCGCGGGCAAGCTGCGTGAGGAGTTCTCGTACGAGAACGTCATGCAGGTGCCCGGCCTCGTCAAGATCGTGGTCAACATGGGTGTGGGCGACGCCGCCCGCGACTCCAAGCTGATCGAGGGTGCCATCAAGGACCTCGCCACGATCACCGGTCAGAAGCCGGCCGTCACCAAGGCCCGCAAGTCCATCGCGCAGTTCAAGCTGCGTGAGGGCCAGCCGATCGGTGCCCACGTCACGCTCCGTGGCGACCGCATGTGGGAGTTCCTGGACCGCACCCTGTCGCTCGCGCTCCCGCGCATCCGCGACTTCCGTGGTCTGTCCCCCAAGCAGTTCGACGGCCGTGGCAACTACACCTTCGGTCTCACGGAGCAGGTCATGTTCCACGAGATCGACCAGGACAAGATCGACCGCGTCCGGGGTATGGACATCACCGTGGTCACCACGGCGACCAACGACGCTGAGGGCCGCGCGCTCCTCCGTCACCTCGGCTTCCCGTTCAAGGAGGCGTGAGCGAGATGGCGAAGAAGGCTCTGATCGCGAAGGCTGCTCGTAAGCCCAAGTTCGGCGTGCGTGCGTACACCCGTTGCCAGCGCTGCGGTCGTCCGCACTCCGTGTACCGCAAGTTCGGCCTCTGCCGCGTGTGCCTCCGTGAGATGGCTCACCGCGGCGAGCTGCCGGGCGTCACCAAGAGCTCCTGGTAATCACCCCAGTTGGGGTTGATGCCAGGCTCTCGGTAAGCATCTGGACGGCAGGGGCCCCACTCCGCATGCCTTAGGCTTGTGGGGTTGGGCGCCCTGCCGCCCTTACGACTTACTACGCCGTAGGTCCCCGCGCCGCACCCGTCCCGCCCCTGTGCGGGGAGAGGGATGGCGCATACAGGAAACCCCGGCGAGAGAGGCCCAAGGCCAATTCATGACCATGACTGATCCGATCGCAGACATGCTCACGCGTCTGCGTAACGCGAACTCGGCGTACCACGACTCCGTCGTGATGCCGCACAGCAAGATCAAGTCCCACATCGCGGAGATCCTCAAGCAGGAGGGCTTCATCACGGACTGGAAGGTCGAGGACGCCGAGGTCGGTAAGAACCTCGTCCTCGAGCTGAAGTACGGTCCGAACCGCGAGCGCTCCATCGCGGGCATCAAGCGGATCTCGAAGCCCGGTCTCCGGGTCTACGCGAAGTCCACCAACCTGCCGAAGGTCCTCGGCGGTCTCGGCGTGGCGATCATCTCCACGTCGCACGGCCTCCTGACCGGCCAGCAGGCGCAGAAGAAGGGCGTGGGTGGGGAAGTCCTCGCCTACGTCTGGTAATCGGGAACGGAGGAAAAGCCAATGTCGCGTATCGGCAAGCTCCCCATCTCGGTTCCCGCCGGTGTGGACGTCACCATCGATGGCCGTACGGTGCAGGTGAAGGGCCCCAAGGGTTCCCTGTCGCACACCGTCGCCGCGCCGATCGAGATCGTGAAGGACGAGGAGGGCACCCTGCGTGTCACCCGTCCGAACGACGAGCGTCAGAACAAGGCCCTGCACGGCCTGTCCCGCACGCTGGTGGCCAACATGATCACCGGCGTGACCCAGGGGTACACCAAGGCGCTCGAGATCAGCGGTGTCGGTTACCGCGTCGCCGCCAAGGGCTCCAACCTGGAGTTCCAGCTCGGCTACAGCCACCCGATCCTGGTGGAGGCCCCCGAGGGGATCTCCTTCAAGGTCGAGTCGCCGACCAAGTTCTCGGTCGAGGGCATCGACAAGCAGAAGGTCGGCGAGGTCGCCGCGAACATCCGCAAGCTGCGCAAGCCCGACCCGTACAAGGCCAAGGGCGTGAAGTACGCGGGCGAGGTCATCCGCCGCAAGGTCGGAAAGGCTGGTAAGTAAAGCCATGGCATACGGCGTGAAGATTGCCAAGGGCAAGGCCTACAAGGGCGCCGCTATCAAGCGTCGCCACATCCGCATCCGCAAGAAGGTCTCGGGTACCCCGGAGCGTCCGCGTCTGGTCGTCACCCGGTCCAACCGTGGGATCACCGCCCAGGTGATCGACGACATCGCGGGCGTCACGCTCGCGTCGGCGTCGCACCTGGACGCGTCCATCCGCGGCGGCGAGGGCGACAAGTCGTCCAAGGCGAAGCAGGTCGGCCAGCTCGTGGCCGAGCGTGCGAAGGCCGCGGGCGTCGAGGCTGTCGTGTTCGACCGTGGCGGTAACCAGTACGCCGGGCGCATCGCCGCCCTGGCGGACGCCGCCCGCGAAGCCGGCCTGAAGTTCTGAGCCGCTTCCGTAGCTAGCGGAGAAGAGAGAGGTAATTCCAATGGCTGGACCCCAGCGCCGCGGAGGCGGTGCCGGTGGCGGCGAGCGGCGGGACCGGAAGGGCCGTGACGGCGGCGCTGCTGCCGCCGAGAAGACCGCGTACGTTGAGCGCGTCGTCGCGATCAACCGTGTCGCCAAGGTTGTGAAGGGTGGTCGTCGCTTCAGCTTCACCGCGCTGGTCGTGGTGGGCGACGGTGACGGCACCGTGGGTGTCGGTTACGGCAAGGCCAAGGAGGTGCCGGCCGCGATCGCCAAGGGCGTGGAGGAGGCCAAGAAGCACTTCTTCAAGGTCCCCCGCATCCAGGGCACCATCCCGCACCCGATCCAGGGCGAGAAGGCGGCCGGTGTCGTCATGCTCCGCCCGGCGTCCCCCGGTACCGGTGTGATCGCCGGTGGCCCGGTGCGTGCCGTGCTCGAGTGCGCCGGCGTTCACGACATCCTGTCGAAGTCGCTCGGCTCCGACAACGCGATCAACATCGTGCACGCGACCGTGGAGGCCCTGAAGGGTCTGCAGCGTCCCGAGGAGATCGCGGCCCGCCGCGGTCTGCCGCTCGAGGACGTCGCCCCCGCGGCCCTGCTGCGTGCGCGTGCGGGGGCGGGTGCGTAATGGCTCGCCTCAAGATCACGCAGACGAAGTCGTACATCGGCAGCAAGCAGAACCACCGCGACACCCTGCGGTCCCTTGGTCTCAAGGGCATCAACACGCAGGTCGTCAAGGAGGACCGCCCCGAGTTCCGCGGCATGGTGCACACCGTCCGCCACCTCGTGACGGTCGAGGAGGTCGACTGATCATGGCGGAGCAGAACCCGCTGAAGATCCACAACCTCCGTCCCGCCCCGGGCGCCAAGACCGCCAAGACCCGTGTCGGTCGTGGTGAGGCGTCGAAGGGTAAGACGGCCGGTCGTGGTACTAAGGGCACGAAGGCCCGTTACCAGGTTCCGGAGCGCTTCGAGGGTGGCCAGATGCCGCTCCACATGCGCCTCCCGAAGCTGAAGGGCTTCAAGAACCCGTTCAAGACCGAGTACCAGGTCGTGAACCTGGACAAGCTCGCCTCCCTCTACCCCGAGGGTGGCGAGGTGACGGTCGCCGACCTGGTCGCCAAGGGTGCGGTTCGCAAGAACCAGCTCGTGAAGGTGCTGGGCCAGGGCGAGGTCTCCGTGGCGCTGCAGGTGACGGTCGACGCCGTCTCCGGCTCCGCCAAGGAGAAGATCACCGCCGCCGGCGGTACGGTCACCGAGCTCGTCTGAGCCTCGCGCTGATTGACTGTGGCCGCGGCCCGGCAGGCCGCGTTCCCCCTCCGGGGGGTGCGCGCCTGCCGGGCCGCGGCCCTTTTCCGTGCGCGGGGGTACGACGGGAAGGGGCATGGGCGGGCCTTGCCCGACTCCGCCTCTTCCGGGCGCGGAGGCCGCGGGCGGGGCCGCGTTCCGGCCCGTCCGCGGGTGCGAGGGGCCGTCGAGGTGTGACGGGCGCGGGCGGGCTTCGGCCCGGTCGGTGTCCGGGACCGCGCCTCGGCCCGTCCGGGGTCCGGGCACGAGCGCCGTGCTGCGGGTTCCCTGTGGGGGTGCCGTGCGAGGGCTGAGGGCCGGGGGACCGGCCCTTGAGGCGCCGGGGTGCGGGGACGGTCCGGGGCAGGGGCGCAGGCCCGTGTCGCTCCAGGGAGGTGCCCCGGGAGGTGCGATAGGGGGTTTCGGGGCGGAATCCGGGGCTACCGGGACGTGTGGGGCGTTCCGGGGTTCGCGCTTGGGGGTGAACATGCGGGGGCGGAGGGAGGCCCGTGGTCAGCGCGGAGGGCCCGGTTCCGGGGCGGGGGCGGGCTGCAGATGTTTCCCGTGGCGCGCAACGCCGGGTAGGGTGGCGCCATTAATCTTCGGGCGGCCTGTGCGCGCACAGTGCCGCCTTGCCAGGTAACCGCTGATTCTTTTACCCGTCGCCTCTGACGCGCTAGCTCGGGGGTCGCAGGAGGCACCGTGCTCACCGCGTTCGCCCGGGCGTTCAAGACGCCCGACCTGCGTAAGAAGCTGCTCTTCACGCTCGGCATCATCGTGCTCTACCGGCTCGGTGCGCACATCCCCGTTCCCGGTGTGAACTACGAGAACGTACAGATCTGTGTCAACCAGGCGCAGCAGGGCAACAACAACCTGCTCGGCCTGATGGACATGTTCAGCGGTGGTGCCCTGCTGCAGATCACCATCTTCGCGCTCGGCATCATGCCGTACATCACGGCGAGCATCATCCTTCAGCTGCTGACCGTGGTCATCCCGCGGCTCGAGGCCCTCAAGAAGGAGGGCCAGAGCGGCCAGGCGAAGATCACGCAGTACACGCGCTATCTGACCGTCGCGCTCGCCATCCTCCAGGGCACCGGCCTGGTCGCCACCGCCAAGAGCGGTGCGCTGTTCAGCGGCTGCACCGTCGCACGGGACATCGTCCACGACCCGACGATCTTCACGATCATGGTCATGGTCATCACGATGACCGCCGGTACCGCCCTCGTCATGTGGCTCGGTGAGCTGATCACCGACCGCGGCATCGGCAACGGCATGTCGATCCTGATGTTCATCTCGATCGCCGCCGGCTTCCCCGGTGCCCTCTGGGCCATCAAGGAGAGCGGCAAGCTCGCCAAGGGCTGGATCGAGTTCGGCACCGTCATCCTCATCGGCTTCGTGATGGTCGCCCTGGTCGTCTTCGTCGAGCAGGCCCAGCGCCGCATCCCGGTGCAGTACGCGAAGCGCATGATCGGCCGCCGGTCGTACGGCGGCACCTCGACGTACATCCCGCTGAAGGTGAACCAGGCGGGTGTGATTCCCGTCATCTTCGCTTCGTCGCTGCTCTACATCCCGGTTCTGATCGTCCAGTTCGCGGGCGCCTCGACCTCGGGGTGGTCTGCGTGGATTCAGCAGCATTTGGTCGACGGCAAGCCGATCCATACCGCGATCTACTTCCTTCTGATCGTGTTCTTCGCCTTCTTCTACGTCGCTATCTCCTTCAACCCCGAAGAAGTGGCCGACAACATGAAGAAGTATGGTGGTTTCATCCCGGGTATCCGGGCTGGTCGACCTACTGCCGAGTACCTGAGCTACGTGCTGAACCGGATCACCTGGCCGGGCTCGCTGTACCTGGGTCTGATCGCTCTCGTGCCGACAATGGCGTTGGCGGGCTTCGGTGGGGCTAACCAGAACTTCCCGTTCGGCGGGACGAGCATCCTGATCATCGTGGGTGTCGGGCTGGAGACCGTGAAGCAGATCGAGAGTCAGCTCCAGCAGCGCAACTACGAAGGGTTCCTCCGCTGATGCGAATCGTCCTCGTCGGGCCGCCCGGTGCCGGCAAGGGAACGCAGGCCGCGTTCCTCGCCAAGAACCTGTCGATCCCTCACATCTCCACGGGCGACCTCTTCCGGGCCAACATCAGCCAGGGCACCGAGCTGGGCAAGCAGGCCAAGGCCTACATGGACGCCGGCAACCTCGTTCCGGACGAGGTGACCATCGGCATGGCCAAGGGCCGCATGTCCGAGGCCGACGCCGTGAACGGCTTCCTGCTCGACGGCTTCCCCCGCAACGTGGCCCAGGCCGAGGCGCTCGACGCCATGCTGGAGGCCGAGGGCATGAAGCTGGACGCGGTCCTGGACCTGGAGGTCCCCGAGGACGAGGTCGTCAAGCGGATCGCGGGCCGCCGCATCTGCCGCAACGACAGCGCGCACGTCTTCCACGTGACGTACACCCCGCCGAAGCAGGACGGCGTCTGCGACGCCTGCGGCGGCGAGCTCTACCAGCGCGACGACGACTCGGAGGAGACCGTCCGTACGCGCCTGGAGGTCTACCACACGCAGACCGAGCCGATCATCGACCACTACAAGGCTCAGGGCCTCGTCGTGACGATCTCGGCGCTCGGCAAGGTCACCGAGGTGACCGACCGGGCCATGTCGGCGCTGCGCGGCGAGCAGGCCGCGTAACCTTCACCCTTCGTTCTTCGCTGTCGCTTCGGCCGCGGTGCCCCGTGCGGGGTGCCGCGGCCGAGGCGTTGGCGGGCCGCATACGCCTTTATGGTGGTAGCGGGAGTCCCAACTGTCTTTAGAAAGGCGTCAGCCGTCATGGTGGAGATCAAGACCCCGGACCAGATCGCGAAGATGCGCGAGGCGGGGCTGGTCGTCGCCGCCATCCACGAGGCGACGCGGAAGGTGGCCGTTCCCGGCGCCAGCACGAAGGATCTCGACGAGGCGGCACGGAAGGTGCTCGCCGAGCACGGTGCCAAGTCGAACTTCCTCGGGTACGGGGGCTTTCCGGCGACCATCTGCACGTCGGTGAACGAGGTCGTCGTCCACGGCATCCCGAGCGAGGAGGTCGTCCTCAAGGACGGGGACGTGATCTCCATCGACGCGGGCGCGATCGTGGACGGGTGGCACGGGGACGCCGCCTACACCGCGTTCGTGGGGTCCGGGCACGCACCGGAGCTGCTGGAGCTGTCCCGGGTGACCGAGGCGTCCATGTGGGCCGGTATCGCGGCCATGAAGAACGGGAACCGGCTGGTCGACATCTCGCGGGCCATCGAGACGTACATCAAGCGGCAGCCGAAGGCCGGCGGCGGCCGGTACGGGATCATCGAGGACTACGGGGGCCACGGGATCGGGACCGAGATGCACATGGACCCGCATCTGCTGAACTACGTGGCCCGCAAGCGGGGCAAGGGGCCGCGGCTGGTGCCGGGCTTCTGCCTGGCGATCGAGCCGATGGTGTCGCTGGGGACGGCGAAGACGGAGGTGCTGGAGGACGACTGGACCGTCATCACGACGGACGGGACCTGGTCCTCGCACTGGGAGCACTCCGTGGCGCTCACGGAGGACGGTCCGCTGGTGCTGACGGCGCCGGACGGGGGCAAGGCCAGGCTCGCGGAGCTGGGTGTCACCGCCGCGCCGGACCCCCTGGGGTGAGCGTCGGCCCGGGGCGGCCTCCCTCGCTGTGATTCCGGCCGCAGATCCCGGGTGCGTCCCGCCCGCCCCGTCGGCGTGCGGTCGCGGTATGGCGGAGGGGGACGCGCGGGGGAGCGGCACCGCCGCGCCCGGCGGCGTGATCGCGCCGCGCGGGGGGCCGCGGG
>NZ_JADWYO010000028.1 GCF_022414595.1 Streptomyces sp. MUM 203J | reverse complement strand
CCAGAACAACATCAACTACGCTGACACCAGCCGCATAACCCGTGTCCAGGATTCGGGGTCAAGGCCCAGTGCTCACCGAGGGACAACGCCGGTTCGCGTTCCTGGTGGAGGAGTCCGTGTTGAGGAACGGCTACGGCGACGCCGACACCCAAGCGGAACAACTGGAGCGTCTGCGCTCCCTCGCTGAGGGTGAGTTGCCCAACGTGACCTTGGGTGTGGTCCCGGCGCGGCTTGAGCGGGCACGTATGCCCGTTGAAGGGTTCTGGATCTACGACAAGGCGCAAGTGAGCGTTGAGCTTGTATCCGGCTACCTCACGATTACGCAGCCCAGCGAGGTAGCGGCCTACGCCGACACGTTCGCCACGCTGGCCGACCTGGCCGTCTACGGCGACAAGGCCCGCGCGCTGCTGACCAAGGCCCGTGACGCCCTTTCGTAATTGGCACGCAATCGTCTGCAATCGGGTGTGATCTGAGCTTCTGCCGTTCCTAGCGTGGTGTCCGGACGGACGACGCGAAGGGGGCGGCATGAGCGAGCCGCGAACGTACCCGAGTGCCCCAGTGACTTTGCCGCTGAGGCTGGACCCGGACCCTGCCCCCGTGCCGGGGTGCGCTGGGTGCGCGGAGCTGGCCAAGGTCCGGGAGTGGGCCCGCGCTGGCGGTGACATGACGACTGTGTCCGACTGCAACGTCTACCTTCGCCGGCATCCGGAGGGACACTGATGACCCGTACAGTCATGCGCTACGTGGACCACACCATCAGGCACGTGCCAGACGGCGGGATCACCGCACAGCTCTTCTGCCTGACCGTGGGTTGCGGTGATGACTCCGGCCCCCGGGGCGACCCGAACGACGCTCAGGACTGGGCGCTAAGACATACCGGCCGGACCGGTCACGGCGTGTTCCGCCGGGAGTACACCGACCATGCACGCGTGACCCGCGCCGAGTAGAGCCCGGCCCGCTGGGCGACGGCGAGCAAGACAGTTCAGCGGTTCGGCCCGGTCCCGTTCGTGCGCTGCCCCGTGGCGCATGGGCGGGGCGGCGTCGCGTCCGCAAGGATGGGGGTATGCCGAACCGACTTGCGCAGGCCACGTCTCCGTACCTCCTCCAGCACGCCGACAACCCCGTCGACTGGTGGCCATGGGAGGCCGACGCGTTCGAAGAAGCGAGGCGGCGCGATGTCCCGGTGTTCCTGAGCGTCGGGTACAGCGCCTGCCACTGGTGCCACGTCATGGCGCACGAGTCCTTCGAGGACGACGAGACCGCCGCGTACCTGAACGAGCACTTCGTCTCCGTCAAGGTGGACCGTGAGGAGCGGCCCGACGTGGACGCGGTCTACATGGAGGCCGTGCAGGCCGCCACCGGGCAGGGCGGGTGGCCAATGTCGGTGTTCATGACGCCGGACGGGGAGCCCTTCTACTTCGGTACGTACTTCCCACCCGAGCCTCGCCATGGCATGCCGTCCTTCCGCCAGGTGCTCGAAGGCGTGCACAACGCCTGGGCGAGCCGGCGGGACGAGGTGGGGGAAGTCGCGGGGAAGATCACTCGGGACCTTGCCGAGAGGGAACTGAGCACCGGGGATGCCGGGACGCCCACCGAGGAGACCCAGGCCCTGGCGCTCCTCCAACTGACCCGGGACATCGACCCCGCGAGCGGCTGGTTCAAGGGGGACACCAAGTTCCCGCCGTCGATGGTGATCGAGTTCCTGTTGCGCCACCACGCGCGGGCCGGTTCCGTGGCGGCGCTGGAGATGGCGGAAGGGCTGTGCGGCGCCATGGCTCGTTCGAGCCTGTATGACCAGGTGGGAGGCGGGTTCCACCGGTACGTTCTCACACCTCGGACGGGTGGACCTTTGGTACCCCACTTCGAGAAGATGCTCTACGACAACGCCCTGCTGTGCCGTGTGTACGCGCGCCTCTGGCGGGTGACCGGGAGCGACCTGGCGCGGCGCGTCGCCCTGGAGACCGCCGACTTCATGGTGCGGGAGCTGCGGACTCCCGAGGGCGGCTTCGCGTCCGCGCTGGACGCCGACTCGGATGACGGCAGCGGCCGGCATGTCGAGGGGGCCTTCTACGTGTGGACGCCCGAGCAGCTGACCGCCGTGCTCGGTGACGACGACGCCGCCTATGCCGCCCGGTTCTTCGGGGTCACCGAGGACGGGACCTTCGAGCACGGCGCCTCCGTCCTCCAACTGCCCCAGGGGGCCGGTGTCGTGGACGCCGGCCGGCTCGACCGTGTCCGGCAGCGGCTGCTCGCCGCGCGGGAGGAGAGGGTGCGGCCCGGGCGGGACGACAAGGTCGTGGCCGCCTGGAACGGGCTCGCCGTCGCCGCGCTCGCGGAGACCGGGGCCTTGTTCGACCGGCCCGATCTCGTCGAGCGCGCCGTCGAGGCCGCCGATCTGCTCGTACGGGTCCACATGGACGAGTCCGCGCGGATCGCCCGGACCTCCAGGGACGGACGCGTCGGCGCCAATTCCGGGGTGCTGGAGGACTACGCGGACGTCGCGGAAGGGTTCCTCGCCCTCGCCTCCGTCACCGGCGAGGGAGTCTGGCTGGAGTTCGCCGGGTTCCTGCTGGACATCGTGCTCGACCAGTTCCAGGGAGAGGGCGGAGCGCTGTACGACACCGCTCATGACGCCGAGCCGCTCATCCGGCGGCCCCAGGACCCGACCGACAACGCCGTGCCCTCCGGCTGGACCGCCGCCGCCGGGGCGCTCCTCTCGTACGGTGCGCACACCGGCTCGGAGGCGCACAGAAGTGCGGCGGAGCGCGCGCTGGGTGTCGTGAAGGCGCTCGCGCCCCGCGCGCCCCGATTCATCGGCTGGGGGCTCGCCGTCGCCGAGGCCCTCCTGGACGGGCCCCGCGAGGTCGCGATCGTCGGTGCGCGGGACGACGACGGCACCCGTCTGCTGCACCGCACGGCCCTGCTGGGCACCGCACCGGGCGCGGTCGTCGCCGTCGGCGTGCCCGACGGTGAGGAGTTTCCGCTGCTCAGGGACCGGGTCCTGGTCGACGGGCGACCCACCGCCTACGTCTGTCGGCATTTCGTGTGTGACGCCCCTACCACGGACGCATCCGAGCTTTCCGGGAAACTGACCGGCTGACGCAGGAAACACGCTTTTGATGTAATCCGACTGCTCTCCGCCGTTCCGTCCCCCTATATTCGGCGGACGAGGAGGGAACCGTACGCGACTGGGGAGGCGCGTACGGACGTCGAGAAGGGCGACGCCGGCCAGGGGGGTCCTGCCGCGTCGAGCCCCGGAAACCGCCCGAACCGCGTCACTCACTCACGTTCACTCACACACCATCGTGTCACCGCCCGCCCGTAACCCGAGCGGGGGATCACGCCTGCGCGCGTGCCCCGGCACCGCGGTCGGGGTGGCCGGACCGAGGGGGGAAACACTTGCTTTCGTCGTTTTTGTCGTCATTGTCGTCGTTGTTCATACCGTTGTTCGTTCCTTTGTTCATCGCGGCCGTCTCCATAGTCCTGTTCTGGATGGCCGCCTTCACCCTGTGGTGGCAGATGCACGCCTGGCGTACACCGGAGACGCTGGCCGCCACCCGCTTCGAGAGCCCCGAGGGCGCCCACGGGCTCTCCTTCTCGCTCCTCCTGCCCGCACGGCACGAGCAGCTCGTGCTGGAGCACACCATCGAACGGCTCCGCGAGTCCCGGCACGACGACTTCGAGATCATCGTGATCGTCGGCCACGACGACCCGGAGACCGCGGCCGTCGCGGAACGCGCCGCCGCCCGCGACCCCGGACGGGTACGGGTCGTCGTCGACACCCACGAGAAGAAGAACAAGCCCAAGGCGCTCAACACCGCCCTGCCCCACTGCCGGGGCGCCGTGGTCGGGGTCTTCGACGCCGAGGACCAGGTCCATCCCGACCTCCTGGCCCATGTCGACCACGCCTTCACCGCCACCGGCGCCGATGTGGTCCAGGGCGGCGTCCAGCTGATCAACTTCCACTCCAGCTGGTACTCCCTGCGCAACTGCCTGGAGTACTTCTTCTGGTTCCGCAGCCGTCTCCACCTGCACGCCGCGAAGGGATTCATCCCGCTCGGCGGCAACACCGTCTTCGTCCGCACCGACGTGCTGCGCGACGCCGGAGGCTGGGACCAGGACTGCCTCGCCGAGGACTGCGACCTGGGCGTACGCCTCTCCTCCGCCGGGAAGCAGGTCGTCGTCGCGTACGACGCCGACATGGTCACCCGCGAGGAGACCCCCGGGACCCTGATGGCCCTGCTGAAGCAGCGCACCCGCTGGAACCAGGGCTTCCTGCAGGTGTACCGGAAGAAGGACTGGCGCCGACTGCCCACCCTCGGCCAGCGGATGCTCGCCCGCTACACCCTCATGACCCCGTTCATGCAGGCGTTCACCGGGGTCGTCATCCCGGTCAACATCGCCGTCGCGGTCTTCCTCGACGTGCCCGTCGGCATCGCCGTCATCACCTTCCTGCCGCTCCTCACCGCGCTGGTGACCTTCGTCTTCGAGGTGGTCGGGCTGCACGACTTCGGCACCCAGTACGGGCTTCGTGTGCGGTTCCCGCACTACGTGAAGCTGATCGTCGGCGGGCCGTTCTACCAGGTGATGCTGGCCGGCGCCGCCGTCCGCGCCGTCTGGCGCGAGCAGCGCGGGCGCAGCGACTGGGAGCTGACCAGCCATGTGGGCGCGCACCTCGGCCACGAGGAGGCCGTGACCCGATGACCCCCGCTGTCACCCAGGCCCCGGACGCCCCGGTCCGCGGCGGTGGCGCCTCCGGGCACCCCACGGTCGCCATCACCCCGTTCCCGCCCTCGCCCCCCTTCCGCTTCTGGTCCTCCCGCCCCGACCAGCTGCTGTGCCTGGCCCTGCTCGCGGCGATCACCGTCGTCCAGGGCGTCAACGTCGGCGGTTTCCCGTCCTTCAGCGACGACGAGGGCACGTACCTCTCCCAGGCCTGGGCCATCCAGCAGGGCGAGGGCCTCGCCCACTACGAGTACTGGTACGACCACCCGCCCCTCGGCTGGCTCCAGATCGCACTGCTGACCTGGCTGCCCGCGCTGCTCGTGCCCGAGTCGATGACCGTCGGTTCGGTGCGCGGTGCCATGCTGTGCGTCACGCTCGTCACGGCCGTCCTGCTGTACGTGCTGGCGCGGCGCGTCGCCCTGCCCCGCTGGGCCGCCGCCCTCACCGTCGGGCTGTTCGGACTCTCGCCGCTCTCCGTCGAGCTGCACCGCGAGATCTTCCTCGACAACATCGCCGTCGCCTGGATACTCGCCGCTTTCGTGCTGGCCGCCTCGCCCAGCCGCCACCTGTGGCACCACTTCGCGGCCGGGATGTGCGCGGCCGTGGCCGTGCTGTCCAAGGAGACCATCCTGCTGGCGCTGCCCGCGCTGATGTTCACCATGTGGCGCCACAGCCACCGGGACACCAGGAAGTTCGCGGTCGCCGGCGCACTCACCTCATGTGTCCTCATCGGGCTGATGTATCCGCTGTACGCGCTGCTCAACGGCGAACTCGTGCCCGGCGAGGGCCATGTGTCGCTCTGGGACGGCGTCGTCTACCAGCTGTCCCGGCCCGGGTCCGGCTCGGTCTTCGTGGACGGCAGCCCGGCCAACGAGGTGCTCGACTCCTGGCTGTACTACGACAAGGTGCTGCCGGTCGCCGGTCTGGCCGCCGCGCTGCTGCTCGCGGTCTGCCACCGCTGGTCGGTGACCGCGCGCGCCGCCGCCGGGCCCGCCTTCGCGGTCGTGCTGCTGGCGTCGGTCGCCGCGTTCCGCAGCTCCGGCTACCTGCCCGACATGTACGTCATCCAGGCGCTGCCGTTCCTGGCGCTGTGCCTGGCCGCCGTCGCCGCCGCCGTCCACGGACTGCTGCGCCGGCACCTGCACCGGGCCGTCGCCGCCGTCGCCTCCGGGCTGCTGTTCGCCGCGGGCGCCGCGTACACCGTGCCGCACTGGTACGAGGGGGCCCGCACCGCGATGACCGCCGACCCCAACGCGGGTTTCCGCGCCGCAGCCCGCTGGTTCGACCCCGCCACCGGTCACGTCCCCGACCCGGCCCGCACCCGGGTCCTCGTCGACGACGCCCTGTGGATGGACCTGGTCCATGCCGGGTACCGGCCCGGCACCGGCGCCATCTGGTTCTACAAGGCCGACCTCGACCCGGCCGTGCAGGCGACGCTGCCGGGCGGCTGGCGGGACATCGACTACATCGTCGCCACGCCGACCGTCCGCCGTGACGCCAAGGACCTGCCGACCACCGCCGACACCCTGGAGCACTCCGAGCCGGTCGCCGTGTTCGGTGAGGGAGAGCAGCGCATCGAGATCCGCCGCGTCGGCGGGACGGGTGCGGCCGGTGGGGGCGCCCGGTGACGAGCCCCCTCATCGACGGCCGTGCCCTCCGCGCCACCGCCGCCCCGGCCGCCGTCAGTGTCGTCGTCCCCACCCGCAACGAGGCCGGGAACATACGGGAACTGCTGAACCGCATCGCCCGTGTACTGCCCGAGCACTCGCCGCACGAGGTGCTGTTCGTCGACGACTCGACCGACGACACCCCGGACGTCGTGCGGTCCGCCGCGCACGACCACCCCTTTCCCATAAGGCTCCTGCACCGCGACCGGCCGGACGGCGGGCTCGGCGGGGCTGTCGTCGAGGGGCTGCGGGCCGCGACCGGGGACTGGGTCGTCGTCATGGACGGCGACCTCCAGCACCCGCCCGAGCTGGTCCCGCACCTCGTGGGGCGAGGGCGGGAGGACGGCGCCGACCTGGTCGTCGCCAGCCGGTACGCGCGCGGCGGCAGCCGTGCCGGGCTGGCCGGGGGATACCGGCTGCTGGTGTCCGGGGTGTCCACGCTGCTGTCCAAGTCCCTGTTCCCGCGCAGGCTGAGCGGGGTCAGCGACCCCATGAGCGGGTTCTTCGCGGTGCGCAGGGACGCCGTGGCGGGGACGCTGGCGGGCGAGGGACTGAAGCCGCTCGGGTACAAGATCCTGCTGGAGCTGGTCGTACGGTGCCGGCCGCGCGCCCTGGCGACGGTCGCCGAGGTGCCGTTCACCTTCCGGGCGCGGTACACCGGGCAGTCCAAGTCCACGGCGCGGGAGGGGCTTCGGTTCCTCCAGCACCTGGCGGGGCTGCGGACGGGCACCGCCCTGTCGCGGATGGTGGTGTTCGGGCTCATCGGGCTGACCGGGTTCCTGCCGAACCTGGCCGCGCTGTGGCTGCTGACCCGCTCCGGGCTGCACTACCTGCCGGCCGAGGTGCTCGCCAACCAGGCGGGCGTCGCCTGGAACCTGCTGCTCACCGAACTGCTGCTGTTCCACCGCGAGCGCGCCCACCGGCACTGGGCGGACCGCTGGGCCCGGTTCGCCCTGCTCGCCAACGCGGACCTGCTGCTGCGGATCCCGCTCATCGCCCTGCTGGTGGCCGGGCTGGGGCTGGCAGTGCTGCCCGCCACGGCACTGGCGCTGATCGCCACGTTCGTCCTGCGGTTCGCGGCGACGCAGGCGCTGATCTACGTACCACGCACCCGACGCCCCCCTGTTCGTGGAGATGGAGGAAAGGACCACTCATGACACGGCACCGACGCGGACGCGGCCGGTGGCGGCGCACCCTCGCCGTCACCACGCTCCTCGCCCTGACCGGCGGCGGCCTGTCGCTGTCCGCCGCGCAGCACGCGGAAGCCGGGGTGAACCTGCTGGTCAACCCCGGCTTCGAAACCCTCAAACCCGAAGGCACGCCCCGCTGCTGGGACATCTACGGCTGGGGGGACAACGACTACGCGTTCCGCCTCACCGACGACTCCCGCAGCGGCGGCCAGGCCATGGAACTCAGCCTGTCCCGGCGGGTCGACGGGGACCACAAGGCGATGATGTACGAGACGCCGTCCTGTGCTCCCAATGTGACGCCGGGTCATCAGTACGACCTGTCGGTCTGGTACAAGTCGACCAGCCCCGACATCGCGGTCACTCTCTTCCGGCGGGACGCCCGGCAGGGCTGGGTCTACTGGACGGACGTCATGACGCCGCCCGCCTCCGGGACGTACCGGCAGGCCGAGGTCCGCACCCCGCCGATCCCGCCCGGCACCGACCAGATCGCCTGGGGTGTCTCCCTCTACGGCACCGGCACCCTCACCACCGACGACTACCGCATGGTGGACGCCACCGTCGAGGCGGAGGGCGAGGTGTGCACGGCGGGTGAGGCCTGCACCAAGGGCGCCTGGGAGGTCATGCCGTTCCGCAACCCGGTGCGCGCGATCCACGCGGTGGTGCTGAGGACCGGCAAGGTGCTGATGGTCGCCGGCTCCGGCAACGACCCGGAGCGCTTCGAGGCGGGCAGCTTCGAGACGGCGGTGTACGACCCGCACGACGGCTCCTTCAAGACGATCGACACGCCCATCGACCTGTTCTGCGCGGGCCACGTCCAGCTCGCGGACGGCAAGGTCCTGATCATGGGCGGCAACAAGGGCTACCCGTCCGCCGACGGCAAGATCGGCTACCAGGGCTACAAGGACTCGTACCTCTTCGACCCCGACACCGAGACGTACACCAGGACCAACGACATGAACGACGGTCACTGGTACCCGTCCGCCACCATCCTCGGCAACGGTGACGTGATCTCCTTCGGCGGCCTGCGGGAGGACTCGACCGGCTCGGTGACGGCGGAGCGGTGGTCGGCCGCGCAGAGCAAGTGGCTGCCGCTGGGTGAGGTCAACCAGACCTGGACGTACTGGGGTCTCTACCCGTCCATGATCCTCATGCAGGACGGGCGGCTCTTCTACTCCGGCAGCCATGTCTTCGGCAACGGCACGCCGGGCACGGGCGCCTCGGTCTACGACTACGACGCCAACACGATCACGGACGTGCCCGGCCTCCAGAACAAGGACGAGCGCGACCAGTCCGCGAGCGTGCTGCTGCCGCCCGCGCAGGATCAGCGGGTCCTGACCGTCGGCGGCGGCAACATCGAGACGAACCCGGACGCGAACCGGCTCGTCGACATCATCGACCTGAAGGCCCCGAGCCCGGAGTACCGGCCGGGACCGCTGCTGCCGCAGGGCACACAGTCGGTGAACGGGGCGCCGCCGGTCCCCCAGACGGGCGCGCAGGGCAAGATGTACGTCTCCGCCGTGCTGCTGCCGGACGGCAAGGTCTTCGAGACGGGCGGAGCGCTGCACAACCGGGCGGACCCGGTCTACGAGGCGTCGATGTTCGACCCGGCGACCGACAGCTGGCAGGCGGGCATGGCCACGGACCCGCAGTCGCGGGGCTACCACTCGTCGACGTTCCTGCTGCCGGACGGGCGCGTGATGGCCGTGGGCGACAACCCGGGCGACGGCTCGTTCACCGACAAGGTGTCGGTCTACACCCCGCCGTACCTGTTCAAGGGCGCGCGCCCGCAGATCACGTCCGTCACGGAGAAGCACTGGGCGTACGGCGGGACGCAGCGGATCACGGTGGACCGGCCGATCGTGCGGGCCGAACTCATCCGCCCGGCCGCCGTCACGCACTCGTCCGACCCGAACCAGCGGTTCGTGGACCTGCCGATGACGGTGCACGAGGGCGGGACGACCATCGATCTGAACGTCACGAGCAACCCGAACATCGCGCCGCCCGGCTGGTACATGCTGTTCGCCGTCGACGCGAACGGCGTGCCGTCGGTGGCGGAGTGGGTGCGGGTGGGGGACACCGCCGAGGCGGCGGCGGCCACGCCGCACGTCCACAACTTCGCGGACGGACTGGAGGCCGCACCGAAGAAGAAGGAGGCGAAGCGGGCGTCGGAGCGGGTGAGCCCGAAGGTCGCCGGGTGCGAGCGGGCGTACGGCGGGGCGGACGTGTGCGTGCCGACGGTGTTCCCGCAGTCGGTGGAGCCCACGACCGCGTCGCGCTGCGAGTGGCTGGCGGCGCAGGGGTACGGCGAGCTGCGGCTGAACGGCAGGCGGGACCCGCTGCGGCTGGACCGGGACCGGGACGGCGTGGCGTGCGGGCCGGGTGACGTGACGCGCCGCTGAGGCGGAGGGGGGAGGGGGCTTGCCCCCTCCCCCCCCCAGACTCCCGCTGCACGGGGCGAACCGTCAGGGGTGCTGGTACGCCACCAGGAAGATGCCCACGTAGTGGACCACGAACGCCGCGAGCGTGAAGCTGTGGAACACCTCGTGGAACCCGAACCACCGGGGCGACGGATTCGGCCGCTTCAGCCCGTACACCATCCCGCCCGCGCTGTAGAGCAGGCCGCCGACGATCACCAGCACCAGTACCGCCATGCCGCCCGTCCGCAGGAAGTCCGGCAGGAAGAACACGGCCGCCCAGCCCATCGCGATGTAGCACGGCGTGTACAGCCACCGCGGCGCGCCCACCCAGAACACCCGGAACGCGATCCCGGCCGCGGCGGCGGCCCAGACGGCCCAGAGCAGCACCCGCGCGGTGGAGCCGGGGAGCAGCAGCAGCGTCAGCGGGGTATACGTCCCTGCGATGATCAGGAAGATATTCGCGTGGTCCAGCCGCCGCAGCACGGCGGTGGCCCGCGGCCCCCAGTCGCCCCGGTGGTAGAGCGCGCTCACCCCGAAGAGCAGACACGCGCTGAGCACGTACACCCCGCAGGCGATCCGTCCGCGCGTCGAGTCCGCGAGCGCCGTGAGCACGATTCCGGCTATGAGCACGGCCGGGAACATGCCGGCGTGCAACCAGCCCCGCAGCCGTGGTTTCAGGGGGAGATGAGAGGCGTGGGACGAGTCGGCGTCGGTCGCTTCGGTCGCGGCGGCGGCAGTCATGACGGAATGCTACCTACGCGTGCGTAGGTGTCGGTGACGCTGTGCGAAACCCCACGTGGCGATGCTCACGTGAGCTGCCCTCTGGACATCTGCGCGGCGGACGCGGATGATCAGATGAGTGCGGACGGCACCGGATGAGCGCTCGGGGAACCTGAGGCGCAGCGCCCGGGTCGCGGCCCCCACGGGGCAGACAACAACAGAAACCCCTCAAAAGGAGCAACCGTGGCGCACGACAATGCGGCTCCCACCAACCACCGGGCCCTGATCGCCTGGGTTGACGAGATCGCAGCGATCACCCAGCCGGACCGCGTGGTCTGGTGCGACGGCTCGGAGGCCGAGTACGAGCGCCTGTGCGAGGAGCTTGTCGCCAAGGGCACGTTCAAGAAACTGGACCCGGTCAAGCGCCCGAACTCCTACTACGCCGCCTCCGACCCGACGGACGTGGCCCGTGTCGAGGACCGGACCTTCATCTGCTCCGAGAAGGAGGAGGACGCCGGTCCGACCAACAACTGGATGGCCCCGTCCGAGATGCGCGAGCTGTTCGCGGGCGACAAGGGGATCTTCCGCGGTTCGATGAAGGGCCGCACGATGTACGTCGTGCCCTTCTGCATGGGTCCGGTCGGCTCCCCGCTCTCCGCGATCGGTGTCGAGATCACCGACTCGGCGTACGTCGCCGTCTCCATGCGCACCATGACCCGCATGGGCCAGGCCGTTCTCGACGAACTGGGCGGCGACGGCTTCTTCGTGAAGGCCGTGCACACGGTCGGCGCCCCGCTGGCCGAGGGCGAGCAGGACGTCCCCTGGCCCTGCAGCCGGACCAAGTACATCTCGCACTTCCCGGAGACCCGGGAGATCTGGTCGTACGGCTCCGGCTACGGCGGCAACGCGCTGCTCGGCAAGAAGTGCTACGCCCTGCGCATCGCCTCCGTCATGGCGCGCGACGAGGGCTGGCTGGCCGAGCACATGCTCATCCTGAAGCTGACCCCGCCGCAGGGGGAGGCCCGGTACGTGGCCGCGGCCTTCCCGTCCGCGTGCGGCAAGACCAACCTCGCCATGCTGGAGCCGACGATCTCCGGCTGGACCGTCGAGACCATCGGTGACGACATCGCCTGGATGCGGTTCGGTGAGGACGGGCGGCTGTACGCGATCAATCCGGAGGCCGGTTTCTTCGGCGTCGCGCCCGGCACCGGCGAGCACACCAACGCCAACGCCATGAAGACCCTCTGGGGCAACGCGGTCTTCACCAACGTCGCGCTCACCGACGACGGCGACGTGTGGTGGGAGGGCATGACCGAGGACGCGCCCGCGCACCTGACGGACTGGAAGGGCCGCGACTGGACGCCGGACTCCGACGAGCCCGCCGCGCACCCGAACGCCCGGTTCACCGTCCCCGCCTCGCAGTGCCCGATCATCGCGCCCGAGTGGGAGGACCCCAGGGGCGTGCCGATCTCCGCGATCCTGTTCGGCGGGCGCCGCGCCTCGGCGGTCCCGCTGGTGACCGAGTCCTTCGACTGGAACCACGGCGTCTTCCTCGGCGCGAACGTCGCCTCCGAGAAGACCGCCGCCGCCGAGGGCAGGGTCGGCGAGCTGCGCCGCGACCCGTTCGCCATGCTGCCGTTCTGCGGCTACAACATGGGCGACTACATGGGCCACTGGATCAAGGTCGGGAAGGCCGCGGTTTCTCGGGGGGACGCGTCGAAGCTGCCGCGCATCTACTACGTGAACTGGTTCCGCAAGAACGACGCGGGCTCGTTCGTCTGGCCGGGCTTCGGTGAGAACAGCCGGGTCCTGAAGTGGATCGTCGAGCGGCTGGAGGGCCGGGCCGAGGGTGTCGAGACCCCCATCGGCATCCTGCCGGCCAAGGAGGCACTGGACACCGAGGGTCTGGAGCTGGCGGAGGAGGACCTGGACTTCCTGCTGAAGGTCGACACGGACGTGTGGCGCGAGGAGGCCGCGCTGATCCCCGGCCACCTCGACACCTTCGGTGACCACACACCGAAGGAGCTGTGGGAGCAGTACCAGTCGCTGGTCGACCGGCTGGGCTGAGCCCCCGAGACCTCCGGGCCCCCGCTCCGGTTCAGCCGGGGCCCCGGACCCGCGGCCGGTCCGTGCCGACCTCGCCCTGACCTGTGGAGTCATCCCGGACCGGCCGCGGCAGGCGACCCCCGGAGCGACGACGAAGTCGCTCCGGGGGTCTTTCTCCGTGCGGGTGTACGGGTGCGGGGCGGAGGGAGGCAGCCCGGCCCGCGCGCCGTTCGTGCGGCGAGCGGACCGGGGCCGTCGGAGGGGCGCCCGCGAAGGGGCACCCTCAGGGTGCGCCGACCAGCTTCCCGCCCAGCGCCGCGGCGTGCGCGTCCATCCGCTCGGCCGCCAGAATGGCGGCCGCGGTGTCCGCGCGGGAGGCCGCGACGACCAGGGCGCGGCCCGCCAGGGCGTGGGCCCGCCGGTGCAGCGCGGCCGGGTCGGCGCCGGTCAGTCCGGCGTGCCGGGCCGGCGGGGCGCCGCGCAGCCGGGCCACCTGGCGGGCGATGCGCTCGGCCGCCGTGTCGTCCCCGAGTTCGTCGGTGACGGCCAGCAGCGCCGCGAGATGGCCGGCGAGCTGGATGTCCAGCTCCTCCTCGCGGGAGCGGTGCGGGAACGGACGGCGGTCGCGGTCGTCGTCCGCCGCCCGCTGGACCGACTTGCCGCGGATCGGTTCGTACATGGGGACGGCCTCCTGCTCACTGACAGGAGACCATCCTACCTTGGATTCAGTCTAAAGTTGAGTCCGTCCTAAGTGACGCTGTCAGTGCTGGCCGTAGCCGTCCAGGAAGTTCCCGATCCGGTTCACCGCGTCCGTCAGGTCCTTGGCGTTCGGCAGCGTCACGATCCGGAAGTGGTCCGGCTCGTGCCAGTTGAAGCCCGTTCCGTGCACGACCATGATCTTCTCGGCCCGCAGCAGGTCCAGGACCATCTGCCGGTCGTCCTTGATCTTGTAGACGGCCGGGTCGAGCCGCGGGAACAGATACAGCGCGCCCTTCGGCTTCACACAGCTCACACCGGGGATGTCGATCAGCCGCTCGTACGCCGCGTCCCGCTGCTCCAGCAGCCGCCCGCCCGGCGCCACCAGCGCCTCGACCGACTGGCGGCCCTGCAGGGCGGCGGCGATCGCGTGCTGGGCCGGCATGTTGGCGCACAGCCGCATGTTGGCGAGGATCGTCAGACCCTCGATGTACGAGGAGGCGTGCGCCTTCGGGCCGCACACCGCGAGCCAGCCGCTGCGGTAACCCGCCACCCGGTAGTTCTTCGACATGCCGTTGAAGGTCAGGCACAGCAGGTCGGGGGCGACGGCGGCGGTCGGGGTGTGCGTGGCACCGTCGTAGAGGATCTTGTCGTAGATCTCGTCCGAGCAGACCACGAGGTTGTGACGGCGGGCGATCTCCGTCAGTCCGCGCAGCATCTCCTCGTCGTACACCGCGCCGGTCGGGTTGTTCGGGTTGATGATCACGAGCGCCTTGGTGCGGTCGGTGACCTTGCGCTCGATGTCGGCCAGGTCCGGCATCCAGTCGGACTGCTCGTCACACCGGTAGTGCACGGCGGTGCCCCCGGCGAGCGCCACGGACGCCGTCCACAGCGGGTAGTCCGGGGCGGGTACGAGCACCTCGTCACCGTCGTCGAGCAGGGCCTGCATGGCCATCTGGATCAGCTCGGAGACACCGTTGCCGAGGTAGATGTCCTCGACGGAGAGCGGGATGCCCTTCGTCTCGTAGTGGCTCATCACGGCCCGCCGCGCGGACAGCAGCCCCTTGGCGTCGCCGTAGCCGTGCGCGTCGCCCAGGTTGCGGAGCACGTCCTCCAGGATCGCGGGCGGGCACTCGAAGCCGAAGGCGGCGGGGTTGCCGGTGTTCAGCTTGAGGATGCGGTGGCCCGCTGCCTCCAGCCGCATCGCCTCGTCGAGAACCGGACCCCGGATCTCGTAGCAGACATTGGCGAGCTTCGTGGACTGGATGACCTGCATGCGGCGAGCTTACGGGGGCCACGGGCAGGACGCTCCGTGTTTTGCGCCACGTGAGGGCCGCGCCGGGCGGGCGCGCGGCCGGTGCCGACGAGGGGGCGGACGGGATTCCGGCGCCGCCGGTTCCGCCGGGCCCACCCGTTCCGCCCCTGGCAGAACGACCGCCCGCAGCGGAACAGGGCCCCCCACAGCCGAACACGATCCCGATAAATTGGCTCCCCATGTGGTCCTTGAGCGTCGCCGGCTGCCGTCGGCTCGGTGTGATCGGCTCCCTCGCCGTGGCCCTCGGCGGCTGGGCGGCCGGCACGCTGCCCGACCGCGACCCCTGGGGCCTGTGGCTGTCCCACGGCCCCCGCGCGGCCGAGGCGGGGACGCTCCTCGCATACGCGGGACTGACCCTGCTCGTCGTCGCGTGGTGGCGGTACGGCCGGCTGCTCGCCCTGCGGCCTTCCTCCGTCCGGGTCCACGACGGCCTGACCACCCTCGGCTGGTGGGCCGCCCCGCTGCTCCTGGCCCCGCCCCTCTACAGCGCGGACGTCTACAGCTATATCGCGCAGGGCGCCATGGTCGTCGAGGGCCACGACGTGTACGCGGCCGGGCCGTCGGTCCTCGACCCGGCGGGACTCGGCGGGGACGCCGCCGCGAGCGTCGGCGGCCACTGGACGGACACCCCGGCACCGTACGGACCGGTCTTCCTCCTCGTGGCAGAGGGCGTCGTGCAGGCCACCGACGGCCGCATCGTCCCGGCGGTGCTCGGCATGCGGCTGGTCGCGGTCGGCGCGCTGGCACTCATCGTGTGGGCGCTGCTCAGGCTCGCGCCCCGGGGCGCCCGGGACGGCGCGCTGTGGCTGGGCGCCCTGAACCCGCTGATGATCGTCCACGTCGTGGGCGGCATGCACAACGACGGACTGATGATCGCCCTGCTCCTCGCCGGAGCGGCGCTCGCGCTGCGCGGGCGCCGCTGGATCGCGGGCAGCGCGCTGGTCGGCCTGGCCATGATGATCAAATCCCCGGCGGCGCTGGGCCTGCTCTTCATCGGCGTGGTCCTCGCCCGGGAGACGGCGGGCCCGCCGATACGCCGATGGGCGAAGGCCCTGCTGGGCCCTGGCACCGTCGCCGGGGCGGTGGCCGTCGCCGCCACCCTCGTCAGCGGTACGGGCTTCGGCTGGCTGCGTACCCAGAACGTCGCGGGCAGCATCCACACGGCACTGTCCCTGACCAGTGACGCCGGCTTCGCGCTGGGCCGCTGGATGCACTACTTCTCCGGCACCCATCCGGACCCCGTGAAGCGCGCCATCCAGGCCATGGGCCTCACCCTGGCGCTGGCCCTCATCGCCTACCTCGCCGCCCACGTCCTGCGCGGCCTCCTGGACCCGGTCAAGGCCCTGGGCCTGTCCCTGCTGGTCCTGGTCCTGCTCTCGCCGGTGGTCCAGCCCTGGTACCTGCTGTGGGCGGTGCCCCTGCTGGCCGCCACGGCCTGGCGGGGCCGCACCGCCCGCGCGGTGGCCGTCCTGTCGGCCGCGTTCGTCTATGTGACGGCGCCCGACGGCCGTACCCCCGCGTACGCCTTCGCCGCGGCGGCCGTCGCCTGCGCCGTCGCCGCCCACCGCACGCTCCGCGGCGAGCCCGCCGCCGTGCCCGCACCGGCCAGGATCCCCGCCCCCCGCCACCCCGAGGACCACCCCAGTCCCGCGATCCTCTTCCGCCCCCCGATCAGCTGACCCGCCCCCTCTCAACCGGTCAGAAGAACGTACGGACGTAATCGGTCACCGTGCCGTCCCGCTCCACCACCGGGATCATCGGCCACTTCTCGAACACCGTGCACGGATGCGCCAGCCCCAGGCCCACCCAGTCGCCCACCTCCAGCGGCGTGCTCCCCGGCCCGGTGCGCAGCCACGCGTGCTGGTCCGACAGGGCCGTGACCGTGATGCCCGCCGCCGTGCGCTCCGTCCCGTCCGCCGCCGAGCGCACCACGTGCACCACCGGCAGCGCCAGGTCGTACGACACGTCCCGCTTGCCCGCGTTGACGAACGCCTCCCCGTCCGTCGGCCGCGACACCACCTGTGCCCACAGCCGGAACGCCGGCTCCAGCCCGCCCTCCTCCGGGACCCGGTTGAACGGCGTCAGCCGCTCGTAGTGGCCGTGGTCGTGCGACACGTACGCCCCCGCGCGCAGCAGCTTCAGCACCGGAGCCGACAGCTCGGGGATCTCCGCGAACACCTCGGCGACCGCGTCGAACCACTCGCTGCCGCCCGCGCTCACCACGATCTCGTCCGCGTCCGCGAACCGCCCCGCCTCGTCCAGCTCGGCCGCCAGCCGGACCAGCCGCCGCAGCCACGCCGTCACGGTCGCCGGGCTCGCGCTCGGCACCTGCGCCTCGTACCCGGCGATCCCCACCAGCCGCAGCGAGCGGGCCCGAGCCGCCGCCTCCGCGACCTCCAGGACCTCCGTGTCCGTTCGTACGCCGGTCCGCACGCCCGTCTCGGTGGGGCCGCCCGCCGCCAGCTCCACGACCACGTCCACCGGACGCGGCGCCTCCGCCAGTGCGTCCTCCATCAGCGCGACGCCCCGCACCGAGTCGACGTAGCAGACCAGCCGGAAGTCCGGGTCCGCAGCCAGCTCCGCGGCGAGCCAGCGCAGGGCCGCCGCGTCCACCAGCTCGTTCGCCAGGAACACCCGCCGCACGCCGAACGCCCGGCACACCCGCACCTGGTGCGGCACGGCCACGGTGATGCCCCACGCCCCGTACTCCAGCTGCCGGGCGAAGAGCCGCGGCGCCATCGTCGTCTTCCCGTGCGGCGCGAACGCCAGCCCGTGGCGCTCGGAGTACACCCCGAGGGCTTGCAGGTTGTGCTCCAGGGCGGGACCGGAGAGGGTCAGGAGGGGAGTGGTGAAGCCGCCGGTGAACACGTTGCGACGCTGCCCGGCCAGCTCCCCGACCGTGAGGCCGTCGGCGTCCGGCGGCAGACCCTTGAAGCGGTGGTCGACATGTTCCTCCGCGAGGCGGTCCACTGCGGGCATGGGCCTCTCCGTTCTGTCTCGCTGTGCTGGCCGAGCTGTCTAGCATCAGGGCCGCCGGCCGGTCAAAGGCCCTCCTGCTAGGCGACCTTCGCGCAGATCACACTCCTCCCGTCGTTCACGTCCCACGTCCAGTAACGGGAGTCCCTGATGCCGCAGTTGACCGGTCGGCCGGTCGGCTTCCGGTAGTAGCCGGTGATGCGCAGGATGTGGGTCTGGCCCTTCGGCACCCGGGTGGAGGAGCAGTTCCACACCACCAGCAGGTTGGCGGAGGCCCGAGAGGAGTTGTCGATCTTCGCGGTGAAGCACTGCCCGGCCCGGAACTGCCGGGTCAGGCACAGCACCGTCCACTCTCCGTCCTTGCCGTGGTGCGACCACCTGCCCCGGCCCTGGCCGCTCGGGCAGCCGGTGGAGGTCGTACGGCTGGTGCGGGTGACGAAGACGTACGCTCCGGCCGAGCCGCAGCCGACCCGTTCGGGGGTGCTGCGGCTCCAGCGGCCGAACCCGTCGCCGTGCACCTTGAGGCAGTCGCCCGCGCGGACCGCCCGGAAGGCGCGGTCCTGGGCGCTGGGGGCGGGACGGCGCGGGGAGTGGGTGGGGCGCGGTGTGGAGGTGCGGCGAGGGGTGTCACCGGACCGGGGCGTGGAGGTGCGGCGAGGGGTGTCCCTGGGGCGCGGCGTGTAGCCGGGCCCGGAGGTGTAGGGGGTGCGGGTGCCGGTCGGCGTGCTGGCGCCCGTGCCCGCGCTCGTGGCGGCCGACCTGCCGGCGGACCACGGGGGGTTCTCGCAGGACTGCGCCAGGAGGATCAGGGCCACGACGGCGACGACCGCCATGAACACGCCCCCGCAGCCGGACTTCTGGGGCGGGGCGGGCGGCCGCGCCTTCTTCGCGGGCTTCGGGGGGTCCGGCCGCGGGGGCTGCCGCGCGCGGGCCCCGGCCCCGCCACGGGGCCCGCCTCCGGACCCACCCCCGGGCCTGCCACCGGCCCCGGACCCGCCTCCGGCCTGGGCGCGCTTCCGTGCCTCGGCCTTGCGTTCGTCCGCGGCCTTCCGCTTCTCGTCGGCCTTCCGCTTCTCCTCCGCCCGCCTCCGCTCCCGTTCCGCCTGCTCCCGCAGAATCCGCTGGCGCTCGGCCTCCCTCGCGCGCCGCTCCCGCTCCTCCCGTTTCTCCCGCTCCCGCTCTTCCCGCTCCCGTTCGGCCCGTTCCCGTTCCTGCGTGTACACCCGCGTAGGATCCGGCGGCGGTACGGCCCCGGTGCGCTGGTCCACCGTCAGGGCGTCGGGCCCGGTCACGGCGGCGCCCCGGCTCCAGGCGGCGCCCTGGCGCTCGTACCTCTCGATCAGCTCGGTCCAGCGGGACGGCAGCCACCGCCGCCCGCTCCGCGAGTTCGGCAGCCCGGCCAGCTCGGCCAGAAACCGCTGCAGCACCTGTTCCGGCCGCGGCCGCCGGTGCGGGTTGACGTCCAGGCACGGGCGGATCAGCGGGTCGAGCGCCTTCGGCAGCCCCGTCAGGTCCAGCTCGCCGCGCGACACCCGGACCAGCAGCCGCAGGGTGTCCTCGCCCTCGGGGTACGGCGGGCGGCCCACCGCCAGGTGGAAGAGCGTGGCACCCAGCGAGTACATGTCGGACGCGGCTGTCGACGGCTCGCCCCGTGCCTGCTCCGGCGAGGTGAACGCGATCGTGCCGAGCGTGATGGCCGTACGGGTGATGTCCTGTGCGTGCGAGATGCCGAAGTCGATGAGCCGGGGCCCGTCCAGCGGCAGCAGGATGTTCTGCGGCTTCACGTCGCGGTGGACGACCCTCTGCCGGTGCAGGGCGTCAAGCGCCTGCGCGGTCCCGGCGGCGATCCACCGGATCGCGGAGGCAGGGAGGCGCCCGGCGTACCGGACCAGCTCGGCCAGGGAGGGCGCGGGGATGTACTCGATGGCCATCCACGGCGACGGTGCCGCCGGGTCCGCGTCCACCACCTTCGCCGTGTACACGTTGTCGACGCGCCGCGCCAGTGTCACCTCGCGGGTGAACCGGCGCCGGTCCGCGTCGCTGACCTCGCCCTCCGCGAGCAGCGTCTTCACGGCGACCAGCGGGGCGCCCGGCCCCGTCCGCCCCAGGTAGATGCGGCCCATGCCGCCCGCGCCGAGCCGGCCGAGCAGCTGGTACGGTCCCAGCGCCGCCGGGTCGTCGCCGTTCAGCGGCAGCAGCCGCGGCCCGGGCCCGCCACCTCCGCTCGTGCCGCCGTCCCCCGTCATTCCGCCCGCCCCCTCCCGCGGTGCCTCCGCCAGCAGGGTAGCCCTCAACTCACCCGTACACAGGCGCTCGCGCGCACCCGGGGTGACACGGTTCCACCATGTGCCCCCCGGGTGCGCTCATGCGCCGTTCCGCGGTCAGGAACCGGCGCAGTACTGCTGTTCCTTGCCGATGGAGCGGTACATGCAGTCGGCGTTCTCCAGGAGCTGGAGCACCGCGTCCCGGTTCCGGGAGGTCTCGCGCTCGATCACCTCGTCGGGCGGGTAGAAGCCGCCGCTCCAGGAGCTGCGCGGGTACATCTCGAAGGTGTAGCCGAAGATCCGCTGGTCACCCCACAGCCAGTCGTCGATCGTGCCGTCGGTGATGTAGAGGTCGCTGGACTGCTCCGGTGTGTAGCCGTTGCTCGCGGCCATCTTGCCGCCGACGGCGGCGAAGGCGTCCCGGTCGTCCCGGGTCATGCCGGGGGCGGTGTCGGAGTACGTCCAGCCGAAGGGCCAGAGCACCAGCTCGCTGTACGTGTGGAAGTCGATGGCCGCCGTGATCTGCTGCTTCCCTCCGACGATCCGGGACCGGACGAAGTCCGCGACGATCTTCACCTCGGGCGCGGACTCGGGGGCGCGGCCCCGGTAGGTGGCCGAGCCGGTGGATCCCGAAGAGCCGTTGCAGCAGCCCCACTTGTAGTCCCAGTTGCGGTTCATGTCGGTGCCGACGTACGAGGAACCCGGGTTGGGCTGGCGGTTCTTGCGCCAGCTCCGGTAGTTGCCGGAGGAGATGTCGTACTCGCCGCCGTCCGGGTTCATGTCGGGCACGATCCAGATCTCGCGGCTGTCGACCGCCTCGGTGATCCTCGGGTCGGAGCCGTATCCGGCGCCGAACTCGCGCAGCAGGTAGAGAGCCATCTCGACGGTGAGGTGCTCGCGGGCGTGCTGGTGGTGGGTGAAGAGCACCTCGGGCTCGTCCTCGTCGGTCCGCACGTTGTCGCTGATCTTGATGGCGACGATGTCGCGGCCCTCGTACGACCTGCCGATCACGCGTTTGCTCATGATGTCCGGGTACTGGCGGAGGCGCTGCTCGATCTCGGCGGTCATCTCCGCGTAGTTGTGGTAACCGGAGTCCCTGGGCGGGAAGTCGCTCGGGGCCGCTGCGGCCGAGCCGTCCGTGCGGTCCGGGGGGCCGGGCAGCGGCTCCAGGCGGTGGCCCAGGGAGCGGAGGGCCCTGGCCTGCTGCGCGTTGGCGCTGACGACTACCGCGTGGTCGTCGGCCTCGTCGATGGACACGCCGGTCGTGGCGAGGGCGGCGCGCTCGGCGGGGGTGGAGGGGCCGTGGATCTCGTACTGCCGGATGGTCTCCTCCGCGGCCTCCGTACGGGGGGCGGGGGTGGAGGCGCCGGTCGTGGCGGTGGCGGTGAGCGGCGCCGCGACGGCGAGGGCGAGGGCGGCCGCAAGGGTGACGGACCGTCTGCCGGGAAAGCGTAGGCGCATGCTGTCTCTCCCTGGGTGGGGGGTACGAGGGTTCGTGTCCTCGTGCGTCGCAGGATGCGGCCATGGCATGGCCGCGTCAAGAACGCGCTTCGGTCATGGCCGTCAGACGTACCCGTCACGCGGTCACCGGCCACGCCTTCCAGCACCGTTGCGCACGACTGGACGAGTGGGTCCGGTGGGAAGACAGAGGTGACGAACGAGCCGGCACACGGACCACGGAACGGGGAGGCGGACGCTCCATGACAGAGCGCGCACAAAGCACAGGCGAGGAGACCGCGGCGCGGCAGCCCGCACTCCGCACACCGGGCCGGCGCTCCATCGGCCCCGGCATCGTGGTCGCCGCGACCGGGGTGGGCGCGGGCGACCTCGTGGCGACACTGATCGCGGGCAGCAGGTTCGGATACACGCTCCTCTGGGCGGCCGTCGTCGGCTGTCTGGTCAAGATCTCCCTGGCGGAGGCGGCGGGGCGCTGGCACCTGGCGTCCGGCCGCACCCTCTTCGACGGCTGGCGGAGCCTCGGCCCCTGGACGACCGTCTACTTCGCGCCGTACATCGTCGTGTGGGGCTTCGTGTACGGCGCCGCCGCGATGTCCGCGAGCGCCCTGCCCCTCACCGCGCTGTTCCCGCACACCCTGGACCTGAGGACGTGGGCGGTCCTGGCGGGGCTCGCGGGGCTGGTGTTCGTCTGGTTCAACCGGTACGCGGTCTTCGAGAAGGTCATGACGGCGCTGGTGGGTGTCATGTTCCTGGTGACCTTGTACCTGGCCGTGCGCGTCACGCCGAACCTCGGTGACGCGTTCGCGGGCCTGGTGCCGGTCCTCCCGGACGGCTCCCTCGTCTACACCCTCGGCCTGATCGGCGGTGTCGGCGGCACGATCACGCTGGCCGCGTACGGCTACTGGGTCAACGCCAAGGGCTGGCGGGACGCCGGGTGGATGCGGGTGATGCGGCTGGACAACCGGGTCGCGTACCTCACGACCGGCGTCTTCGTGATCGCCATGCTGATCGTGGGCGCCGAACTGCTGCACTCCTCGGGCGTCGCACTGGCGCAGGGCGGAAAGGGGCTGATCGGGCTCGGGGAGATCCTGGACGCGCGATACGGGGCGGTGACGGCCAGGCTGTTCCTGGTCGGCTTCTTCGCGGCGTCGTTCACCTCGCTGATCGGGGTGTGGCACGGGGTGAGCCTGCTGTTCGCGGACTTCGTGAAGCGGGTGAGGGCCGACGGGGCGGAGGGCCCGTCCGCTCCCGTTCCGGTGGAGAGGTCGACGGCGTTCCGCGCCTACCTGCTGTGGCTGACCTTCCCGCCCATGGCGCTGCTGTTCCTGGACAAGCCGTTCGTCCTGGTCATCGTGTACGGGGTGATCGGCGCGTTCTTCATGCCGTTCCTGGCCCTGACGCTGCTCTGGCTGCTCAACTCCTCCCGGACGCCGTCGGCATGGCGCAACGGATGGCTCAGCAACGGGATGCTGACGGGTGCGGCGCTGCTGTTCCTGGTGCTGTGCGTCCAGCAGGTGCGCGAACTGCCCTGGTGAGGAGGGCGATACTGGTCGGGTGACCATACCGCCCATGCCTTCCCAGGGCTTCGGCCCGCCCGTACCGGCCGGCCCCGCGCCGTACGCACCGCAGGGCCCGGAGTTCATCGCGCACGACAAGAAGAACTCGGTGATCGTCGACCCCCAGGGGGTGGCCCTGGAGGTCGGCGGCCATCTCATGGAGTTCCCGTGGCAGGACGCCGCGGCGGTGCACTTCGCGCCGGCCCCGTGGGGGACGATCCTGATGGTGGCGGTGGTGCACCGCTCGGGAACGACCTACGAGTGCCGGGTGCAGGCGAAGAAGCAGTCCGTGCTGCACCGGTGGCTGGGGGAGATGGCCCCGGTGGTGCACCACTATCTGGCGAACCGCCCGCCGGTGCACTGAGCACGGGCGGGCGGAGGCGCCGGGCGGGCCGGTCCGCTACGGCAGGTTGTGCACGTGCGGCCCGACCGCGCCGGACCAGGCGTTCCCTGCGGTCGCGTCCCAGTTGGTGGACCAGGTCATCGCGCCGCGCAGCGAGGGCCAGGTCCGGGACGGCTTGAAGGACCCGCAGCCGGTGCCCCGGGTGAGGCAGTCCAGCGCGTTGTTCACGGTCGTCGGTGAGACGTACCCGCTGCCCGCACCGCGTGCGGAGGCGGGGACCCCGATGCCGACCTGTGACGGGTCGAGCCCGCCCTCAAGCTGGATGCAGGCGAGTGCGGTGAGGAAGTCGACGGACCCCTGCGAGTACACCTTGCCGTCGCATCCCAGCATGGAACCGCTGTTGTAGTACTGCATGTTGACGACCGTGAGGATGTCCTTCACGGCGAGTGCCGTCCTGAAGTACTCGGTCCCGGTGTTCTGCATGTCGATGGTCTGCGGGGCCATCGTCAGCACCATGCCGGACCCGGCCTTGGCGGACAGCTGCCGCAGTGCCTTCGTGAGATACGTGGAGTTGATCCCGTGCTCCAGGTCGATGTCGACCCCGCTGAACCCGTACTCCCGCATGAGGGCGTACGCGCTGTCGGCGAAGGCGGTGGCGGAGGCGTCACTGTTGATGGTGACGTTCCCCTTCTCGCCCCCGACGGAAAGGATCACGGACTTCCCGGCGGCCTTCTTGGCGGCGACGTCGGCCTTGAAGTCCGCGACGGAGCCGTATCCGACGGCGGGATCGAGGTTGAAGGTGATCTCGCCGGGCGTGGCGGTGGAGTCCGCGAAGGACACGGCGATGATGTCGTACTGGTCCTGGACGTCGCGCAGCTTCTGGACGGTGGCGCCGTTGTCGAAGTTCTGCCAGTACCCGGTGAGGGCGTGCCGGGGGACGTCCGGGTTCGGATCAGGGCTGCCGGGCTTGGTGCGCACGGCCAGGACGGGCGACTTGGCGGACTCCCCGGCGGCGTTGACGGCGGTGACCTGGAACCCGTACGAGGTGTCGGCGGCGAGCCCGGTGACGGTGGCGGAGGTCCCGCCGGCCTTGTGGACGCGGGTCCCGTCCCGGTAGACGTGGTAGCCGGTTGCCCCGCTGACCGCGTCCCAGCCGAGGGCGACGGAGGAGGAGGTGACGGCCCCAGCGGTGAGCCCGGAGGGCGGCGCGGGCACCTCGGGCTCGGGGTCGGTGTCGCCACCCCCGTCAGGCCCGAACACGGAGAGGTCGTCGACGACGTAGGCGCCGGTCCCGTACCACCCATGGGTGTAGACGGTGACCTGCGTGGTGCCGGGCCCGGTGGTGAAGCTGGTGGTGAGCTGCTGCCAGGCGCCGGACCCGGGCGTCCAGGTGGACACGTCGGTGGTGCCGGTGCCGGTGGCGCCGAGGTAGGCGTAGCTGCCCTGGACCCAGGCGCTGAGCCGGTACGTGGAGCCGGGCTTGACGGTCACGGTCTGGCTGCACCGGGCGTTGTCCAGCCCGGCGGGCGTGGCCTTCAGCGCCCCGGCTCCGGCGTGGACCGGATCGCCGACGGCGGCGCCGCTGTTCGCGGTGCAGCTCCAGTGGGAGAGCCCTGACTCGAACCCGCCGTTGCGGGCGACGTTCTTGTCGGCGGCCTGGGCGACCCCGCCGGACCCGAGCCCCATCATGAGCCCGGCCCCGAGGGCCAGGGCGACGGTCCCGGCGAGCCTGCTTCTGGTGCGGTGCATGCGGCGTTGCACTTGCTGCCTCCGGTGGTGGGGGAGTGGGGAGTTGGGGGAGCAGAATGTGCTTCACGGTGGCCACCGCGCGTGCTGCCGTACAAGCTGGTCCAGACCAATCCCCTTGTCAAGGCCCGCCGCCGGGAGGCGGGAGCGGCGCCGGCCCCTCCCGTCGGCAGGGGGAACGGCCCGTCGGGTGAACCGACGGGCCGTCGTGGTGGGTCGGTCGAGCAGGAGCTTCGGGATCCGGTGGTGGTGCGTCGGCCCGGGGCGGGACGCCGCACGGCCCGTGGCTGCCGGGTCAGCCGTTGTAGAAGCGGTAGGCCTTGCACTCGCTGTCGTGGCCGGCCTTGTAGCGGCAGAACAGGAAGCCGATCCACCTGTTGTCGGGCAGGTTGTAGCCGTTGCTGCGCCGGCGCTCCTTGCAGCTGCCCTTGCCGCCGACGTAGAACGAGTACACCTTGGCGCCGTACGGCTCGTCCAGGAAGACGTGCATGCGCACCGCGTAGCCGTCCGCCTTGATGTCGCAGATCTTGACGACGTCGCCGTACTCGGTCCAGTAGCCCTTGCCGCTGTAGCCCGTGATCTTTCCGAAGGCGTCGCCGGTGCGCATGGTCGCGTCGTAGGCCATGGCCTGAGTGTGGAAGCCGAGCACCAGCGCCATGCTGGTCACGGCCACGCCGATGGTTCTGGTGAAGGTGCTGCGGCCGGTTCGGCGGGTGGTCTTCCGAGCTGACATGCATCCTCCTCGGCAGTGGTGTGGCGGCGAAGCTAGTGGCGGGCCGCGGACGGCGGGAAGGCTTGAACCGCACAGTGACCGAGGGGTGGTGGTGCCGCTGTGCACACCGAGCCCCCGCCGCAGGGCCGGCCGCCCCTACCGGCGAATATCGGCCAAGTTGGCCGCATTTCGTGGGCAGAGGTGTATCAAGATCCGCTTGTGGGGCAAAACGATGGTGTTCTCTGCGATGTAGGACACCGATAAGGTGCTGCGTGCAGTGGGCGGAGCTGGGCAGTTGATGATCTGCGGCCGGGCGGGGGGAAGCGCGGGCCGGGGAGAGTGGACGGGGTCTTGAAGTGTCGACAGCGATCGCGGTGACCGGCGCCGGGCTGGTGCTGCCGCCGACGGACCGGCAGACGCCCGCCGCCGCGCTGCTGCAGCCGCCCGAAGCGCAGTCGCTGGACGCCGCGTTGGCCGAGATGCGGGAGCTGGCCGAGGAGCAGGGGCATGTGCTGGTTCTCTATCCGGCCAGTCTCCCCGGCGCCTTCGAACGGCGGCTGCATACGGTCCGGTCCCTGTTGGAGAACGAGCGGATCGCCCTGCTGCGGTCTTCGCTTCCGCCGCTCGCGCTCGCCGTTCTCGTCCGGCAGCTCCGGCAGCTCTCCGTCGCCGGGTTCAGCGCCGGAGTCGTCGCCTCGGCCGCGCGGCTGCTGACGCACTATCTGCACGCCGGCGCCCAGCTCACCTCCGTCGCCAAGCTCGACCGCGTTCCCGTCAGCCTCCGGGCACACGCCAAGTCCTGGGTGCCCGGAGCCCAGTTCGGCGTCGTCGCCGCCCCCGCACCGCAACTGGTGAGGATCGGCAACGGGGACCTGAACGGGCCGCCGTTCGCCACCCGTCTGGCTGTCGCGAGAGGGCAGCTCCAGTCCGACTGGGTCACCGCCACCCTCGCGCCCGCCTGGCAGGCGCGGGCCGTGCACGAGGTCGAGCTGCCGGGCGACTCCGCCCTCTGGTGGGGCACCGGCAGGCTCGTCGAGTTCGTGGCGTACCTCCCGGAATACGCCATGGTCCACCAACTGGTCTCCTCGGTCCTGCGCACCCGCTGTCACTGGTGCGGTGCGGAACTCATCGGTGACCGCTGCGCCTTCTGCTCCGCCCCGCCCGTCCCCCACCACCAGCCAGCCTGACCCGCCCACGTCCCCCGATGAGGTTGTCCGGCCCATGAACTCCCGCCAGCGCCGCGGCGTCATACTGCTGCTTCTCTCCGTGCTGCTCGCCTTCGCCGCCTTCGCCGGTGTCCTGTCGGTGATAAGTGACGTGAACGCGAAGGTGGGGCCCGAGGTCACCGCCTATCAGGTCCGGACGGACGTCGCTCCGTACACACAGCTCACGGAGAAACAGTTCGAGAAGGTCTCCATGCCGAAGCGGTGGCTCTCCGAGAACGCCGTCACCGATCTGTCCGAGATCGAGGGGAAGATCGCCGTCACCCATCTCCGGAAGGGTTCCCTGCTGCAGAGCGACATGATCGTCCGGCGGCCCGCCCTGGAGCCCGGCGAGCAGGAGATCGCGATCATGATCGACGCCGCCACCGGCGTGGCCGGCAAGATCAAGCCCGGCGACAAGGTCAACATCTTCGCCACCTTCGCCGGTGAGGAGGGCGGGACCCCCGCCCAGTCGAAGATCATCGTCTCGAACGCCAAGGTCATCGACGTCGGGCGGCTCACCCCGCTGGAAGGGAAGGACGACCGGACGCGGATCAACCAGGCCGTGCCCATCACCTTCGCCCTCGGCACTCTCGACGCCCAGCGCGTCGCCTACGCGGAGTCCTTCGCCGAGAACGTCCGCCTCGCACTGATCGCCCCGGGCGGCGGCACCTCGCTCACGCCCGCCGAGCGCACCTACGAAATCACCCAGGACAAGTGAGACGGGATGAACGGATGAACGGGATGATCACGAGGATTCTCCCCGCCGTCGGTGACCCCGACGCCGCCCGGTCCGTCACCGCCCTGCTCGGTCAGCTCCCCGACGCCGAGCCGTCCGTGCCCGTGACCGACTCCGCCCAGCTGATCGACGCCCTCGCCCGGCTTGCCGCCGAGTCCCTCGACGAACTGCCCGAGGTCGTGGTCGTCCACGAGCGGATCGGCCCCGTGCCCGCGCTCGAACTCATACGTGAGGTCGCGCTGCGCTTCCCGGCGGTCGGCGTGGTCCTCGTCACCGCGGACGCCGGCCCCGGGCTGTTCTCCGCCGCCATGGACTCCGGCGCCCGGGGGCTGGTGACACTGCCGCTCGGATACGAGGAACTCGCCAGCCGCGTCCAGTCCGCCGCCCAATGGGCCAACGGCGTACGCCGCCACCTCGGCACCGGCGGCGAGACCGCGGCCGGTCCCGGCGGCACCGTCGTCACCGTGTCCGGCGCCAAGGGCGGCGTCGGCACCACCGTCACCGCCGTCCAGCTCGCCCTCGCCGCGCAGGCGTCGGGACAGACCGTCGCCCTCGTCGACCTCGACCTGCAGACCGGCGACATCGGCTCGTACCTCGACGTGCGGTTCCGCCGCTCCATCGTCGACCTGGCCGGGATCCAGGACGTGACCCCGCGCGTCCTCCAGGACGCCGTCTTCAGCCACGAGTCCGGGCTGTCGCTGCTGCTCGCACCCAAGGAGGGGGAACGGGGGGAGGACGTGTCCGACCGGTCCGTACGGCAGATCCTCAGCTCCCTGCGCTCCCGCCACGCGGTCGTGGTCGTCGACTGCGGCGCCCAGATGAACTCCGCCAACGCCGCCGCCGTCGAGATGGCCGACAGCGCACTGCTCGTCACCACCCCCGACGTGGTGTCGGTGCGGGCCGCCAAGCGGCTGGTCCAGATGTGGCACCGGCTCCAGATCCGCAAGGCGGAGGACACGGTCGCCGTCGTCAACCGCTTCACCCGCACCACCGAGATCCAGCCGCCGCTGATCCAGAAGATCACCGGCACGCGGGTCGCCGGGACCACCGTCCCGGCCGGTTTCAGGGAACTGCAGGGCGTCGTCGACGCGGGCCGCCTGCACGACCTGGACGCCCGTTCCACGGTGAAGCAGGCCCTGTGGGGCCTCGCCGGGGAGCTGGGCCTCGTCAAGGCCGGGGCCGCCCTCGCGAAACTGCCGGGCAAGCACCGCACGGACCGGGGGTCGATCGGCTTCCGGCGGCGACGATCGCTCAGTGGTGGTGAGACCGGTGGCGGGAGCAGGAACCTGTAGACCGTGCTTCGGAGCCGTACACGGGAGGGGCGAGGCGATGGGGCGCAGGAGACTCCTGGTGGCGGGCCTGCGGGGCCGGCCGTACGGCGACCGGGGCCAACTGGCCGTCGAGTTCGCCGGCCTGCTGCCCGTCGTCCTCGTCACCATCGCCGTCCTGTGGCAGGCCGCGCTCACCGGGTACGCGTTCGTGCTGGCCGGCAACGCCGCGGACCGCGCCGCCCGCGCCGCGGCGACCGGTGAGGCATGCGGACAGGCCGGCCGGGAGCACCTGCCGGGCGGCTGGACCGCCCGGATCAGCTGCGGGCGCGACGGCGACATGGTGCGGGCCGAGGTCGCCGTCAGGGTGCCCGTGCTGTTCCCCGGCGGCGCGGACTTCCCGCTGGAGATCTCCGGCCGGGCCGGCGCCGCGAGGGAGGCACGGCCATGAGACCGGGCGGCGCCCGCGCCGCGAAGCCCCGGCACGACCGGGGGTCGGCGGTCCTGGAGTACGTCGGCCTCCTGCCGGTGCTGCTGATCGTCGGCGTCCTCGTGATCCAGCTCGGCCTCACCGTGTTCGCCGTGCAGCAGGCCGGTACGGCGTCACGCGCCGCCGCGCGGATGGCCTCGTACGAGGATCCCGACCGCTCCTACGGGCAGGCCGGGCGCGACGCGATGAGCACCTGGCTGGCCGACCGGGCGAGCTTCGCGCTCGACGCGGGCAGCGAGGAGGTCACGGTCACCGCCACGGTCCCCGTCCCGTCGCTGATCCCGGGCCTGCTGGACGGGATGACGGCCACCCGCAGCGCCACCATGCCCGTCGACGACGACCGCTGACCTCACTTCCCAAGGAGCACACGCATGAGCCTGCGGGCACGCCTCACCGGTGCCGAGCAGCCGCAGAACGGGCTGACGGAGGAGAGCAGGCTGGTCTCCGTCTACCGGGCCAAGCTGCTGGAGGAGATCGACCTCGCGGAGATGTCCACGCTCCAGCCCTCCGACCGCCGGGTGCGGCTGGAACGGGTCCTGGGCCACATCATCAGCCGCGAGGGCCCGGTGCTGTCCTCCGCCGAGCGCGCCCAGCTGATCCGCCGGGTGGTGGACGAGGCGCTGGGGCTCGGCATCCTGGAGCCGCTGCTGGCGGACGCATCGGTCAGCGAGATCATGGTCAACGGACCGGACCAGGTGTTCGTGGAGCGCGGCGGGCGGCTGGAGCTGCTGCCGATGCGGTTCGCCTCCGCCGAGCACCTGATGCAGACCATCGAACGGATCGTCTCCACCGTCAACCGCCGCGTGGACGAGGCGAATCCGATGGTGGACGCGCGACTGCCCTCCGGCGAGCGGGTCAACGTCATCATCCCGCCGCTGTCCCTCACCGGCCCCATCCTCACCATCCGCCGTTTCCCCCGCGCCTACACCCTCCAGGAGATGATCGGCCTCGGCTCGCTCGACGAGCAGATGATGATCCTGCTGTCCGGCCTGGTCCGCGCCAAGTTCAACGTCATCGTCTCCGGCGCCACCGGCACGGGCAAGACGACCCTGCTCAACGCCCTGTCCGGGCTCATCCCCGACGGTGAGCGCATCGTCACCATCGAGGACTCCGCCGAGCTGCGCCTCCAGCAGTCCCATGTCATCACCCTGGAGTCCCGCCCCGCCAACGTCGAGGGCAAGGGCCGGATCACCATCCGCGACCTGGTGCGCAACTCGCTGCGGATGCGCCCCGACCGGATCATCGTCGGCGAGGTCCGCGGCGGCGAGACCCTGGACATGCTGCAGGCGATGTCCACCGGTCACGACGGCTCGCTGGCCACGGTCCACGCCAACAGCGCCGAGGACGCCCTGCTGCGGCTTCAGACGCTCGCCTCGATGTCCGAGGTCGAGATCCCGTTCGTCGCGATCAAGGACCAGATCAACAGTGCCGTCGACGTCCTCGTCCAGCTCACCCGGCACACCGACGGTTCCCGGCGCGTCACCGAGATAGCGATCGTGGACTCGTACGGCCGCGAGGACTACCGGATCGTCTCGGTGTGCCGGTTCATGGCGGAGCCGATGACCGCCGACGGTGCCGTACGCGGCCGGTTCGCGTACCACCCGCTGCCGCGCCGGGTCGCCGAACGCCTCTACATGCGCGGCGAGCCCATCCCGCAGGCCTTCGGCGTCGCCCGGTCGGACGACCAGCTCGCCGTGCGCCGGACGGTGGGGTGACCACCATGGACAGGCTGGCTCTCCTGACGGTCGGCGTCACCCTGCTCGCCGGGGTGCTCGCCGTCGTCGGCGTGCACACGTACTCCGCGGGCAGGACCCAGCAGCACCTGCTCTACCAGCGGCTGGCGCAGAGCGACGAGATCCCGTTCACAGGCCGCCGCCGGCGCTTCCGGGGGGTGGACCGGCGGCTGCGCCGTACACGGCTCGGCAAGAGCATCGAACGGAAGACCAACACCACGGGCATCGACCTCACCCCCGGCGAGTACGCGGTGTACGTCGTCGGGGCGGCACTCGGGGTCTACTTCGTCGTCGGGTCGGTCTTCGCGCCGTTCTTCGGCCTGCTCGCCGCGCTGCTCGGACTGTGGGGCGGCAAGGCATTCCTCGACTACCGGATCGCCAAGCGCACCGAGGCCTTCATCAGCCAGCTCCCGGAACTCACCCGGGTGCTCGCCAACGCCACACAGGCCGGGCTCGCCCTCCGCACCGCCATCGCCATGGCCGCCGAGGAGCTGGACGACCCGGCGGGCGAGGAGTTCCGCCGGGTGGCCGACCAGCTCGCCGTCGGCCACAGCCTCGACGAGACCCTCGACGAGCTGGCCGGGCGGCTGCCGTCACGCGAGCTGAAGGTACTGGTCTCCACCCTGGTCCTGTCCAACCGGGCGGGCGGCACGATCGTCACCTCGCTGCGGAACCTGACCGAGACCCTGGAGGAGCGGAAGGAGACGCGGCGCGAGGTCACCACACTGCTGTCGCAGGTCAAGGTCACGGCCATCGCCGTCCCGGTACTCGGCTTCGGCTTCCTGCTGCTGCTCAACGGCATGCGGGACGGGGCGCTCGACGACATGACGGACGCGACCGTCGGCAAGATCGCGGTGGTCGTCGCCGCCGGGCTGTACGGACTCGGCTTCTTCCTCATCAAACGGCTGACGCGCGTGCGTGTCTGACGGCCGCGCGATCCGGACGCACACCCCTGCAAGCCCCCGCCCCCGCCCGCCAACCCACACCCCGCCCGCCAGACCCACACATCCCCGGAAGCCCACACATCCCCGGAAAGCCGGGAAAGGAGGAGTCCACCCCATGGCCGCCCTGCTGCTCGCCACCGCCTTCGGCCTCGCCGTCCACGGCGTCTTCCACGGCATCCGCCTCTACCGGAGCGACGCGAAGCTGCCCCCCGACCTCGCGCTCGCCCTGGAGGTCGGCTCCACCCGCACCACCGCCGCCGGTTCCGCCATCGACCGGCTCGGCATGCGCCACGCGCCCCGCGTGCTGCGCCTCATGGGGCCCAAACGGGTCGACAAGGTGCGCCGCAAGCTCGACATGGCGGGCAACCCCAACGGCCTGACCGTCGACCGGTACGCGGCCCGCGTCGCCGTCTACGCCGGGCTCGGCACCGTCGCCGCGCTGAGCATGCTGATGAACGGCCGGATCGTGCTGGCGATCCTGTTCTTCGTCTACGGCCTGTTCTGGACGGACGTCACCATCAGGTCCGCCGTGAACCGCCGCAGGGACGACATCGAACGTACCCTCCCCGACTTCCTCGACGTCCTCGCCGTCGTGGTCTCCGCCGGGCTCGGCTTCCGCCAGGCCCTGGAGCGGGTCGCGGAGAAGTACGAGGGCCCCTGGGCCGACGAACTGCGCATCACCCTGCGCCAGATGGACATGGGCCTCAGCCGCCGCGAGGCCTTCGAGCAACTGCGCAAACGCAACGACAGCGAGCAGGTCTCCATGTTCGTGACCGCTCTCCAGCAGGGCGAGGAGCTGGGCGCGCCCATCGTGGACACGCTCATCCAGATCGCCAACGACATGCGCCGCACCGACGCGCAGAACGCCCGCCGCAGGGCGTCCAAGGCGGTGCCCAAGGCCACGCTGATCGTCACCAGCTTCATGCTGCCGGGCACGATGATCCTCATCGGCGTCGGCTTCTACTACGCGTCCGGCATCGACATCAACGACCTGCTCGGCCGCTGACATGGGACGGGGAGACGCGGTTCGGGGACCGGCCGTGCACCGGCGTGACGGGACGCCGGCCGAGAGCGGGTTCCTGCCGTCCGGCGCGGGCCCGTCCTCCAGCGGCCCCGCCGCCCCCGCCCTTGCCCCCGTGACGACGCTCTCCCTCCCCGTCCAGGTGAACGCCCTCTCCGCGCTCTGCCGCCAGCTGTACGGCTTCCGTTTCGCGATGACGGCCCTGGCCACACCCTTCGCGCTGGCCGGAGCGCGCGGCGAGCTGTCCCGCTGGCTGGCCGGCTCGGCGGTCCTCGTCACCGTCATGGTCTCGTACGCGCTGCTCCGGGACTGGGAGCGGTTCGGCCCCGTCCTGCTGCGCCACCCGACCCTCCTGGCCGCCGACATGCTCTTCGGCGCGCTGCTGCTGTTCACCGCCTCGCCCGACTCGACGCTCGCGTACGTCACCATCTGCACCCCGCTGCTCGCCGGACTCGTGTACGGCTGGCGCGGAGCCACCGTCTTCGTGCCGCTCCAGTCGCTGCTGGTGGGCCTCGCCTACGCGGTGGACGGCGAGGTGGAGGCGGACGTGTCGGCCCTGCTGGTGGTCGGCCTGTGCGTCATCGCCGGGGCGGTCGGCACCAGCCTGCGCCGCCTGCTCCTCGGCTTCGGCGCGGCGGGCCAGGCGCTGACGGAGGCCCGCGCTCGGCTCGCCGCGCACGAGGCGGTCGAAGGCGAACGGGCCCGCCTGGCACGCGAGATGCACGACTCGGTGGCCAAGACCCTGCACGGCGTGGCCCTCGCCGCCGACGGACTCGCCCGTTCCGCCGACCGGATGGATCCGGCCGCCGTCAGGGAAGGGGCCGCGCTGGTGGCCCGCTCGGCCCGTCGGGCCGCGGCCGAGTCCCGGGAGCTGCTGGCCGACCTGCGCCGCGAACCGGGTCAGCCCGGCGGTGTCGACCTCGCCTCCGAGCTGGCGTCCCGCACAGCGGACTTCGCCCGCCGCACGGGCCTGCAGGCCACGTACCGCTCCATGCCCAGGGCCGACACGCCGCCGCCCGTGCCGTACGCGGCGGCCCGGCAGCTGCTGGCCATCGCGTCCGAGGCGATGGAGAACGCGCACCGGCATGCCCGGCCGACACGGGTGGCCGTGGCGGCAGGCGTGGAGGGAGATCTGCTGCGCGTCAGCGTGTACGACGACGGGCGCGGTCTCCCGTCGGACATCGCCCTGGAAGACCTGCGCCGGAGCGGGCACTTCGGCATGGTCGGCATGGTCGAGCGCGCGGCGGGCGTCGGAGCCCGCATCCGTATCGGGCGGGGCGGCGCGGCACGGGGCACGGAGGTCCGGCTGGACCTGCCGCTCGCGGCACTGCGCCCCGGCTCCGCCGCCTCTTCCGCCGGGGCCCACGACGCCCCGGTCCCGCGGAGAGGAGGCCGCACATGCCGCATCCGTCCCTGACCACGCCCCTGCGGGTGGTGGTGGCCGACGACAACCCCGTCGTACGGGCGGGGCTCACGGCCCTGCTGTCCGGCTGCGAGGACCTGGAGGTGGTGGCCCAGGCCGCCGACGGCCGCGAGGCGTACGAGGTGACGCTCCGGCTGCGCCCCGACGTGGTGCTGCTGGACGTGCGGATGCCGGGCGTGGACGGAATCACGGCGCTGCCGCACCTGGCACGGCTCGCGCCCGTACTGATGACGACGTACAGCGGGGAGGCCGGGACCGTACGCGAGGCGTTGCGCCTCGGGGCCGCGGGCTACCTGGTGCACGGCGAGTTCACGGTGGACCAGTTGGTCACGGCGGTACGGGACGTGCGGGCGGGCCGGGCCCGCTTCACGCCCACGGCGCGCCACGCGGCGCTGGGCACCTCCGTGTCTGCAACTGCACACATGTCCGCATCGGAGGGGGCGTCAGGCGAGCTGCCTACCCTTCTCGACGCGGAGTTGAGCACGCAACGATTTGCACCAACCCCTTCGCTTCCGCAAGCAGATGTGGCACATTCTTCTCCGGGACCTGGAGGAGTGCCCGGGTCGCTGAGCCGCCGGGAGGGGGAAGTGATGGAGCTGATCGCGTCGGGCATGACCAACCAGCAGATCGCCGCGGCCTGCTTCATCAGCCAGAAGACGGTGAAGAACCACATCAACCGCATCTTCGCCAAACTGCACGCCCAGAGCCGAGGCCAGGCCATCGCCATCTGGCACGGCACGAGACGCGGAGGCGCCGGCTCGTGACTGACACCGGTTCCGGACACCGCGCATGGACCCGCCGTTGGGCCCTGGGGCCCATGTGGGTAGGGAGTCCCCGGACGTACGTTGCAGAGCCGGCCGACACGCGGCCGGCCGCACCTGGAGGGGACCACCATGCTCAAGGACGCCACACTCAGGGCCACCGCGGCCACCAGGGCCTACATCGGCACGTGGGCCCACACCCGGGCCGACCGCATGCGGGCCCGCAGGGACGAGGGGCAGGGGGCCATCGAGTATGTGGGGATCACGATTCTCGTGGTGGCGATCGTGGTGGCGTTGTTGAACACGAATGTCGGGGCATCCATTGCCCAGGCGTTCTCCGAGGCGATCGACCAGGTCATCGGCGGCGAATGAACCGCTGCCTTCGTCGCGAGGAAGGGCAGGCTGCACCGCTGTACATCACGGTGGTGGTGGGCCTGCTCTTCCTCGCTTTGCTGTACTTCGTGTTCGGCAAGGCGGACATCCGGCGGAACGAGGCCCAGACGGCGGCCGACGCGGCGGCTCTCGCGGCGGCGATGGAGTCCAGGCAGGGACTGGAGAATGGCCTGAAGCTGGGTCTTCAGGACGACATCCTCGACGGTGACTTCGTGCGGAACTTCCTCAAGGGCAACGTGCCTGGCAGGGACGGCGGCTGCCACGCGGCGGACTACTTCGCGGGGCGGAACGGCGCGAACGCTGCCTCCGTCGACTGCGGCCCGCTCGGTGACGGCAGATGGGGCTTCAAGATCACCCTTGAATCGGGCAAGACGGTCGGCGAGAGCACGCTCCCCGGTACGGAGAGCCAGCGTGCCGTGGCCACGGCCACGGCGGTCGTCGAGCCTCTCTGCAGGTTCACGCCCAGGGAGAACCCTCGGGACGAGGACGGGGAGTCCGACGAGGAAGAGAAGGAATCACCGTCTCCCGGCGTGATCCAGTGCGAGGACAGGGACTGGATCATCGACCCGGCCGACCTGGATCTGCTTCCGGGCCTGACGGACCTGTTCCGTGTCCGCCTGACCGAGGACTGACCGAGACCGAACACAAAGGACGAGCGATTCATGAAGATTCGGCACGTAGGAAAGCTGCGCCGGGCTGGGTTGGCAGCCGTCCTGGCCGCCGCTCTGACTGTCTCCCTGACCGCGTGCAGCAGCGACGACGGCGCGCAGCCGCCGACGAAGGTCGCGGCCGAGAGTCCCAGTGACAAGAAGAACGAGGACAAGGGTGAGGGCGGGGGCGCGGACTCAGGCCGGGACGGCGGCGGCACGACGCTGCCGGACACGAGTAAGGTCCTTGCCACTCTGAAGGGCAGTGAGCAGGGCATCGCGATGGTGATCTATTCGGCTGTCCGTGACGACGGCGGCTTCCTGACGGTAAGCGGCGAGATCAAGAACGACTCGGGCAAGCGCTACACCACCCAGGTCAGCTGGAGCGGTGACGAACGTGCGGTCGCCCGGACAGGCCGGTCCTTTGCTGCGATGACGCTGGTGGACTCCAAGGAGAAGAAGCGCTACTACGTGCTGCGGGACACGGAGAACCGTCCGCTCACCACCACAGGTCTCCCGCTGGGTATCAATGCGGGCGAAAGCCTGCCCTTCTTCGCCCAGTTCCCCGCCCCACCGGCGACGACCACGAAGGTGGACCTCCAGTTCCCCGGCTTCCCCAACGCGTCGCTGGAGATCTCCTGATGCGCGCCCCGGTAGCGCCGGTCATCCTCGCCGGAGTGCTGGCGTTCGGCCTCCTGGGCGCCCCGCAGGCCGTGGCGGACGAGGGTGACAGCCCGTACCCATCGCCGCAGTCCGTGGCCCCGATCCGGGTGAACGAGGCGGACCCGGACCTGAAGCTCCCCGAAGGCGCGAAGCTCGCACCCCCCAAGGTGCTGGACATCCGCTCCGTCGTCGAGGACCTCGATGGGGAGGAGCGCCGAGAGGACACCAACTCCGACGTACGGCTGGCTCTTCAGGCGGAGGTGCTGTTCGGCAAGAACAGCGCGGACCTCGGCGGCGAGGCGAACGCCCGTATCAAGGCGATCGCGGAGGAGATCGAGCGGCAGGGCGCGACCAAGGTCCGGGTCTTCGGTTTCACCGACAATCTCGGCTCGTCCGCGCACGGCGACATGCTGTCGAAGCAGCGTGCGGACGCCGTGCAGAAGCTGCTGGCGAGGGAACTGCCGCCGAGCGTCACCTACGAGATCCGCGGGTACGGCGAGGACTATCCGATCGCGGACAACGGCACGGAGGAAGGCCGCAAGAAGAACCGCCGCGTGGAGATCTCCTTCCCGCGCGGGCAGTAGTGCCGCACGGGACCGGTTCCCGCCACACCGGAACGAGTCCCCGTGCTCGTCGTCGCGCGCGGGAGGGCGACTGCTGCGGCAGGCGGTCGTCCTTCCGCGCGAAGGGCGCCACGCGTGGTCGAACGCTGCGTGACGGGGGAGGCGCCGCTCATGTCCCCGCGCGACGGAACCTCGCGCGGTACTCCCTCGGCCGCTGGCCCGTGTGCCGGGCGAAGACACCGCTGAACGTGCCGGGGTCGCGGTAGCCGACGGCCGCGGCGACGCCGGCGACGGTCCGGTCGGTGGTCTCCAGCAGATGCCTGGCCCGACGTACCCGGGCCGCCTGCAGGTAGGCGAGCGGCGTCTCGCCCGTCTCCCCGCCGAAACGGCGGAGCATCGTCCTCGTGCTGACGTGGAACTGCCGGGCGAGGGCGGGCAGGTCGTAGGGGGACTGGAGATTCCCGTCGAGCCACCGCTTGACGCCGAGCGAGAACTCCCTGCCCGCAGGGGGTATGAGCGCGGAGTCGACGTAGGGGGTCTGCGCGGAACGGGCGTCGTCGACCAGCGCGATGCGCGCGGTGCTTCGGGCGACGCCGGGGCCGTCATGCTCGCGGATGAACTGCACGGCGAAGTCGTACATGGCGCTGAACGCGGCTGTGGTCGTCACCCCCCGGTCGGTCACGACCAGGCTCTCCGGGCGGAGGCGCACATCGGCGTACCGGCGGGAGAAACGGTCCGCGAACAACCAGGAGGTGGTCGCCTCGCGCCCGTCGAGCAGCCCGGCCTCCGCGACCAGGAAGGCGCCCACGCAGATCGACACGACGGTGGTCCCGGATGCCGCCTGTGAGCGGATCGTCGCCACCTCCGGTCCCAGGTTCCCGAGTGTCGCGTCGAGATCGAGCGTGGGCGCAAGCTCGAAACCCGGCACGATCAGCACATCCACCGGGCGGACCGCCGAGACGTCGAGGCCCCAGCCGCCGGACGCCGCGATCCGTCGCCGGGGCGAGAGGACCGACACCTGACAGGCCGAACGGGCCGACTGCACCGGCCCTTGTGCCGCGGCGACGTGCCCGGCCATGGCCAGGAGATCGGGGACTCCGAACACCTCCGACGCGAAGCAGCCGGGATAGGCCAGCACACCCACGCGCAGCGGACCCATACGCCCTCCGGCAGCCTGTGAACGGGTGGCGATATTACCGGGACACCTGGCGATCCCGCCGCTTCCCGGGAGGGCGGCCGCTGGCCATCATGTCCGTCATGACCACCATGCGAGGGCAGAACGACCCGATTCCGCGTGTACCTGCCCTCCCTCTTCGGCGTCGACGGTGCCTGTCCGCTCGTCGACGCGGGCGACGCCGTCGTCCGACGCGTGTGCGTCAGCGCCGAGTTCCGTGCGTTCGCCGGTGGCGGGACCAGCCCCGTCGTCACGTGGTTGCGGGGCCTCGCCCGCCAGGCGCACGCGGAGTGCGGCGGGCCGGGTGTCGGTGCCGTTGGACTGTGTTTCACCGGCAACTTCGCCTTGACCATGGCACTCGAACCCGCCGTCGTCGCACCGGTGGTCAACCATCCGTCGCTTCCGCTCGACGACCCCGGCGGGCTGGAGATGAGCGAGGAGGACGCCGCCGCCGTGGCCGAACGCGTGGCGCGGGACGGCCTTCGGGTGCTCGCCTACCGCTTCGACGACGACAGGTGGTGCAGCGGTCGGCGGTTCGCGGCCTACCGGGCGTTGCTGGGGGACGCGTGCGACGGCCGAGTGCTCCCGGCCGGGTCGGCGAACACGAACCCGCCGCCCTTCTTCCGTGATGTCGTCGGCTGCGCGCACAGCGTCGTCACGGCGCACCTCGTCGACCAGGAAGGCCACCCCACCACGCAGGCCCGGAACGAGATCATCGCCTTCCTTGCCGAGCGGCTCGGGACGCAGCGGGAATGAACGCGCCCGGCACCCCCGGCATGCGAACGCCCGTACGTATCAGAGGTATACGCTGCTGGGCGATCACTGCACGACGCGCACAGCGAGGTCTTTTTGTCTGTCAGGGGGAACAGCATGCGGCGCCGCTCCACGGCTCTCCACGGCGTCCTGGTCACCGCACTGGGGCTCGTACTCACCGCCTGCGGTGGTGGCGGGGGAGGGGAGCCCGAGGGCTCCACGGACGGCGCGGCTCGGGGCGGCGGCGTCACCGCGAGCCCGAGCCCGAGCGCCACGTCGAGCCCGAGCCCGAGCCCGAGCCCGAGCCCGAGCCCGAGCGTGGAATGGAGTCCCGCGCTGTCGATGGGTCAGCCTGCTCCGGAGCTGTACGAGCCCGCCACCTCCGGCGGTGGGACGTTCCAGGTGGCCGTCCAGAAGATCGTCAAGGGAACCCCGGCACAGATGGAGGAGGGCTACTACGAGGGGAAGGGGCTGGGCGACACCCCGTACTTCGTGTACGTGACGTACACCCTGAAGGACGGGACGCCGGCCCACGCCAACTCCGACCTCAACGCCAATGCCGTGGCCCTCGACGAGAGCGGCCAAGAGGCCGCCAAGCGCCCAACCGTCCACACGGGTTACGTCGAAGGCGGCTGTCCGGTCGCGGACATCTACCTGGGCTGGGACGTCGGTGAGTCGCGCACCCTGTGCTCCGTCTACATCGGGGACGCCTCGGACCAGCCCGCCCGACTGGCCTGGAACCCGGAGGCGGAGACCCCGGAGGACTACAAGCAGGGCGCCTCCTGGGAGTGGACCACCCAGTGACCCTCCGCTGACCCGGTGCGGGGGCGGCCCGCCGGGCGCCGCCCCCGGAGCCGTACGCCGGGCCACGCCGCGAGAGGGCGTCCCCTCCACGACTGGCGGGGGACGCCCTTCTGCGCCCGGCCTCCGGCGGCGGCAGCAGTCCATGACGGAGGAGCCGCCTGCCCGCGGTACGGTCCGTTCTGCTCCCTCACCGGTACGTGCGTACGGATCGCCGGCCTCCCCGGAGGGCGGCCTCATGGCGCCGGTACGAGGCGCGCTAGTCCGTGGTGACGCCCTGCTGGACGGGCCAGGAGGTCACCGTCCTGCGCTCGCCGCACTTCTCCCGTGTCGTTCCCTCGCAGACGAAGGCGGACCCGGTGGTGGTCGGGCGGTACGCGGTGCGGAACTCGATCGGCGTCGTGCCGGGGCCGCACTGCGTGGCGTGCCGGAAGGCGGGACCGGGCGCGAGGTCGTGGTTGAACTGGAACCACACCGAAGAGCATCCGTCGCCGGTGTTGCTGAGTTCGCCCAGGATCACCAGCGAGGGCAGGAAGTCCCCCGGGTCCTGCTGGACGCCGCGGGTTCCCTGGGCCGTGGCCGTTCCGTGGCCGACGCTCCAGGGCACACCGGCGGCCGAAGCGGGCGTGCCGGTGAGCAGGAGGGCGGCGCCGGCGGCCAGGCATGCCGCGCCCGTTCTGAGCAGGTGAGAACGCATGGTGCTTCCTTTCGTCAGGCGGGAACGCGGGCTCTGGCGGGTGTGTTTCCTGCCTCCGTCTCCGCGTCCTCTTCGTCCTGGTCTTCGGTCTTCTTCTGCATCGCGGGCTCGCCCGCGCTCTCCACCGGCGGACCGGCTCTCCGGAAGGCCCTGCGCAGGAGTCCGGTGATGTCGGGGTCGTGGCCGAGCGGGGCCAGGAGCAGCAGGAGGCCGGCCCACATGGCGAAGGCGAAACTCCACAGGCCCATGGTGATCGCGATGGTCAGATGGAGGAGCACCCCGAAGGGCAGGAGCCTCCAGCGCACCTTCTGCGGCATCAGGAGTGATGCCGCCAGGGAGAGTTCCACGACCAGCGGCAGCCAGGTCATGGCGGCGACACCCACGGGGTGGGCGACGACCGCGCCGGTCAGGGGGCGCAGCCAGTCCGGTGCGCCGAAGGCGTGGTTGTTGGTCCAGTAGTACAGCGCGGTCCCGTCGGCCCATTCGGCGTGAGGGAGTTTGGCCACGCACGCCTGGAAGTAGAGGATCGCGACCTGGACACGGGCCACGACGAGCGCGCTGACCCCGACGAGCGCCAGGACGCCACGCCGGCCGCTTCCACCCACCCCTTCGTGGTGCACCGGGCTGCTGGACTGCCAGTGCCAGCGGCGGTCGTCGCCCAGCGAGACGAGTGCGATCAGCAGGGCGAGCACCCAGGTGATCTGGTCGCCGCCGTCGGGAATGGAGATGCCGGTGAAGACGCTGAAGGCCACATAGGCGTGCGGGAGTGCCGTGAGGCGGGGCCGCCAGCCGCTCGCCGCGACGGCGAGCACCAGGCAGCAGGCCCAGCGCATGGTGTCGTACTGGTCGGGGCCCACGAGGCAGAAGGCGCCGGCGGCGGTGACACCCTGGCACAGCGGGTACTGGCCGACGGTGGCGACCTCCCGGAAGAGGGTCGCCGCATCGCTGAACGCCAGCGTGCCGAGTGTGCCGAGCGCCAGAAGCGTCCTGGCCAGGCCGTAACCGGCCGCCCAGGGCAGAGGGATGGTCCGCTGCCGCATCAGCAGCTCACCTCCAGCACCATGACGCGTTCGAGACTGTGGGCCTCGGGCACGAGGTCACGCCACGCCCACGGGGTGGGCCGTTCCTGGAGCAGGCCGACGGTGCCGCACAGCGTGGGGTCGGGCGAGTGGTTCACCACCCGCCGGGCCGGTGCGCCGTACTCGTTGAGGCAGCGCTGCCGGTCGTCGGAACAGTCACGCCAGTCGTCCTGCTGCGCGGAGGTCAGCAGCATCGCGATCTCCACACCCTGCGCCCGGGACTGACGGTCGAGACCGAAGGCGTTGCCCGGCGAGGCATGCGGGGTCAGGGAGAGCGGCCTCCAGCCATCAGCCGCCTTCTCGGAGGGCGACTTCGCGAAAGGCATCACCTCCGGGTCCCTGGGGGACTTCGTGAAGAATGCCCAGCCCTGTGGAGCGAGGTTCACGACCGTGTGTCGGACCGTCTGCTGGCCGGGGAGGGAAATGGTGTTCTTGGGGAGGTGTTCCTGAACCACGTAAACGATTACGAGGGTCCATAGGGCGCATATGGCGAGCATTGCTCTTCCCGAAACGGAGACGGAGCTGTTCCCGTTTCTGGTGAAGGCGCCGCAGTAGTATCGGAATTTCTTCTTCATCTCGGTGTGCCGTCCCCCGTGCCGCGCGATGTGTTGAGCGCCCTGGAGCGCTGGACAACGAGCCGGTGGGGGTGGGGAGTCTGCAGCCTCCCCACCCCCACCGTCAGGTACTAGGCGGTCTTGAGCGCCTTCGTGACCTGGGCGACGGCCTCGTCGCGGGACAGCGGTGTCTGGTCGGCGCTGGTCGGCTGCGCGCTCCAGAACCAGTTCTTGCCCTTGACGAAGTTGGCGCCCACCGCGATGGTGACGGTCACCACGGCACCGGCGGCGGTCACCGCAGCGGCGACGTGCACGACGGCAGCGCCCACCGCCACGGTGACACCGCAGAGCTGCCCGTTCTCCACGGGCGTCGCCTTCTTGTCCGTCTTGGCGACGGACAGCAGCATGTCCTGCGCTTCGATGACGGCCTGCTCCACCTGGCGCGGGTCACCGCTGCGGGCCTGACGGCTGAGGTCCGCGAAGAAGAACGGGTTCCGCTTGTTGATCAGGTCGATGACGGCGTCCGAGGCGCGGGTCTCGTCGGGCGTCTCGTTGTCCAGGTGCTGCCGGGCCTCCGCGAAGAGGTCCAGTGCGGCGAGGTTCCGGCCGACCTCCCCCTGGCCGAAGAACAGCCCGCGGAAGACGTTCTCGCCGTCGGTCTTCGCGGAGACGGCGGATGCGGCGGATGCGGTGACGGACTTGGCGGACGAGCCGGCGCCGGCGTCCGCGACGGCGGCCGGAGCGGCTCCCGCGCACAGCGCGGCCGTTGTCACGGCGGCCACGGTCCACATTCCACGCTGTTTGATATTCACTTCGTTCCCCTGGGTCGACATAAATGCGCCGAGGGGAATTGACGTGCGGTCACCACGAGCCCCCCGGTGCGCGATCTGCGGAAGATCATTACATGCGACGATTGGGGGAGTCGATCCGTTGTCCCCTGCTCGAAGGAATTCTTGACGTAGTTTCCACAGGGATTTGACAGCCTTGGTGTGGGCCCCGGGACGGCGGTGGGGAGAGGTGACCGCCCGGGGCCGTCCGCTACGCCGAGTTCCGTGCTCCCAGGGAATTCAGGAGTGCGGCGCCGCGCTCGGCGTCGTCGACGCTCACGGCGAAGTCCTTGCCGCCCGCCCGGACGACCAGACACTCGCCTCCGCGCAGCATCACGGTCGTTCCCAGGCCGCTCAGGCGGTAGCCCCAGCCGCCGACCTGGGCCGGCGTACGGTGCTCCGTGCGGGCGGACTCGATGTCCTCGACGGACCAGTGCCGGGCCGGCCAGCCGAACGGCCCGAAGGACACCTTCAGCCCTTCCTCGTCGACTCGCGCCTGCACCGACGCGAAGGCCAGTACCAGGATCGAGGCGAGCGCGAACGGCGCGATCATCGCGAGCGGGGCGAACGGCGGCATGTGCGGCTGCGCCATGCCCCCGAGGGCGACCAGTGCGACGGCCAGGGCCACGAGCCCGGTCACCGCCGAGACGGCGTGAAGCCACGGGTTGGCGGCGCGGGAGAACCACGCGATCCGCTGTCCTTCGGGCAGATCCATGCGGGGACCGGCCCCGTCCCGCCCCTGCGGCGCGGGGCGCCGACGGCAGGCCAGCCAGCCGATCGCGCCCGCAGTGACCGCAGCGACAAGGGCCGCCACGACCCAGTCCGCGACCGAACCGGCCTCACGCCAGTCGTCACGGTCCAGGTTCGCCCGGACGATCGCCGCCTGTGTGCCGACCAGGAACGTCCCGCCGGACAGCAGCGTGGCCGCCGCCCCGCCCCGCACCGCGCCCCCCGGGTCACCGCTCCCGCCGGCCGCGCGGCCCGCCCGCCGTACCCAGAGCGCCACACCCGTGGCCAGCGCCGCCCAGATCAGCGCAGGGAACACGGCGGCGGCCCAGAGCGGCATCGAGTCGTCCGGGCCCCCCGCCCCGTCCCCGGACCAGTGTGTCGCCAGCCGGTCCGGCAGCCGCCCGCTCGCGGCCAGCGGTATGCCGGCCAGCAGGACCAGGACCCCGACGACCCAGCCGATGACTCCCCACATCGCTCCGCTCGCGCGTTCCGCACCGTTCTTCATGGAATCCCCCTGATCATCTCGATGAGGTCAGACTTGCTGTAGCCCAGGCCGGCCGCGTCCGTCACCAGGTCTCGTACGCGATGCAGCAGCACGGAGCGCTGGTCCGCCCCCTGAGCCACGGTCACTCCGCGCCCGCGCCGGAACTCCAGCACGCCCTCGTCGCGCAGGGAGCGCAGGCCGCGCAGCACGGTGTTGACGTTGACGCCCAGCGCCTGGGACAGGTCGCGAGCCGGTGGCAGTCGGTCACCTGGGCCGCACTCGCCCTCCGCGATGGCTCGCCGGATCGCCCCGGCCACCTGCTCGTGCAGAGGACGGCTGTCAGTGACGTTCAGTCTCAGCAGCATGATGCTAATGAAGATAGCACCATTCACTTCCGTTGTGTTGTCGTCACGGGATCGAGGGGATGCCGGGCAGGCAGAGAACTGCCGTCGCTCCGAAGGCTCCTGGACGGTGCGCCGGGCGCGGCGGCGGCACGTGGGGCGGGGTGCCGGAGGGGTGATGCGGGTGAAGGGGGAGGGCTGAGGTGCAGGGGCCGGGACGCGGAGGCCTTCCCGAAGCCGGTGTCCGTGCCGCGCTGATATTTCTGGAACGGCGTGCGGGTGTGTTCCTCTGTCTGCGGTGTGCCGGGCGGGGCGGGGTGAGCCCGGCACGAAGGCGTCCGGCCGCCGGTCCGGTTCGGCAGCATCCGTGAAGCCGGGGCATGCCGTGGCCGGGCCCGGCCGCCGCATGAGTGTGCTCTACGTGGGCCGGCCGGTCGTGAGCCGCTCGTACACCGTCACGCGCCGACCGCGGACCTGCTCGTCCGCGACCGCGGTGAAGTGCTCCTTCAGCACGGCGGTCTTCATCCGGTCCCGCCGGCCCGCGACCGGCTTCGCGACCTGTGCCGAGTCCGTTATCAGCAGTATCCGCCGCCGGGCGAGCATCGCGTCCCGTATCCGCGCGGGCTCCGCCTCGACGCCCTTCAGCGTTCCGGACCGCTCGGGGGTCTCCGCCAGGGCGATGTCGTGCAGACCGGCGAAGGCGTCGGGGGACACCAGTCCGGTGTCCCGCCGCGCCGCAGGTATGTAGAGCACCCCGTCCCCCGGCGCCTTCACCTGCCGCACCTCTTCCGCTATCGCCAGTACGTCGTCCACCCGGCTGGCCGGGGACCTCTTGGCCAGTGACTGCGGCAGCAGGGCCGCCACCGTCACGGCGAGAACCACGGGAAGGATCACCTGCCCGGCTTTCGGGAACCGTGGCGTGGCCGCCCGCACCGCCGCGCCGACGATCGCACCGGACAGCAGCGCCAGACCCAGCAGGCTGAACAGGATGTACCGGTCCACGAACAGGGGCTGGATCAGGGAGAGGCCGATCAGCCCGAGCTGCGGCACCGCGAGCAGCGGAAGCCCGACGGCCGCCAGTGACAGCGTGCCTGCCCGGGGCCGGTCCAGCAGGGCTCCCAGCCCGCCGACCGCCAGGAGGATCGCCGGGCCGATCATCATGTGCCAGGTCAGCGGTGGTATCCAGGACACCTGGCCGGACTGGCTCCGGCTGAAGATGATCAATGGCAGAACGCCGGTCGTGGCGGTCGCCGAGGCCGCCGCCCAGCGTGCCCACACCCCGCGCCCGGCCCGCGCCCACACCAGCGTCGCCATGTGGGCCGGCAGAATCATCAGCGAGAGCCAGTTCAGCAGCCCGCAGACGAGGACGGTGCCGCCGTACGCGATCCAGGGCGCGACGTGGCCACGCCCCTCCAGCGCGCTCACGAGCAGCAGCGTCGATATCCCGGCCCCGGCCGCGACCAGTGCGTAGGGGCGCCCTTCCTGCAGGTGGAACTGAACGGCCGGGATCAGCGCGAACACCAGGCCACCGCTCAGTCCCGCCCAGGTGCCGGCCAGCCGATGGCCGATGGCGGCCACACAGGCGCCCGCCACCGCCATGGCCAGCACGGACGGAAGCCGCAGGGTGGTGGTGCCGGGCCCCTGGAGCGTGAACAGGCCGTGCATGAGCAGGTAGTAGAGACCGTGCACGACATCGACGTTCTCCAGCATGTGCATGATGTCGGAGGTGGACCGCCGTGCCACCTGCCAGGTCGCGGCCTCGTCCCGCCACACACTGTCCTGCCGCGAGAGCCCCCATAAGCCGAGGGCGAGAGTCCAGAGCATCGGGATCAGCCATACGTGAAGACGGTGCCGGGGGACGGCTGTCGGGGAAGTCATGAAGGTGGTTCAGCTCCTTGGAAGGTGTCGGGTTACGGAGTCCGGCGGTGCATGGTCATGCTCTGCCGGTACGTGTTCCGCGTGGGGGCCCGGGGTGCCACCGCGGGCTCGGGGACGCTGTTGCGGCGGATGCCGTCCACAGGGCCGCCCCCGTCGCCGTCGGCGATCCGCCGCTCTTCTCGCCCATGTCCACAGGGCACTCGGCAGTGGCTTCCTCCCTGGCGCTCGCCGGGGCGAGGGCCTTCGTGCCGAGTTCGCGCTCCGGGTGCGCGGCGAACGGCCCGTCGGCGGCCGGTGAGGGCCGAAGCCCGCACTCCGGGCAGGTGCCCGTGAGGTCCAGCCGGTCCGGCAGCCTGCCGGCGGGCGGCTCCGGCCGGCCGTTCCGCGGGGTGGAACCCCCGCGAGCCGGTCACCGGCCCCGCTCCGGCGTTCTTGATCCACATGACCGGAAGGCTACGGGCGGCCCGGTGGCCGCCCGGCGCGGGCCGGCCCTGTCCGGGCGCTGCGGGCCGCCGTGAACGCCCTGAGGGCGAGGCGGTCCGTGCGTCCGGGTTGCCGTTGACGCGGTGAGGGAGGAGCCACGGGCCGTCGTCGCGGGCGACGGCGACGGCGGAGTATCCGCCCGACGTGCCGCTGTGCCGGAGGGCCGAGGGGGCCGCTGCCGACTCGGTGCCGGGCCGGCCAGGGCACGCTCCACGAGCCGGGCGGCCACGAGCCGGGTCATCGCGGGGCAGGTGCTCCACATGCCGCCGGCCGGGGCACCGGGCCGGTGAGGGGTCCACAGCGGGCGGGGGCGGCCCAGTGGACTCCGAGGCAGGAGCCGCAGGCCGCGGGCGGTTCGCCGTGGCGGCGCCCGCTTCCAGGCCCAGGGCGAGGAGGACGTGTCCGTCCACCGGTTCCTGGAACGTGCGGCCGGTGAAGCCGGTCAGCGCGTGCCCCGGTACGGCGTGTCCCGGGTCGGAGCAGAGCTGCTCGCCACGGGGGCGACGGGGAGGCGGCCGAGCCCGGGCAGGGCCTGCCGCAGGTCCCGCTCGGTGAAGGGCTGTACGGGGCTCGGCGGTGCGTCTCCAGGCCCGGGGGAGCCCCGGGAGACCTGAGGTGTGCTCGGCCCGGTGGCGCGGTGACGCCGGTGCCGGACGGTACGCCGTCCAGGCGCTCCTCGACGGGAGCGCCGACGGAGAGACGCCCCTTGACCGTCAGTTGTGTGAGGACGGTGTCCGTCAGCACCCTGGTGAGCGAGCCGATCTGCACGTACCGGTCCACGTCGTGGCCGCCCGATGTCCGGTCACGGACTCCGCTGCCTCCCTTGAGGCACATCGCTGTCCACAGGTGGGGGCACCCCTGCCCGTCGGGCCCGCGGACCTAGAAGCGTACGGAGAGCCGCGTCCCCGCCCGTACCCCCCACCGCGCCATCGCTCCCGCCTCCGTCTCCAGCACCGAGCGGGCGCGGAGACGGGGGAGAGGCAGGCGGCCGGGGCGCAGGGTGTGGACGGACAGCACGCGCAACTCGCGGTCCAGGTATGCCACGTCGATGGGAAAGCGCATCCGGAAGGTGTGGACGCTCGCGCAGGGCGCGATCAGCAGGGCGCCCTCCAGGCCGTCGCGGCCCAGCAGGCCCCGTGCGCGGCGGGCGTAGGTGGCGGCCACCTCCAGGGGGACCTCGGCGGCGGGGGTGACCAGCGTTCCCGTGCCGTTCCGCCACTTCCGCCGTGTCGTCATGGTCCGCAGCCTAGGTGAGCCCGCCCGGGACCGGGACGGGGCGGGCTGCCCCGGTCAGGCCTGGACCGAGCGCCAGATGCGGTCCGACAGCACGCGCGCGGCCTGGGCGAGGTCGATGTCCTCCGGCGTGGCCAGCCAGCGGTGCGCGGCCACCGCCACCGGACCGACGACCAGGACCTCCAGGAGCGGTCCGGGGAGCGGGGCGATCTCGCCTGAGTCGACCCACCGCCGGAGCTGGTCCGCGACCCTCGGGAAGTGGTCGGGCTCGGCGCCCCGGGCGCGGTCGGCGTCGACGGCGAGGTAGCTGGAGTAGGCCGAACCGTGCAGGTAGCGGGCGATGTCCGGGTGCTCCTGGCTGAACCGCAGATAGGTCGTCACCATCGCGCGGATGCCGGTGCGGGCGGTCCTGGCGCGGCTGAGGGCGCCCAGGGCCGCCCCGTACGTCTGCTCCAGGCAGCGCCCGTACAGCGCGGCGGCCAGACCGTCGAAGCTGCCGAAGTGGTGATAGAGGCTGCCGAGGCTGACTCCGCTGGCCCTGGTGACCGCGTTGACGGTGAACCCCGCCTGCCCGGACGTGGCGAAGACCTCCAGTGCCGCGGTGAGGAGGCGGTCGACGGTGGCCTCGCCACGGGACTGCTTTGCCATGGAGGGAGTCTAGCCGGAGCTTAAGATCAGAAAAATTTTCTAGAAATCGACTCTATTCCGTTGGGCTCGGCAGGCCATACTTCGGCTGTGGACGATCTGATGATGAAGCTGGTTTCCGCCGCGATCACCGGTGGGCTGGTCGCTCTCGTGGGATACCTGAGCGTGCGCCGCCGCCAGGCCCGGGTCGCCCGGTCCGAGGCGATCAGGACCGCGGTCGAGGACCCCACCCAGGAGCTGCTGCGGCGCGCCGAGGAGGCCGACCGCGACCGGGAGGAACTGGCCGCCCGGGGCAGCCGGGCCGAAGCACTCGACCGCGCGCGGGAGGCCGTCGACTGCTGGACCGCGCTCACCCAGGCCCGTGTCGGCCGGTTCCAGGCCGAACGGCAGTCCGCGCTGAGGCGGTTGCAGGAGCTGCGGACCTCGGCCGGGTCCTTCTGAGCCGGAGGAGAGGAGCCCCCCATGACCATGACCATGGCCACCTGGACCGGCCGCGACCGTGACCCGGCCGTCGTGTCCGCCGACGTCGCGCGCGTGACCGCCGCCGAACTCGGCCTCGCGGCACCGCCCCCGGCCCTCGTCCTGCCCGGTGACAGCGACGGCGTCCCGGCGGGCAGCCTGCTGCCGCCGCGCGAGCGGTTCAGCGGCATGCCCGCGCCGACCCACTGCTTCGTGTACGTGGACGCCCGGGCGCCCCGCCCCTTCGAGATGCGCGCCTCGGTGCTGAGCGGGCGGTACGTCCGGCGCCAGTTCGGCCTGGGCCCGCTGCTGTACGCCGTGCCGCTGTCCGTGCCCGTGGCCGACCGGGTCGCCCTCGGCGACTCCGGGTTCCAGGGTGATCCGGTGGCGGCGGAACGGCTCGACGCCGACCGGGAACTCCGCGCGCTGGCAGGGCGCGTGGCCGTGACGCGGGCCGGGCCGGACACGGCGCACCAGTGGAGCACGGAGCGGCTGCTCCGTGTCGAACCACGCCCCGAAGGCGCCCTGCTGATCGCGCGTACGCTGCACCGGCCGGGCGTCGGGGGGTGGTCGGTGGGCGCACAGGACGTACTCGGGCTCGCCGCGCGGATCGAGGGCGCGTTGCTCTGACCGCACCGCGGGGGCCGGGGCGTCAACCGTGGGCCCGCCCCCAGGGGGCCCGGGCTCGTGACCCACGGGGCCGGGTCCCCTAGGGTCGGCCGGGTGTACGTCGGACTGTTCGTCGCCGCCCTGTGGGGCGCCGGGACCGCACTGCTGGCGCAGCGGGCCGCGTTTCGGATGGCCGTTGAGCCCGATGAGCCGTGGCGGGCCTCCTGCCGTGCGGGGCACGGGTTTCCGGGCGGACTGCGGGGATGGGTGGGGCCCGCGCACTGCGGGGCATGCGAGGCGGGGCCCCGGGGATGGGGCGCGGTGGCGGTCGCCGCGCCGGGCTGTGCGGCGATCGCCTGGGCCACGGGTGCCCGGCCGGAGCTCGCGGTGTGGCTGCTGACCGCACCCGTCCTCGTCCTGCTGGCGACGGTCGACGCGCGCGTGCACCGGCTGCCGGATCAGCTGACGCTGCCGCTCGCCGCCGCCGCTCCGGTCCTCCTGGGCGGCACGGCCCTGCTCCCGGGCCACGCAGGCACCTGGACGGGCGCGTTGCTCGGCGGGGCGGTCCTGGGGGGCGCGTACCTCGTGCTGTTCCTGGTCAACCCGGAGGGGCTCGGCTTCGGTGACGTCAAGCTGGCCGTGCCGCTGGGCGCCGCGCTCGGCTGGTACGGCTGGGGCGTCCTGTTCACCGGCGCGTTCGCCGGGTTCCTGCTGGGCGCGTTGTACGGGGTGGGGCTCATGGCGCTGCGGCGCGCGGGGCGCAGGAGCGCGATCCCCTTCGGCCCCTTCATGATCGTCGGCGCGGCCGCGGGGCTCGTCCTGGGAGCGGCGGGCGCGTGAGCCGCCGCGCCTCCTCGGTGCGCCGCCCGACCCGGGCGGGGCCGGAGGCGGTCCCCGGGCGGCGCCCGGCCCCGCCGGCCGCGCCTCGTCCGGGACAGCAGGTGTGCCCGTGTCCGGATCCGCTCGCCCCGGTCCGCTGCCGGAGGTGCTCGTGGCGTCGACCGCGGTCACGGGGGTCGTCGACGCGGTGGCGTTCCTGGGGCTCGGGCCGGTCTTCACGGCGTTCATGACCGGCGACGTCCCGTTCCCCGGCTTCGCGCCCGCCGGGGGCGGGGGACCGGCGCCGCTGGGGCGCTCACGGCGCTCGGCGCGTTCGTGGCCGGCAACGGTCGCGGGCAGCCGCCCGGGAGGGGCGCCGACGGCCGGGCCACGGCGGTGGGTCCTCACGGTGTCCGCCACCGTGGCGGGCCGCCGGTGGTCGCGGTGCCCGCGGCGACCGGCCTGCCGGCCGCCGCGGGGGAGCGGACCGCGCCGGTCATGGAGGCGCGGTCATGCGGAGGCTCGGGGGAGCCCCCGACACCACGTTCGTCACCCGTATCCGGCCCTCGCCATTCGGTGGCGGGGATGCGGACCCGCCCCGGCGCTACCGTGCCGCGGGCCTGTCGGCCGACGCGGCCGTCGGCGCTCTGCTGCTGCGGGTGAACATCACCACGGCCTTGCCGGCCGCCGCGGCGCGTCCCGGGTGCCATGGGCGGTCAAGCCGACCGCACGGCATCCCGGCGGGCGTCAGGGGCCTGACCGGACTGCCGGGTCAGGCGTGCCGCGCGCGGTAGAGGTCGCGGAGCAGCGCGATCTCGGCGCCGTGGTGGAGGAGTTCCTGGTTGACCCACCAGACGATGTCGACGAACGGCTCCTCCCGGTCGCTGCCGTGCGGGTACGTGCAGTACCCGACGGTGTCCAGGGCCGCGTCGTCGACGCTCAGCAGCGCTTCCCGCCAGGCGGAGGCCCCCGCGTCGAACGCGGCCACGGCAGCGGTGGCGTCGCCCCCGACGACATAGTCGTCCCGGGTCAGGGCGCGGCTGCCCGCCGTATGGTCGGCGCGCAGGGCCAGCATCTCGCTCAGATGGCTGAGACGCCACGCGATCGTGGTGAACGGCGGCGGCCAGGGGTGCGGGTACGCCGCGGTGTCCCGCCCCCAGTCCCCCGTCCCCGCCAGCAGCGTCGCCCGCGGCCCCGGCCCGTCGGCCCGCCGCCGCACCGACCAGCAGTCCGGCACGGGCTCCCAGAACAGCTCCGCGTCGGCCAGCGGCGTCCCCACCCCGGTGTCCGTACCGTCACCACTGTCCATGACGGGTCCCGTCATACGGGCGGTCAGCCGCTCCCGCGCGAAGTCGAACTGCTCCAGCAAGGAGGCGAGGCGAGGCGGGATCACGGGGATGCTCCTGGTGACGTGTCGGAAGGCTCAGCCGGCTGCCGCATCAGCCTGCCACGGCCGGCGGGCCGCCCGGTAGCGCCTGCTGAACGACCAGGTCACCGCGGTCGTCGGACACGGGATCGCGAACGGACCCTCCTCCGGACGGCGGCCTCCGCGATGTGCAGGTCCCGTTCCGCACGGGGACGCCCGCCTCTCCGGAGGCCGCCGGGGCCTGGGCGGCACGACTGCGGGAGAGGGCACGGGAGCTGGCCCGCTTCATGCCCGGGCCGACGGCCGCAGCAATGCCTCTCCCCATGGAGCTTCCACAGCAGATGATCGGGCTGGGCGACGGCCTGGTCCTGGGGCGGTTCGACGCCGAGGCGGACCCTTCGGAGTTCTTCCGGGTCGTCGAGGAGTCGCTGGAGCACCTGCGCCCGTGGCTGCCCCGGGTCGCGGAGCACGGTGCGGACCGGGCGCGGGCCTTTCCGGCAGGGCGTCAGAAGGGCTGGGAGGACGGGGAGGAGTACTCGTACGCGATCGTGCTGGACGGCGCGATCGCCGGGGCCCGCGGGCTCCTCCGGTACGACGACACCCCGGACGGCGGCATCGGACTCGGCTGCCGGCTGCACCCCGCCGTCACCGGCCGCGGCGTCGCCACCCGGGCCGCCCGAGCCCTGGTCGCACAGGCGTTCCGCCTCCCCGGTGTGGCTCATGCCGACGTGGTCCACGACCCGGAGAACCACGTCGGCGGAGCCGTCCCCGCCCGCCTCGGCTCCACCGAACAGAAGGCCCACGGGGGCGGCACCCGCCGGGGCGCCCCGTGTCTGGCGCCTCACCCGCCGCCGGGCGCAGGCGCCGGCCGTCCCGCCGGCCCGCTGACGGATGCCGGGTCACCCCTCCGGCGTGAGCGCGCGGTGCCAGCGCAGGGCCGGGCGGCCGTCGACGGCAGTGTCGGCCGCCGGGCGGAACCCGTTGCGTTCCAGGACCCGCATCGACGCGGGGTTGTCGAGGGTCGTCAGGGCACGCAGGGAGCGGAGCCCGTACGACTCCGCCGCCAGCCCGCAGGCCGCGGCCACCGCGCGGGTCGCCACGCCCCGGCCCGCCGCCGCCTCGCTCACGCGGTAGCCCAGCTCGGCCTCGCCGTCCGCCAGGTCCAGCAGGTTCAGGCGGCCCAGCAGGACGCCCCGTTCCACGATCACGTGGAACGCGCACGCGCCCGACTCCTGCTCGGCCAGCAGCGCCGCGTGCCGGGACGCGAAGTCCGCGAAGTACGCGTCGCCCCGGTCCGGCACCGTACGTGCGAAGTACTCCCGGTTCGCCCGCTCGAACGCCAGCACCGCCGCCGCGTGATCGTCGCGCAGCGGCTCCAGTCTCAGCATGATCGGGATCCTACGGCCGGTGCCGGGACGGCGGCGCCCCCGCGCGGCACGCAGGGCTTTCAGACGGCGGCCGTGGCCGGATTTCGCTTCGAAGTGGTGCGAAATCACCCGGTTTCCGTGACCGAAAAGAGACCCGACGCTACCTAGCGGTAACAACTGCGGGCATGCCAGATTCCCGCATGCCACCGGCCGGCGGCTTACCCCTCACCCGTGTGCCACACCGCCATGGGGCGCATTCCGTGTACGTCCGGAATGCGCCCCATGGCATGGCCGAACGATGGAGTTCGCCGTGTCCGGATTCCGCACCACCGCCGCCCACCCCACGGGCGTGCGTCATACCGCCGCAGACCCCACCGGCACCCGCGCCACCGCCGCCCGTGCGCTGAACCGCGCCTTCACGCGCGTCCGTGCCCGTACTCGCCGACGGGTGCTCACCGCCGTGACCGCCGCGTCCCTCCTGTGCGGTGCCGGGATCGCCGCCGCCCCGCCCGCCGCCGCCGGCCAGGGGTACGGGCCCAGTGCGATCGTCTCCATGGGCGACAGCTACATCTCCGGCGAGGCCGGCCGCTGGCGGGGCAACAGCCTCACCAACAGCGGCTCCCGCAACGGCACCGACCGGGCCTGGGTCAGCGGCAGTACGTACGACCCGTCCCGTGTCTACGGCGCCACCGCCGCGAACGGGTGCCACCGCTCCGACTCCGCCGAGGTCAGGAGCGCCACCGGCACCGGAGCGCAGGCGCTGGTCAACCTGGCCTGCTCCGGGGCCGTGACCCGCAACGTCTTCCGTGCCGTCAGCGGCGGCGTCTCCTACAAGGGTGAAGCCCCGCAGGCCGACCGGCTCGCCGCCGTCGCCGCCCAGTACGACGTCAAGGCCGTCGCCCTGTCCATCGGCGGCAACGACCTGGGCTTCGCCTCCATCATCGAGAAGTGCGCCAAGGACTACATCCTCTGGTACTCGTACTGCCACGACGACCAGCAGGTCCTCGTCGACCAGCGCATCGACGCCGTGATGGCCGACGTCGGCAAGGCCGTCGACGAGATCCGCGCCGTGATGACCGCGGCCGGGTACGGCTCCGGGTCGTACCGGATCGTCCTCCAGTCGTACCCCTCGCCCATTCCGCGCGGCTCCGAGAACCGCTACAGCCAGAGCGGCTGGTCCCGGGTCACCACCGGTGGGTGCCCGTTCTGGAACAAGGACTCCGACTGGGCGCGCGACTCCCTCGTCCCGCAGCTCGCGGACCGGCTGCGCGGCGTCGCCACCGCCAAGGGCGTCCAGTTCCTGGACCTGCGCGACATGCTCCAGGGGCGGGAGGTCTGTGCCACCGCCAGCCGCCTCGTGACCTCCACGCAGGCGCCTTCCGCCGCCACCAGCGAGTGGGCCCGGTGGATCGACAGCAACGAGACCCAGGGGCCCATCCAGGAGTCCATGCACCCGAACTACTACGGGCAGCTCGGGCAGGGGCGCTGCCTCGCCCTCGTGTACGCCGCCGGGGCGAGCGGACACCACACCTGCCGGAACACCCCCGGCGCCGGGACCTCGGGGATGTACCTCAGCTCGCTCCCGTGAGGGGCGAGCCGTGAGCCGTGAGGCCGTACGCCCCGAGCCGTCAACCGGGCGCCCCGTTCCGCGGGTCCCTCCTGGGGAGGACGGCGGGCGGGCGGAATCCGCATCCGTACCGTGCTTGCGCGCTTTCGGAGCGTGATCCCGGCGTGGTGTGGCACGCAGCACGACTTACAAAGGGTTATGGTGGAAACCCCCCCTCGGGCCGGTCCGTATCCCCCCCACGGACCGGCCCGTTTTTTTACGGGGCATCGGGGTCCCGGCAGGGCCTCAGTTCCGGGCGGCCCAGATGTTGACCCCCGCCGTGTCGACGGCGAGCGTGTCGATCTCCTTCAGCTCCTCTTCCGTCAGCGGCGGTCCGCTCAGCGCCGCCACGTTCTGCTCGAGCTGCGCCACACTCGACGCGCCGATCAGTGCCGAGGTCATCCGCTCGTCCCGCAGCACCCAGTTCAGCGCCAGCTGCGCCAGCGACTGGCCGCGCCGCTCGGCGATCTCGTTCAGCCCGCGCAGCCGCCGCAGCACCTCGTCCGACAGCAGGCCCGGGTCCAGCGACTTGCCGAGCGAGGCGCGCGAGCCGTCCGGGATGCCCTTCAGATACCGGTCCGTGAGCATGCCCTGGGCCAGCGGGGCGAAGGAGATGCAGCCCATGCCCTCCGTCTCCAGGGTGTCGAGGAGACCGTCCTCCTCCGTCCAGCGGTTGATCATCGAGTAGGACGGCTGGTGGATCAGTGCCGGTACGCCCATCTCACGCAGGAGCCCGGCCGCCTCCTTCGTCTGCTCGCTGTTGTACGAGGACACGCCCGCGTACAGCGCCTTGCCCTGCCGTACGGCGGACGCCAGGGCGCCCATCGTCTCCTCCAGCGGGGTGTGCGGGTCGAAGCGGTGGGAGTAGAAGATGTCGACGTACTCCAGGCCCATGCGCCGGAGCGAGGCGTCCAGGGAGGACAGCAGGTACTTGCGGGAGCCCCACTCGCCGTACGGGCCGGGGTGCATGAGATATCCGGCCTTGGTCGAGACGACCAGCTCGTCCCGGTACGGGCGGAAGTCCTGGGCGAAGAGCCTGCCGAAGTTCAGCTCGGCGGACCCGGGCGGCGGGCCGTAGTTGTTCGCCAGGTCGAAGTGCGTGACGCCCAGGTCGAACGCGCGGCGCAGGATCGCCCGCTGGGTGCCCAGCGCGCGGTCGTCGCCGAAGTTGTGCCACAGGCCCAGGGAGATCGCGGGCAGCCTGAGGCCGCTGCGGCCGGTGCGGCGGTACTCCATGGAGTCGTAGCGCTCGTCCGCGGCCCGGTAGGGAGGGTACGACGAGGGAACGGCGGGGAGGGAGGAGGATTCGGACATGCCTTTCTCCCTATCACGGACTTGTGACATGCCGGGTTGGGCCGCCACCACCCGGGCGCAGTAATGTGGCGGCTCCGGGGGACGGCCCCGCGGCCTCGGGGCCGTGACGCCACTGACGCCCAGCGGCCCTGGAGCATCCAGGCCCATCACGGCCCATCGCGGCCCGCACGGCCTCTTCAGGCCCCCAATCGAGAGGTGAGATCGGTGAACTTGCGCGACCTGGCGTACCGGCTCTATGCCCGCCGCGTGGAAGGCCGTCTCGACCACGCCCAGGTGCCCAAGCACATCGGCGTCATCCTCGACGGCAACCGGCGCTGGGCCAAGGCGTCCGGCGGCACGCCGGAGCAGGGCCACAAGGCGGGCGCCAGCAAGATCATGGAGCTGCTGGGGTGGTGCGCCGAGACGGATGTCGAGGTCGTCACGCTCTGGATGCTGTCCACGGACAACCTGAACCGGCCGGAGGAGCAGCTCGTCCCGCTGCTCGGGATCATCGAGGGCGCCGTGCGCGCCATCGCGGCGGACGGCCGCTGGCGGGTCCACCACGTGGGGACGATGGACTGCCTGCCGGACCGGACCCAGAAGGTCCTGAAGGAGGCGGAGGAGGCGACCCGCGGGCACGACGGGATACTCGTCAACGTCGCCGTCGGCTACGGCGGCCGCCAGGAGATCGCGGACGCGGTGCGCTCGCTGCTGCTGGAGCACGCCGAGAAGGGCACGAGTTTCGAGGAGCTCGCGGAGATCGTCGACACCGATCTGATCGCCGAGCACCTCTACACCCGGGGGCAGCCGGACCCGGACCTGGTGATCCGCACGAGCGGCGAGCAGCGGCTGTCGGGCTTCATGCTCTGGCAGAGCGCGCACTCCGAGTACTACTTCTGCGAGGTCCACTGGCCGGCCTTCCGGAAGGTCGACTTCCTGCGCGCCCTGCGGGACTACGCGGCGCGACACCGCCGTTACGGCACCTGACCGGACGGGGCATCTCCCCTCTTCCGGGCCGACGGAGTGTCATATGCCATCGGCCCGGCTCGCATGCTGCCGGGGGTTCGGGGGCATACCCCTGAACAGATAGCGACGCTGTCGCGTTCGCACCCCGACCTCATCCGAGGGGGTACGTCCCAACGTGGTGACCAGCACTAAGCGCCGCATGAACGACCGGCGCACCTACGTCCTCGACACCAGCGTCCTGCTGGCCGATCCCAACGCCGTGACCCGTTTCGAGGAGCACGAGGTCGTGCTCCCCATCGTCGTGGTGACGGAACTGGAGGCCAAGAGGCACCATCCGGAACTCGGCTACTTCGCCCGGCAGGCGCTGCGCCTGCTGGACGATCTGCGGGTCCGGTTCGGCCGTCTCGACGCCCCGATCACCGTCGGGGATCTCGGCGGGACCCTGCGCGTGGAGCTCAACCACTCGGACCCCGGGGTCCTCCCGGCCGGTTACCGGCTCGGGGACAACGACTCGCGGATCCTCGCGGTCGCGCGCAACCTCCAGGCCGAGGGGTACGACGTCACGGTCGTCTCCAAGGACCTGCCGCTCCGTATCAAGGCGTCCTCCGTCGGCCTGGCCGCCGAGGAGTACCGCGCGGAACTCGCCATCACCGAATCCGGCTGGACCGGTATGTGCGAACTGCCCGTCTCGGGGGAGGAGGTCGACCGGCTGTACGCCGAGGAGACCCTGTCCGTGCCCGAGGCCGCCGGGCTGCCCGTGCACACGGGGCTCGTCCTCCAGTCGGAGCGGGGCAAGGCCCTGGGGCGGGTCGGTGCCGACGGAGCCGTGCGGCTCGTGCGCGGCGACCGCGAGGTGTTCGGTATCCGGGGACGCAGTGCCGAGCAGCGGATCGCCCTGGACCTGCTGCTCGACCCGGACGTGGGCATCGTGTCGCTGGGCGGCCGGGCCGGCACGGGCAAGTCGGCGCTCGCGCTGTGCGCCGGGCTGGAGTCCGTCCTGGAACGCCGCCAGCACCAGAAGGTCATGGTGTTCCGGCCGCTGTACGCGGTCGGCGGGCAGGAGCTGGGCTACCTGCCGGGCACCGAGGCCGAGAAGATGAACCCCTGGGCTCAGGCGGTGTTCGACACCCTGTCGGCGGTGGCCGGCCGTGAGGTGATCGAGGAGGTGCTGGCCCGGGACATGCTGGAGGTGCTGCCGCTCACCCACATCCGGGGGCGGTCCCTGCACGATGCCTTCGTGATCGTGGACGAGGCGCAGTCGCTCGAACGGAACGTCCTTCTGACCGTGTTGTCCCGGATCGGGGCGGATTCCCGGGTTGTGCTGACGCATGATGTGGCACAACGGGACAATCTGCGCGTCGGCCGGTACGACGGAGTCGTCGCCGTCGTCGAGAAGCTGAAGGGGCATCCGCTGTTCGCCCATGTCACGCTCACCCGCTCCGAGCGTTCGCAGATCGCCGCACTGGTGACCGAAATGCTGGAGGATGGGCAGATCTAGGGGTGTTGGTCCCCATGAGTGCCGCCCGGCAAAGCGAGTGAGCTTAGCCGGGCGGCACCGTGTTGTGCGCCTGATTCGTCAAAACTCCTGTGACTGGGGAGGTGTGAGCTTTCCCACGTAACCGGGAATTGCCTTGCGCCATTGCCATCCGGCAGAGTCTTGCTTCCGTCAGGCCCCGCATACGGCACAGTCACCTCCCTCCGGGACGCGTGGCACATCGTCACAACTCAACAGCCGTCTGCCGTATGCCGCCCGAAGCACCACGCGGCGCTCTCCGCAGGGGAGTTGCCCACCGGGCCCGTGTCTCCCGTGACCCAGTGAGTGGGGGACCAGTGCCAGGGGCACGATCGCGCCCGCGAGGTCACCCGTGTGGGCGATGCTGGAAGGAAACCGTGTGAGCCGGATCTCGGTCCGGGGATTCGCAGTGGCATCCGCCACCGCGGTCACCACCGTCGGAGCCGTTGTCGGCGTCGCCGCCGGCAACCCGCAGGCGCCGCAGGACAACTTCGAGGCCACCGGGGCCGACCTGACGCTGCTCGCGGACATCCCCGCCGGCGAACAGGCCCAGGTCCAGGTCGCCTCGCTGCAGCAGCAGGCCGAAGCCCAGGCCATCGCCGCCCACTCGGCCGCCCAGAAGCAGGTCGAGGAGTCCGCCCGCCTCCAGGCGGCCAAGGACGCCGAGGCGAAGAAGGCCGCGGCCGACGAGAAGGCCGAGGAGGAGCGCAAGGAGCGGGAAGAGGCCGAGCGCAAGGCCGAGGAGAAGCGCGAGGCCGAGCAGGAGCGCGCCAGCCGCAGCTCGGTGCGGGACGCGACCAGCTTCGCGGCCCAGTCCTCGTACAGCGTGGCCGAGGTGCAGGCGATCGCCCGCCAGATGGTCCCCGCGGCCCAGTTCCAGTGCTTCAGCAACATCGTCGACCACGAGTCGAGCTGGAACTACCGGGCGACCAACCCGTCCTCCGGCGCGTACGGCCTGGTCCAGGCGCTTCCCGCGTCCAAGATGTCCACCGCGGGCGCCGACTGGCAGACCAACCCGGCCACCCAGATCAAGTGGGGCCTCAACTACATGAACGAGCGCTACGGCAGCCCGTGCGGCGCCTGGTCGTTCTGGCAGGCCAACCACTGGTACTAGGCCCCTCCGCCTTCGCCCGGCTTCGCGAGCCCCCCGCCGTCCTACGGCGGGGGGCTCCGTGCGTGTACCGTCGGGAAGCCATGTGACAGGTGGGAGACTCCGGGCCGGAACTCCGGAAGGAGTGGTAGGGGGAAGAGAGAGGCATGTCGAGACTGCCAGGGTGGCTCGACCGGCTGGGCGCCGGACTGAGCCACGCCGCCCGACGGCTGGCCGAGCGCCGAGCCCGAGCGGAGGCCGAGGCGGAAGCGGACGTAGTGGTGGGCCCGCCCGTGGTGATGACCGGAGCCGTGGCCCCCGCCCGGGACGCGGGCGCCGGTGACGACACGGGCGCCGCGGGTCACGGTGGTTCCGGGGCGGCCGAGGAGGGCGGCGCCGAGCCGGGCAGTGTGCCCGCGCCTCCCCCGTACGCGCCCGCCGTCGCCGCCCGGCCCGAGCCCGCCGACGCGATCCCGTGGGGCATCCGGGTCGCCGCCGAGGCCGGCTGGCGGCTGCTGGTCCTGGCCGGGACGCTGTGGGTGCTGATGAAGGTGATCAGCGCCGTCCAGCTCGTGGTCTTCGCCTTCGTGGTCTCGCTGCTGGTCACGGCCCTGCTCCAGCCCACAGTCGCCCGGCTGAAGCAGCTCGGGCTGCCGCGCGGGTTCGCCACCTCCGTCACCGCCGTCCTCGGCTTCGTCATCATGGGGCTGGTCGGCTGGTTCGTGGTGTGGCAGGTCATGGAGAACCTGGACACGCTCTCGGAGCGGGTCCGCGACGGTATCGAGGAACTCAAGCGGTGGCTCCTCGACAGTCCGTTCCATGTGACCGAGAGCCAGATCAACGACATCGCCAAGAACCTCAGCGACACCATCGGCACCAACACCGAGGAGATCACCTCCGCCGGCCTCCAGGGCGTGACCGTGATGGCCGAGGTGCTGACCGGGATGCTGCTCGCGATGTTCTCCACGCTCTTCCTCCTCTACGACGGGCGGCAGGTGTGGGAGTGGACGCTCAAGATGGTCCCCGCACAGGCCCGGCCGGGGGTCGCCGGGGCGGGGCCGCGGGCCTGGCGCACACTCACCGCCTATGTGCGGGGCACGGTGATAGTGGCCCTGATCGACGCCATCTTCATCGGGCTGGGGATCTACTTCCTGGATGTGCCGATGGCCGTGCCGCTCGCCGTCTTCATCTTCCTGTTCGCCTTCATCCCGCTCGTGGGCGCGGTCATCTCCGGCGCGCTGGCCGTCGTCGTCGCCCTGGTGACCAACGGGGTGTTCACCGCGCTGATGGTGCTGCTCGTGGTGCTGGCCGTGCAGCAGATCGAGGGACATGTGCTCCAGCCGTTCATCCTGGGCCGGGCCGTGCGGGTCCACCCGCTGGCCGTGGTCCTCACCGTGGCGGCGGGCGGGCTGGTCGCCGGGATCGGCGGCGCGGTGGTCGCGGTGCCGCTGGTGGCGGTGACCAACACGGTCGTGGGCTATCTGCGGGCGTACAGCGAGGAGCGGTCGCGGCGGAGTCCCGCCGTTCTGCCGATCGGGCCGGGAGCGGGCCCTGAACCGAGGTTTTCCCAGGGGGAGACGACGTGATATCCGATCCGGAGCTGGTGGACGAGCGCGGCAGGCCGCTGGACGCGGGGAGCGGCGAGGGAGGGGATGGGGGCGGCGGCGTCGATCTGGTCGGCAGCCACGGCGACGGCCCCGGTTCGCGGGGCGCGTCGGGGCGGACGCCCTGGCTCTGGGCCCTCGGCGGCGCGCTGGGCGCCTCGGTCCTGTGGGCCGGCGGCCTCTACGCGTACGAGACCAGGGGGCCGGACCTGGGCGGCTACCGGTCGGTGGAGAACCTGTGCGACGAGGCCGAGCTTAAGGGGCTGGGCACGGTCCTGGGGGAACGTTCCACCTCCTCGCCCGGCCCGGACTCGCACCACGAGGCGGTGGACCGGATGCTGTGCGACGTGCGCTTCGGAACGCCTCCCGCCGAGTACGAGGTCACCCTCATGTACCGGCTGCACAAGAAGATCGACCCCGGCGTGGAGTTCGAGGCCGGCGGGGACGGCCTCTGGAGCGCGGACGAGGGCGAGGCCCTGGACGGGCTCGGTGAGATGGCCCAGTACGACGCGTCGCCGAACAGCGCGAACGTGGTGGTCCTCGACGGGCAGGCCGAACTGGCCATGATGATCTGGTCGAACCGGGGGTACGAGGGCTTGGAGGACGGTGAGCTGCCCGACTTCGCCGAGATGGACGAAGCCGACCCAGCCCTGTCCGGCATCAAGGAGTTCATGGTCGAGGACATGAAGGCGCTGATGGCCGGGCTCAAGGGCCGCTAGCGGCGGGCGGACACGCGGAAGGGGCCCCACCGGCCGGTGGGACCCCTCCTCGTACGGACGGCTCAGCCCGCGAGGACCGTCTCCGCGTCCAGGGTCGCGCCGACCGCCTGGATCACCGCGGCGATCTTGACCGCCTCCTGGATCGTCTCGCGGTCCAGGCCCGCCTTGCGGAGGACCTGCTCGTGCGAGTCGAGGCACTGGCCGCAGCCGTTGATCGCGGAGACCGCGAGGGACCACAGCTCGAAGTCGACCTTCTCGACGCCCGGGTTGCCGATGACGTTCATCCGCAGACCGGCGCGCAGCGTGCCGTACTCCGGGTCGGAGAGCAGGTGGCGCGTCCGGTAGAAGACGTTGTTCATCGCCATGATCGCCGCCGCGGACTTGGCCGCGGTGTACGCCTCGGGCTTGAGGTTCTCCCGGGCCTCCGGCTCCAGCTCCGCGAGCACCTTCGGGGAGCGGGACGCGATCGCGCAGGCCAGCACCGTGCCCCACAGCTGCTGCTGGGGGAGGTCGCTGTTGCCGATGACCGAACCGAGGTTCAGCCGCAGGTCCTTCGCGTAGTCCGGTATGGCCGACTTCAGGGCGTCCAGGGACATGTCAGATCACTCGTCTCTCGGTGCGGGGTCCGTCAGGTGTGGCCGGTCACTCGCCGGACAGCAGCTTGACCGGGTCGAGGGTCTCGTCGCCCTTGCTCCAGTTGCACGGGCACAGCTCGTCGGTCTGCAGGGCGTCCAGCACCCGCAGGACCTCCTTGGGGTTACGGCCGACGGAGCCGGCGGTCACCATGGCGAACTGGATCTCGTTGTTCGGGTCGACGATGAAGACGGCACGCTGCGCGAAGCCGTCCTCGCCCTCGACGCCGCAGTCGCGCATCAGCTCGTGCTTCGAGTCGGCCAGCATCGGGAAGGGCAGGTCACGCAGGTCGGCGTGGTCCTTCCGCCAGGCGTGGTGCACGAACTCCGAGTCACCCGAGACGCCGAGGATCTGGGCGTCGCGGTCCGCGAACTCGTCGTTCAGCTTGCCGAACGCGGCGATCTCGGTCGGGCACACGAAGGTGAAGTCCTTCGGCCAGAAGAACACCACGCGCCACTTGCCCTCGTAGGACTTGTGGTTGATCTGCTCGAACTCCTTGCCGGTCTCCAGCGAGACGCAGGCGGTCAGATCGTACGTGGGGAACTGGTCACCGACAGTGAGCACGCGCTCTCCTTGTGCTGAGGATGTCCTTTGTGTGGGCATCCGGGGGGTTGGACGGGGGTCAGCATGGCATGGCGTGCATTGATCAGTGAAATAGCTAGACTGGGGCGCGTTGATCGAAGGCGGTTATCAGTGGTGGCGATGTCGAAAACCGTGCACAAGGGCAGGCAGCCCAGCCTGGCCCAGCTCAGGGCGTTCGCGGCGGTGGCCGAGCACCTGCACTTCCGGGACGCGGCTGCCGCGATGGGGATGAGCCAGCCCGCCCTGTCGGGTGCGGTGTCCGCTCTCGAAGAGGCGCTCGGTGTCCAGCTCCTCGAGCGTACGACGCGGAAGGTGCTGCTCTCGCCGGCGGGGGAGCGGCTGGCCGCGCGGGCCAAGGCGGTGCTGGACGCGGTGGGCGAGCTGATGGAGGAGGCCGAGGCGGTGCAGGCGCCGTTCACGGGCGTGCTGCGGCTCGGGGTCATCCCGACCGTCGCGCCCTATCTGCTGCCGACCGTGCTGCGGCTCTTCCATGAGCGGTATCCGGAGCTGGACCTCCAGGTGTACGAGGAACAGACGTACTCGCTGCTGGAGGGGCTGGCCGCGGGGCGGCTCGACCTGCTGCTGCTCGCCGTGCCGCTGGGCGTGCCCGGGGTGACCGAAATGCCCCTGTTCGACGAGGATTTCGTGCTGGTCACCCCGGATGACCACCCGCTGGCGGGGCGCGCCGGGATACCGCGGGACGCGCTGCGCGAACTGGACCTGCTGCTGCTCGACGAGGGGCACTGCCTGCGGGACCAGGCGCTGGACGTCTGCCGGGAGGCGGGGCGGCCGGACGGGGCCGCGGTCACCACCACGGCGGCGGGGCTGGCGACGCTCGTGCAGCTGGTGGCGGGCGGGATGGGCGTGACGCTGCTCCCCGGGACCGCCGTCGCGGTCGAGACCGGGCGCAACCCGCGGCTGGCGACGGGGTCCTTCGCGGATCCCGCGCCCTCGCGGCGGGTGGCGCTGGCGATGCGCGCGGGCGCCGCGCGGGCGGACGAGTTCGAGGCGCTGGCGGGGGAGTTGCGGGGGGCGCTGGAGGGGTTGCCGGTGCGGCTGGTGCGTTCCGGCCCGTCCGGCGTGTGAGGGCGAGCCGCCCCGGACTCCCCGGTGGGGGGTGCCTCCCCCGAGGCCTGAAGGGGGGCGGGGTGGCGCTCCCCCTCGGCGGACCCGCGCCCCGGGGCGGGGCGGGGGAGGAGACCCGGTGCGTCACTCCGTCCGCAGCCCCTCCGCGCGCAGCAGCCGCCACAGCACCGGCAGGGTCGGCAGCGTCACTCGACGAGGCCGTTCTCCAGCAGCCGGGCCATGTTCGAGCAGACCTGCCCGTAGTGGAGCGGCCGGTCGCGGCCGAACTTCTCGTCGAAGGCCCGCTTCAGGTCGTATCCGTGGCGGGGGCCCGACTCCACGAGGCCGAGGAGGGCGTGGCCGATGGACATGCGGGTCACCGTCCTGACCGTGCATACGTGACGTGTACATGTGTGGAGCGAGGGGCGGCTCCCCTCGGGTGCACGCGGTCAGAAGCTGAGCGCGGCGGCGACCGGCAGGTGGTCCGAGCCGGTCCTGGGCAGCGTCCACACCCGGGCCACCTCGGCACCGCGGGCCAGCACCTGGTCGATCCGGGCCAGCGGCGCGGACGCGGGCCAGCTGAACGCCAGGCCGGAGGCGGCGGCGTCCAGGCGGGTCGTCAGCGGGGCGAGGCCCCGGTCGTCGACCGTGCCGTTCAGATCCCCGAGCAGCACCACCCGTTCCAGCCGCTCACCGGCCAGGACCGAGCCCAGCAGGGCGGCGCTCTCGTCGCGGCGTGCCGAGTCGAATCCGCTGCGGGCGGTGATCCTCAGGGAGGGCAGGTGCACGACGTAGACGGCGACCTCGCCGTGCGGGGTGGTGGCCGTGGCGCGCAGGCCGCGCTGCCAGCCGGGGTCGACGCCGTGCGGGCGGATGTCCAGGGGCCGTACGCCGTCGAGCGGGTAGGCGGACCAGAGCCCCACGGTGCCCTGCACGGTGTGGTACGGGTAGCGCTCCCGGAACGCCTCCTCGAAGGCGGGGCGCGTGGCGGGTACCACCTCCTGGAGTGCCACGAGGCCGGCGTCGGCGGCGAGGAGGGCGCGGGCGGTGCCGGCGGGGTCCGGGTTGTCGTCCGCGGCGTTGTGCTGCACCACCGTGAGGCCGGCGCGGGTGGGCGGGGGCCCGCTGCTGAACGGTACGAGCAGGTGGCCGAAGTGCCCGAGCCAGGCGGCGGCGGGGAGGAGCGTGGCGAGCAGGGCGGTGGCCGAGCGCCGGACGAGCGCTGCGATCAGCAGGGCGGGGACGGCGAGGCCCAGCCAGGGCAGGAACGTTTCCAGCAGGCTGCCGGGGTGGCCGGGGAGGTCGGGAACGGTCCCGTGGAAGACGATCAGCCATGCCGTCAGTGCCGCGCCCCCGGCGGCGACGCGCCCACGCGTCCAGGGGCTGGACCCGCAGGGTCGGCTGCTCGTACTCCCGTTCACGTCTGATGCTGACGCGGGTGGCCGGGTGTACGGTTCCTTCCCGCCCCACCGCCCCTTCCCGATACGAGTGGGGAGGCTGTGCTCCCGGACTCCCGCCCTCGCGTACGGCGGCGCTCGTCCTCAGGCGGCGGACGGGAGGGAGACGCGGCCCGCCCCGCCTTCGGGGAGGGGCGGGACCGGAGAGCCGGTCCGGTTACGCTTCCGGCTCCGTCGGCGGGCGCTTCGGCGGGCGTCCCCGCCTCGGCAGCGGCGCCGGCGCGGTCGGCAGGCGGCCCGCATCCGCGAGCGCTCTGCGCAGCAGGAACTCGATCTGCGAGTTCGCGCTGCGCAGTTCGTCACCGGCCCACCGCGCCAACGCCTCGTACACCACGGGGTCGAGCCGCAACAGCACCTGTTTGCGCTCGCGGCGGCCCGTCACTGGTAGAGGGACCCCGTGTTGAGGACCGGCTGGGCGGAGCGGTCACCGCACAGGACCACCATCAAGTTGGAGACCATCGCCGCCTTCCGTTCCGGGTCAAGGTCCACTATGTCGCGCTCCGAGATCCGGTCGAGCGCTGCCTCGACCATACCGACCGCACCCTCGACGATCTTCTGCCGCGCGGCCACCATGGCCGCGGCCTGCTGCCGCTGGAGCATGGCCGAGGCGATCTCGGGAGCGTACGCGAGGTGCGTGAACCGGGACTCGATGATCCGCACGCCCGCCGCGCCGACGCGGGTGTGCAACTCCTCCACCAGCTTCTCGGTGATCTCCTCAGCGTTGCCGCGCAGCGACAGGCCGTCCTCGTCGTGGGCGTCGTAGGGGTAGTCGATGGCGATGCGGCGGACCGCCGCCTCCGTCTGGGTCGACACGAACCGCTCGTAGTCGTCGACCTCGAACAGGGCCTGCGCGGTGTCCTCCACCCGCCACACCACCACCGCGGCCAGCTCGATCGGGTTGCCGTAGGCGTCGTTCACCTTGAGGATCGCGGTCTCGTGGTTCCGCACCCGGGTCGAGATCGCCACCCGGGTGCTGAACGGGTTCACCCAGCGCAGCCCGTCCGTGCGGACCGTCCCCCGGTAGCGGCCGAAGAGCTGGACCACCCGCGCCTCGCCGGGCGCGACCATGTTCAGTCCGGTCATGGCCAGCGCCGCCGCGAGGGCCAGCACGAGGCCGAGGACGAACAGTGCGGCCCGGGCGCCCGTGGGCGCGCCGTCGGCCAGGGCGATTCCTCCCGTCATGAGCCCGCCGCCCGCCAGGACGCCGAGCAGGCCGGCCAGCAGCGCCGGACCGCCCCCGGCGCTGTACGCGGTGGCCTCGCGCACCTGGGGTGTCTCGGGCGCGGCGGTCGGCTCGGATGCGGCGATGGCCGGCTCGGGTGTCGTGGACAGCATGGATCCCCCCGTTTTCGATGATTGCCTGGGTCTAGCAAAGTGATATCACTTTAACGTGCTTCGCAACCCTCCGCCCCCCCTGTGAGTCGGTTCCTTTGTGGACAGGTGCTGATTGTCACGTCCCGAAAACGTCCGATCCGTTGGTCTTTGTCAGCTGTGACGCGTTAGCTTGCTGAGCTGTTCTGGACGTACGGGTCGTGAAGAGCGTGTAGCCAAGAGGCCTACCACCAAGAGCCAAGAGGCTGAAGAAACGAAGAGCGGGAGCAACGGAGCCATGGGCCGAGCCGAAGCGCGCCGGGGGACGACGAAGGGCGGCATACGCCGCTTCTTCACGTGGCGGAAGCTGTTGGGCACGTTCTTCGTGTGCTGCCTGCTGCTGATGGGCGCCCTGTACGTCGTCTATCTGATGGTGCCCGTCCCTCAGGCGAACGCCGAGGCGACGCTGCAGAGCAACACCTACCGCTACTCCGACGGGACGCTGCTCGCCCGCAAGGGCGAGTACAACCGCTCCATCATCGGCCTGGACAAGATCCCCGACCCGGTCGAGCGGTCCTTCGTCGCCGCTGAGAACAAGAGCTTCTACACCGACTCCGGTGTCGACGTCATGGGTACCGCCCGCGCCGCCTTCAACACGATCACCGGCCAGGGCAGGCAGGGCGGCTCGACCATCACCCAGCAGTACGTCAAGAACTACTACCTGGACCAGAGCCAGACCGCGACCCGCAAGCTCAAGGAGATGGTCATCGCCCTCAAGGTGGACCAGCGCCAGAGCAAGGACGAGATCCTCGCGGGCTACCTCAACACCAGCTACTTCGGCCGCGGCGCCTACGGCATCCAGGCCGCCGCCCAGGCGTACTACGGCGTCGACGCGGGCGATCTGACGGTCGCGCAGGGCGCCTACCTCGCCTCCCTGCTCCAGGCCCCCAACCAGTACGACTGGTCGACCGCCACACCCACCAGCCGCACGCTGGTCCGGGAACGCTGGAACTACGTGCTGGACAACATGGTCGAGAAGAAGTGGCTCGACTCGGCCGAGCGTGCCGGACTGGAGTTCCCCGTCCCGCAGGAGCCGAAGCCCGCCCCCGGCATGGAGGGCCAGACCGGGTACCTGGTCGAGGCCGCCAACCAGGAGCTGATGCGCCAGGGCGTCAAGGAGGAGGACATCAACGCGGGCGGCTGGACGATCACCCTCAACATCGACAAGAAGAAGCAGGACGCACTGGTCGAGGCGGTGAACGCCCAGCTGGAGAGCAAGATCGACCGCAAGGGCAACAAGGTCGACTCCACCGTCCAGGCCGGTGCCACCTCCGTCGACCCGAAGACCGGCCAGGTCGTGGCCATGTACGGCGGAGTCGGCGCCACCGAGCACTGGCTGTCCAACGCCACCCGCCGCGACTACCAGCCCGCCTCCACCTTCAAGCCGCTGGTCTTCGCCTCCGCCCTGGAGAACGGCGCCAAGACGCAGGACGGCCGGACCATCGGCCCGAACACGATCTACGACGGCACCAGCGGGCGCCCGGTCAAGGGCAGCGACATCCCGTTCAGCCCCCAGAACCAGGACGGCGCCAGCTACGGCCCCATGACCGTCCAGCGCGCGACCGACAAGTCCGCCAACTCGGTGTACGCCCAGATGATCGTGGACGTCGGCCCGCCCAACGTGAAGAAGACCGCCCTGGCGCTGGGCATGAAGGACGGCGAGGGCTTCGACGAGGTGCCCGCCATGGCGCTCGGTGTCATGGGTGCCTCCACCTGGGACATGGCCGGGGTGTACGCCTCGATCGACAACCACGGCCGCCTCGTCACGCCGTCGGTCGTCAAGTCCGCCGAGCACAAGGACCGCACGGTCGAACTGCCCAGCCCCATCGGCCCGCAGGCCATCAGCCGGGCGGCCGCCGACACGGTCACGTCCGTGCTGCACGGCGTGGTCCAGAACGGGTCCGGCTTCGAGGCCAAGACCAGCGCGTACGAGGCGGCGGGCAAGACCGGCACCTCCGAGAACAACCGGGCGGCCTGGTTCGCCGGATACACCCCGGAACTGGTCACGGTCGTCGCGCTGTTCGGTGAGGACGCCGAGAAGGGCGGTCAGGTGACGCTGACCGGCACGGCCAACTCCGGTCGCGCCAGCGGCAGCGGCTTCCCCGCGCGCATCTGGGCCGACTACACCCTGGGCGCCCTCGGCGGCGGCTCCGACGCCGAGTTCGACCTGGAGGTCTCCGACAGCGGGCGGGACGCCTGGGACCCGGGCGCGAGCACGGACCCCTCGCCGAGCACCAGCACCTCGCCGAGCGCGAGCACCTCGCCGTCCCCGACCGGCGACGAGGAGGAGCCGGAGCCGTCCCGTACGCCGACGTTGCCCACGCCCTCGAAGAGCACACCGACCTTGCCCAGCGTGCCCAGCTTCACCACGCCACCGGTCAAGCCGCCGACGACGGCCCCGGACCCGTCGGTCTCGCTCGACCCCGGCCCCGACGATCCCGGCACGGACACCGGCGGGGACGGCGGGACGGACCCGGGGACCGGCGACCAGAACCTGTTCCGGTCGCCGACGAACTGAGCCGCCGAGACCTTCGTACGAAACGGCCGGCACCCTCTCCGGAGGGTGCCGGCCGTTTCGTGTCCACCGCCGCGTGTCACGCCCGGGCCGGCAGCTCGAACCACACCACCTTGCCGGTCGACAGCCGGGTCGCCCCCCAGCGGCGGGCCATCCGGTTCACCAGGAACAGGCCCCGCCCGCCCTCGTCGGTGTCCCGCGCGCGGCGCTGCCGGGGCAGCTGCGGCGAGTCGTCACCGACTTCGCAGCGCAGGACGTCCGTCCGCAGCAGCCGCAGTGTGACGGGCCGGGTCGCGTACCGCACGGCGTTCGTCACCACCTCGCTGACCAGCAGTTCCACGGAGTCCGTCAGCTCCTCCAGGCCCCACCGCGACAGCGCCTTGCGGGCCAGCCGCCGGGCCCGGCCCGGAGCGGCGTCCTCCGGTTCCAGGAACCAGTACGCCACATCGCTCGGCGCGATCCCGTCGAAACGGGCCGCGAGCAGCGCGATGTCGTCGTCCCGGTCGCCCGGCCCCAGCATGTCCAGCACGTCGTCGCACAGCGCCTCCAGCGGGGGCGGGTGGTCCGGACCGGTCAACTGGGCGGTCGCCGCCAGTCGTTCACGCAGCAGCTCTATACCGGCCCACACGTCCCGCAGCCGCGACTCCACCAGGCCGTCCGTGTAGAGGAGCAGGGTGGCCCCGGCGGGCGCGTCCAGCTCGACCGCCTCGAAGTCCACGCCGCCCACGCCGATCGGTGCGCCCGGCGGGACGCGCAGCACCTCGGCCCGGCCGCCCAGGTGCAGCAGCACCGGCGGGGGGTGACCCGCGTTGGCGATGGTGATGCGGTGCGTGACCGGGTCGTACACCGCGTACATGCAGGTCGCCATCCGGTTCTCGCCCAGCCGCTGCGCCTGCTCGTCCAGGTGGTGCAGCACCTCCTGCGGCGGCAGGTCGAGACCGGCCAGCGTCTGCGCGGTCGTGCGCAGCTGGCCCATGATCGCGGCGGACGTCATGGAGTGGCCCATCACATCGCCCACGACCAGGGCCACCCTGCTGCCGGGCAGCGGGATCGCGTCGTACCAGTCCCCGCCGACCCGGGCCGTCTCGGCGGCCGGGAGATAGCGGGAAGCCAGCTTGACCCCGGTCGGCTGCGGCAGGTTCTCCGGCAGCATGGTCCGCTGGAGCTCGTCCGCGATGTACGCCTCACGTCCGTACAGCACCGCCTTGTCGATGCCGAGCGCCGTGTGCGTGGCGAGCTGCGCGGCCACCAGCAGGTCGTTCTGCTCGAAGGCCGGGGTGTCCGGGCGGCGCAGGAACACGGCCGCGCCGATCACCCGCCGCCGCCCGCGCAGCGGCGCCAGGACGGCGCGCTTCCCGGACGGTACGGAGCGGCCCTCGCCCAGCAGCTCGGGCAGCGCGTCGCGGGCCGCCTCCGAGTCCCCGAACACCGGCCGCACCCCGCGCAGCACCTCCGCGAGCGGCCCGCCGGGGCGCACCTCGCACAGCTCGGCGGCGGGGCTCGGCTCGGCGGCGTCGGGCGCGGCGGCGACCGCCGTCCCGGCCACCGGGAGCCCGAGGTCCGTGGAGTCGTCGTCCGTTAACCGCAACCGGTCAGTGCGGCGCAGCCGCAGCACGAACGGGTCGACCGGCCGCTCGTCGCCGACGGGCAGCGGGTCGCGCAGATAGACCAGGATCGCGTCGGAGAACGTCGGCACGGAGGCCCGGCACAGGCCCAGCACGATCTCGTCCAGGTCGATGCCGCGCGCGATCCGCCGGGTCGCGGCTCCCACGAACCGCAGCCGGTCGCCCTCCCGCCGCGCGGTCCCGACAAGCTCGGGCCGCACGCCCTCCGGGGCGGCCGGGTCCGGACCGGTGCGCTGCCGGGGCGGTGCCGTGGCCCGGGCCTCGCCGGGCCGTGCCGCCTGGGCGGCGGC
>NZ_JADWYO010000027.1 GCF_022414595.1 Streptomyces sp. MUM 203J | reverse complement strand
AGCCTTTCAGCGCCGATGGTACTGCAGGGGGGACCCTGTGGGAGAGTAGGACGCCGCCGAACTAATTGTGGGAAGGCCCCGCACTGTCATCAGTGCGGGGCCTTCTGCATTCTCCGACCGCCTCGCTCCGGCCCCCCTGCCTCGGTCCGCCGACCGTGACGGTAAGGTCGGGTGGCAGTGTTGGCACTTTTCCCACAGGAGGCACCCGGGTGGAGGTTCAGGAGACTCGCGTTCAGACGGACCGGGTCCTCACCATCCCCAACATCCTGAGCATGGCCCGGCTCGCCGGTGTGCCGCTCTTCCTGTGGCTCATTCTCCGCCCTGAGTTCGGCGGACCGAACAGCGATGGATGGGCCCTGCTCGTCCTGGCGTTCAGTGGCGTCAGCGACTACCTGGACGGGAAACTCGCGCGGCGCTGGAACCAGATCAGCAGCCTGGGGCGTCTCCTCGATCCGGCCGCCGACCGGCTCTACATCCTGTCCACGCTCCTCGGGCTGACCTGGCGTGGCATCCTGCCGCTCTGGCTGACCCTGCTTCTGCTCTCGCGGGACCTGATCCTGCTGGTGATGGTGGGAATCCTCCGTCGGCACGGATATCCGCCGCCGCAGGTGAACTTCCTGGGGAAGGCCGCGACGTTCAACCTCATGTACGCGTTTCCGCTGCTTCTGCTCAGCAGCGGGGAGACGTGGCTTGCGTCACTCGCTGAAATTTTCGGGTGGGCCTTCGCTGGATGGGGTACAACGCTCTACTGGTGGGCAGGGATCCTCTACGTGGTCCAGGTCCGCCGTCTCGTCAAGGCGGATACCGCGGCCGATTGACCCTGTCCGTCCCGGTGCCGTGCGGATTCGCCGGCACCGTGCGGCGTGAGAGGGCCAGGATCCGGACAGGCGCAGTCGGCTAGATCGTCGTCTCTTCAAGGAGGACGCTTCCGACATGAAGGCCGTCGTGATGGCCGGAGGCGAAGGCACCCGCCTTCGCCCCATGACCTCAAGCATGCCCAAGCCGCTCCTGCCGGTCGCCAACCGGCCGATCATGGAGCACGTCCTGCGGCTGCTTAAGCGGCACGGACTCACCGAGACCGTCGTCACCGTGCAGTTCCTCGCGTCGCTCGTCAAGAACTACTTCGGTGACGGCGAGGAACTCGGCATGGAGTTGACCTACGCCCACGAGGAGAAGCCGCTCGGTACCGCCGGCAGTGTCAAGAACGCCGAAGAGGCGCTCAAGGACGACACCTTCCTCGTCATCTCCGGGGACGCGCTCACGGATTTCGATCTGAGCGATCTCATCGCCTTCCACAAGGAGAAGGGCGCACTGGTCACCGTGTGCCTGACGCGGGTTCCTAATCCGCTGGAATTCGGTATCACCATCGTCGACGACGAAGGCAGAGTGGAGCGGTTCCTGGAGAAGCCCACCTGGGGTCAGGTCTTCTCCGACACTGTCAACACGGGCATCTATGTGATGGAGCCCGAGGTCTTCGACTATGTCGAGCCCGATGTCTCCGTCGACTGGTCCGGAGATGTCTTCCCGCAGTTGATGAAGGAAGGGAAACCGGTCTTCGGCTATGTCGCGGAGGGCTACTGGGAGGACGTGGGCACCCACGAGAGCTATGTGAAGGCCCAGGCCGACGTCCTGGAAGGCAAGGTCGACGTCGAACTCGACGGCTTCGAGATCTCGCCTGGGGTGTGGGTGGCCGAAGGTGCCGAGGTGCATCCCGACGCCGTACTGCGCGGCCCCCTGTACATCGGGGACTACGCCAAGGTCGAGGCCGACGTGGAGATCCGGGAGCACACCGTCGTCGGCTCCAACGTCGTCGTGAAGGGTGGTGCCTTCCTGCACAAGGCCGTCGTGCACGACAACGTGTACATCGGGCCGCACAGCAACCTCCGGGGCTGCGTGATCGGCAAGAACACCGACATCATGCGGGCCGCGCGGATCGAGGACGGCGCGGTCATCGGGGACGAGTGCCTCGTCGGTGAGGAATCGATCGTTCAGGGCAATGTGCGGGTCTACCCGTTCAAGACGATCGAGGCCGGCGCCTTCGTCAACACCTCGGTCATCTGGGAGTCCCGGGGGCAGGTGCACCTCTTCGGCGCCCGCGGGGTGTCGGGCATCCTGAACGTGGAGATCACGCCGGAGCTGGCCGTGCGGCTCGCCGGGGCGTACGCGACGACACTCAAGAAGGGAGCCACGGTCACCACGGCCCGGGACCACTCGCGAGGCGCCCGGGCACTCAAGCGGGCCGTGATCTCCGCCCTGCAGGCGAGCGCCATCGACGTACGGGACCTCGAGAACGTACCGCTGCCGGTGGCACGTCAGCAGACCGCGCGGGGCAGTGCGGGCGGGATCATGATCCGGACCACACCGGGGATCCCGGACTCCGTGGACATCATGTTCTTCGACGAGCGGGGTGCCGACCTGTCCCAGGCGGGGCAGCGGAAACTGGACCGGGTGTACGCGCGCCAGGAGTACCGGCGGGCCTTCCCCGGCGAGATCGGTGACCTCAGCTTCCCGTCGAGCGTCTTCGACCAGTACACGGGTGCGCTGCTGCGGCGGGTCGACACCACGGGGATCGCGGAGGCCGGGCTGAAGGTGGTCGTGGACGCGTCGAACGGCAGCGCCGGGCTCGTCCTGCCCAGCCTGCTCGGGCGGCTCGGAGTGGACTCGCTGACCATCAACCCCGGCCTGGACGAGTCGCGCCCCACCGAGTCCGCAGAGTCCCGCCGGGCCGGGCTCGTAAGGCTCGGGGAGATAGTGGCATCGGCTCGGGCCGCGTTCGGAGTGCGCTTCGACACCGTCGGTGAGCGGCTGTCGCTCGTGGACGAGCGGGGCCGGATCATCGAGGACGACCGGGCGCTGCTGGTCATGCTGGACCTGGTCGCGGCCGAGCGGCGCAGCGGGCGGGTGGCCTTGCCGGTCACCACGACCAGGATCGCCGAACAGGTGGCCGCGTACCACGGAACACAGGTCGACTGGACGACGACATCGCCGGATGATCTGACCCGGGTCGGGCGCGAGGATTCCACCATCTTCGGTGGAGACGGCCGCGGCGGTTTCATCGTTCCCGAATGCAGCAGCGTCTTCGACGGGACGGCCGCGTTCGTGCGGCTCATCGGGCTGGTCGCGCGGACCCAGCTCACCCTGAGCCAGATCGACGCCCGGATCCCGCGTGCCCATGTCCTGCGGCGTGATCTCGCCACGCCGTGGGCGGTGAAGGGGCTCGTCATGCGGCGGGTCGTGGAGGCTGCCGGGGACCGGCATGTGGACACGACCGACGGAGTCCGGGTCGTGGAGGCCGACGGGCGGTGGGCGCTGGTGCTGCCCGATCCGGCCGAGGCCGTCACCCATCTGTGGGCGGAGGGGCCCGACGACACCTCTGCGCAGGAGCTGCTCGACGAGTGGGCCGCAGTGGTGGACAGCGCAGGTCGTTGACCGGACGCGGTGAGCGCGAGGCCGGTGTGCCGGGCTGCGGCCCTGGGGTCGTCCGGCACACCGGTGGGGCCATTCGGCGGTAGGCGCCCCGACATGCGACGATGTGCGGCATGTCGCAGCAGCCCCCCGTTCGGAGCACCGGCTCCCCGCCTCCGCGCCCCGACGCGTCCATGTCGCTGCTGACCAATGTCATCGACCACGCGCTGGACGACGGGTACGCGGAGGCGTCCGCCCGCCGTGATGCCGGGGGCGGTCGCCCGCCGAACACGCTGAGAGCCCGGCTGGGGCTGGCGGCCGGGCTGGCCCTGGCCGCCGTGGTCGTCACGCTGGGTGCGGCACAGACCTGGACGTCGAAGCCCGAGGTCGCCAAGGAGCGCGACGAGCTGATCGACAGGATCCAGGCCGAGACCTCGGCCGTGGAGGGGCTCGAGAAGGACATCGAGAAGTTGCGGGACGAGGTCGGTACGCGGCAGCGGGAGGCGCTGCGCGAGCATGGCGGGGACCAGAGCGGACTGGTCTCCCTGCTGTCCGGTGCCACAGAGGTCGAGGGCCCCGGCGTGAAACTGGTCGTCGACGATGCCAGGGGAGCCGACCAGGGCGGCGACGGCCCGCGTGAGAGCAGTGGCTTCACCGACACAGGCCGGGTCCAGGACCGCGACATGCAGCGGATCGTCAACGGGCTGTGGCAGTCCGGGGCGGAGGCGGTCGCGATCAACGGACAGCGGCTGACCTCCCTGTCCGCGATCAGGGCGGCGGGTGACGCCATACTGGTCGACAACAAGCCGCTGGTGCCGCCCTACACGGTGCTGGCGGTCGGGGACGGGAAGAGGCTGAGCACCCGGTTCCAGGACAGCGCGGACGGCCGCTACCTGCACGCGCTGGCGGAGAACTTCGGGATCAGCAGCAGCATTTCGGCCCAGGAGCGGGTGACTCTGCCGGCGGCGGCGAGCCTCATCGTACGTACAGCAGAGCCGAGGACCACCGGCGCCGGGAGCGGCGACGGGCAGGGCACGGCCGACACAGGGAAGGGCACATCGTGATCGCCGTACTGGGCCTCGTCGCCGGAGTCGTGGTCGGACTGTTGATCCAGCCCGAGGTTCCGGCGGTGGTCGAGCCCTATCTGCCGATCGCCGTCGTCGCCGCACTCGACGCGGTCTTCGGCGGGCTCAGAGCCATGCTCGACGGGATCTTCGTAGACAAGGTCTTCGTCGTGTCCTTCCTGTCGAACGTCGTCGTGGCCGCCTTGATCGTGTTCCTCGGTGACCAGCTCGGCGTCGGCTCGCAGCTCTCCATCGGCGTCGTCGTCGTGCTCGGCATCCGTATCTTCTCCAATGCCGCCGCCATCCGGCGGCATGTGTTCCGGGCGTGAGGCCGATGACCGACAACCACGAGACACCGCCACCGGCCCCGCCGGACGCCCCCGCGATGACCGGGCGGCAGCGGCTGGTCGCCGGGCTGTGGCCGCCGAGGGTGACGCGCGCGCAGCTCATCGTCGCGCTGCTGCTCTTCGGGCTCGGTCTGGGCCTGGCCATCCAGGTCCGCTCCACCAGCGACGACGGCGCGCTGCGCGGTGCCCGCCAGGAGGACCTGGTGCGGATCCTCGACGAGCTGGACGACCGGACGGAGCGGCTCGAAGACGAGAAGCAGCGGCTGGACGCCCAGCGGCGGGAACTGGAGAACAGCTCGGACCAGGCCGAAGAGGCCCGTAGACAGACCGAGGAGAGGGAGCGTCAGCTCGGTATCCTCGCGGGTACGGTGGCCGCTCAGGGCCCCGGCATCACGTTGGAGATCACCGACCCGCTGCGGGCCGTCGAGCCGGACAAGCTCCTCGACACCATCCAGGAACTGCGTGCGGCAGGCGCCGAAGCCATCCAGATCGACGACGTGAGGGTCGTCGCGGACACATACTTCACCGGTGAGGCCGGTGCCGTCCAGGTCGACGGCCAGGCCGTCACCGCACCGTACGTGTTCAAGATCATCGGCAAACCCGAGGATCTGGAGCCCGCGCTCAACATCCCGGGTGGCATCGTGCAGAGTCTGGAGAAGGAGCAGGCCACGGCCACCGTGACCCGGTCGGAGAAGATCGTTGTGGATGCCTTGCGACCGACGAAGCGGCCTGACTACGCTCGGTCGTCATCGCAGTGAGGCGCCGACTGCATGGGGGTCGCACGGTGGGGGAATGCCCGAGGGGCCGGACCGGACAGGGGAGGCGAAGAGTGGGGGCTGCTCCCGTGACCGCAGCGCCGTGGAGACGTCCCGCGGGGGGTCGCCGCATCACCGTTGTGGTGCGTGGTGGAAACTGTCCGGTGGATACGGACGTTGTGAGAATGTCCGGGTCGGCAGGTGTGTTCGTTCAGGGTTCGTCCTGCCCCACGGGCGGGTCTGTTTCGTTCAAGGGGAATCGCCCGTGAAACTGTTTGGGAAGTTGTTCGGCAAGAGTGCGCGCGAGGACGGCGACAACGCCAGGCACCGCGCGCCGCGGCACGGCCAGAGCGAGGAGGGGCAGCAGAGCGGGGAACGTCCGCTCTTCCGCGACGAGCTCGCTGGTCCGGGTGGTGACAATACGGGCGGACAGGGCGCGTCTTCTGTTGACCCTGCCGGTCCCGGCCGCATAGGTTTCGGAGAACCGTCAGCCCCGGGTACGGCCGGAGGGGCCCCCTCCGATCCGTATGCGACCAGCGCACACGCGGGCCAGCCGCGGCAGGAGGACACGTCCATGCCGGTCTGTACGAGGTGCGGACACCGCAATGCCGAGGCGAGCCGGTTCTGCTCCAACTGCGGGGCACCGCTGCGCGGTGGCGTGCCGGCGGAGCGGGCCTCGGAGACCACCTCGACCATCTCGATCTCGGGACTCGAGGCGTACGAAGCGGAGGCCACCGGCCAGATTCCGATTCCCGCGCTCTCGCCCGAGGCGCAGGCCGCCGTCGAGGCGCTGCCGCCGGGCTCGGCACTGCTCGTGGTCCGGCGCGGTCCGAATGTGGGAAGCCGCTTCCTGCTCGACAGTGACCTGACGACGGCGGGGCGTCATCCGCAGAGCGACATCTTCCTGGACGACGTGACCGTGTCACGTCGCCATGTGGAGTTCCGCAGAGCGGGCGACGGCAGCTTCACCGTCGCGGACGTCGGCAGCCTCAACGGCACCTATGTCAACCGTGAGCCGATCGACCAGGTCCAGGTCGCCAACGGTGACGAGGTGCAGATCGGCAAGTACCGGCTGGTCTTCTTCGCGAACCAGCGGGGCGTCTGACCTCTCCCAGACTCCGTCTGGGGCACCCCCACCCCCGGATCCGGTCCGGGGTGATCCCCAGGGAAGGTCCATGCTGCGAACACCGACGGGCGGTGCCGGCCACGGCACCGCCGACGCGGGCGACCGGCTGGTGAGCATCGGTACGGTGCTCACCCAGCTGCGCGAGGAGTTCCCCGAAGTCACCATCTCCAAGATCAGGTTCCTGGAGTCGGAAGGGCTGGTCGAGCCGCGGCGCACGTCCTCCGGGTACCGCAAGTTCAGCCCGGAGGACGTGGAGCGCCTCGCGCTCATTCTGCGCATGCAGCGGGACCACTACCTGCCGCTCAAGGTCATCCGGGAGCACCTGGACGCCCTCGCCCGGGGTGAGCAGGTGCAGCTGCCCGCCCAGGGGGCGTCCGGCGACCGCTCGGACGCCGTCCCGCCGTGGGATTCCGAGCCGGGGCGCCCCACGGCGGCCCGGATCGGCCGCGCCGAACTCCTCGCCGCCGCGGAGGTCGGCGAGGACGAGCTGGCCGAGTGGGAGTCCTACGGGCTGGTCACCGAGGGGGCGGAAGGCGGCGGTTATGACGCGGAGGCGGTGACCGTCGCGAAGCTCGTCGCGGAGCTGGGCAGGTTCGGGCTGGAGCCGCGGCACCTGCGGGCGATGAAGGCCGCGGCGGACCGGGACGCGGGGCTCGTCGAGCAGGTCGTGGCGCCGCTGCGCCGCCACCGCAACCCGCAGACCCGGGCGCACGCCGAAGCCACCACCAGGGAACTCGCCGCTCTGTCCGTGCGGCTGCACGCGGCGCTGGTCAGCACGGCCCTCGGCGTCCGGTTTCCCTGACCTCGTGGGCGGCCTCGGGACCTCGGGGAGGGCCCCGACTACCCAAACCGGTCCGGCTCGTCCTAGGGTTGCTGTGTGAACGAGCTCGATGTTGTCGGTGTCCGGGTGGAAATGCCGTCCAACCAGCCGATCGTGCTCCTGCGTGAAGTGGGAGGCGACCGGTACCTCCCCATCTGGATCGGTCCCGGTGAGGCGACGGCGATCGCCTTCGCCCAGCAGGGCATGACCCCTGCCAGGCCGCTCACCCATGATCTCTTCAAGGACGTGCTGGAGGCCGTGGGCCAGGAACTCACCGAGGTCCGGATCACGGATCTCCGTGAAGGGGTCTTCTATGCCGAGCTGGTGTTCGCCAGCGGTGTCGAGGTGAGTGCCCGGCCCTCCGACGCGATAGCGCTGGCCCTGCGGACCGGAACGCCGATCTTCGGCAGTGACGGTGTGCTCGACGACGCCGGGATCGCGATCCCGGACGAGCAGGAGGACGAGGTGGAGAAGTTCCGCGAGTTCCTCGACCAGATCTCTCCCGAGGACTTCGGCACCAGCAACCAGTGAGCCGCGTTCCTGAGCCGCGTGCCTCCCGGCGGGGGCGCATTCCGAGGTACCGGCGCATTCGAGTAGCGTTTCCCGGAAACCGGACACGCCAAACCACTCTCAGGGTGATTATCACTCGGCGTGGCGAGTGTGGCGATCGTTGACGCACCCCTGGGGACTGCCTACCGTCGAGTTGGCAGGTCAAGGACGGAGGGTCGGCGTCATGAACGGTGGCGACGGTACGGCGGGAGCGCTCCCCGGGCGGAGCCCGGGAGGAGGCGGACCGCATCCGCTTCGCGATGAGCCGGCCGACCCGGCCGCCGACCTCATCGGCTATCGCGGCCCCACCGCGTGCGCGGCGGCCGGGATCACCTACCGGCAGCTCGACTACTGGGCACGCACCGGGCTGGTGGAGCCGAGCGTCCGGCCCGCGTACGGGTCGGGGACACAGCGGCTGTACAGCTTCCGGGACATCGTCGTCCTGAAGATCGTCAAGCGGTTCCTGGACACCGGGGTCGCGCTCCAGAGCATCCGGGCCGCGGTTCAGCACCTGCGATCACGTGGGCCGCGGGATCTCGAGCGGATGACGCTGATGAGCGACGGCGCCACCGTGTACGAGTGCTCGTCGCCGGACGAGGTCGTCTCCCTGCTCCAGGGCGGTCAGGGCATCTTCGGGATCGCGGTGGGCGTGGTCTGGCGGGATGTCGAGGCCGCCCTTTCGCAGCTGCACGGGGAGCGGGTCGACACCGGGGAGACCCTGATCGGGCACAACCCGGGCGATGAGCTCGCGCGGCGCAGACGTGACAAGGCCGTCTGACGCACCGGGACGGAGCGGGTGCCCGAGCTTGGGTTCGCACGTGTGTGCGGGTTGTTGTCAGTGGTGTGAGGCACCATCGGTGATGTGAGAGCAGCGCCGACGATCCTGCATCTGGACATGGATGCGTTCTTCGCCGCCGTGGAGCAGGCGGCGAAACCCAGTCTGCGCGGCAAGCCCGTGGTCGTGGGAGGGCTGGGGCCGCGCGGCGTCGTCGCCACGGCCTCGTACGAGGCGCGCCGGTTCGGGCTGCGGTCCGCGATGCCGACCGCGCAGGCCAGGCGGCTGGCACCGAACGCGGCGTATCTGGTGCCGCGCTTCTCCGTGTACCGCGAGGTGAGCGGGCAGGTGATGGAGCTGCTGGGGGAGCTGTCCCCGCTGGTGGAACCGCTCAGCCTGGACGAGGCGTTCGTGGACCTGGAGGCCGGGGGCACCGCGTTCGACGCTGAGGGCGCGCGGGCGACGGGGGAACGGCTGCGTCGCGACATCCTCGCGGTGACGGGACTGACGGGGTCGGTGGGGCTGGCCGGGTCCAAGATGCTGGCGAAGATCGCGTCGGAGCAGGCGAAGCCGGACGGGCTGGTCCTGATCGAGCCCGGGACCGAGCGGGAGCTGCTGGCGCCGATGGGTGTGCGGACCCTGCCGGGGGTGGGACCCGCCACGGCGGAGCAGCTGCGGCGGGCCGGCGTGACCACGGTGGCCGAGCTCGCGGAGGCAGGCGAGGACGAGCTGGTACGACTGCTGGGCCGGGCGCACGGAACGTCCCTGTACGCGATGGCCCTCGGGTACGACGACCGTCCGGTGGTCGCGGAGCGGGATGCGAAGTCGGTGTCCGTGGAGGACACCTTCGACGTCGACCTGCACGACCGGGCGCGGGTGCGGTGGGAGGTGGAGAGACTCGCGGAGCGCTGCGTGCGGCGACTGCGGGAGGCGGGGCGGTCGGGGAGGACCGTGGTGCTGAAGGTACGGCGCTACGACTTCTCGACGCTGACCCGCTCGGAGACCCTGCGGGGCCCGACGGACGATCAGGGCGTCGTACGGGAGGCGGCGGCCCGGCTGCTGGACCTGGTCGACACGACGGGCGGGGTCCGGCTGCTGGGCGTGGGAGTGTCCGGTCTGGCCGACTACACGCAGGAGGACCTCTTCGCCCAGGCGGCGGCGGAGGGGCTGGATGTGGGCGCGGCCGAGGACGGTGGCACGCCGGTCGGGGCCGATGCAGGGGCGGCCGGGGCGGATGAGGTGGATGCGGCCGCGGTTCCCGGGGTCACTGGGCCGGGCGTCGGTGGGCGGCACATGGCGGCCGAGGCGATGGGCGCGGCCGGGGAGCATGGCACGGCGACCGGGCCCGGGCGTCCGGGGGAGGGGACGCGGGGTGCCTCGGCGTCGGCCGGGAGTCCGGGTCAGGGCCAGGGCGGTCCCGGGCCGGCGGGGGCGGTCTTCGGCCGGCGCGCCGGCGTGACCGGTGAGGCCGGGGTGCGGGGCACCGGGCCGCGGGGCGGGGTTCCGGAGGACTCAGGGACAGCCGTGGGGCTGGGCCGGAGTGCGTCGGGAGGGGGTGTCCCGGCAGCGGAGGGCGGGTTCGTGGGGGTGCCGGGTTCGGGCGAGGGGGCGGCCGGTCGGCCGGAGGCGGGGCAGGGGGCAGCCGGAGTCGTGGGCGGCGGTGCTTCCGAAACCGTGACGGCTCCGGACGCCGGGGAGGCCGTGGCGGGTGACGCCGGAGCCGTCGGGGAGGCACCGGGCGGCGGCCGGCAGGGCGGGCCGGGCACACCGGGCCGGGCGGGGGACCACGAGGGTGATGCCCCTGCGGTCGGCGGTGGGCCGGGCGGGGCGACGGAGCAGCCTGGGGCCGCGGGCGCGGGGGCCGGACACCCCGGCGTGCGGGTGGAAGCCGTGGACGGGGGCAGCGCGGGCGCGGCGGGACCCGACGGTCCGGGTGCTGGGGCTGTGGGGGGCGCGGGTGTCCGGGAGGCGGCCGGGACGGTGTGGGCCGGGGCCGCGGTCGGCGGTGGCGGGCAGGCGAGTGCGGCTCCGGCCGGTGCGGCCGGTCCTGCGGAGGGCGTGACCGGTCGGAGCGGTGCCGCCTTCGGGCGCGGGGAGACGGGGGGCGGGCCGGAGGCCGCAGGGCGCGGAGGAGCGGAGAACGTGGCAGGGACGGAGGGCACCGTGCGGGCAGGTGGGCCCGGGGGCGTACCTGGGCGGGCAGCGGCCGTGGACGGGGGTGACCCGGAGGCTGCCGGTGCGGTGGGCGCCGGCGGGGGCGGCGCAGAGGAGGAGCCGGCGGCGGTGGGAGCGCGCGACCTGACGGCCCGGCGGTGGGCGCCCGGACAGGACGTGCGGCATGCGGAGCACGGAGCGGGGTGGGTGCAGGGGAGTGGCGTGGGGCGGGTGACGGTGCGGTTCGAGGAGCCGGGGTCGCCTCCCGGACGGGCGCGGACGTTCCGGACCGGCGACCCCGCGCTGGAGCCGTCGGACCCGCTGCCGCTGGTGCCGGGCGGCGGTCAGCCGTCACCGTCCGAGAGGGAGCCGAAGTCCCTGTCGGGAGGAGAGGGGGCGGCCGGGCCCGGCAGGTCGAGGCCGTAGTGGCGGTAGAGCTGCAGTTCCTGCTCCGGCGAAAGATGGCGCCCCACCCCGAAGTCGGGAGCATCCTTGATGAGGGCGCGCTCGTACGGGACGTGCAGCGCCTCGTCGACGACCTCGCTGGGTTCCAGCGGGACGAACGCGTCCCGTCCGAAGAGCCCGGTCCGCACCGCGGCCCACTCCGGCTCGCCGGTCGCGTCGTCCAGGTACACCTCGTCCACCGTGCCGATCTTGTGGCCGTCACGGTCGTACGCCTTGCGGCCGATCAGGCTGCGAGGATCGATATCGGTCTGCACGGTCCCTCCAGTCGGTCGCAACCGGTCCACAAACACTACGAAAATGCACAACCGTGACGTCGGCCACTCGGGGGATCGGTCAGGGACGTCGCTGGTAGTCTGGCAACGGCCGCTGACCCCGTGCGGGAGAGTCCTCCGAAGCGATCTTTCAGGGATCGTCCGGGGGCGCCGAAGGAGCAAATCCTCCCCGGAATCTCTCAGGCCCCTGTACCGCACGGACGAGGTCACTCTGGAAAGCAGGGCGGGCGTCGGACGGCACCCGCTCTCACCGACGGTGAAAGCCGATCCGCTCCGCCGAGCGGGTACGGCGAAGCTCTCAGGTTGAGATGACAGAGGGGGAGGCCGTCCGGGCACCCGCGCCGCGGTGCCCCTCGCAGGTCGCTACGACCAGGAGGCCCCCGTCATGACCGCCAACCGCATTCCGCTCTCCCAGCTCGAGCGGGGCACCCCCTTCGAGCAGCGCCACATCGGTCCCGACGCCGGGGCGCGCGCCAAGATGCTCGCACAGGTCGGCTACGGCTCGCTCGACGAGCTGACTGCGGCCGCGGTGCCGGACGTCATCAAGAGTGCCGAGGCGCTCGGCCTGCCCGAGGCCCGCTCGGAGGCCGAGGTCCTCGCGGAGCTGCGCTCCCTCGCGGACCGCAACCAGGTCCTCGCCCCGATGATCGGTCTCGGCTACTACGGCACCTTCACCCCGCCGGTGATCCTCCGCAACGTGATGGAGAACCCCGCCTGGTACACGGCCTACACCCCGTACCAGCCGGAGATCTCCCAGGGGCGCCTCGAGGCGCTGCTGAACTTCCAGACCATGGTCGCGGACCTGACCGGTCTGCCCACCTCCGGTGCGTCGCTGCTCGACGAGGGCACCGCGGCGGCGGAGGCCATGTCTCTCTCGCGGCGTGTCGGCAAGGTCAAGAACGGCGTCTTCCTCGTCGACGCCGACGCCCTGCCGCAGACCGTCGCCGTCATCCGGACGCGCGCCGAACCGACCGGCGTGGAGGTCGTCGTCGCGGACCTCGGCGACGGCATCCCGGCCGAGGTGGCCGAGCGCGGTGTGTTCGGCGTCCTCATCCAGTACCCGGGTGCCTCCGGCGCCGTCCGCGACATCAAGCCGCTGGTCGACGCCGCCCACGAACTCGGCGCCGTCGTCACCGTCGCCGCCGACCTGCTGGCGCTCACCCTGCTGGCCTCCCCGGGCGCCCTCGGTGCCGACATCGCCGTCGGCACCACGCAGCGCTTCGGCGTCCCGATGGGCTTCGGCGGCCCGCACGCCGGCTACATGGCCGTCCGTGACGCCTACGCCCGCAACCTGCCCGGCCGTCTCGTCGGTGTCTCCGTCGACGCGGACGGCGACAAGGCCTACCGCCTGGCCCTCCAGACCCGCGAGCAGCACATCCGCCGCGAGAAGGCCACCAGCAACATCTGCACCGCCCAGGTGCTCCTCGCCGTCATGGCCGGCATGTACGCGGTGTACCACGGTCCCGAGGGCCTCAAGGAGATCGCACGGCGCACCCACCGGTACGCCGCGATCCTCGCCGCCGGGCTGCGCGCCGGGGGTGTCGAGGTGCTGCACGAAGGCTTCTTCGACACCGTCACCGCCCGGGTGCCCGGCAAGGCCGCCGAGGTCGTCGCAGCGGCCCGCGAGGGCGGGGTCAACCTGCACCTCGTCGACGCCGACCACGTCTCGGCCTCCTGCGACGAGACCACCGGCCGTGTCCAGCTCACCGCCGTGTGGGAGGCCTTCGGCGTCGCCGGCGACATCGAGGCGCTGGACGCCGACACCGCCGACGCGCTGCCCGAGGGCCTGCTGCGCACCGACGACTACCTGACCCACCCGGTCTTCCACGCACACCGCTCCGAGACCGCCATGCTGCGCTACCTGCGCAAGCTCGCGGACCGCGACTACGCGCTGGACCGCGGCATGATCCCGCTCGGCTCCTGCACCATGAAGCTGAACGCGACCACCGAGATGGAGCCGGTGACCTGGCCCGAGTTCGGCGGCCTGCACCCCTTCGCGCCAGTCGGGCAGGCGCAGGGCTATCTGACCCTGATCAGTGAGCTGGAGGAGCGCCTCGCCGAGGTCACCGGCTACGACAAGGTGTCGATCCAGCCCAACGCCGGTTCGCAGGGCGAGCTCGCCGGTCTGCTCGCCGTGCGCGCCTATCACCGCGCCAACGGCGACACCCAGCGCACGATCTGCCTCATCCCGTCGTCCGCGCACGGCACCAACGCCGCGTCGGCCGTCATGGCCGGGATGAAGGTCGTCGTCGTCAAGACCTCCGACGACGGCGAGATCGACGTCGACGACCTGCGGGCGAAGATCGAGAAGCACCGCGAGGAACTCTCCGTGCTCATGATCACCTACCCGTCCACCCACGGTGTCTTCGAGGAGCACGTCGCGGACATCTGCGCCCGGGTCCACGAGGCCGGCGGCCAGGTGTACGTCGACGGTGCCAACCTCAACGCGCTGGTCGGCCTGGCCAAGCCCGGCGAGTTCGGCGGCGACGTCTCGCACCTCAACCTGCACAAGACCTTCTGCATCCCGCACGGCGGCGGAGGCCCCGGCGTCGGCCCGGTCGGCGTGCGCGCCCACCTCGCCCCGTACCTGCCGAACCACCCGCTCCAGCCGACCGCGGGACCGGAGACCGGCGTCGGCCCCATTTCGGCGGCGCCCTGGGGCTCCGCCGGGATCCTGCCGATCTCCTGGTCGTACGTGCGCCTCATGGGCGGCGAGGGCCTCAAGCGGGCCACGCAGGTCGCGGTCCTGGCCGCGAACTACATCGCCAAGCGCCTGGAGCCGCACTACCCGGTGCTCTACACCGGTCCGGGCGGGCTGGTCGCTCACGAGTGCATCATCGACCTGCGCCCGCTGTCCAAGGAGACCGGTGTCAGCGTCGACGACATCGCCAAGCGCCTGATCGACTACGGCTTCCACGCGCCCACCATGTCGTTCCCGGTGGCCGGGACGCTGATGATCGAGCCCACCGAGAGCGAGGACCTCACCGAGCTCGACCGGTTCTGCGACACGATGATCGCGATCCGTGCCGAGATCGAGAAGGTCGCCACGGGCGAGTGGCCCGCCGACGACAACCCGCTCCACAACGCCCCGCACACCGCGGGCGCGCTGGGCGGCGAGTGGAACCACGCGTACAGCCGCGAGGAGGCCGTCTTCCCGGCCGGCGTGTCGGCCGCCGACAAGTACTGGCCGCCGGTGCGCCGGATCGACGGTGCCTTCGGCGACCGCAACCTGGTCTGCTCCTGCCCGCCGATGGACGAGTACGAGGGCTGAGCCCAGGGCCTGCAAGGCCTGAGGACTGCGTCGGGGCCGGCGCGGAGGTGATCCTCCGCGTCGGCCCCTTCGGTGTCTTCCTGCCAGGTGTCGCCGTCTCGTGGCGGCTACGCGGCCCTGGCGACCCGGGCCGTCGTGAGCGGGCGGTGCGGAGCGATGATCTGGCCGTCCGGCAGCAGCTCACCGGTGTCCTCGAAGAGCAGGACGCCGTTGCACAGCAGGCTCCAGCCCTGTTCCGGGTGGTGCGCCACGACACGTGCGGCCTCCCGGTCTGCGGAGTCAGCGGTCGGGCAGGGTGGCTGGTGCTGGCACATGAGAGGGTTCTTTCGCTGCGATGTGGAGTCTGTCCTGCGGCTCGATGCGGTGTTCATGGCCGCCCCCCCGTCTTTCGATCGGTCCGTTCCCAGTGTTGCCCCACGGGCGTGATTCCGCAGGGATTTCGCGGCAGCTCTTCCTACTGCTGAAGGACGTATCACCCGCACGGATGGTTCAGAGCAACCACCCTGTCTCTTCGGGTGGTTCAGCATGACCGAAGCGGACTAGTCCGGTGGGGTCAGAGGGGGCGGGAACCGGTGTCGGGCCCGGGACGGCGCGGTGCCCCGCATCCGTGGAGGACGCGGGGCATGCTGCTCCTGCTCAGCCCGTGCCGATCAGGCCGTCGAACCGAGAAGCGGTGGCGGTACGAGGCGGACCGCGAGCCTCGGCAGGAGGTCGGCTACCCGGTGGGGACGGTGCGCGGCGATCCCGGGCGGCGCGGGGGCCAGTGGGATCAGCATGTCCGTACCTGCGGGTGATCCCGCCGACGGGTCGCCCTCCGTGTTGCCGTGCAGCCAGAGCGTGAGCATGTACAGCTCCGGCACCGACAGCAGCCGGGGCTGCCAGAGGGTCTGGGCGGCCTCCGCCTGGTGCAGGGCGCGCTCGGTCGCGGCGATGTACGGGCCCTCGAAGAAGTGGGCGAAGGCCCAGCCCTCGCCCTCCGGCGACGGCACCGCGTCCGCGGCGGCCAGGGGGAGCTCCCCGCCGCGGATCAGGAACCGCCAGCCGGCCAGCCGGGTCCGGGGCGGTGCTCCGACGGGCCCGGGAGCGGCGTCGAGCACATGGAGGGGAAGGGGGACGTCCGCGGTCAACGGGCCGGGTGCGGAACGCAGTGCCGGGGTGCCTGCCTCGCGGGCCGCTGGCGAGCGGAGCGCAGCGAGGACGGTGCGCAGGGCGGCGGCGGGGGGCTGGGAGACGTGGAGCGGCATGGTGGGTCGCCTCTCACTCGGGACACACGGGGGGACGCGCGGGAGGGTGCGGACGACGCTGTCAGCAGCTGGGCAGGAGGAGGCGCCCGGGGCGCCACGCCCGGCGCCGGCTCTAGCCTCTGCGCGGAGTTTATACGACAAATGTTCACACGATGTTTCCGCTAGTCGGCTTCGATATCGTCGTCAAGTGCGGATCGCGTCGTCATTGCGCCCCGGTTTCGTGCCCTTTTTCCGGCATTCATGCCGGGTTGTGATACGGGTTTCCGTCCCGGTATTCACTTGCGGACGGCCGAAAGCCGTCGGAGTTTTTCCCCACGCCGCTGCCCGCGCTGTGCTAGCCGATCCATGCCTCCGGAATGTGCCGGAGGATTGCCCGGGCCAGCCTAGCGGTAAAGCCCTGCCGACCAGTGCGTTACGGATCGGCCGGGCTGGGCATCATCGTCCGGGACGCGAGCGGCGGCGCCGCGTGCCACCCACGCGAGGAGGGACCCTTCCATGGGGGAGAAGGTCGCGGCAGTGGCGTTCGACCTGGCGGACCGGCAGTGCTACCGGCGGAAGCTCCGGCAGTGCCTGGCGGCGCTGGAGCGGATGCTGGCCGAGCGCCGTTTCGACCGGCCCCGCAATCTGATGGGGCTGGAGATCGAACTCAATCTCGCTGGCGCCGACGGGCTGCCCAGGATGATGAACAGCGAGGTGCTGGAGCGCATCGCGAGCCGGGATTTCCAGACCGAGCTGGGAATGTTCAACCTGGAATTGAACGTGACTCCGCACCGGCTCGCCGGGCATGTTTTCTCACAGCTCACGGAGGAACTGCGCACCGGGCTGGGCTACGCCCACCGCAAGGCCGAGGAGCTGGGTGCCGGGATCGTCATGATCGGGATACTGCCCACACTCACCCGGCAGGACGTGGACCTCGCCAACATGTCGGCCGGCGACCGCTACCTGCTGCTCAACGAGCAGGTCCTGCAGGCGCGCGGTGAGGACTTCACCCTGGACATCGACGGGGTGGAGCGGCTCAACTGCACGGCGGCCTCCATCACCCCGGAGGCCGCCTGCACCTCCGTGCAGCTGCACCTCCAGGTCACCCCGGCTCGGTTCGCGGACGTGTGGAACGCGGCGCAGGCGGTGGCCGCGGTGCAGATCGCCGTGGGGGCCAACGCGCCGTTCCTCTTCGGCCGCGAGGTGTGGCGGGAGACCCGGCCGCCGCTGTTCGAGCAGGCCACGGACACCCGGCCGCCGGAACTCAAGGCCCAGGGCGTACGGCCGCGCACCTGGTTCGGGGAGCGGTGGGTGGACTCGGCGTACGAACTCTTCGAGGAGAACCTGCGGTACTTCCCCTCGCTGCTGCCGCTGTGCGGGGAGGAGGACCCGCTGCGTGTCCTGGATGACGGCGGCACCCCCGGTCTGCACGAACTCGTCCTGCACAACGGGACCGTCTACCGCTGGAACCGGCCCGTGTACGGGACCGTCGACGGGGTCCCGCACCTCAGGGTGGAGAACCGTGTGCTGCCGGCCGGGCCGACCGTGGACGACGTCGTCGCCAACGCCGCCTTCTACTACGGACTGGTGCGGGCCCTGGCCGAGGACGCCCGGCCGGTGTGGCGGCGGATGCCCTTCGAGGACGCGGCGGCCAACTTCGACGCCGCCTGCCGGCACGGCATCGACGCCGAGCTGCGCTGGCCGCGCCCCGGGCGCGGGGGCGGGGTGAGCGCTGTGCCCGCCGTGAAGCTCGTACGGGACGAGCTGCTCCCGCTCGCCGCGGCGGGGCTGGACGCGTGGGGCATCGAGCCCGCCGACCGGGACCGCACGCTGGGCGTGATCGAGGAACGCTGCCGGAGGCGGGTGAACGGCGCGACCTGGCAGGTGGAGACCTTCCGCCGGGCTGTCGAGGCCGGACTCGACCGGGAGGCCGCGCTGGCCGCCACCGCCCGCCGCTACCGGGAGCTGTCGCTGCGGGGCGAACCCGTGCACACGTGGCCGGTCCGGTTCCCGGGGCCGTATCCGCAGCGCACACGCTGAGGGGCCGGGGAAAACCGGGCGGGGCGGGTCGTGAGGCGGGTCGCCCCGGGACCGGATGCACGGTGGGCGGCCGCGTCGGGCAAGCTGGACCGCGCGAGATCCATGAGCGGAAGGTGGCGCGGCGTGCGGGAGCGGACGGGCGGGGCGGGCGGCTCCGGGGGCGGGGCGGGCGGACCGGGAGGCGGGGCGGGTGGCCCCGGGGACGGCGCGGGCGGTCCCCGCGTGGCCGACCCGGGCACGCGCCGGATTCTGCGGTCCGAGACCCTGATCGTGCTGGCGCTCTCGCTGGGCGCCAGCGCCGTCTCCTCGGTGATCAGTTTCGTCGGGGCGCTCACCAGGCCCGGCGGCCTCCAGGACCAGGCGGCCAGGCTCAACAGCTCCTACGCCCCCGGGCGGCCCTGGCTGGACCTGGCCTGGCAGCTGTTCGCCATCGGCACGGCACTGGTCCCCGTCGTGCTGGTCGCCCATCTGCTGCTCCGCGAGGGGACCGGGCTGCGCGCCATCGGCTTCGACCGGCGCGCCCCCTGGCAGGACCTGGGGCGCGGCGCGCTGGTCGCGGCCGGGATCGGCAGCGCCGGGCTCGCCTTCTATCTGGCCGCCCGGGCCGGCGGCTTCAACCTCACGGTCGTGCCGGAGTCGCTGCCCGAGGTGTGGTGGAAGTACCCGGTGCTGATCCTCTCCGCGCTGCAGAACTCCGTGGTGGAGGAGGTGATCGTCGTCGGCTATCTGCTGCGCAGGCTCGACCAGCTGGGCTGGTCCCCGGCGCGGTCGCTGGCGGCCAGCTCGGTGCTGCGCGGCTCGTACCACCTCTACCAGGGCATCGGCGGTTTCGTCGGCAACATGGTGATGGGCGTGGTGTTCGTCTGGCTGTACCGGCGGTGGGGGAGGGTCGGGCCGCTCGTGGCGGCGCACGCGCTCCTCGACATCGTCGCCTTCGTCGGGTACGGGCTGCTCGCCGGGGAGGTGGGGTGGCTGCCCACGCCGTGAGCGGGCCCGGGCGGCAGCCGGGCCCGGACGCCCTGCTCAGGCGAGCAGGTCACCCTCCAGGACGGTCACCGCGTGACCCGTCAGCAGGGTGCGCTCTCCACGCAGCGCCGTACGGACGACCCCGGTGCGGGCCCCGCCCTGGAGGCCCGTCAGCTCGGACCGGCCGAGGCGGGCCGACCAGAAGGGCGCCAGCGCCGTGTGCGCGCTGCCCGTGACCGGGTCCTCGTCGATGCCCAGCCGGGGGAAGAAGCAGCGCGACACGAAGTCGAGGCCACGGGCCGGGTCCTCGGCGGCGGCCGTGGCGATGACGCCCCGCTTCGACAGCGCGGCGAGCGCGGCCAGGTCCGGTGCGAGGGAGCGCACGGCCGCTTCGTCCCTCAGTTCCACCAGCAGGTCACCGATGTGCTCGGCCGTGTCGTGCACGGACAGGACGTCGGAGCCCAGCACCTCGGCGAGGCCCTTCGGCGTCTCCACCGGGGTGAGCGGCGAGGTGGGGAAGTCCATCGTGACCGTCCCGTCCCCGGTCGCCGTGGCGGTCAGGACGCCGCAGCGCGCGGCGAAGCGCACGGCGCCGGCCGACCGGCCGGTGGTCCGCAGTACGTGCGCGGTGGCCAGGGTGGCGTGACCGCACATGTCGACCTCGGCGACCGGAGTGAACCAGCGCAGCGCCCAGTCGGCGTCGCCGCCCTCCGGCAGCGGGTGCGCGAACGCGGTCTCGGAGAGGTTCATCTCGGCGGCCACCCGCTGGAGCCGGTCGTCGTCGGGGAAGGCGTCGAGGAGCACGACAGCCGCGGGATTGCCGGAGAACGGGCGGTCGGTGAAGGCGTCGACGATTCGGATTCGCATGGGCCGACCGTAGAGGCGGCGGGAGGCCGTCGGCCAAGTCCAATCGCGGGTGACTGGACTGCATTCTCGCCGGCGGACACGGCTGGTCCGGTGCGGGCCGGGACCAGCGGCTTCGAACGGGCTGCCACGCGGCATCCATGCGCCGGGGCGCCCGCCGGGCCGGATGCCCGCCCCGGGTGGGAGCGCCCGCCGTCTCAACAGGTGCGACAGCACTTACGCTGCTGAACGCTCCCTGCCATCATGTGCCGATGCACGCGTCTCAGGTGAGAAGCGCCGGCCTGGGACTGGCCCTGGCCTCGGCGTTCGCATTCGGTGGATCAGGGGTGGCGGCCAAGCCGCTCATCGAGGCGGGCCTCGACCCGCTGCACGTGGTGTGGCTCCGGGTCGCCGGCGCCGCGCTCGTCATGCTGCCCGTGGCCTGGCGGCACCGTGCGCTGCTGCGTCGGAGACCCGCCCTGCTGGCCGGGTTCGGGCTGCTCGCCGTCGCGGGCGTCCAGGCGTTCTACTTCGCCGCGCTGTCCCGGATCCCCGTCGGGGTCGCGCTGCTCATCGAGTACCTCGCCCCCGCTCTGGTGCTTGGCTGGGTGCGGTTCGTCCAGCGGCGTCCGGTGACCAGGGCCGCCGCCGTCGGCGTGGTCCTCGCCGTCACGGGGCTCGCCTGTGTGGTCGAGGTCTGGGCGGGGCTCGGCTTCGATGTCCTGGGGCTGGTCCTCGCGCTGGGCGCGGCCTGCTGCCAGGTCGGCTACTTCATCCTGTCCGACCAGGGAAGTGACGAGGCCGAACCGGCGGACCCGCTGGGCGTCATCGCGTACGGGCTGCTCGTCGGTGCGCTCGTCCTGACCGCCGTCGCCCGCCCCTGGGACATGGACGTGCGGGTGCTGCGCGGCGCCGCCGACCTGGGCGGGACGGCCGTGCCCGCCTGGCTGCTGCTCGGCTGGGTCGTCCTGATCGCGACCGTGCTGGCGTACGTCACCGGCGTCATCTCGGTGCGGAGGCTGTCCCCGCAGGTGGCCGGAGTGGTGGCCTGCCTGGAGGCGGTCATCGCGACGGTGCTGGCGTGGGTGCTGCTGAAGGAGCACCTCTCGACGCCGCAGATCGTCGGCGGGGTGCTCGTGCTGGTCGGGGCGTTCATCGCCCAGTCGTCCACGCCCAAGGCGCCGCCGTCGGGGCCGGTGGCGGGTTCTGGAGCGGAGACGCCCGAGAGCCCGGGGGCCGACACGGGCCGGTTGTCGGCCGGGCGGTCCTCCGCGTAGGGTGCCGATCATGCATTCGACCGTTCTTCCGCCGCCCGCCGCGTAGCGCGGGCGGCCATCTCCTGACGAGGACCGGGCTCGGGGTAGTCCCCGAGCGGCTCGTCGCTGCCCGCGGAGCAGGCGACCAGTCAAATCCGTCCTCCTTCCGGGAGAAGTCACGTGTCGAATCCTGTCCGTATGCCCGCGTCCATGTCCGTCGGGCGGGCACTCCTCTGTCTGATCGTCGCCGGGATCGCCTGGGGCACCGCCGGGGCGGCGGCCTCGCTGGTGTACCGGGTCAGCGACCTGGGCCCGCTCGCCCTGTCGTTCTGGCGCTGCGCCGGCGGGCTCGCCCTGATGCTCGCTGTGCTCGCGGTGCGCAGGCGCCGGACAGCCGGATCCGCCCCGGCCGCTGTCGCGGCGGCCGAGCCGCGACGGCGCAGGCTGCTGCGGATCCTCGGTACGGGGATCGGGCTCACCATGTTCCAGAGCGCCTACTTCGCCGCCGTCGAGGCGACCGGGCTCGCCGTCGGCACCGTCGTCACGCTGGGCGCCGGACCCGTCCTCATCGCCCTGGGCGCGCGCCTGACGCTGGGGGAACGGCTCGGGGGCGGTGGCACGGTGGCGGTCGGCGGCGCGCTGGCGGGGCTCGCCGTCCTGGTGCTCGGCGGTGATGCCGGGACCGTACGGCCCGCGGGTGTGGCCCTGGCGCTGCTGTCGGCCGCCGGGTATGCCGCCGTCACGCTGATCACCCGGTGGCTGGGGCGTGACGGGGGCGGGGCCGACGCGATGGCGACCAGCACCTGGGCGTTCGGCATCGGGGCGATCGGGCTGCTGCCTTTCGCCGGGGCGGAGGGGCTGTTGCCGCACACCGCTCAGCCGGTCCAGGTGCTGGTGCTGCTCGCATACGTGGCGGCGGTGCCGACTGCGTTGGCCTACGCGCTGTACTTCGCGGGGGCGGCCGTCGTCCGGGCCGCGACGGTGTCGGTGATCATGCTGCTGGAGCCGGTGAGCGCGGCGGTCATCGCCGTCACGCTGCTCGGTGAGCGGCTGACTGCGGCGACCGTGGCCGGGACGCTGCTGCTGCTCGCTGCGGTGACCGGCCTGACGCTGGCCGAGACCCGGCTGGCGGCCGTGCGGCGCCGGGAGGCCGTCACGGCCTGAGGGCCGTCGGGCCCCGGCTGCCGCGGCCCTGCGCGTAAGCCGGGGTCACGCCCGGGCGCGGCGGCGCCGCTGCTGGGCGTGCGCCGCCGCGTCCAGCGGGGCGCCCCGGGCCGCGAGCCCGGCGGCTATCCGGTCCCCCACGGCCTCCGGCTTGTTGGCTCCGTACTTGAACTTGGCCCGCACGCCGGTCACCTCCAGCCGCAGCGCGCGCAGGCCGGGCAGCCGCCTGCTGTACGGCCCCTCGTCCACAGCCACCCGGGCCGAGCCGCCCTCCGGCTGGAAGTGGTCGACCTGGCGGTTGAGAAGCTCCGCCTTGGCGGCCGGATCGTCCACGATGTGCGCGGTGCAGACCAACTGGACCGCCGAGTAGAACGAGGTCGGCGTGCCGTGCTCGGGCGGGTCCTCAGGGGGTGCGGCCCAGGGGCCGGGGACGAACGCGTAGTCGTCGACGACGCTGAGCGTCACCCGGGGCCGGGCCTCCAGGTCCCGCCACAGCGGGTTGGGCCGGGCCAGGTGGGTGACGACCTCGCCGTACGGGCCGGGTTCGGAGTCGTACCGGAAGTGCAGTGGCTGGACCCACGGCGGGCCGTCGGCCGGGCCGTTGACGGCGAGCTGCCCGAAGTCGTGGTGCCCGAGCCACTCCCTCCACTCCGAGTCGTCCCGCGCCGCGTCCCAGGGATGGATGAGCATGGTGCCTGTCTCCCGGTCCCGTGTTCCTCCGTCCCGGCCAGGTCTCAGCGCTTCGGCGCGGCGAGGTAGCCGGGCAGGGCGATGGACGGCTCCAGGTCGCCGTTGGGGACGGGGGCGCCGTGGCGGGGCGCGACCGGGACGACTCCGGCCCAGTGGGGGAGACTCAGGTCCTCCGGCTCGTCGTTGGCGCCGCCGGTGCGCACCTTGGCGGACACCTCGGCCAGGTCGAGGCGGAGGACGGCGGTCGCTGCCAGCTCCTTGGCGTTGGCGGGGCGCGAGTCACGGGACCGGCCGGGGACGACCTGGTCGACGAGGGCGTCCAGCGCCATCCGCTTCTCCGCCTCGTCCGTGACCTGGCAAGCGATGCCGTGGACCACGGCCGAGCGGTAGTTGATCGAGTGGTGGAAGGCCGAGCGGGCCAGCACCAGGCCGTCGACGTGGGTGACGGTCACGCAGACCGCCAGCCCGGGTTCCTCCTCGCGCTGTTCGCGCGCCATCCGCAGGGGACGCGATCCTGTCGAGCCGTGGACGTAGAGCCGGTCGCCCACCCGTGCGTACAGCGTCGGCAGCACGACCGGAGCGCCGTCGCGCACGAAGCCGAGGTGGCAGAGGTAGGCCTCGTCGAGTATCGCGTGGACGAGAGTCTTGTCGTACGAGGCCCGCTCGCGGGAGCGGGTCGGGACGGTCCGCTCCGTCGGCTCGTAGGCCGGGAGCTCCGGTGCAGTTCCCGCGGTTGTCGTCGCTGCGGCTTCCGTCACGGCCATCCCCTATTGCACTAGTGCATAATGTTGTTTGTGCTAGGAGAATATCGGATCGAAGGGCGCCGCGCATCCGACATCGCGGCCAGTGTGGAGCGGGGTGTCGGCGCGGGAGCGCTGTCCCCTGGTGAACTGCTTCCTCCCATGCGGGAGTTGGCCAGGGATCTGGGGGTCAATCCGAACACCGTCGCCGCCGCCTACCGCACGCTGCGCGAGCGGGGGGTGATCGAGACCGCGGGGCGCCGGGGCAGCCGCGTGCGCTCCCGGCCCGCCACGACCGCCCGGGGCAGCGTGCGGATCGAGGCCCCCGAGGGTGTGCGGGACGTGGGCTCGGGCAACCCGGACACCTCGCTGCTCCCGCCGCTGGGCGAGGCGCTGGCGGCAGCGGCGCGGCAGAACGACGCGGCGCCCGGACTGTACGGGGAGGCCCCGGTGGACGAGGGGTTCGTACGGCTGGCGCGGGCCGCGCTGGACGCCGACGGGGTGCCCGCCGGTCCGGTCGCCGTCACCTCGGGGTCGCTGGACGCCATGGAGCGGGTCCTGGCGGCACACCTGCGGCCCGGGGACGCCGTGGCGGTCGAGGACCCGGGGTGGGGCAGCGTGCTGGACCTGGTGCCCGCCCTGGGGCTGCGGCCCGTCCCCGTACGGCTCGACGACGACGGGCCGCTGCCCGGCGAGGTCGAGCGGGCCCTGCAGGACGGGGCGCGGGCCCTGGTCGTGACCTGCCGGGCGCAGAACCCCACCGGGGCGGCGGTCGGCGCGGACCGGGCCCTGGAGCTGCGCCGCGTCCTGGCCGCCCACCCCGGGGTGCTGCTCGTGGAGGACGACCACGGGCACGGCTTCGTCGACGCCCCGCTGCACCCGCTCGCCGGAACCACCCGTCACTGGGCGTTCGTCAGGTCGGTCGCCAAGGCGTACGGGCCGGACCTCCGGGTGGCCGCGCTCACCGGGGACGAGGTCACCGTCGACCGGGTGCTGGGCCGCCAGCGGCTCGGCCCCGGCTGGGTGAGCCGGATCCTGCAGCGGGCCGTCGCCCACCTGTGGGGGGCCGGTGCCGTGGACGCGTTCGCCGTGGCGCGGTCCTACGGGGGGCGGCGCGAGGCCCTGCTCCGTGCCCTGGCGGCCCGCGGTGTGGAGGCGCACGGGCGCAGCGGGATGAATGTGTGGGTACCGGTCGACGACGAGACCGGCACCGTCGCCCGGCTGCTCCACGCGGGATGGGCCGTCACGCCCGGGGCCCGGTTCCGGCTCGCGTCCGGCCCGGGAGTGCGGCTCACCGTCTCCGCCCTGACGGCGGCCGACATCGAGCCCCTGGCGGAGGCGGTCGCGGCTGCCACGGGGCCGATGCCCGCACGCCGCTACGGCTGAGGGCGGGGCGGTGGGGGCACGGGTGGCGGCGTGGCCGCCGGGCTCCCGGCGGACGGGGCCGGCCCGCCCGGGCTCCCGGGCGGGTGTCGGGCCATCGGGTGCCGGGTGCCTGGCCGCCCCGGGTTACCGCTGCCGTGATGCGCGTGGGGTGCTGCGGCTCTGGGTGAGGGCCGCTCCGGCCAGCACGATGAGGGCGCCGACCGGCGTGTTCCAGGTGAGCTGCTCGTCCAGCAGGGTCACGCCGGCCGCCGTCGCGATGACCGGGATGAAGTACGTGACCATCTGCCCCGTGGTCGGCCCGACCTCCGCCACGATCCCGTACTGGAGCAGCATCGCCATCCCCGTGCCGAGCGCCCCCAGTGCGACGACCGCGAGCAGGGGGAGCAGCGGGAAGGCGGCGGGCGGACCGGCGAACAGCGGCGTGACCACGGCCAGCTGCGCCGTCGCCAGCATCAGCTGCGCTCCGGTCAGCGACAGATGCGACTCGGTCCGCCCGGCCAGTGTGCGCCGCACATAGATCCAGCCGATCGGGTAGCTCAGCGACGCGCCCAGCGCCATGGCGGTTCCGGCCGCGTCTATCCCCGAGAAGCCCTGCCAGGCGCCCAGGACCGTCAGCACTCCGAGGAAGCCCAGCCCGAGCCCTGCCACCCGCCGCCGCGTCGGCCGGTCCTCGGACAGCGCGACCAGCGACAGAGCCATGCCCCACAGCGGCGAGGTGGCGTTGCATATCCCCGCCAGCGTCGACGGGATCGTCAGCTCCGCGTAGGCGAAGAGCGAGAACGGCAGCGCGTTCAGGAAGAACGCCGCCACCGCCAGATGCCCCCAGGTGCGCGCCCCCCGCGGCAGTCCCGCCCTCCGCACCGCCATGGCCACGGCCAGCACCGCCGTACCGAACAGCAGCCGCCCGAACGTCACATGGAACGGCGCGAAGGCCTGCGTGCCCACCTTGATCAGAAGGAAGCTGAAACCCCAGACGAGCGCCAGTACGGCGAACCGGAGCCGCCAGTCGACGCGGGGCGGACGGGAGGAGGCGGCGGTGCCGGGCCCCGGGGCGCGGTCGGCCAGGGGCAGGCGAGGGCGGGTCGGGGTCGGCATGCCGTCCACGATGACCGGAACGATCTCTTAGGACAAGTGAGATTTCCTCAAGGGATCTGATTAGTATGACTTACATGTTGAATCTGGAGCGCCTGCGGACCCTGGACGCCCTCGCCCGTCACGGCTCGGTGAGCGGTGCCGCCGAAGGACTGCACGTCACGACCTCCGCCGTCTCCCAGCAACTGTCCAAGCTGGAGCGCGAGGTGGGACAGCAGCTCGTGGCCAGGAACGGCCGCGGCGTCCGGCTCACCGACGCCGGCGAGCTGCTCGCCTCGCACGCGGCCCGCATCCTTTCGCAGGTCGAACTCGCCCAGGCGGAGATCGAGGCCCAGCGCGGGCAGGTCGTCGGGGAGGTCCGCGTGGCCGGATTCCCGACCGCCGCACGCGGACTGTTCCCGCACGCCGTCACCTCCCTCCGGACCCTGCATCCCGATCTGCGCGTCCGCAGCAGCGAACTGGAGCCGGAGGACGGCATTCGCGCCGTCCTGCGCGGCGACGTGGACCTGGCCGTCGTCCTGGACTGGAGCAACAAGCGCCTCCCCGTCCCCGGCGGGCTCGTCCAGGCCGCGCTGCTCGACGACGCCGCCGACGTCGCGCTGCCCGTCACCCACCCGCTCGCCGGGCGCGCCGAGACCGGCCTGGAGGACTTCGCGGACGACGAGTGGGTGTCCTGGCCCGAGGGCGAGTTCTGCTACGAATGGCTGGTGTTCACCCTGCGCTCGCAGGGCATCGAGCCCCGCATCGCCCACTTCGCCGGAGAGCACCACACACAGCTCGCGCTCATCCAGGCCGGACTCGGGGTGTGCGTCACGCCCCGCCTCGGCCGCGGCCACGTGCCCGACGGTGTCGTGCTGGTCCCCGTACGGCAGCAGATGCGCCGTCACATCTACGCCGTGTGGCGCGCGGACGCCGACCGGCGGCCGTCCGTCCGCGCGGCCGTGGAGGCGCTGCGCGAGGCCGGGCGGGCCGTGGGTGAACCGGCTACGCGAGCGTGATCGAGTCGCCGTCCACGGTGATCGAGGCGGCCGCGAGCGGTGTGGTGGCGGGGCCCGCCTTCACACTGCCGTCCGTGGCGTCGAACTTGCTGCCGTGACAGGGGCAGTTGATGATCCCGTCGCTGATGTCCTTCACCGCGCAGCCCTGATGCGTGCACATGGCGGAGAACGCCTTGAACTCGCCCGCCGCGGGCTGGGTGACGACGATGCCCTGGTCGGCGAAGACCCGGCCCCCGCCCTCCGGGATGTCACTGGTCTTCGCCAGCACCTTTCCCGCGCCTCCCGAACCGCCCGAGTCACCTGAACTCCCGGCCGCGGCCGAACCGCCGGTCCCCGCCCCGGGGGCCGCCCCGCCGTTCACGGCGCCGGCCCCCGAGTCCTCCTTGCCGCCGCACGCCGTCAGCACGGCGACGATCCCCGCGCTCCCCGCAGCCGCGACGACGGTACGGCGCGCCAGCGGCCCGCCCGTTCCCTGCGCTGCCCCGCTCCCTACGGTCATGCATGGTCCCCTTCCACTCGCTCATCGACCTGTCGATCCGTCGCATGGGGGTACGCAGCGGGGCAGCGGGCCGTTCACACCCCGAGCGACCTTTTGAGGAAGCCGACTTCGAGGCGCAGCTGACCGGCCACCACCTCCTCCCGCATGACCCGGTGCGTCGCCCCCGGGAGCGGCAGCACCGTGTGCGGCCGGCCCGCCGCCAGGAGCGCGGAGGACAGCCGCAGCGTGTGCGCCGCCACCACGTTGTCGTCCGCCAGCCCGTGCACCAGCATCAGCGGACGGGACAGCCGGGGCGCCTCCGAGACGAGAGACGACCGCGCATACGCGTCGGGATCGGCCTCCGGGTGCCCGAGGAAGCGCTCCTCCCAGTGCGTGTCGTAGAGCCGCCGGTCCGCAGGCGCCGCTCCCGCGACCGCCGCGTGGAACACCTCCGGGCGGCGCAGTACGGCTCCGAGGGCGAGGTAGCCGCCGTACGACCAGCCCCTGATGCCGACCCGTCCCAGGTCCAGGCCCGGAAACCGTTCGGCCGCCGCGTGCAGGGCGTCCACCTGGTCCTCCAGGGCAGGCCCCAGCCGGTCACCGCGCACGGCCACCTCCCACGCCCGGCCCCGCCCCGGGGTGCCGCGCCCGTCGGTGACCAGCACCGCGAACCCCTGCTCCGCGAACCACTGGGCCACGGCGCTCGGCCACCCGTACGCCTCGACGGCCAGCTGCAGGCCCGGCCCTCCGTACGGGCTGAGCAGCACGGGCAGCGGCGCGCCCGACCCCGGTTCGTACCAGGAGGGCAGGTGCAGATGGCCGCGCAGCCGCCGGGCGCCCAACGACAGGTGCGAGACGCGCATGGACAGCGGCGGCCGCTCCGCCACGACTCCGATACCGGCCGTCGGCCGCCCGTCGCGCAGCACCGTCGCGGTGCGGCCGCCGCGTGTCGCGGAGGACACCACCACGGTGCCGCCGCCCACCGCCGCCGTGTGGAGGCCCGGCTCCCCGGTCACCTGCCGGAAGCCCGCCTCCGGTCCGTACGTCCACACGTGCGTCTGTGTGGGCTCCGCGCTCGCCGTGAAGAACACCTGCTCCCCGGACACGCCCACGACCTCGCGCACCTGGACGCCGGTCGGGGAGACGGCTCCCCCGATCTCCAGCCCGCAGGTGTCCCCCCGCACGGCCGGGACCACCAGCGCCCCCCGCGCGGTGCGGGCCGGCGTGCCCGGCAGGAGGGGCACCCAGGCGTCGTCCCGGCGGGTGCGCAGCGGACGGGCGGCGCCCGTACCCGGGTCGACCGCGAGGAGCACGGCGGTGCGCTGGTCCCGGGTCTGCGCCTCCACGAACGGGCCGTGCGCGTCCCACCCGGCAGCCGTCACGTACTCGTAGCGGGTGTCCGTCCACGTGCCCCCGGGGTGCCCGCCCGGGTCGGCCGCCGCCGGGAGCCGGACCGCAGTACGGTCTCCGTCCAGTGTCAGGACGTGCGCCGTCACCTCGGGGTTCGCGGTGCCCGCCGCCGGATGGCGCAGGACGCGCGGTGGCCGGGCGGGGTTCGCCGGGTCCGCCAGGAACCACCGTTCCACCCGGGCGTGGTCGACTCGCACGACCAGCAGGGCGTCCCCGTCCGGCGACCACCAGTACGCGCGCGAGCGGCCGATCGACTCCGCCGACACATGATCCACCAGGCCGTACGTGACATCCGGTGTCTCGGGCACGGCCAGGGCCCGGTCCCCCGTGCCGTCGGCGCCGACAACCCGCAGGGCACCCCCGGACACGTACGCGACACACGTGCCGTCCGGTGAGGGGCGCGGGTCGACGACCGGCCCGGCGGTGGGAATCCGCCGGGGAGCGCCGCCCTCCGTCCGGACCGCCCACAGGACACCGCCGAGCGCGAAGGCGGCGAGCCGGACATCCCGGTCCGCGGCGTAGTCGACGAGGCCCGACGTCATGTCGCGGGCGCGCTCCCTGCGTACCGATTCCTCCTCCGGTACGTCCGCGTCACCGGCATCTCCGGACGGGACGCGTGAGGGGGCCAGCGCAACCGGGTCGGCCAGGAGCCGTTCGACGCCGTCCGTGAACAGCCAGAGGCGGCCGACCGGATCGGTCCCCGACCCGGTGCGGACGAACAGCACCCGCGTCCCGTCGGGAGACACCGCGAACCGGCCCGGGACCCCGAGGGAGAAACGTCGGCTGCGGGCGAGGATCCGGGGAAACCCGGGAACGGCCGGGGGCGCCTCGGACGTGTCCGCGGAGGGAGGGGAAGTCATGGGCTGAGCATGACACTTGGGCGGATCATGTACGAGGCCGCAGTCAGCCCGTCGCCGCGCGAGCCACTGCCGCGCAGCCTGTCGGGGACGCCTTCCGAAGCCACGGCGATCCGCTGCGTCACGCCCCTGCGCGAGGGCGGCTCGCTCCCCGGGACCGTCGACGCCGGTTCCTGCGTCATGAAGTTGTCCACCTGGTGGCGCCGACCTGCGTCGGTACGGCTGTGCGCACCCCTGACCTGCGCGGATGATTCTTTCAGCGTCTCCCCTGATGTCCGAAGTCGAACGCCGACCGGCAGATGTCCGGCAGATCGGTCTCTTCTCTGCCGTGCCGGGTCACGACACCCCGCTCGACGAGTCCCGCCAGCGGCACGACGGGGTTCTCCGGACTCTGGCTCTGAATCGCTTCCAGATCCAGTCTCATCCGGACGCGATCGGCTGGGACGCCTAGAAGGACGTAGACGCGGTGGCCGCCGCCACCGAGGGCGCGGGGCTCGCCCGGACGGTCGCCCGCCTGCTGCCGCTCGGCGCAGTCAGGGGATGAGCGGCCGGGGGCGCATGGTCAGGCTCCGCTTGAACGGGTGTCCGTGGAGGGTGGCCCGGGTGGTTCCTCAAGGACGCTCCAGGCGACCGGGCCCAGGAGGTCGGCCAACCGCTGGAAGACGTCGATGAGCATGTCGTCCACGGTGAGGACGCCCACGACCCGGTGACCGTCCAGGACCGGTAGGCGGCGGACCCCGGCCGTGCGGAAGGTCCGGTAGGCCACGTGGACGTCGTCGGAGGCGCCCACCGTGATCACGGGCGAGCTCATCACCGCGTCGACCACCGTGTCCGTGCCGAGGCCCCCGGCGAGGGCGGCCAGTGCGAGGTCGCGGTCGGTGACGATGCCGCGGAGGGAGCCGCCCTCGGTGACGATCACGGAACCGACCCCGTACTCGGCCATCTCCCGGGCGACTTGTCGCAGCGGTGTCCGTGTGGGCACGGACACCGCCGGATGGCTCATCGCTTCGGAGACCTTCATCGGCCTGGTTCCTACAGCCCCTGGGACAGCAGCAGTTCGTGCGCCAGCCGTGCTCCGTGCGCCGCCTGCTTCTCCCGCTCGACGTCCTCCGAGGGGATCTCCTCCAGCCCTTCGGCGAGTGCTTTGACGGCCTGGGCCAGGACCTGCACCTGGGCCTCCAGGACACGCAGCCTCTCGTGCTCGTTCGGGGCGATGTTCTCGGACATCACGGTACGCCTTTCTTTCGGGGGAGCGGGCTCTCCCGGCTGTCGGGGTGGGTCGTGCCATGGGCGGGGCCGGGGGTCGGTCGCAACGGTGTCTTCGCTGCTTAGTCCGGCTCCATATACGGCCGGCGGAAGACCAGGGGGCCGGTGTCGTGCGGGCGTACGACTGCCAGCGCCTGAGCGACCGCGGCCTCCAGGGGGCCGCCGGTGTCGATCACGGCGGCTTCCGTCCACGGCGGCTCCCGCGCCGCCATGGTGAGCGCCACGCCGAGGTCGGCGTCGGACGGTCCGGCAGTGCGGCCTTCCAGGCGGGCCGCCGTCATCTCGTCCTGGACCTGGCAGCGCAGGGCCACGAGGTCCGCGCCGGCGCGTTCGGCCGCCCGCCGGGCTGCCTCGCGCTGTCCGGCGTCCGACCAGGTGGCGTCGAGAACGACGGACTCGCCCCTGGACAGCAGATCGGCCGCACGTTCCAGCAGGGCCGTGTAGGTCGTCGCGGTCCGCTCGGGCGTATACAGGCCCTCACCGTAGGGGGCCGGAGCGGGCCGGTCCGCCGGGATCCCCGCGAGCTCTTTGCGCAGGCGGTCGCTGCTGAGCAGCGTGACGCCGAGGCGGTCGGCCAGCGCACCCGACAGAGTGGACTTCCCGCTGCCGGGCAGCCCTCCCACGAGGATCAGGCGGACGGCGGCGGCACGCAGATGGCGCAGGGTCGTGGTGACCAGTCGCCGTGCGGCCAGATCCGCGTCAGGTGCGCCTTGGCGGGCCTGGATCAGGGAGACCTTGGCGCGGACGAAGGCGCGGTAGGCGACGTAGTGGTGTTGCAGCGAGGGTGGTGCGGGGTCGCCGGAGTACTCGCTGTACCGGGCGAGGAAGAACGCCGCCAGATCCGGGGCGTCGAGCTGTTCCAGGTCCATCGCGAGGAACGCGGCGTCGTCCAGGGCGTCGACGTAGCGGAGGTGGTCGTCGAATTCCAGACAGTCCAGGACGCGGGGGCCGTCGTCGAGGCAGAAGACGTCCTCGGCGAGCAGGTCGCCGTGCCCGTCGACGATCCGGCCCTGCTCGATCCGCATCTCGAACAGCCGCTCACGGCCCGCGAGATAGCGGCGGACCAGCCGTTCCACCTCCTCCACGCCCTCGGACACACGGCCTTCTCCGCCCATCTCACGGACCTGCGCGAAGCTCGCCTCCCAGCGCGAGGACAAAGCGTCGCTCGTGCCTTGCGCGTCCACGTCCGGAGTGCGGGGTGCGCTCGCGTGACGGGTGGCGAGCAGCCGGGCGACGGCCCGCAGGGCATCGTCGACAACCGCGCCCTCCCGTACGAGCCGGGACAGACGGCGCTCCGCCGGCATGCGGCGCATCACCACGAGGGGCTCGGGAGTCTCCGCGTCGCCCGGGACACGGATCTCGCCCACGCCCAGATAGACATCCGGAGCGAAACGGCGGTTGAGAGCGACTTCCCGCTCACACGCGACCCGCCGTGCCTCCACAGTGGTGTAGTCGAGGAACTTCAGATCGACCGGCTTCTTGAGCTTGTAGGCGCGGTCGCCGACGAAGAACACGACCGCCGTATGGGTCTCGCGCACCTCCGCTCGCGGGAGCGTGCCGGTGTCAGAGGCGACGTCCGGCCGGGGCGTGGCGGTGTGCTTCTGGCGCACCGTCGCGATCTGCTCGTTCAACGGGGTCGGCTCAGTCATGGGGGACGACGGCGACGGGGCAGCGCGCGTGGTGCAGGGCGGCATGGGCCACGGGACCGAGGCGGGGTGCGAGCGGGGGACGGTGCTTGCGGCGGCCGACGACCAGCAGTTCGGCACCCTCGGCGGCGCGCACGAGGGCCTCGGCCGGGCTTTCGAGGCGGACGGCATCGACCGGCTCCACGCCGGGGAACTTCTCGCGCCAGGGGTGAAGGACCTGACCCAGCTGCTTCTCCGCGTCCTGTGTGATCTCCTCGGCGACGTCGTGGTCCACGCCCCAGGGGGTGTGTGCGTGGAGCGGCAGGCTGCGACCGTGGACGACCTGGAGGGGTACGCCGCGCGCTGCGGCGGCCTCGAAGGCGAAGGCGAGCAGGTCGTCGCAGGGGCCGTGCAGCTTCAGCGCCACCATGACGCTGCGGGGGACGGGAGACGAGCCCTGTTCGCGGGACTCGGGACGCACCAGGACCACGGGCCGGGTGGCCCGTGCCACGAGGGCCATGCTGACGGAGCCGAGGAAGTAGCTCTCGGCGGGAGTCAGGCCGAGTGAACCGAGCACGGTCAGCTCGGACTCCGATGCCGCCTGGAGCAGCGCGTTCTGGGCGTCGTCGGCCACCAGGCTGCCGATGATCAGGAGTCCCGGGTGGCGCGCCTGGAGTTCGGCCCGCGCATGACGCACGAGCCGTCTTGCCCAGTAGTTCTGGTCCAGCTCCGAAGGGACCACCGTCGGTTCGGGCGCCAGCGGGGGCCAGGCATGCAGCAGCCGCAGGGTGGCCTTGCGGCGCTCGGCCTCGTCGGCGGCCCAGCGGGCGGCGGTCATGCTCTCGGGTGAGCCGTCGAGACCGACGGTGACGACTGACTCCACGGCGGCTGCCTTCCTCTCGTGCGGTCCCGGGACGGACGGACAAGCACGCTCAAGACCGAAGCAGCCCGCGTGCTCACGATTCGAGGAGTACCCCAGATCGTCCCGCCCCGCATGCGGGGCGGGACGTGACCGGGCCGGGGAGCGCTGTGGCGTCGTGGCCGTGCGTCTGAGGGACGGACCGGTCCCTGAGAGCCGTGCCCTGTTCGGCGGCCGTCGGTTGCTGCGGGGCCCCGGGGGATCCGCCCACTCCATCCACAACCGGCGCATCGAGGGGCTGCTCAGTGCCTACGGACGTCCACTCGCCCCGGAGGAGCACCGGTCGGGTGATGCGCGGTGAGTCAGATCTTGATCACGGTTGCGCGTCCGCCGCACGGCGTCGTGAGGTCCTCGGAGCCGGGGGCGAGGACCGTGAACGGCCCGGGTGCGGCGAGCGCGGTGGCGGCGTGGCGGGCGATGGGCCCGGTGACCGGCTCGACGACGAGCCGAGAGAGCGTCCATTCCAGGACCGGGCGGTTGATGCGGGGGAGGACCACACCGACGAGGGTGGCCGCGGAGGTGATCACGCGGAGGCCGTCGGCGCGGGCCAGGTCGAGCCGGCCGGTGACGGTGCGGTCGCGCGGGACGGCCTTGGCCAGTCCCACGCCGTTGAGGACGAGGGTGCCGCCGGTGACCGCCGGGGAACGGGTCGCCCGGCGCTCGCCCCGGGCTGGGGCTGCTCGCCTCGTGCCTGGCTGAGCCGGTCGCGCAGGGCCCGGAGCTCCTCGTCCGTGACGGGTCCGTGTCCGGCCTCGGCGACGGTGATGAGCTTGAGGCTGTCGCGTTCGATCGGGCGGGCGACGGCCGCGGCCACGTGGGCGGACAGGCTGGAGGAGCCGCTGCGGGCCCGTCGGCCGGGGGCAGGAGAGTGGGCCGAGGGTCATGGTTCTCGGCGGGCGGTACGTGCGTCGGATCTCCGGTGGGGAGAGCGGATGAGCGCTTCGCAACGAGGTTCGACCTCTGCCGTGGGCGGCGTGCGCAGGGCGAGGATGGCCATGTCGTCGTGGCCGTCGCTGGGGTGGTGGTCGGCCAGGGTGTCGACGAAGTCCTGCAGGGGCAGGCCGATGTAGGCGGTGGCGAGTTCGGCGAGTCGCGTCAGTCCGTCGTCGATGGTGCGGGCGGGGTGTTCGACGAGGCCGTCGGTGTAGAGGACCACGGTGGCTCCAGGGGGCAGGGGGCGGGTGTGGTCGGGGCGGCGCTGCTCGGTGCTCACGGCGAGCGGCAGGCCGGGTTCGGCGTGGAGGTGGTGGGCCTGCCGGTCGGGGGTGATCAGAAGTGGGGGGAGATGGCCGGCGGTGCTCCAGAGCAGCGTCCAGCCGTCGGCGCCCGCGGGTTCGATGCGGGCGAGGCAGGCGGTGGTGACGGGCAGATCGGTGATCGCGTGGAGGGTGCGGTCGAGCTGGTGCAGGATGGTGCTGGGCGGGGTGAGGCGGTCGTAGAGCAGGGCGCGGAGCATGCTGCGGGTCTGGGCCATGGCGGCGGCCGCGTGCAGGTCGTGGCCGACGACGTCGCCGATGACGGCGGCGCAGGCGTTGTCGGGCAGCCAGAGGGCGTCGTACCAGTCTCCGCCGAGGTGGCCCGGCGTGGCGGCGGGGCGGTACGTGGCGGCGCCGGTGAAGGGGTACAGGTCGGGCAGGGCGGGCAGCAGGAGACGCTGGAAGTGTTCGGCGCTGTCGCGGTGTGCTTCGAGGAGGCGGATGTTCTCGATGGCGATGCCGGCGGCTCCGGCCAGGGTGATGACCACGGCCTCGTCGTCGCCGTCGAAAGGGCGGCCGTCGCGTCGTTCGGACAGGTAGAGGTCGCCGTAGATCGTGCCGCGGACGGTGATGGCGACGCCCAGGAGGGTGCGCATCGGCGGGTGGCCGGGCGGGAACCCCACCGAGGCCGGGTGGGACGCGATGTCGTCGACGCGCAGGGGCCCGGGGTTGTGGATCAGGTGTCCGAGAACGCCGCGTCCGCGGGGGAAGGCGGTCCCGGCCAGGGCGGCGCGCTCGGACTCCGACAGGCCGGCGGTGATGAACTGCTCCAGTTCCTCGCCGGACTCGTCCAGCACGCCCAGCGCTCCGTAGCGGGCGCCGGTCAGATCCATGGCCGTGGTGACGAAGCGGTGCAGTACGGCCGACAGGTCCTCTTCCCTGCTCATGGCCAGCACCGCGTCCAACAGGCCCTGCAGCCGGTCCTTGGCGGCGGCCAGCTCCCTCAGATTCCGGGCGATCTCGTCGAGCTGGGTGCCCGGTCGCAGCCCGGACCGCAGGTGTGCGGCGTGCGGCTGTCCCGAATCCTCCTCGCCGTCCGCCATCACCGGTGTCCCGCCGCCCGGCGCCCCGCACCGACGGCTCGCAGCCGGCAGGCTCCCCGCTGGACGGGGGTGCCGGCGAGAGCTGTCTTGACTGTGGGAGGCCCGGAGAGACGGGAGATCCGCGAGGGCTGCATGAAGGGCATCGTGCCAGCGCGAGTGTCCGGACGCGGGTGTTGGCCGAGGGTGTGTCCCGCAGGCGTGGCCTCGCGGGGGGCTGGGTGGCGAGCGCGCCCGGATCCGGGGCGATGCGCTGCCAAGCGGTCGTGGTCGGGGTCGCGCCGTGCGGGAGCAGTGCGGCCGGAATGCGTGGTGGCCGGCTGAAGCCTCCGGGCCGGTGCCGGGGGAGGACACGGGGACCGTTTCGGCGAGCGCGGCCCTCCCGGCACCGGCCGAAGGGGCCGTGCTCAGGCAGGCGAAGAGCCGAGGGGCTGGAAGCCGCTCATCACCTGGGGGCGGAGGGACTGAGCTGTTTCCGGGTCGAAGGACTCGGTGCTGGGGGTGAGAACCGCTGCGGCGGCCACGGCCACCCCCAGGGCGCAGGCGCTGACGGGATCGTCGCCGGCGGCCAGCCGTGCGGCGATGGCGGCCACCATGCCGTCGCCCGCCCCGGCGTCACTCAACGGCTCGCCGGGAAGCGGTGGCGCGTGCAGCACGGTGTGGCCGTGGCGGGTCGAACCTACCGCGCCCAGCGCCCCGACCGTGGTGACGGCGACTTCGGCGGCACCTGTGGTGAGCAGGTGCTCGTTGACGGCACGCGCGTCGTCGAAGCCGAGGACGTTCCGGCCGGTCAGGGCCGCGGCCTCGGTCCGGTTGCATCTGAGGAGGAGGACGCCTTCCGTGAGTGCTCCGCTGAGTGCCGGACCGGAGGTGTCCAGGATCAGCCGGGCCCCGGCTTGCTTGATGCGGCGGGCGGCCCGCGCGTAGAAGTCGGCGGGCAGGCCGCGGGGAAGGCTTCCACTGGCCACGACGTACGGGCAATCGCCGACGGCCCGCTCCAGTACGTCGAGGCACCGCAGCCCCTGGTGGTAGCTGTGGCGTGTTTCGGTCTCGAACAGCACGAGCGCTTCGCGGGTCTCGTCCTCGATGCCGACGGCGACGTGGTCGACGCCTTCCCCGTCCAGCAGCCGGTTCAGGCGGAGGCCGACCTCGCCTCCGGCGGTGTGGACGGCGGTGGCCCGCCCTCCCAGCCGTACGACAGCCCGGGCCACGTTGATCCCTCCGCCTCCGGCAGCCACTCCCCATTGGCCCGTCGCCGTCCTGTCGCTGTTCACCGCCGGGCATCGACCGTCGACGGGAGATCGCAACCGGCGCTGCAAGGGACCGCATGTCACATGGAAGCCGGGGGCGACGCGCCCCGGTGGGGCTGCGGCAGGTGCTTGTGTGAAGTGCGGGCGCGATGACGTCGCTTCGGGTCGGTGTCGTGCTGGATCACCCTGTCCGGGCTGCGTACAGCTCGGCCTCCAGAGCCTCCCGCCCGGTCGGCGGCCCGGTGGGCGGCGGCAGGCCGCCGGAGGCGCGGGACCGGATGAACGCGGTCACATCCTCCACCCGGTGGATGATGCACTCCGCGGTGCCGTCCGGGGCGGGGATCGGGGTGTCGAACGGCGGCCACCAGCGCTCCTCGAAGGTGCCGGGCCGGTCCGTGACGGGGATGTCGTGCCTGTGCAGAGCCATGGTGTCCGGCTCGCGCGAGAGAAGGACACGGTGCGGGGAGGCGTTCAGGTTACGGACCCCGTCGGCATCGGGGTCGGCCGGGTTGCCAGAGAAGGCGTCGGAGAGGTACCGCCCCAGCAGCTCCTCCCGGGTGCGGCCGGTAGCCACCGGACAGGCCCGGTTCACCTCCGCGATCACCAGGTTCGAGCCCAGCACCAGATACGGGCTCGGTGCCGCCGCGAACAGCGTCGCACAATCCGGGTCCGCCATGACCCACCCCTTCATGTCATGGTCTCACCCGCGCATCACCTCACCCCTTCTCCCTTCTCCACGGGGGATGCCGACCGGCTGCGAGGGTGCCGCTGCCAAGACCGCGACGGGCTCGATCTGTCCGCGCCGCCGCAGGACACCGACGCGCGGTCGCACCCCATCGGATCCCGCGCCGCCGAGCCGCGCCGTGGGCGATCCGGCCCGGCGGCCTGGATGCCGCGCCCGCGCACCCTGGCGGGCCCCGGCGCACGAGGCCCGGCATCCCGCTCGCACCCCACCGTCATCGCGCGCGTTCCCGTACCACCCGTGCGATGTCCAGGCGGCGTACGGCGCGTGCGGCGGGAAGCTGGGAGAGCGCGGCGGCCGTCAGGACCGCTGCCGCGCTCAGGGCCGGTGCGGGCCAGCCCAGTGACAGCCGCAGGGTGAAGAGGTCACTGCTGAAGGAGCGGAGGAAGGCCCAGGCCGCCGCCGTGCCGACGGCCAGGCCGAGAGGGAGGGCCAGCAGTACGGCGGTGAGGTTCTCGGCGGCCAGCAGTCCGGCGACGCGGCGCAGGGGGACTCCGGCGGCGCGCAGAGTGGCCAGTTCGGCGGTGCGTTCGGCGACGTTCACGGTCATCGTCACGTAGATGACAGTGAAGGCGAGTGCGCCGCCGAGGACCAGCATGCCGCCGATGAAGACCCAGAACAGGCCCAGGTAACGGTTGATCTCCTCGCGCAGCGCGTGCTCGTCGGTGTAGGCGAGCACCCCGGGCAGCCCCAGCACCGCAGTGCGCACCTCCTCACGGTCCGCGCCGTCGGTGAAGCGCAGCAGGTGGCCGGTCTGGCCGTTGCCGGCCACCGCCCCGACGGTGCCGCGGGCGGCGTAGAGCGCGGTGCCCAGCGGTTCCTCCACCAGTCCGGCGAGTCTGACCTGGAGGCCGGGCCGCCCGGGAGCCGTGAGGGTGATCGGGTCGCCAGGGCGCACGTGCAGGCGGTCGGCCAGCGCCGCCCCGGCGAGGACTCCGTCGTCCGGCAGGTCCCGCCAGTGCCCGGACGGAGTCCGGAACCCGTGCATGACGGTGCCGGGCTGAAAGCCGGTCAGGTCCGTGGCGTACGAGCGGCCGTCGTGGGAGGCGGTCACGCGGACCGTGGTCACGGGCTCCACGGAGCTCACCCCGCGGACCGCGCCCAACTGCCGGGTGAGGTCTCCGGCTCCGGGGTCGCTGATCACCGTGGCGTCCTGCCGCTGCACACGTTCGAAGTGCTCGGCGAGCGCGGCCCGCATGGAGGTGATCATTCCCGCCGAGGCCAGGACCAGGACGAGTGCCAGGACGCTGCCGGTCATGGTGGCGAGGGTGCGCCGACGGCTGCGGGCCAGGTCGCGCAGGGCCATCCGCCAGGTGAGCGGGACGCGGCGGAACCCGGTGAGCAGCCGCCCCCAGCGGCGCGGCCGGAACAGCGGTGCCGCCCGCCCACGCATCGCCTCGGCGGGCGGGGTACGGGCGGCGGACAGGGCCGGCACCCCGCCGGCGACCACACCCACCAGCACGCCGAAGAGCAGCCCCGTGACGACGGTGCCCGGGTGACGGCCGATCACCGTGTCGGGTACGTCCAGGGCGGAGGTGTAGGCGCGGGTCACCGCCGCCGTGGCGACCGCGCCCAGCACCGTCCCGGCGACCGCCCCGGCCGTCCCCGTCAGCACCGCGTGACCGAGATAGTGCCGTACCACGGCTCCTCGGCGGGCCCCGGCCGCCAGCAGGGTGCCGATCACCGTGCGTTCGGCGAGCACGAGGCGGGTGAGCAGGACGTGGGCGGCCACAGCGGCGGCCGACAGGAACAGCAGCGGAAAGGCGACAGCCAGCTCGGAGAACCCCCGCAGGTCTTCGGCCAGGGCAGCGTTCGAGGGCTGGTCGGCCCGCGTGACCACGTCGACTGCGCCCGCCTCCCGCAGCGCCCGCGCCACCTGTGCGGCGGCGTCGGCGGAGTGGCGGGCGGGGCCGGTGAGCTCGACCAACGCCTGGTCGGGGGCGGCGAGCCCGGCGAGCGAGCGCGTGGTGGGCTCCGGGACGAAGAGCACCGCGAAGGAGTGCGGGTCGACAATCAGCTCCTGGCGGCTGGGCGCGGGCCACAGGTACTCCGGGGACACCGCGATGCCGCGGACCGTCAGTGACCGCCATCCGCTGCCGTCGAACACCTGAACCGTGTCGCCGGGTGCCAGGCCGAAGGTGTTCGCGGCGTGCCGCTCGACCAGGATGCCCGACAGGTCGCCCGGGGCCGGCCGGGCGCCGCGGACCACGTCGACGCCGTCCACCGCGGGCTGCCGGCCGTCGGCGGGGAGCCCGGTCACCCGGCCCCGCAGTCTGCCGTCGCCGATCTCGACCGGAAGATCGGCCTCCGTGCGGGTGGCGACGGCCGCCACTCCGTCCAGGCCGCGCACCGCCGCCGCGAGCCGCCGGGCGTCGTCGCCGCGCGCCGTCAGATCGGCGAAGTGCAGCCGCTGGTAGGTGCGGTCGTAGGAGGCGCTCAGGTTGCGGTAGGCGTCGTAGCTGGCGGTGAAGAGGGTGACGCCGAGCATCACCGTCACCGCGACCGCGGCGAACTGGGTCAGGCGCCGCCGCAGATCACGCCGGGTCTTGGTGAACAGTACGCGGTTCATGACGCCCCGTCCTCCCGCTGGTCACCAGCTGACCTGGTCGGCGTCCACGGGCGCCGGCCGGCGCTCGACCGACTGCACGCGTCCGTCGCGCATCGTCACGACCTGGTGCGCCATCGCCGCCACGGCGGCGTTGTGGGTCACCATCAGCACCCCGAGGCCGGCTTCCCGGTTGGCGTCCTGCAGCAGCCGCAGGATCGTCCGCCCGGTGGCCATGTCGAGGGCGCCGGTCGGTTCGTCGGCGAGCAGCAGGTCGGGGTCGGTGACGAGCGAGCGGGCCAGCGCCACCCGCTGCTGCTCACCGCCGGACAGCTGGGCGGGGAACGCGTCCGACCGGTCGGCGAGCCCGACCGCAGCCAGCAGTTCCACGGCCCGCCGCCGGTCGCCCCGGCGGGTCAGCTCGGCGACGACCTCGATGTTCTCCCTGGCGGTCAGCGTCGGGATCAGGTTGAAGAACTGGAAGACGAAGCCGACGTGCTCCCGCCGGAATCCGGAGAGCGAGCCCGGAGGCCGTCCGGTCAGCTCCTTCCCGGCCACCCGGATCCGTCCCCGGTCGGCCGCCTCGATGCCTCCGACCACGTTGAGCAGCGTCGTCTTTCCCGAACCGCTCGGGCCGAGCACCACCACCACCTCCCCGGGCCCGATGTCCAGGTCCACGTCGCGCAGGGCGTGCACGGCGGCCTCACCGCTCGCATAGGACTTGCTCACCCCGCGCAGCAGCACACCGCCACGCGCCCCCGCCGCCACTGCCATACAGCCTCCCGCTCCGCCGGTCCCCTCGGCCTGCCCCGATGCCCAGGTCAGCGACGGTCGGACCGTACGACGAGGACCGGACAGTCCGCATGGTGCACGCAGCGCCCGCTGACCGATCCGAGGAGCGTCCCGGTGAAGGCGCGGCGCCGGTGGCCGCCCACCACCGGCGGGCCGGCGTCCCGGGACGCCTCGGCCGGCACGGCCGCCGGGTGCCCCTCGACGACCCGCGGGTCCACCGGCACCTCCGCATGCTTCCCGAGGACTCCCTCGATCGTCCGGCCCGGGCTCTGCCGGGTCTGCTCGGTCAAGTCGACGTCGGAGCAGTCCACTGGCATCCCGTGGGCCGGCGGAAGCCGCCGCACCTGCACGGGACGCGGCCCGGAACCGGTCAGCGCCGCCCGGCGGGCCGCCGAGCGCAGTGCGGGCCTGCCGGACTCCGGTCCGTCCACCCCCACCACGATCAGCCGTTCGGTCTCCGGCCGTCCCATGTCGCTCCTCCCTGGCCCGGAACCGCCGCAGGTACGGCGCCCGGGGAGGGGCGCGGCGGTGGCGGTCCGGTCGTCCCGCGGGTGGGCACCATGATGTCCGGCACAGTCCCGCGAACCCGGCCGACGCGCGCGGCGGAACGGGTCACCGGCTCGCTTCCGAACGGAACTCCCGGAACGCGGCGAAGGCGCGCGGGCCGTAGACCGTGCCCGGGCCGCCGTTCATGAGGATCGCGACGCCGAGGGCCTCGGCTACCTGTTCCTCGCTCGCGCCCTGCCGGGCGGCCCCGTGGGCGTGGGCCGCGATACAGCCGTCGCACTCCCTGCTCACCGCGATGGCCAGCGCGATGAGCTCCTTGGTCATGGCGTCCAGGGCGCCGGGGGCGAGCGCGGCGTCGTGCAGCTGTTTGTAGCCCTCGTACACCCGCGGGAGGGCACGTCGCAGTTCACGACCGGGCCCCCGCAGCTCTTCCCGGACCTGCTCCCCGTAGCTCATGCCCGTCTCCTCCCGGTGCCGTGCCTGGCGTCGTCCTGTCCCGTGCCCGGAAGGCCCCGACTGAGACCAGCGGGCTGCCGTCGCCGAGAGGCGGGTCGGGGTGCGCCGTACGCCGCTCCCGTCGAGCGGGACGCATGCCCACGCTCTCGCACGCCGACACCCGCAGAACACAGCCGCCGCAGGACACGCAGGAGAGCGGGCGGTCTGGTGGTCGACCGGGCCGAACTCCGACGAGAGACCTCCAGCGCGAGGGTCCGCGGAAAGCGAGAGCCGCTCCGCCACCGGGTTCCTTCCGCGCTGCCATCGTCCCGCGCCCCGACCCGGGCGCGGTGGGGCCGAACGGTCCCGGCCGCGGGCCGGTAGGGCCCCGCACGTCACTTCCTTCGGCACCGCAGCCCTGTGCGCGCCGAGTCGGTCCGGTGGCCCGAGGCGCCACGGGAGCGGTGCGACGCGTGGCCGACGGGTGGGGCACCGCGGGTCCGCGAAGGCACCCGAGAGCGGAACAGGACCGCCGTCGTGGTCGGTCCGGGCTGCGGACTCCGCCGGGGCGAGGTCTTCGGGCTCAGTCCGGAGGACATCGACGAGGAACGCGGCTTGTCTCACGTTCGGCGCCAGGTGCAGGCGACTCACGGAGGGCTGTGCATCGCCCTGCCGAAGGGAAGAAGACCCGCACGGTGCATCTGCCCCCTCGGCGGCCGGGGAATCGAAGGCGTCACAACGAGGCGTCCCGCCGGTGGAGGTGGAGGAAGGAATTCTCCCCGCTGCTCACCACGCGCTTCGGCAACGACGTCGCGGTAACACAAGGAACACCTGCGCCGGGAAGCCGTTCCCGGCCGAGGCCGGCGATTCCCGCCACGCGCCGAGGGGCCGGAGCCTGGCGGTGGGCGGCGGCCCCGGAGGACGGTTTGCGGCGGGCCGTGATCTCACGGGAACCATTCCATCGGGAGCGTGGCCGAGGACACGCAGCGTCCCTTTCTGTGAGGGCAAGGAAGAAGTGGATCCGCGCGCTTCGCCGGTGCCGTGGACGCCGTGGATGCTCAGCCGCCGGAGGTCTGTCCCCGGCCCGGCGCCTGGGACGCCCTCGCGGCCTCGGCCTCGGCCTTCGCGTCGCTCACCACCTCGGCGGCCTGCTTCGCGACCTCGTCGGCGGCCGCGGCAGCGTCGAGCGACGGCGGCAAGCCCGTCTCCAGCTCCGGAGCTCCGGCTTCGTCCGTCGCGCTGCCGGTGTCGCGGGTGGTCTCGCCCTCCGGTTGCGTGGCCGCGGGAAGACCCGTCGTCGACTGATCGCCGAATGCGTGGGTGACGGCGCGGACGGCCTCGGTCAGCTCACCCGGGATCACCCAGAACGTGTTGTTGTCGCTCTTCGCGAGATGCGGGAGCGTTTCGAGGTACTTGTAGGCGAGGATCTTGGGGTCGGCATTGTTACGGTGAACGGCTTGGAAGACGCGCTCCACCGCCTTCGCCTCGCCGTCCGCCCGCAGGATCATGGCCTGCTGCGTGCCCTGTGCTTCCAGGATGTCCTTCTGCTTCGTGCCCTCAGCGGTGAGGATCTTGGCCTGCCGCTCCCCTTCGGCGTGCAGAATGGCTGCGCGCTTGTCGCGCTCGGCCCGCATCTGCTTCTCCATCGCCTCTTTGATGGTGTTCGGGGGATCGATTTCCTTGATCTCGACGCGGTTGACCCGGATGCCCCACCTGCCGGTGGCGTCGTCGAGGACGGCCCGGAGGCGGGCGTTGATCTCCTCGCGTGAGGTGAGCGTCTCCTCCAGGTCCATCGAACCGATGACGTTCCGCAGCGTGGTCACAGTGAGCTGATCGATCGCCTGCAAGTAGTCAGCGACCTCGTAGGCGGCCGCCCGCGGGTCGGTGATCTGGTAGTAGAGCACGGTGTCGATGTTCACCACGAGGTTGTCCTCGGTGATCACCGGCTTTGGGGCTGACGAATACACCTGCTCGCGCACGTCGAGCTTGGTGTTGACACGGTCCGCCACCGGCACGACGAAGTTCAGGCCGGGTTGCAGCGTCCGCCGGTACCGGCCGAACCGCTCGATGTTGTAGCGGCGCGCCTGTGGGACGATCCGCACGGTGGCGGCCACGAGGAAGACGACAACGATCGCCGCCACGAGAATCGGGATGACAACCGGATCCACGGTTCCTCCCTCGGTATGGCTCAGCCGTTCACTGAAGGAGCTCGCGAGGGTAGACGACCGCGGTCGCGCCCTCGATCTCCATGATGTCCACCAGCGCTCCCACGGGGATTACCTGACCTTCGTCGAAGGCCCGAGCGGACCAGTCCTCACCGGAGACCCTGATCAGACCGCTGCTGGCGGTCACTTCCTGCGTGACCTCGGCCCGCTTGCCGATCAGCGCGTCGCTTCCCTCGCGGGTGAGGGGAGCCTGTGTCATGTGCCGCAACGCGACACGGCGGACGATGACAAGGCCCGCTGCCGCTGCCACCCCGAGCGCCACGAGCTGGCCGAGAAGGCCGACTCCCAGGCCGGCGACCACGGCGGCGACCAGAGCGGCACCGGCCAGCAACCCGAGTACCAGCGTCAGGGTGAAGAACTCCGCGACACCGAGCGCCGCGGCGGCGAGCAGCCATACGAACCACGGCATCGAATCAGCCTCCCTCAGAGGCCCTGTACATGGCATACCCGGGTGGGACTGGACAGAACCTGCGTGCCCGCGCCGGTCGGCCACGGGCCACCGTGCCGAGCCCCGGCAGTGGGCGGCGTCGGCCGTCGGAAATCGATCCGCGTCCTCGTCTCCGACGCTGTTCCGCACGCCCTTCTCGACAGCCGGAGAGCCCGTGGTGCCCCTGGCCCGGTGGCTCGGACACTCCTCGCCGGCGATCACCCTCGGTTACTATGCTCACTTCATGCCGGAAGCCGGCAGCAAGGGGCGCGGCACCGTCGACGGTCTGCCGGGGGAGCGGGGAGACCGCCCCGTCGGCCGAAACTCCCCAGATTCTTCCCAGCCCCGTTGACCGGTGATTCCTGCCTCCACGCCCCGGAGAAATCGTCCGTGAATTATGAGGCTGAAGAGATAGGTGGCCTGGGAAAGTGTTGGAAGAGGTCGTAGCGACCCGCTATGTCACGCCTTTGCGTGAGGGCGGGTCGCTCCCCGGGATCGTCGAGGCCGACGATCTCGGTACGTACGTCATGAAGTTCACCGGCGCCGGACAGGGGCGCAAGACGCTGGTCGCCGAGGTGGTCTGCGGGCAGCTCGGCCGCCGCCTCGGGCTGCGGGTCCCGGAGCTGGTCACCATCCAGCTCGACCCTGTCATCGGCCTGGGCGAGCCCGACCAGGAGGTCCAGGAGCTGCTCAAGGCGAGCGGCGGGCTCAACCTCGGCATGGACTACCTGCCCGGATCGATCGGCTTCGACCCGCTCGCGTACGCGGTGGACCCGCTCGCCGCCGGGCGGGTCGTGTGGTTCGACGCGCTGATCAACAACGTCGACCGGTCCTGGCGCAACCCCAACATGCTGGTCTGGCACGGTGAGCCCTGGCTGATCGACCACGGCGCCACGATGATCTGGCAGCACAACTGGCCCGGCGCCCCGGCGTCCGCCGCCAGGCCCTATGACGCCTCCGACCACGTCCTGGCGACCTTCGGGCCGGACGTCGCCGCCGCGGCGGCGGAGCTGGCGCCTCTGGTCACCGAGGAGCTGCTGACCGAGGTGGCCTCCGACGTGCCCGACGCGTGGCTGGCGGACGAACCCGGCTTCGACTCGCCCGACGCGGTGCGCCAGGCCTATGTGGCGGCCCTGCTGCCGCGTGCGGTCAGCATCCACGAGCGGATCACGATCGGTGAGCGCACCGGCGACAGGCCCTCCCAGGCACCTGGCTGGCTGACCGAGCGGGCGACGCCCTGGCCCCATCCCACGAAGAGCGAGAAGAGCACCGAGAGCGCGGAGGAAGACGGCGAGTGAGCGAGCGGGACGTCTTCGAGTACGCGCTGCTGCGCGTCGTACCGCGGGTCGAGCGCGGCGAGTGCTTCAACGCGGGCGTGGTGGTCTACTGCCGCGCCCGGTCCTTCGTGGCCGCGCGTACCCACCTGGACGAGAACAAGCTGCTGGCGCTGGACCCGGAAGCCGACGTCACAGGCGTGCGGGCGGCGCTTCGTGCCGTCGAGGGCGTCTGCCGGGGCGGCGAGGACGCCGGGCAGGCGGCGCGGGAGGAAGCGGGCCGGCGGTTCCGCTGGCTGATCGCGCCCCGCTCGACGGTCGTCCAGCCGGGGCCGGTGCACACCGGGCTGACCCTGGACCCCGAGGCCGAGGTGGAACGGCTGCTGCACCTCCTCGTGCGCTGACGCCCGGCACCCGCGTGGGGAGGGCCGGCGCGCCGGGACCCCGGCGGGCCCAAGCCCCCGGCGGCGTGATCCGGCACCCGGGCGACAGGCCGTTGACACCGGGTGCCAGGGCTTCTAGCGTCTCGTCCTGCTGAAGGTACTAAGCGGTCGCTCACCGCCTCGTGAGGGCGTGACCGGGCGGCTCCAGGGACTCAAGGGCGAGGAGAACCAGCATGTCCACCACCCAGCAGCGCGTCGCCGTGGTGACCGGGGCGGCGCGCGGCATCGGCGCCGCCACCGCCGTACGGCTCGCGGCCGAGGGGCGCGCCGTCGCCGTGCTCGACCTGGACGAGGCCGCCTGCAAGGACACCGTCGACACCATCACGGCCGCCGGGGGCACCGCCCTCGCGGTCGGCTGCGACGTCTCGGACGCCGCCCGGGTGGAGGCCGCCGTGGCCCGTGTCGCCACCGAACTCGGCGCCCCGGTCATCCTCGTCAACAACGCCGGGGTCCTGCGCGACAACCTGCTCTTCAAGATGAGCGAGGCCGACTGGGACACCGTGATGAACGTGCACCTCAAGGGCGCGTTCCTGATGTCCCAGGCCTGCCAGAAGCACATGGTCGACGCCGGGTTCGGCCGGATCGTCTGCCTCTCCTCGTCCTCCGCGCTCGGCAACCGCGGTCAGGCCAACTACTCCGCCGTCAAGGCCGGCCTCCAGGGCTTCACCAAGACCCTGGCCAAGGAGCTCGGCAAGTTCGGGATCACCGCCAACGCCGTCGCGCCCGGCTTCATCGCCACCGACATGACCGCCCAGACCGCCGCGCGCGTGGGCATGGGCTTCGATGACTTCAAGGCCGCGGCGGCCACCCAGATCCCGGTCCAGCGGGTCGGCACGCCCGACGACGTCGCCAATGCCATCGCCTTCTTCGCCGGCGAAGACGCGGGCTTCGTGTCCGGTCAGGTCCTGTACGTGGCCGGCGGACCGCTCGACTGACCCCGGCAACGAGAAAGGAGCGGAACATGACCGCACAGCAGCCGGCCGAGCCCTCCGGGAAGGTCGCCCTCGTCACGGGCGCCAGCCGTGGCATCGGATACGGGATCGCGCAGGCGCTCGTCGCGCGAGGCGACCGGGTGTGCATCACCGGACGCGGCGAGGAGGCCCTCAAGGAGGCCGTGGAGCGGCTCGGCGCCGACCGGGTCGTGCACATCGCGGGCAAGGCGCACGACGAGGCCCACCAGGCCGCTGCCGTCGAGCGCGCCATGGAGTCCTTCGGCCGCATCGACTACCTGATCAACAACGCCGGTACGAACCCGGTGTTCGGGCCGATGGCGGACCTCGACCTGAACGTGGCGCGGAAGGTCTTCGAGACCAACGTCGTCTCTGCGCTCGGCTTCGCCCAGCAGACCTGGAAGGCGTGGCAGAAGGACCACGGCGGGGCCATCGTCAACATCGCGTCGATCGCCGGACTCTCCGCCTCGCCCTTCGTCGGCGCCTACGGGATGAGCAAGGCGGCGATGATCAATCTGACCCAGCAGCTCGCCCATGAATTCGCGCCTATTGTCCGCGTCAATGGCATTGCTCCCGGCGTCGTGAAGACGAAATTCGCTCAGGCGCTGTACGAGGGGCGGGAAGCGGAGGCCTCCGCTGCCTATCCGCTCGGCAGGCTGGGTGTGCCCTCGGATATCGGAGGTGCCGCCGCATTCCTCACATCCGACCAATCGAACTGGATCACCGGCCAGACGCTGGTGATCGATGGGGGAATTTTCCTCAATGCCGGAGTCGGCTGAGGTGGATAATGCCTGATTAGCCGAGATATGCCTCAAGTGCCCCGTCGGTCCCTCACATTGACCTGGCGGGGCGCTGCGGTATGGTCTGCCGACCATGGCTGAACGAGGAGCGTGTGCACGTGTTCAACCGGACCAGCCTGCAGGCAACTGCTGCAGCCCTTGCGTCCATATCCCTCCTGTCGGGATGCGGTCTCTTCAGTGATGACGAGGCAGATACGGAGAGCAAGATCGTCGTGGGGACGACCAGCTCCCCGACCACTCTCGACCCCGCTGCCGCCTGGGACAGCTCCTGGGAGCTGTACCGGAACGTCTTCCAGACGCTGCTGAGCTTCCCCACAGGAAGCACGACGCCCCAGTCGGACGCGGCGGACTGCAAGTTCACGGACACGGCGAGCAAGGTCTACCAGTGCGACCTCCGCGAGGGGCTGCAGTTCTCCAACGGCAGCAAGCTCGACGCAGCGGCGGTGAAGCACTCCATCGAGCGGATCCGCACCATCGACGCCGACAGCGGCCCGAACGGCCTGCTCGGCTCGCTCGACGAGATCGAGACCAAGGGCGATCGGACCGTGGTCTTCCGCCTGAGCGTGTCGGACGCCACGTTCCCGTTCGTGCTGGCCACCCCCGCCATGTCGATCGTGGAGCCCGCCTCGTACCCGGCGGACAGGCTCCGCGAGGACGGCAAGGTCGTCGGCTCGGGCCCGTACCAGCTGGAGAGCTACACGGAGGGTGTCGAGGCCGGACTGGTCAAGAACCCCACCTACAAGGGGTACGCCGACCGCAAGAACACCGCGGTCACCATCAAGTACTTCGCTGAGTCCGAGGCCATGGTCACGGCGCTCAAGAAGAAGGAGATCGACGCGACCTACATCGGTCTCACCGCCGAGCTGATCGCGGAACTGGGCGAGAGGAAGGCCGAGAACGAGGGGATCCACCTCCTCGAGGCCTCCGGCTCCACCATCCAGTACCTGGTCTTCAACGCCAAGGACGAGACCACCGGCAAGTCCTCCGTCCGCAGGGCGGTCGCGCAGACCATCGACAGGGAGGCCCTGGTAGCCAAGGTCTACCGCGGCACCGCCGAACCGCTGTACTCGATGATCCCCAAGGGAATCGCGGGTCACACGACCAGGTTCTTCGACCACTTCGGCGACCCGGACGTCGACAAGGCCCGCGACATCCTCGAGGAGGATGGCATCACCGAGCCGGTGAAGCTGAACATCGGCTACACCACCGACCGGTACGGCTCCTCCACCGCCGCCGCGTTCGCGGAGATCAAGCGGCAGCTCGAGGCCTCCGGGCTCTTCGAGGTGGCACTGGAGGGCAAGCCCTGGAAGGAGTTCCAGGCCAACTACCAGTCGGGCAAGTACCAGGTCTTCGGGCGCGGCTGGTTCCCCGACTTCCCGGACCCGGACAACTTCATCGCGCCCTTCGTGGGCAAGGACAACGTGCACGCGGCGCCGTACGAACTGCCTGAGATCACGGATACGCTGCTGCCGGAGTCGCGCCGCAAGAGCGACCGAGCCGCGGTGACCGCCCAGTTCAGCAAGGCGCAGGACATCCTGGTCGAGGATGCGCGGCTGCTGCCCCTCACACAGGGGCGTCTGCACATCGCGACCAGGGAGGACATCGGCGGCGGCGAGCGTAGCCTGGACCCGCAGACGATCATGCTTGTCTGGGAGCTGAACCGGCGGACCAGCTGGTAGAAGGGCGGGGATCCTGCCCCGGGTGGCGGTGTGGTCTCCGCGAGGGCGCCTGTCAGTGGCCGCAGGTAGGTTCTGTGGTGCACAAGCGATCCCACACCGGAGGTTGTTGACGTGACCGACACCGCCATGCTGCCCGAGTCCTGGCGCGGCGTCCTCGGCGACGAGCTGCACAAGCCGTACTTCAAGCTGCTCACCGAGTTCGTGGCGGAGGAGCGGGCCAACGGGCCGGTCTACCCGCCGCAGGACCAGGTGTTCGCCGCACTGGAGGCCACGCCGTTCGACAAGGTCAAGGTCCTCGTGCTGGGCCAGGACCCCTACCACGGTGAGGGCCAGGGGCACGGGCTGTGCTTCTCCGTGCGGCCGGGCGTCAGGACCCCGCCGTCCCTGCGGAACATCTACAAGGAGATGCAGCAGGAGCTGGGCCACCCCGTCCCGGACAACGGCTATCTGATGCCGTGGGCCGAGCAGGGCGTCCTCCTGCTCAACGCCGTGCTCACCGTCCGCGCCGGTGAGCCCAACTCCCACAAGGGCAAGGGCTGGGAGACCTTCACGGACGCGGTGATCAACGCCGTGGCGCAGCGGACCGACCCGGCCGTCTTCGTGCTGTGGGGCGCCTACGCGCAGAAGAAGCTGCGGCTGATCGACGAGACGCGGCATGTCGTGGTCAAGGGTGCGCACCCGTCGCCGCTGTCGGCGAAGAAGTTCTTCGGCTCCCGGCCGTTCACGCAGATCGACAAGGCGATCGCGGACCAGGGGCATGAGCCGATCGACTGGCGCATCCCGGACCTGGGCTGACGCCCGTCACGGGGGAGAGGGCCGCGGAGGGGCGGGAGGGGCGGGACGAGACAGGGGCGGGATCTGCGGATCGCAGGCCGGCCCCTGATGCCACCGGCCCGGTGGCCGTGGCGGCGTCCCTCCCGGCGCTCGTTGGCGGCGGACACCCGACCGGCTGACCGAGTGGGGCGCGATGCGGCCGACCTGTCGGCACGGTCGGCGGACCTTCCCTCGATCCGGTCGGGCCCGAGCCGATACGGCGCGGGGACGTCGTCCTGTTCCGCGCTCCCGGCCGGTACGGGGGCACACCCGTGCTCCATCGTGTCGTGGGCTTCGGCGGCGGCCGTGTGACCTGCCGCGACGCAGGCACACCGATGCCCGACGGGGCACCGCTCCCGGAACCGTACGTCGAGGGCGTCACGCTGCCGGGGGCGGCGTGACGCCCTTCGACGTGCCGGTGCCCGAGGGGCGGCTGTTCCCGTTCGGGGACCACAGCGCCGACGCCGACGACGCGTGCTTCTTCCTGGACCGCGGGCAGAGCGGAACCGTGCCGCGGTCGGCGGTGGAGGCCCGCGCGCCGGGGACGCCCGCCCGTCCGGTGCCCTTCGGCCTCGCCCCGCTCGCGGGCGGGCTCACGTCCCTGGCGGGTGGGGGCGCGCTCGCTGCATCGCTGAAGGGGCGCCCCCGGCCCGGGGCGGTTAGCGTCGTCGGAGAAGCGGAGGGGCTGTAGCGGCTGGGAGGCCATGTGACGGAGCAGCGGCAGAGCGCGTCCGACGACGCAGTCATGACCGGCATCGGCCAGGCGACGATGCTCCTCCACGCAGGCGACCGTGAGGAGGCCCGCAACCGCTTCCATGCGCTGTGGGCGCGGATCGGGGAGGACGGGGACCCGCTGCACCGGTGCACGCTCGCCCACTACATGGCCGACGCCCAGGACGACCCGGACGCCGAACTCGCCTGGGACCTGCGGGCGCTGAACGCGGCGCGGGCTTCGGGCGACGCGCGGCCCGCCGCCCGTGACGCGGCGGCGGCGCTGCGCGCGCTGTACCCGTCGCTGCACCTCAACCTGGCGGCGGACTATCTGAAGCTCGGGCGGCCCGATGACGCGCGTGTCCATCTGCGGTGGGCACGCGGGGCGGCGGGGGCGCTCGGCGACGACGGGTACGGCGCCGGGGTGCGGGCCTCCATGGAACGACTGGGGCGGCTGCTGGGCGGGGAGTGACAGGGGAGGGACGGGGTGCTCCGACGGTTGCTCCCCCGGCACGCCCCTTCCGGAATCGGGTGCTCCCCCCGGCTCCCGCTCCTCGAACACAGCCGGCCGGTCTCCCGTGCACGGCTCCGCACCCCTAGCGGCCCGCGGCGGCGCGGCAGGCGCGGGACTCCCGGCTGCCGGGGCGCCACGCACCGTACTGCTCGGACAGGGCGCACACGTCGGGGACGGTCACGGGAGCTGTGAAAAGAGGTGCGGTGGGGGTGCGGCGTGGGCGCGGCTCTCGCTCGGGCGGCCTCGCGTGGCGGGTCGGGGGAGGGTTCGCCTGCACCGGCCGGCCGAGCCGGGGAGGGACCCCACCGCCCGGAGTGCGCGCGGGCGGCGCTGCCGGACCGGTGCTCTCCAGGGCCTCGCGCGGTGGTGGCTCGGTGATCGTCCGCTCACGTGGCGGCTCGGTGACCGGCTGTTCCGGCGGCGGGGGCGCCGCGGGTCCCGTGGTGGCCGGAGCCGGGTGATTCCGGGGTACCGACACGCATCCGGCGACGGCCGCCGCGGTCACCGCGAGAGCCATGACGGCCACGGCTCGGGAGCGGGTCAAGCCGGTAGAGCGGGGCAGGGGTGTGGCTGATCCTCGCACCCGCTCACTCTGGAGGGCACTCGGGTGCCCTGCACCCGCTACCGGGGGTTACGGCACGCATGGGTGACCGGATCAGTCACCGGTTGCCCCGTCGATCCGCTCGCGCAGGAAGTCGGCGTGGCCGTTGTGACGCGCGTACTCCTCGATCATGTGGAGGTAGATCCAGCGCAGGTTGTACCGCTTTCCGCTCCGGGGGTGCCGTCCGAGCGACACCTCGTCGAGGGACACCCGCTCGGCGGCCAGTCCACGGGCCCGGACGATCTCCTCCTGCCAGGTCGCGTACGCCTCCTCCCACGTGTCGCCCTCGCCCGGGTGGAAGTCGCCGTCCTCGTCCTCGTCCGTGTAGTAGAGCGGCCCGGCGTCCTCGTCGGACAGGATCCTGCGGAACCAGTGGCGCTCCACCTCCGCCATGTGCCGTACCAGGCCGAGCAGCGACAGTTCGGACGGCGGGACCGTCGCCTCCCTCAGCTGCTTCTCGTCCAGGTCCCGGCACTTGACCGCGAGGGTCTCCCGGTGGAACTCCAACCACTCCTCCAGGCCGTCGCGTTCGCCTGCCAGGGTGTCGGGTACGGTGCGCTTCTCAGTCGCCATGGTCGGCATCCTCCCCCTGCCACCCGGTCTCACGCGACCGGATATCGCCCCCGTATGCTGCACGCACCACAGGAGAGGAGTCCCCGTGAAGGTGGCCTGCATCGGGCTCGGTGACATCGCACAGAAGGCGTACCTGCCGGTCCTGGCCCTCCAGCCGGGTGTCGAACTGCACCTCCAGACCCGTACCCCGGCCACCCTCGCCCGGGTCGGGGACGCCCACCACGTGCCCGCCGCCCGACGCCACACCGACCTGGACGGGCTGCTCGCGGCACGGCCGGACGCCGCCTTCGTCCACGCGCCCACAGGGGTCCACCCCGAGATCGTGGCGCGGCTCCTGGAGGCCGGGGTCCCCACCTACGTCGACAAGCCCCTCGCGTACGAACTCGCGGACTCCCAGCGCCTCGTGGAGCTGGCCGAGCGGCACGGCACCGGCCTGGCCGTCGGCTTCAACCGGCGCTACGCCCCCGCGTACGCGCAGTGCGCCGACCACCCGCGTGATCTGATCCTCATGCAGAAGAACCGCGTCGGCCTCCCCGAGGAGCCGCGCGCTCTCGTCCTCGACGACTTCATCCACGTCGTCGACACCCTGCGCTTCCTGCTGCCGGGACCGGTCGAGCACACCGACGTGCGTGCCCGGGTGGAGGACGGACTGTTGCACCATGTGGTGCTCCAGCTGTCCGGGGAGGGCTTCACCGCCCTCGGTGTCATGAACCGGATGAGCGGGTCCACCGAGGAGATCCTCGAAGTGTCCGGCCAGGACACCAAGCGGCAGGTCGTCAACCTCGCGGAGGTCGTCGACCACAAGGGCCAGCCCACTGTCCGGCGGCGCGGTGACTGGGTGCCGGTGGCCCGCCAGCGCGGCATCGAGCAGGCCGTGCTGGCCTTCCTGGACGCCGTACGGGCCGGGCGGACGCTCAGCGCCCGTGACGCCCTGCGGACCCATGAGCTGTGCGAGCGCGTCGTACGGGAGTGCCTGGAGCAGGCGGGCGGCGCCTGAGACGCGGCCCGCCGGTGAGCGCCCGCACCCCGCTCAGGGCCGCCGCGCCCGCCAGCAGCGCCAGCGCCGCCCACACGGGCCAGTCCCCGAGCCGTACGTACACCGTCTCGGCGGTCGCGAGCGGCACCTCGTACACCTCCGCCGCGCTGCGGTCCGTGCCGAGCGGCACACCGATCCGCGCTCCGTCCGGGCCGTAGACAGCGCTCACGCCGGTCAGGGTCGCGTGGACGAAGGGACGGCCCGACTCCGCCGCCCGCAGCGCCGCCAGCGACGCGTGCTGCTCCGGGGCCCAGCTCTGCTGGAACGTCGACGTCGCGGACTGGGCGACCAGCACCTGGGCGCCGTCCCGCACCAGGCGGCGGCTCATGTCCGGGAACGCCGTCTCGAAGCAGACCAGTGGGCCGAGGCGCGCGTCCGCCGCGGTCTCCGTGCCGGTGGTCATCACGACCTGCCGTGCGCCGCGCCGCCGGTCCTCCTCGGCGGCCTCGCCCACCGACGTGGCCCAGCCCAGCAGGGAGCGGGCCGGAACGTACTCCCCGAACGGCACCAGGCGCATCTTGTCGTACCGCTCCCCGGTCGGGCCGTCCGGGCCCACCAGGATGCTGCTCTTGTAGATGCCCGGCTGGTCCGCGCGGCGCGCGTCGACGTTGACCAGGATCTCCGCGCCGACCTCACGGGACAGCGCCGCCAGCCGGGCCGTGAGGTCCGGCCGGGCCGTCAGATCCGCGCCGACACTGCTCTCGCCCCACACCACCAGGTCCACGTCCCGCCCGGCCAGCGACCGGGTCAGCTCCTCGCCCCGGGTGAACCGCAGCTCGGCGCCTTCCGGACCGCCGAGCACCCCGGGCTGCACCACCGCGACCCGCAGCCGGCCCGTCGGCTCGGGCGGAGGAGCCCAGAGCCACACCGCGCCCACGCCCGCGGCGCCCGCCGCCAGCGCGGCCACCGCGACGGCGACCGGCCGCACGGTACCGGGCGGAGCGGACGGCCCGGGTGCCGCGCCCACGCCACGCGACGCCCCGGCGCCGGGTGCCGCCACGGTTCCTGCCACTGCCCCCGCCCCGGCCTCCTCCACCGCCCTACGCCGCCACGGGCCCGCCGTCAGGAGCAGCACCAGCGCCACGTTCACCCCCACCACCAGCAGCGTCACCAGCCACACCCCGCCCAGCGACGCCACCCGCAGCGCCGGGGCGACCTGCCACTGGCTCGCGCCCAGCAGCCCCCACGGCCCGCCCAGCCCCTCCCAGGACCGCACGAGCTCCACCGTCAGCCAGCCCGACGGCACCAGCGCCAGCGCGGCCACCGCCCGGGGCGCGGACGGCACTCCCTCAAGCAGCCGGTGCACCAGCCAGCCCCACGGCGCCCACAGCAGCCCCAGCAGTGCCGCGAGCACCACCGTGAACACGTGCAGGTTCGGGAACAGCCAGTGGTGCACGGCCAGCATGAACCCCAGCCCGCCGAGCCAGCCGTCGAGCGCCGCGCGCCGAGGCCGGGGGGCCGTACGGACGAGCAGCATCCACGGGACGAGCGCCCCGTAGGCCAGCCACCACAGCGAGGGCTCGGGGAACGTGAACGCGGGCAGGGCGCCGACGAGGACCGCGAGCAGGCCACGCCCCCAGCGGGACGACAGCATCCGCCCGCCGGTCTCAGTCCACCCGGCTCGCATCCTCATGCGCGCCTCCTCGCCCGGGAGCCGAAGGAGCCCCGGAAGCCTCGGGGCGGCCCGGTGCCGTCGCGGCCTCCGATGCGCCGGGAGCCCGGCGCCACCGCTCGTGTGCCTCCACCGAGTGCACCCGCCAGCCCTCCGGCGTGCGCCGGAGCACGAACCGGTAGCGACCACCTGAGAGGAAGCCGTCCAGCGGTATCGCGTCCACATAGTCGGCCCGCGCCTCCGCGCTGTCGGCCGGGTACCCGTCCGGTTCGTGCAGCCGCACCCGTCGGTTGACGATCAGATGCTGGCGCACCGGGAACGCCCGGAGCGTCCCGGTCAGCCAGGCCGCCGCCTCGTCGACCGGACCCGCGATGCCGCCCGCGTCCCGGCAGTCCAGGCGCCCGTCCGCCGTGAACAGCCTCCGGTACGCGGGCCAGTCCGCGTCGTCGACGGCCAAGGCGTACCCGGTGATCAACTCGTCGATGGCCAGCCGGTCCATCACGGTGGCCAGGTCCACGCGCTGCGTCATCGCTCCAGTGTCGGCCCGCCCCGTCCGACGCGCCAGGGCCCGGCGGCGTGCCGCCCGTACGGCAGGCGGCCCGTTCGCACGGGGTGTGAAGGGAACACCTGCGTACGGGCGCCCTGCACCCTCGTGCCGGGCACCCCTCTCGGGGCACCCTGATGGGTACGGCTCCGGGCGCGAGAACCCCCGGACCACACGGGCCGCCGGTCACCCCCCCCAAGCCGGCGGCCCGCCCCTCCGGCCGCTCACGCGGGTCCCGGCGGTCCCCTGCTCCCGTGGCGAACCGTCGCGCCTGGCCGAGGCTCGCAGGCACCGTGAACGGGTGCCCCTTCCCGTCCTCACCGGCAGGCACCGGAACCCGTCGGCTGCGGATGTCAGTCCGCGGAGAGGGCGCCTTCGTTCGGGTCGAGGACTCCGGCCCAGATCAGCGCCAGGAGGACCAGCCCGAGCCCTATCCGGTAGACGACGAACGGCATGAAGCTCTTGGTCGTGATGAACTTCATGAACCAGGCAATCACCGCATATCCGACGCCGAAGGCGACGGCCGTCGCGAAGATGGTCGGCGCCCACGCGACATGGCCCTCGCTCACGGCCTTCAGTTCGTACACGCCCGACGCCAGCACGGCAGGGATGGCGAGCAGGAAGGAGTAGCGGGCGGCCGACTCACGCGAGTAGTTCATGAACAGGCCGCCGCTGATCGTGGCGCCCGACCGGGAGACACCCGGAATGAGGGCCATCGCCTGGCACATGCCGAAGACCAGGCCGTCCCTGACTCCGAGGTCCGCGAGCGTCTTGCGCTCCTTCGCGGCACGGTGCCTGCCGCCCTCCTGGGCGCGGGTCGCCAGCCAGTCCGCGAAGCCCAGCACCACGCCGAGCAGGATCAGGGTCGTCGCGATCAGCCGCAGATCGCGGAACGGGCCCTCGATGTGGTCCTTGAGGGTCACCCCCAGTATGCCGATCGGGACCGAGCCGACGATCACCAGCCAGCCCAGGCGGGCGTCCTGGTCGGAGCGCATCTCCTTGTCCGTCAGGGACCGGAACCACGCGGAGAGGATGCGCCCGATGTCCTTGCGGAAGTAGATGAGGACGGCGGCCTCGGTACCGATCTGGGTGATCGCGGTGAACGCGGCGCCCGGGTCGGCCCATCCGGCGAACGCGGCGGTGAGACGCAGGTGGGCGCTGGAGGAGATCGGGAGGAACTCCGTCAGCCCCTGGACGAGTCCGAGGATGAGCGATTCGAACCAATTCATGGGGCCAGGGCCGTCCCGATATGTACGTGTGCGGTCGTTGAGGTCGGTGCAGCGTATCGCCCGCGGGTGAACGGACGGTGATCATCCGGTGTCGCGCGCGAGCCGGTGGCGCCTGCGCCAGGCGACCACCCCGGCGGCGAGCGCGCTGACGACGATGAAGGCGGTGGCGAGGAGGAACGCCGGGGACGTGGGCGAGGCGGCCTGACTGCCCGCGATCACGTACGCGGCCGTGTTCGGCACACAGCCGAGGCCGGTGCCGACCAGGAACGGCGTGTAGCCCATCCGGGAGACGGCGGCGCAGTAGTTGGCCGCCGCGAACGGCACGCCCGGGAACAGCCGGATCGCCAGCGTCGACCGGAACCCGTACCGGCTGAGCTGCCCGTCCGCCAGCTCCAGGAAGCGCCCCCGCAGCAGCGGGCGCAGCGCGTCCTGGCCCAGGACCCGCCCCAGCGTGAACGCGATGCCGGCGCCCAGGACCGTCCCGCCCACGGCGGCCCCGAGCCCGGCCTGGGTCCCGAACAGTGCTCCCGCCGCGAGGTTCAGCACCGGGCGCGGCACGAAGGCCGCCGTACACAGCCCGTAGGCCGCACCGAAGAGCACCGCCGCGCCGGTGCCGCTCACCTGAGGTGGCCAGCCGCCGTCCGCCAGCAGCCGGTGCGGCTCGTAGGCCACGACGGCCGCCGCGCCGCTCGCGAGCAGGACGGCCAGCAGGGCCAGCCGCGACCAGGGCGACAGCAGCGCCCTGGAGCGGCGGAGGGTGAGGCCGGCCTGCGACGGCCGGACGACGGGCTCGAGCATCCGGGGAGCGTAACCGACACGCGCCCGTGATCGCCGTGACGGACCACGCCCGCGGAACAGGAACCGGACGGCGCCACGGGTGGCGGGCACCGCGCGGCGGGGTCCCTCCGGAGGGCGCGGCCCACCCGAAAAACCGGTCGACGGAGCGTCACCGGTCACGGCAGCATCGACGCCATGGTCCGGTATGCCTTCCTCGCAGCGTCGTCCGCGCTCGCGGACGCGCCGAAGGCTGCCGCCGTCGTCCCGGACGGCGCCCGAAGCTGACCCTTCCCGGGACGATCGTCCGGCGGACCCCGCAGGGGGGGAGGGTCGGCAAGGCGGAGGGGTCCGGCACTTCGACACGCGTCAGTTCCGGGAAGGAACCGTCCAGCCATGTCCAAGACCCCCTACGTCCGTACCAAGCCGCATCTCAACATCGGCACCATGGGGCACGTCGGCCACGGCAAGACCACGCTCACCGCCGCCATCACCAAGGTGCTCGGTGAGCGCGGCACCGGCGCCTTCGTCCCGTTCGACCGGATCGACCGGGCGACCGAGGAGGCACGGCGCGGCACCGCCATCGACAGCGCGCAGGTCGAGTACGAGACGGACACCCGCCACTACGCGCACGTCGACATGCCCGGCCACGCCGACTACGTCACGAACATGGCCACCCGCGCGGCCCGGCTCGACGGCGCCATCCTCGTGGTCTCCGCGCCCGACGGGATCATGCCGCAGACCGCCGAGCACGTGCTGCTCGCCCGCCAGGTCGGTGTCGACCACATCGTCGTCGCCCTCAGCAAGGCCGACGCGGGCGACGACGTACTCACCGACCTCGTGGAGCTGGAGGTACGCCAGCTGCTCACCGCTCACGGCTACGGCGGCGGCACCGTCCCGGTCGTCCGGGTCTCGGGGCTCCGGGCGCTGGAGGGCGACCCGCGCTGGACCCGTGCCGTCGAGGCGCTGCTCGACGCCGTCGACACCTATGTGCCGGTGCCCGAGCGGCATGTGGACGGGCCGTTTCTGCTGGCCGTCGAGAACGTGCTCACCGTCACCGGGCGCGGCACCGTGGTCACCGGTGCCGTCGAGCGCGGCACGGTACGGACCGGGGACCGGGTCCAGGTGCTGGGCGCCGGCGCTCCGGAGACCGTCGTCACGGGTCTGGAGGCGTTCGGCAGGCCCATGGAGTCCGCCCAGGCCGGCGACAGCGTCGCCCTGCTGCTGCGCGGGGTGCCGCGCGGTGCGGTACGCCGCGGGCACGTCGTGGCCGCGCCCGGCAGCGTCGCGCCGCGGCGCCGCTTCACCGCGCGGGTGCACGTGCTGCCGGCGGCCGGGGGCGGGCGGGCTGCGCCTGTCCCGACCGGCTGCCGGCCGCAGTTCCACATCCGCACGGCCGATGTCGTCGGGGCCGTCGACCTGGGGGACGCGGCCGTCGCCCGGCCCGGGGACACGGTCACCATGACGGTCGAGCTGGGCCGTGAGGTACCGCTGGAGCCCGGTCTCGGTTTCGTGATGCGGGAGGGCGGGCGCACGGTGGGTTCGGGCACGGTGACCGAGGTGCGGTAGCCGCGGCCGAGGCTGGGAGAATGGGGTGGTGACCGAGCCCCTGCCCGTACTCCGCGCCGTCGACGGCGGCACCGCCAAGCTCATGCCGGACGTCGACCGGGAGCGGGCCTGGCTGCTGACCGTCGACGGTGCGCCCCAGTCGTACGTCGACCTGGACGAGCCGACCCACCTGGAGTTCGAGTACGCGCGCAGGCTCGCGCATGTCGTGGACTGCGCGCTCGGCGAGGGCCTCCCGCTCGGCGTCGTCCACCTGGGCGGCGGGGCGCTCACGCTGCCGCGCTACGTCGCCGCGACCCGGCCGGGCTCCCGCCAGGACGTCGTCGAGGCCGACCGGGGCCTGCTCGCCCTGGTAGCGGAGCACCTCCCCGTGCCCGAACCCGGACCGGACGGACGGGGCATCCACGTACACGCGGCGGACGCGCGGGAGTGGCTGGAGGAGGCGCCGACGGGCTCGGCGGATCTGGTGGTGGGGGATGTGTTCGGGGGCTCGCGGGTGCCCGCGCACCTCACGTCGGTCGAGTACGCGCGCGAGGTGGCACGGGTGCTGCGGCCGGGCGGGCAGTACGCGGCGAACCTCGCCGACGGCGCGCCCTTCACGTTCCTCCGCTCCCAGCTGGCCACCTTCGGGGCCGTGTTCGAGGAGCTGGCGCTGATCGCGGAGCCGGCCGTGCTGCGCGGACGGCGCTTCGGCAACCTCGTGCTCGTCGCCTCGCACGTCCCGGTGGACACCGCCCGGCTGGCGCGGCTCGCGGCAGGCGATCCGTTCCCCGCGCGCGTGGAGCACGGCCCGGCGCTGATCCGCCTCACCGGAGGCGCGCCGACGGTACGGGACGAAGACGCCGTGGCGTCACCCGTACCGCCCGACGGCGCCTTCGGCATCGGCTGACAGGACCTCCCACGCCGAGTGGCGGGGCCTCTCCCGAGCGGTCAGGAGGCCTCGCCCGAGGCCTCGGCGAGGCGCACCGTGCTGAGGATCTTCTTGATCGTGGCGTCCGGCACCTCGTCCTTGACGCCCTTCGGGGCGTACAGGACCCAGGTCGAGAAGTCCCCCTTGGCGTTCTTGAAGGCGAACGCGATGGACTTGCCGTCGGTCGCGCACTTGTGAGGGTGCTTCAGGCCGTCCGCGCTCGCGGTGGCGACATGGCCCTCCAGGCCGGACGTGCTCGTGTACGCCTCAGCCTTGCTGATCTTGATGTTCTCCTGGGGCTCGCTCTGCGCGTACGCCGCCCAGACCCAGCTTCCGGCGGCGATGCGGGCGGCCTCCTCGGTGTTCTTCGCGCCCTGTGCGCCCTTGGTGCCGGTCGTCGCCAGCTCCCAGCTGTCCTCCTTGCCGTCCTTGTCGTCGTCGTACGTGCACCACTCGCTCTTGAAGTAGGCGGGAGAGGACATGCCCATGCCCTGGAGGAGCGAGCCGTCGCCCTTCTTCTCGTCCTCCAGGCCGATGATCCAGCCGGACCCCTTGACCTCCCAGTCGCCCGGAACGTCGAACACCGTGCCCCACTTGGGGTTGTAGACGACCTTCCAGCCGGAGACGGTCGGCTTCGCGGCCTTGTCACCGCCGCGCGGGTTGTCGACGACGGGAGGGGCGGTGGACGGGTCGGCGGACGCGGACGAGCTCTGTGAGGGCTTCGGGCCGTCGTTCGCGGTCGTCTTCCCGCCGTCGTCACCGAGGACGAGGTACCCGGTCACCCCGGCGGTCACCAGGACGGCGAACGCCGCCGCCGACGCGACGACCGCCGTGGTCCTGCGGTCGCCGCCGTCCTTCCCCGGAGGCGGGGTCGGTGCGCCGGGCTGATGCCCGGGCACGGCGTACTGCGGCACGGTCGGTTGCTGGTAAGGGTTGGGGCTGCCGTACTCCGGCTGCGGCGGCCGGCCGGGCTGAGCCGGTGGCTGGCCGGGTATTCCCGGCTGCTGATACGGGTTCGGCTGCTGATACCCCGGCTGCCGGTAGGGCTGGGGTGTGTTCGGGTCCTGCGGGTTCTGCTCGCCCCCGGGCGGCTGCTGTCCTGGCCACATGGCCAGTAACCATAGAGGGGCGGGGTGATGGGAGTCATGGCCGCCCCGGGCCGGATCACCGGGGAGTGCGGGGGGTCGGGCTCTCCGCCGTCGGCGACAGGGGTTCCCCGCCCTTGCTACTGCCTGGTAACTTCTGGGTATGTCCGACACGCTGCCGAACATCGGCGAGATGCTGCTGGCCACGGTTCCCATGGCCAGGACCCTGAACCTGGAGGTCGTCGAGGCGACCGCCGACCGCGCGGTGCTGCGCCTGCCCGACCAGAAGGACTTCCACAACCACGTGGGCGGCCCGCACGCGGGCGCGATGTTCACCCTGGGCGAGTCCGCCAGCGGCGCCATCGTCATCGGTGCCTTCGGTGACCAGATGGGCCGGGCCGTTCCGCTCGCCGTCCGGTCCGAGATCGCGTACAAGAAGCTCGCGATGGGCGTCGTCACGGCGACCGCCACCCTGGGCCGCACCCGCGACGAGGTCATCGCGGAACTCGATGCCGGGCAGCGCCCAGAGTTCCCGGTCCGTATCGAGATCACTCGCGAGGACGGCGGAGTGACCGGGGAGATGACCATCACCTGGACCCTGCGCCCGAACGCCTGACGGGCCTCCCGTCTCCCGCCCCCGCACCCTTCCGGTGCGGGGGCGGTCGCGTTTCTCCGCGCTGTGTCCACCTGCGGGGCAACCCTCGCGTCCGCCCGGGCGTCTCCTGTGGTGATCCACAGCCGAGGGGTTGTCGGCGGGAACAGGTAGGCTGCCCGCTCCACCCTCGTTCCCGCAGGTCGACACAACGGAGGAACCGGCGTTGCACGTCCAGGAGTGGCTTGAGACGGTGCCACCGCTCAGCATCTACATCCTGGTGGGTGTGGTGATCGGGCTCGAAAGCCTCGGAATCCCCCTGCCGGGCGAGATCGTGCTGGTCAGCTCCGCTCTCCTGGCCTCCCAGCACGGCGAGATCAACCCGTGGGTGCTCGGCGCCTGCGCCACCGCGGGCGCGATCATCGGCGACTCCATCGGCTACGCGATCGGCCGCAGGGGAGGCAGGCCGCTGCTGACCTGGCTGGGCGGCAAGTTCCCGGGCCACTTCAGCGAGGCCAACATCGCGATGGCCGAGCGGTCCTTCGAGAAGTGGGGCATGTGGGCCGTCTTCTTCGGCCGGTTCGTCGCCCTGCTGCGGATCTTCGCGGGCCCGCTGGCCGGCGTGCTGCGGATGCCGTACTGGAAGTTCCTGATCGCCAACGTCTTCGGCGGGATCCTTTGGGCGGGCGGCACGACCGCCGTCATCTACTCGGTGGGGATCGTCGCGGAGGCCTGGCTGAAGCGGTTCTCGTGGGTCGGCCTCGTCCTGGCCGTCGCCGTGGGGCTCACATCGATGCTGGTGATCAAGCAGCGGGCCAAGAAGGCCGCGGCCAGGTCGGCGGCCGAGCGGGCCGCCGCGGCCTTGGACGGTGCCCGGCCGGACCAGGAGTCCGTCCCGGCCGGTGCCTCGAAGGGCTGACCTCACGGGCCCCGAGGGGGTACGGGACCGCTCACCGGTCCCGTACCCCCTCGGGTGCGTCGGGCGGGCTGCCCGCAGGGCCCGGCCCTCAAGCGGCGCCGTGCGCCTCGCGGTGGGCGCGGGCGAGGTCCCCGTACATGGCGGCGTTCAGCCGGATGCCCTCGCGCTCCTCGGCCGTCAGCTCCCGCCGCACCTTCGCGGGCACCCCCGCGACCAGCGACCCGGGCGGGACCCGCATCCCCTGCGGGACAAGTGCCTGTGCGGCGACCAGCGAGCCCGCGCCGATGTGCGCGCCGTTCAGGACCGTGGCGCCCATGCCGACCAGCACGTCGTCCTCGACGGTGCAGCCGTGCAGGACCGCGTTGTGCCCCACCGAGACCCGCGCGCCCACCGTCACCGGGAAGCCCGGGTCCACATGCACGGTGCAGTTGTCCTGGATGTTGCTGTCCTCACCCACGGCGATCGGCCCGCAGTCGCCGCGCAGCACCGCGTGGTACCAGACGCTGGAGCCCGCCGCCAGCGACACCTCGCCCACCACCACGGACGTCGGCGCGGCGAAGGCGCTGTCGTCCACCTCCGGCGCCTTGCCGCCCACCGCGGTGACCAACGCCTGCTCCCGCTGTTCGCTCATCCTCAGCTCCTCGTACGTCGTCGCGCCACGGGAACCGTATGCGACGCGGCACACCGCCCCCGCGGTGGGGCGAACATCACAGCGTCCGGCTCCCGTCAGCGATGATCAGGGCCACTAACGTGTCCGGGTGTCCAGGAACAGAAACACGTTCTCGCTCTCGTCGCTCGCCGCGTGGCGGCGCCGCGCGCTCTCCCGTGCGGTGCACCGGGGCTGGCGCTGGGCGCAGGAGCACGGGGCCGTGACCGCCGAGCGGCCGGGGCCGACGCGGTTCCGGCGGATCGGCGCGGGCACGAAGCTGGCGTTCCCTCAGGGCACGGTGTTCGGTGAGCAGTGGATCGAGCTGGGGGAGTGCTGCATCATCGCGGAGCAGGTCACGCTCAGCGCCGGGATGCTGCCCGGGCTCGACCTGGGGCCGGATCCGGTGGTCACCCTCGGCAACGGTGTCGTGCTCGGACGCGGCAGCCATGTGGTGGCGGACGCCCCGGTGACGATCGGTGCGGACACCTTCTGCGGGCCGTACGTCTACATCACCTCGACCAACCACAGCTATGACGATCCGCACGAGCCGGTCGGGCGGCAGTGGCCGCGTTCGGCTCCGGTCGAGATCGGTCCCGGCTGCTGGCTCGGCACCGGCGCGGTGATCCTCCCGGGTGCCCGGCTGGGCCGCAACGTGGTGGTCGCGGCCGGAGCCGTCGTGCGGGGCGAGGTCCCCGACCGCGCGGTGGTCGCCGGAGCGCCCGCCCGGGTCGTACGGCGCTGGGACCCGGACGAGGGATGGCAGCCGCCGCTGCGCACCCCCGCGCCCGAGCCGATACCCGGGCATGTGACGGCCGCTCAGCTCGCCGCGCTGGCTCACTGGCAGCAGCAGGCCTGAGCCGCCGGTTCCCGCCCGGACCGGAGGCGTCAGCCCGACGCGAGCAGCACCGAGCCCGCCAGGGCCAGCCCCGCACCCGCCGCCTGGACCGCACGCAGGCGCTCCTTCAGGACACCGCGCGCCGCCAGAGCCGTCACCACCGGATAGAGGCTCGCCAGCACCGCCGCCACCGCCACCGGACCGCTCTGCGCGGCGATCGCGTACGTACCGTTCGCCGCCACGTCCGCGAGGCCGACGAACGCCAGCGCGGGCAGCGAGGCCCACAGCACACGCGGACCGCCGCCGTCCTCCGGCAGCGCCCGCCCGCCGCGCCGCACCGACACCCACAGCGCCGCACCGCCGACCGCGACATTGGTCACCCGCTGCACGAACAGCGCCAGGAACAGCCCCGTGACCGTCGTCGAGGCCTCCGCGATCAGCACCATGACCCCGCCGAACCCGAACGCGGCGATCAGTGTGAGCAGGACGGTCTGCCGCTGCACCGGCGCCCCGCGCAGCTCCGGCCCGCCGGCCAGCACCACGCCCGCCACCGCGACGCCCACCCCGGCGAACTGGAGGAACCCGGGCAGCTCGCCCGCGAACAGGCCGGCCGAAACGGGCACGACCACGCCCAGCGAGGCGAGCGGGGACACCACGCCCATGGGGCCCATGGCCAGCGCCTTGTAGAAGGCGAGCATCGCGACGGGCCCGAGCAGGCCCGCGCCGACCGCGAACCACAGCCGTGGTCCCGCCTCGCTCCAGCCCCCGGTGGCCACCACGACCGCCCCGAGCACCACGACGGCGACGGTCTGGGAGGCGGCGACGACGGTCAGCGCCGGTATCCGGCGGGTGAGCAGCCCGCCGCCGAAGTCGGCCAGCCCCCACAGCAGGCTGGTGGCCAGGGCGAACAGGGCGGTCATGGTGCCTCGCAGTACAGTGCGGTGAACGGTGAATAGCGTGCGGTGAACCACACCGTAGTTCACTCTATTGAACTCTGTCATCCAGAATATTGGACGGAACGTGTCTGACCTCGATCAGCTCACCCAGGCGCTCGCCCGTAACCTCAAGCGCTGGCGCGGTGAGCGGGGCTTCACGCTGGATGCGCTCGCCGCCCGCTCCGGGGTCAGCCGGGGCATGATCATCGCGATCGAGCAGGCGAGGACCAATCCCAGTGTCGGTACGACGGTGAAGCTCGCGGACGCGCTGGGGGTCTCCATCACGACCCTCCTGGACTTCGAGAGCGGCCCGCAGGTCCGCCTGGTGTCGCCCGATCAGGCGGTCCGCATGTGGTCCACCCCGGCGGGCAGTCATACCACCCTGCTGGTCGGCACCGAGGCCCGCGGCCCGCTGGAGCTGTGGGCCTGGTCCCTGATGCCCGGTGACGCCAGCAGTTCCGATCCGCATCCGGAGGGCACGACGGAGCTGCTGCATGTGACGGCGGGTGAGCTGACCCTCGTCGTCGACGGGGTGGAACACCGGGTTCCTGCCGGGGTGTCGGCCGTCTTCGAGTCGAATGTCCCCCACGCCTACCGCAACGACGGTGACGGGCCCGTCGAGATGACCATGGCGGTCTCGGTCCCGCCGGTCCGCTGAGGGCGGAGGCGGCCGGAGCGGTGGCGGCTTACCGCAGGCCGTGCACCTCGATGGCCGGGCAGCGGTCCATCACCATGTCCAGGCCCGCCGCGCGCGTGCGCGCGTAGGCCTCCTCGTCGATGACTCCCAGCTGGAACCACACGGCCTTCGCCCCCTTCGCCACTGCCTCGTCCGCGACGGTGCCGGCCAGTTCGCTGCGGACGAAGACGTCCACGACGTCGACGGGGAAGGGGATCTCGGCCAGGGAGGTGTATCCCTGCTCCCCGAGGACCGTCTCCGCCTTCGGGTGCACGGGCACGATCCGCTTGCCGAGCCGCTGAAGCACCTGGGCCACGCCGTAGGCCGCACGGGAGCGGTTGCCGGACAGCCCCACGACGGCCCAGGTGTCCCCGAGGCCGGTCAGAATCCTGCGGACCGTCTCCTGCTCGCCGCCGTCCGCCGTCCCGGCCTCGCTCTGTGCGGTCATGGTGTCGCCTCCTGTGTGCTGATCGCTCTGGGGAAACCGTCCGGTGGGGTGCCTGCATTCCGGGGAGGGCGGTTGCCGACTCAATTGGAGAGTGGCACTATCTATTTATGGATAGTGCCACTCTCTAATTTGTGTGTGCGTCCTCGGATCCACCCTGCCTGTGAGGAGCCCTCGTATGCCCACCCTTCCCTGGACCAGCCCCAACCCCGCCCCGCCCCACGTCCCCGCCTTCGTCATGGCCTCCCGCTTCGAGGTCCGCTCACTCCGGCACGTTCCGCGGTTCTTCCTCAGGTCCCTGGCGGCCTGGCGCCAGGTCAACCGGGCGCCCGGCGTCTACGGCGCCTCCCTTGTGGCCCGGCCCCTCAAGCGCACCTTCTACACGCTGTCCGCGTGGCGGGACCGCGACGCCCTGTACGCCTACGCCAAGGCCGAACCGCACCGCGGCATCATGCGGGAGCTTCGGGCGACGACGCGGGACTCGGCCTTCACCTTCTGGGAGGTGACCACCGACGAGCTCCCGCTCGCGTGGGACGACGCACTGCGCCGCCTGGACCTGCAGTCCCCGTCCCAGGGCTCCGCGACGGACGGGTAGGCCGAGCCGTTAGGGTGGCGGAATGCAGGAGCAGTACCTGACGGTGGCGCGTGAGGGCGTACACGAGTCCGAGATCAACCGGTCCCGCTTCATCTGCGCGCTCGCCCCCGCCGCGACGGAGCAGGAGGCGCAGGACTTCGTCGCCCGCGTCCGCCGGGAGCACCCCACGGCCACTCACAACTGCTTCGCCTACGTCATCGGCGCCGATGCCTCCGTGCAGAGGGCAGGCGACGACGGAGAGCCGGGCGGCACCGCGGGTGTACCCATGCTCCAGATGCTCACGCGCCGCGAGGTCCGGTACGTCGTGGCCGTCGTCACCCGCTACTACGGCGGCGTGAAGCTCGGCGCCGGCGGGCTGATCCGCGCGTACGGAGGCGTCGTGGGGGAGGCCCTGGACGCGCTCGGCACCGTCACCCGCCGCCGCTACCGGCTCGGCACGGTCACGGTCGACCACCAGCGCGCCGGGAAGCTCCAGAGCGACCTGCGCTCCACCGGGAGGGCCGTCCGCGACGTACGGTACGGGGACGCCGTGGAGATCGAGATCGGCCTGCCCGACGCGGACGTCGACGCCTTCCGCCGCTGGCTCGCGGACGCCACCGCCGGAACAGCTGCCTTCGAACCCGGCGGCGAGGCGTACGGGGAGACCTGAACGGCCCGCCCGGTCCCTGGCGGCCGGGCGCCCCGCCCCGGTGGACGCCGCACGGATCGGTGCCCGGTCGCCGTGGGCGCCGCCGGCCGGTCCGTCCGAACCGCACCCGTTGTCAGACTCTCCCGCTACCCTCACCGATCATGAGACTCCTGCACACGTCGGACTGGCACCTGGGACGGTCCTTCCACCGCGTCGGCCTGCTCGACGCCCAGGCAGCCTTCCTCGACCGCCTCGTGGCCGTGGTGCGGGACCGCGACGTGGACGCGGTCGTCGTCGCGGGGGACATATACGACCGAGCCGTGCCGCCCCTGGCCGCCGTGGAACTCTTCGACGCAGCCCTGCACCGGCTCGCGGACGCCGGTGTCCCCACGGTGATGATCTCCGGCAACCACGATTCGGCACGCCGCCTCGGCGTCGGCGCGGGGCTGATGGAGCACGCGGGCATCCACCTGCGCACCGACCCGGACGGCATCGGCGTCCCCGTCCTCCTCCGCGACGGGCCGCACGGCGAGGTCGCCTTCTACGGCCTCCCCTACCTCGAACCGTCCCTCGTACGCGAGCGGTTCGGCACCCGCAGGGCCTCCCACCAGGCCGTCCTCACCGCGGCCATGGACCGGGTCCGTGCCGATCTGGCGATCCGCCCGGCCGGCACGCGCTCCGTCGTCCTCGCGCACGCCTTCGTCGCGGGCGGCGAACCGAGCGACAGCGAGCGGGACATCACCGTCGGCGGTGCCGCCGCCGTGCCCGCCGCCGTCTTCGACGGCGTCGACTACGTGGCCCTCGGGCACCTGCACGGCAGCCAGCGACTCACCGAGCGGGTGCGCTACTCGGGTTCCCCGCTCGCGTACTCCTTCTCCGAGTGGCGGCACCGCAAGACGATGTGGCTCATCGACCTCGGTCCCGCCGGTGAGATCGACGCCGAGCGGATCGACTGCCCCGTGCCCCGGCCGCTCGCCCGGATCCGAGGCACCCTCGACCGGCTCCTCGACGACCCGGCGCTCGGTCCCCACGAGGACGCGTGGGTGGAGGCCACCCTCACCGACGCCGTACGGCCCGCCGACCCCATGGCCAGGCTCACCGAACGGTTCCCGCACACCCTGAACCTCGTCTTCGAGCCCGAGGGCGACGGCGACGACCCCGCGCACCTCTCGTACGCCCGCCGTCTCAGGGGCCGCACCGACCACGAGATCGCGGAGGACTTCGTGACCCACGTCCGGGGCGGCGCGGCCCCCGACCTCCGTGAGAAGGCCGCGCTCCAGGGCGCCTTCGAGGACGTACGCGCCGACCTCGCCGCCCGTGAGCGCGAGGCGTCCCGTGAGGTGACCCGATGAGGCTGCACCGGCTCCACGTCACCGCCTTCGGCCCCTTCGGCACCCGCCAGGACATCGACTTCGACGCCCTGTCCGCCGCCGGGCTCTTCCTCCTCCACGGCGCAACCGGTGCCGGCAAGACATCCGTACTCGACGCCGTCTGCTTCGCCCTGTACGGCTCCGTGCCCGGCGCCCGGCAGTCGCCCGGCGCCCCGCTGCGCAGCGACCACGCCCCCGGCGGCACCCCCACCGAGGTGGTCCTCGAACTGACCGTGGCGGGACGGCGGCTGCGGCTCACCCGGCGCCCCGCCCAGCCCCGTCCCAGGAAGCGCGGCGGCGGCTTCACCACCGAGAGGGCCCAGTCACTCCTGGAGGAGCAGGACCCCGAGACGGGTGTCTGGGCCGGGCTCAGCCGTTCGCACCAGGAGATCGGGGAGGAGATCGGCCAGCTCCTCGGCATGAACCGGGAGCAGTTCTGCCAGGTCGTCCTGCTGCCCCAGGGCGACTTCTCACGTTTCCTGCGCGCCGACGCCGAAGCACGGGGCAGGCTCCTCGGGCGGCTGTTCGACACCCGCCGGTTCGCCGCTGTCGAGGAGCGCCTGGCCGAGCTGCGGCGAGGCGCCCAGAAGCAGGTCGAGGCAGGCGACCAGCGGCTGCTCGCCCTCGCACACCGCATGGCGCAGGCCGCCGGAAACGCCGCCCGCGGCTGGCCCGCCGCTGAGGGCTCCCCCGGCGAACCGGGGCTCGCGGAGGCCGTGCTCGTCTGGGCGGCCGTCGCCCGGTCCGGTGCCCGGGAGGCCCGGGACGCCGCCGGACTCGCCCTGCTCGACGCCGAGTCCCGGCAGGCCGCCGCCCACCATGCCCTCGACCAGGAGCGCGAGCGAGCGGCCCGCCGCGGTCAGTACGAGGACGCCCGGCGCCGCGCCGCCGACCTGGAGGCCCGGCGCGGCGAACGCGACGCCTGGGAGGCCCGGCTCGAGGAGGCCGACCGTGCCGAGCGGGTCGCCGGGCCGCTCGCCCTGCGTGCCGACGCCGAGCGTGAGCACGGCGCCGCCGAGGCCGCGCACGCGCATGCGAAAGCAGCGCTGCCCGACGCCCTCTCCCAGGCCGGAACCGACCGGCTCGCCGCACTCGACCGCTCCCTCCGACAGGACCTCGCCGGACTGGAGGCCGCCGCGCTGGCGGAGCGGCGCCGTGCGGAGATCGTCCACGAGCGCGCCGAACTCGACCGGCAGGCCCGCGCCGACGACGAGATCCTGCACGAGGCCGCCACCTGGCTGGACGGCTGGGAGGCCCGGCGGGGCGTCCTCCAGGAGCGGCTGGACGCCGCCCAGGAGGCCGCGACCCGCGCCGAGCATCTGGCGGGGCGGCTGGCCCCGGCCCGCCGCCGACTGGACGCCGCCCGCCGCCGTGACGCCCTCGCCGTCGACGTACAGGCGGCCGAGGCCCGCCTGACGGCTGCCCGGGAGGAAGCCAACCGCGCCCACGAGACCTGGCTCGACCTGCGGGAACGTCGACTGCGGGGCATCGCCGCCGAACTCGCGGCCGGGCTCACCGACGGCGACCCGTGCGCCGTCTGCGGCGCCACCGACCACCCTGCCCCGGCCCGCCCCGCGGACGGCCACGTCGACCGGGCCGCCGAGGACACGGCGTACGAGACCCACACCCGCGCCGACACCTCCCGCACCACCGCGGAACGGCAGCTGGCCGTCCTGCGCGAGAACTTCACCGCGGCGGCCGCGGAAGCCGCGGCCCCGGAACCCGGCACGGGCCCGGAGCAGGGCGACGGCCGGGCGGGCGGCACGGACGCGGGGCGTGGCGCGGGCGCCCCTCTCGTCGCGCCCACCGTCGCGGAGCTGGGCGCGGCCGTGGACGCACTGGAGCGGGAGCGCGACCGGGCCCGGGCGCTGGCGGGGGGCACCCACGCCGTACGCGAGGAGCTCGACCAGGCCGAGCGGGAGCACGTGCGGCGGCTTCAGGAGCGGCAGCAGGCCGAACTGCGCGCCGCCGCCCGTACCTCCCGCCGCGAGGCGCTGGACCAGCAGCAGTCCGTGCTCGACGCAGACCTGGCCCGGGCCCTGGGCGAGGGCGGCGGCACCGTCGCGGAGCGGGCCGCCGTCCTGGAGCGGCGCATCGCCGCCGTCGCCGCCGCCCACGACGCCGTACGTGCCCTGGAGGAGGCCGCCCGGCGGCTGCAGGAGGCGGACGGCAGGCTCGCGGAGGCCGCGTACAAGGCCGGTTTCGCCACCCCGGACGCCGCGTCCCGCGCGCTCCTGGACGACGGGCGCAGGCGGGAGTTGCGGCACCGGCTCGACACCTGGCAGGCGGAGTCCGCCGCCGTCCGGGACCGGCTCGCCGACCCCGGCACCCCACGGCCCCGCCGCTTCGAACCCCTCACCACCGACGAAGCCCGCCAACTCCTCACCGC